>CAXBFD010000092.1:0-26320 GCA_963974925.1 uncultured bacterium | reverse complement strand
CTGTCCTCAATCGATTCGCGTGGATAACGGTCCGGAGTTCATTTCGAAGAGCCTGGACTGGTGGGCTTACTTCAACAACGTGACTCTGGATTTCAGTCGGCTTGGAAAACCGACGGATAATGCGTATATTGAATCGTTCAATGGACGAGTTCGCCAGGAATGTTTAAACCAGCATTGGTTTTTAAGCCTGGCAGACGCTCAAGAACAAGTTGACCAGTGGCGGCTGGACTACAACGAAAACCGCCCACACAGCTCACTGGGAAACCAGACCCCGGTGGAGTTCGCGAAAAATTCATCCCTGGCGCGCCAGGGATGAATTTACCTTGGGTCTCTAACATTCCAACTGGTACAAGGTTGGGGGCAAGGTCAGATTACCCAAAGCTCTCATAACAACTGGTACAGAAATGGGGGGCCTGTCAGTAGAAGAAGAATGAATCCGTATAATGCTGGGTAATTAATTGGGAAATGTGCCAATAAAGCTACTAAAGAGCCATAGGCTCCAGCGCCGGTCAAAAAACTAAGAACGCACTGACTGTCATTCGGTGAAAGACCAAGCAGAGAGTGTATGTGTTGACCTAAAATAAATGACGCGAAAATAAACCAGAACGTCACTAACAAAGGCCACCAGGCACCAGCAATCAGAGTGAATCCAAGTGCTATCACAACACCGATAAAACGAGGGGGTTTGTTCGTGACCCGGGAACCAATAACAACGCCTGCCAGACACAGTACTAGAAAAATAGCGAAGTGATACCACCCTGAATGTGTCCACCCTATCGAATGTGACAGGTTTACCAAGCCAAAGCATGTTAAGACTGCGCCTAGAAACAGTAGAGCAACCAGTACTACATTTTCATTTTTACTCATAAAATTCTATACCCGAACCAATGAATTGAATCACCCCATAGTTCCGATTAAATGCCAGCAGGATACCGAAAGCGGTAAGATCATAGAACATTTGACTCCTTGACGTAAGATCTGATCTGACTGCGGCTCCAAACGACTTGGCACAGTTTATTCAGCCCCTGAGGTAAAATAGAGAATCTTATGATTCTGAATATCCATACAATCTCAGCTTTGCAAAAGGGGCTCGAGATCACTCAGAAAGCAGGAACAATCCAGCAAAATGATTTGATACATCTGATTACTGGTAAGCCGGAGAAATTTGTACTTTACCGCCAGCTCATGTTTTCGTTCCCTTATCAAGCAATCCGTTGCTTAGTCGGTGTTCAGGTTTACCGTAGCGTCTCCAAGGCCATATGGACTGAGTATGAAAGAGCGAGAGACGCCAGGGTTAAATATGATGCGATCTGGAAGGAATTTAAATCAAGATCGGTAAACGTGGGGGATCCAAGCCCCCCATTTTTCTTCATAAATCGCTTTATTTTGTTCGAATAACGCTTTCTTTGTTTCTTCTTTCAGTAGACTGAATGAAGCAGAAAGGTGGTGGTGTATGTATACATCATCCGCAATCGCTATCTTGAAACCTGCATTTCTTGCACGTACACAGAAATCGTCATCCTCAAAGAATCCACAGCCGAATACTTCATCCAACTGCCCGATTTCATCAATGACTTGCCGACGAATTACAGCACAAAAGAAAGCAACCGTATTAATGTAAAGCAGCTGGCGGCTGCGTTCTGAAGTGTATTTTCTGGACTCAATCGCCATCTGATCCATATTGTCATAATGGATGTCAATTTTTGCTTCATTTCCGATATTGTTTGTCACCGGCCCGAGTAGTCCCAGTGATTTGTCTCTTAGAAAATATCGAATCAAACCCCACAACCATCCTCTGGTCACAATCGTATCATTATTGAGGAGAACAATGTATTCACCGGTCGAATTCTGAATGCCAACGTTATTGCCAGCCGCAAAACCAGCATTCTCTTCATTTAGGATTAATTTCACATTGGCTTGTTGCTCTGCAAAAGTTCGCAGAAACTCCTGAGAACCGTCACTGGAGGCATTATCAACAATAACCAGTTCCCAGTTCGGGTAATTTGTAAACTCCAGCAGGCTGTCTAAACAATTACGAGTAAACTCCAGATTATTATAGGTGAGTACGACAATGCTTACTGCCGGACAGATCGCTTCAATCGTCTCTTCAAATTTTTCAACTCGATTTGACCATTGGTTTTGTAACGCAAATTCCTTGCGAGATTGAATGCCGGCAGGCTCGTCTCTTGTATTCAGAGCGTGTTGGATATCACTGATAAAAGACTCAGCATTGTGAGAGATATGAACGTGTTCTTTAACCAGAAGCAGCTCCGGCATTGCCGTCGCGACAACAGGCTTACCTGACGCCAGATATTCATAAAGTTTTACAGGATTTGTATGGAGAATCAGTTCGGTCAGTTTAAATGGAATAATGCAGACATCAAATGCATAGAGATAGCCTTTCAGGTCGGCATAAGGCACTTCCCCCATGAAATGGATATTCTTAACTGATTCAGCGATCGTGGTATCACACATGAAAGTACTCCCGATGAGTACAAATTCGTATTCCGGGTAGGCTTGAGCCGCCTTGATCACCAGGTCTAAGTCAAACCAATCCGAGATGGCTCCAAAGTACCCTATCACCGGGTGGTCTGAATGATACTTGAGATTTTCCGGTGGTTGCGAAAACCAGTTTGCATCGGCTGCATTTCGAATCAGTGTATTTTTTCGTTCCTTCGCCACCTTGGCTGAGAGTGTCGCAGACGATGTGATTACTAAATCTGCATTTTGCAGCAAGTGTACTTCGGCCTCTAGAATTTCACTTGTGGTATTATGAAAACCGCTATGATCGTCCATGCAATCATAGACCACCATTGAACCAGACAACCCTAAGGCGACGGAGGTCCAGAAGGGATGATCCACAATCGATACATTTTCTTTGATTCTGGCTTCCCTGATGAAATCATCCAGTGCTTCAATGAGCATTCCCTCTTGAGCTTGAGTAGGCATGTGCTCGTATATTGAAGAATGATGTCGAGCTGGAATATTTAACTGGCAAAGGAAAATACGCTCTTCAATTTGCTCCAGTAATGTTACTGAGGGATCACCATCTCCAAAAGTAGTACTAAAGTAAAACACACGGTGACCATGTTGAGCTAGTCCGGAGGCAAAGTGTTGTGGACGCTGAATTCGGAAATGCCAGTCAATGACCGGAAAAACGAACACATCATAACCTTCCCGTTCACAACTTAATATTTTTTTGAGCGATTGAGCTCTCTGCTGTTTTAATACTTTTGTCGATTTAAGTGAATTTTTAATAACCCTTTTGATTACTGGAAGTGTTCTATTTTTCACAGACCTGATAATGGATTGAACTTTCCCAGGCATTAAATGGAAGACCCGGCGAGCTAACCGGATCAAACGTCTGAGTACTGGCTTCACTAGAGAAAGCTTTTCCGTTTCCAATACTGCATTTAAACCGGACTGAGCATCTAAAAGACTGTTGATTTTTTGAGTAAATCTCTCTGCCTGTGCTTGTAAATTCTGTAACTGTATATTGAGCAGCTTCTCTCTTTTCAAACTTTCATCCAATTTCAATGCAGTGTCGGATGCCTGACCAGGATGAACTGCTTGCTGTTGAAGCTGCGCATGAAAGTTTGATGGTTCGTTGAGGGCAGTTATTAAATCTTTCCCAGGAACCTTGATGTGTGCCTTGAATGGAGATTGTTCCTGTGCAACATGCTGTTGTCCTTCCAGCAGAGTTAAAACATCTGCCAATTGCTGTTTCTGCACCTTTAACGCGTTGATATATTCAGACTGCGTTCGACATTCTTTCAAAACTCCGGAATAAAAGACTTCTTTTAGTTGCTCGGTAATTGCCGGTAGTTGAGCCTGGTATTGCTCGTAGGAAAAAATCTCATTTAAATTACAGCCAACTTCTCTTTTCGATGCGATAAAGACTCGACGATAACAGGGAGGACAGATATCTGCGTCTACTGCGAGATCATTAAACTTTCGACTAAATTCAAATACAATATTCCGAAGAACGGGAATATCTAATGCGCCCAGCGAAAAACTCAAAAACTCTTCCAGCCATGGCAAATGCCCATGACCAAAACAATATGTATTCCACCCTCTCTCTTTAAAGAACAATTCCACATCAGTTGAACTTGGTAATCCGTAGTTGAAATGCTCATCTAACCAGGGATAATCTTTCCCAAAAACTGATGAATAAATTTTATTCATATGCAAATCGAGCTTTTCAGAATCAAGCTCTGTGCAGGGAAACGATAAAATGACAAGTTCCGTTGCCAGTTCCTCTATTTTTTCGAGAAAACATTCTCTGAAATCAGCTGGAATATGTTCGAGAACATCTACAGTGCAAACCGCGCTAAACCTCTTCGTTTCCAGTTCGGCACAAAAGATATCACCGGCGATATATTGGTGATTATCGCTGATCGCAACTTTGTCTACCAACAGTGGATCAATAAACGTAAATAAATGATCGGGTAGAAGTTGCCCCAGGATGCATTCATCGCCGCTGCCAATATCAAGAATTTCTGATTCATCGGAACCAAGAATTGATTGAATCAATTTGGCCGTTGGCAAATAGCGACTGTATTGGTCAAAAATCAGTCTCGATTTGATTTCCGACGTGGACAGGAGTGTCTCATTTTGAATTTTCATTTTTGACCCGAATTATTAAACCCGAATTATTTGACCCTAATATGTCAGACTAAAAATAGACATGAGCCAGATTTGCTTGAGTGGATTCCGTAATTTCTTGAATGATTTGCATCTCACTTTGAGACAAATTCCCAATATGCTTTCCAATTGATGACACGGAAATTGCCCGCGCTGGGTCGGTACCACCAATCGCATTTCCATCAGGTTCTAATTCGCCATGCTGTTGCTGATGATGGTTTAGCAATGAATCTTCAAATGCAACTCCTAAAAAATCAACAATTTTCCGAATTTCAATCTCAGGAGAGGAAACCAGGTTCTCGTATTGAACTGAGACCAGATTTAACCCATTTTTTTGATATTCAAAGAGTGAATCATTTTTGTATTTCCAATACAAGGCTCCTACAGTAGCATCGCTAAATTGAGACTTTTCCACCAGATTGATTTCACTTTGATACTGTCTGGCAAATGAGATGTCCTGCATCTTGAATTTCAGAATCTCAACTCCGTACTTCTGCAACCAACTAACTCCATCTGAAAAAATCAGAGATTTCATTGACGAAATTACATCCAGTACATCTCGGGCTATAAAAATGACCCGGTCGTCTTTACGAAAAAATTGTGGAATATGAGGATAGTCAGGGTCACAAACTACTGTCGATAGTAATTGTTCCGTGAATCTGGGAATTTTATATCCAAGGATCTCTTTGCAATCTTTTTTAGCGTTCGAATCTTCCTGCCCCAAAAATATATCATAAGAAACAGCTTCATCAAAACATGTGATTTTACTGTGCGAATTCAATATCAAACGTAGTAATGTAGTCCCTGAACGCTGACAGCCCACTAAATAAATACTCATCCTTGACCCCTTATATATCTATCATAAAATGTTTGATAGATATTTTTTCCTGAAAACAATTCTGCGATTAATATCAGACCATCCGGCTAATGCATTGAACAGCAGACATAACAATCCTCATTTCATAAATGGCCGTTTACGAACAAACCCCTCTTCAATCAGCGTTTTATATCACTACGTTTACTCTGCACTACCTACTCGTTTTAAACATTCAGTAAAGCCCAACTCACCTGGCATTCGTGCCCCATTAAGTACGAAGGGTGTCCATTACCACAACCAGCAGGAAGCTTTCTGTACCAGATCGATACGGTTAATCAATCACCCTCAGTGGTGAAATAAATGAAATAATATGCGAATTGGAAACGCTAATTTATTGACCTCGTCAAATTTGTCAATATCTAAATACGCCGACTGGACCCCCAAGCTATTGTCAGCCTTTGATTTGACAACAGTTTATTAAAGCAAGCCAGCATTCCAGCTGAGTTAATGAGCATCAAGATGCATTGTCTGATCTGGTAATTTTTTACATATTCCATCACTATTTGAACACTGTTCACCGAAGATATCCACCGAACCCATCATCTCCGTGCGATCAGCATTAACTACGATGCACAGACCTGTTAGGACATATTTTCGAGCATGATTTATATTGCATTCATTCAGATAAATCGATATTAGTTCTGATCCCATGTCGCAGCGATGCAATCTACTCCTTCAGTTAATAACCTCATGGCATCAGCATTAGATGTCATAATCGGAGTAGTTTCTTTTATTTGAACAATTCGATAACGTGAGATCTGGTGAGAAATTCAACAGAATTAGTCACAGCTCGAACCGTTTTTTGCTGACGTTTGCTGAATAATCAGTTAACGAAATGTAATTTGCAGCGAAACTGATCATCACTGTTCCCCAAACTGCAGTATTTCAAATATGCCTGAAGCAGCTATCAGCTTCTTAAAAACATGGTGGTATATGGCTTTTCACTCCAATTAGTCGTAAAAAACAGTTTTTCCCTGCACATTGTAAAAACATCAGTCCTGCATTGCCGGTAGTCAGGACATAGAGGAATAAATCCTATTTTGCTGTTCTGGCTTATCAATTAGTTCGCTAAACTACGCATTTCAAATGCACAGGTGTTTTCACATTCCGCAAAACACCATTCACAAACAAGACGGTTCCCATCGGAACTGAGCATACAGTCAGAATGAGAGTCCGGAGTACCGCTGTGATCCTAATCGATTCCTTTCACAAACTTAAATCGAACCCGTTACCGTTAAAAAGAGAAATTGAGTAATGGATTTGATTTATTTTTCACCTGTTCCCTGGGATAGCTATACGCAGCGCCCTCATGAATTCGTGAAATACCTGTCACAATCTGCTGCCGTCAATCATATTTTATGGGTCAACCCGTTCCCTACCCGTTTACCCCGATTCAATGATTTAGTAAGACTTCCCGATCTTTCTCCCAGCAAATCCAATAATCAACTACCAAATCTGACAGTGATTAATGTCCCCTGCCTGCCTCTGGAGCCACTTCCGATACTCAGGCACGTCAATCATTTCTTATGGAATAACGTAAAGAATCAACTTTTAAAGTTTTGCCACGATTCTAAAGGTCAGCTCATGATTGCGATTGGAAAACCCAATCGGCTGGGGCTCTGGCTCTTGAAGCATGCCGAGTCACAAGTCACGGTTTATGATCGGATGGATGACTTTTCTCAGTTCTATTCAGGGCTTTCAAAAGTCGCCATGGGCTCCTGGGAACAGCAAATCGTCAAACGGGTCAACCATGTCATGATCTCTGCCCGGCACCTGGAACTGAACATCGCCCATCTCAAATCCGAAATCACGGTCGTTGAGAATGGTTATGATATGTCTGCGCTCCCCTTGCCTGAACCAGAGAATGCCGCTGCAACACGTCCGGTAGTACTAGGCTATGTCGGATCCATTGCAGAATGGTTTGACTGGGAATTAACAATTGCACTGGCGAAAAAAAACCCTGACTGTATCATCAGGTTGATCGGCCCCTGCTTTGTGAATCCCCCCCCTCTCCCGAAAAATATCGAATTACGTAAAGCCTGCCCGCGTGAGGAGCTTGTTGAACAAATCAGGCTCTTTTCTGTGGGGATCATACCTTTTAAAATCAATCCGCTGTCACAGGGCGTAGATCCGATCAAATTTTATGAATACCGGGGACTGGGGAAACCAGTTTTATCAACTCAGTTTGGCTCGATGCCCGAACACGCAAAACAGGGAGGAGTCGTATTTTTTGAAGACACGACTCTGGAAGAATGTGTAATCCAGAGCCTGGATGTAACCCCGACTGCTGAAGAAGTGGTAACTTTCAGAAAAGCATGCGACTGGTCCACCCGATTCAACAAGATACGCACCTGGATAAAGTGAGTTCCAAGCTAATGGCAGACACAAATCTCTCCGTTATTATCGTCAATTACAATTCTAGCGAACATGTGACTGCCTGCGTAAAGTCAGTCTTGCAATTTGCTCCTGGCGCTGAAGTCATCGTTGTTGATAACGCTTCAAGAGATCGCAGCATTTCACTTTTAGAATCGACTTTCCCGAATCATCCCCAGATCACGGTGATCCACAACCAGTCCAACCAGGGATTTTCCGTTGCCTGTAACATTGGCACACAACAGTCGCACAATGAATATTTACTTTACCTCAATCCGGATTGTATGCTCCATGAAAATACCATCCCAAAACTGCTGGCTTGTTTGATTGAAAATAACTCTGTCGGAATGGTCGGAGGCCGCCTGCTCGACTCTGACGGGAAAGAACAGCCGGGAAGCAGGCGGACTGTTCCCACCCCCTGGCGATCTTTTGTACGAGTATTCAAACTGTCGATTCTATCAAAGCGTTATCCGCGATTGTTCACCGACTTCAATCTGCATCAGCAGGCGGTGCCAGATCACCCTATAGAAGTAGAAGCAATCTCTGGTGCCTGCATGTTAATTAAACGTGCTGCCTATGAAGACGTTGAAGGTCTGGATGAAAAATATTTTCTGCACTGCGAAGATCTGGACTGGTGCATGCGTTTCAGACTGAAAGGGTGGATAATCATGTTTGTACCGGAGGCAATTCTAACCCACTTTCAGGGTGCCTGCAGTCGGTCTCGTCCGGTCCTGGTGGAATGGTATAAGCATAAAGGCATGGTACGATTTTACCGGAAGTTTTTTCGACCTCAGTATCCTGGCGTCCTGATGTGGGCTGTCATCATCGCAATCTGGATTCGATTTTGTGCGATTACGACTTTAAGTACGATCAAGCGTTTGGGAGGGTGATTAACCAGAACGAAGAGTTAGCCCCCTCTTCATGCATTACCCTGGTTCAAAAGCCAGAAAGTAGACAACACTTTCCCAGAGAATCAGAACTTCATCTTACTCACAGCGTTTCTTTCGGAAATCGGAATTCACATCTGCAAAAGCACGACTATTCGTAAGCAAGTCCATCCATAATCCTTAGCAGATATCGTCCGTAGTTGGTTTTGCCAAGTTTTTCAGCCAGTATCTTCAGTTGTGCTTTTGAAATCCAGCCTTTTTGATAGGCGATTTCTTCTAAGCACGCAATTTTCAGTCCCTGGCGTTTTTCAATCGTCTGAAAAAAATGGCTCGCTTCCTGCAGGCTCTCGTGAGTCCCGGTATCAAACCAGGCATGTCCCCGCCCCAGCAGTTCCACGTTTAAATCACCCCGCTGCAAATAGACATTATTTACCGTGGTAATTTCCAGCTCCCCGCGAGCCGAAGGTTTCACATTTTTGGCGATTTCTACTACGTCATTATCATAAAAATAAAGCCCGGTAACCGCATAATTCGATTTGGGAACCTGGGGTTTTTCTTCAATCGAAATCGCACGCTTTTCACGATCGAACTCCACAACACCAAAACGTTCTGGATCATGTACCTGATACCCGAATACGGTTGCCCCCGTTTCTCTCTGGAAAGCAGCCCGTAAACTTTCTGTCAGCCCATGACCATAAAAGATATTATCGCCTAAGATTAAACAGACGGGATCCTCGCCAATAAATTCCTCGCCAATCAGAAACGCTTGCGCCAAACCGTCGGGTGAAGGTTGCTCGGCGTATTCAAATTTGACTCCCCATTGCTCACCACTTTCTAATAAATCCTGAAACATGGGAAGATCATGGGGAGTGGAAATGATTAATATTTCCTTGATGCCTGCTAACATCAACGATGATAGCGGATAATAAATCATGGGCTTATCATAAATGGGAAGCAGTTGTTTCGAAATGACTTTTGTGACGGGATGGAGCCGGGTGCCAGACCCACCTGCTAAAATAATTCCTTTTCTCGACATGATCGTTCCCTCTAGTTTTCAATGACAGTTTCAAGTGCGATTATGGCAAATGTTCTGAACCCTGTTGCTTGATAAACCTCATGGTCATAAGGGCTTAGTATTGAAAATCACCAAAGAAAGCAACAGGTTTTCTGGAATTTAAAAGAAAATCTGGGAGAACCTGGTGTTTTCGTGATTTTACAGAAGTCTCGCTGGCAGGAAACCCCAGAACAATTACAAGAATCAGAACCATATTCGGCCTGCTGGACGTGGTCGTCAGAGAGGACACGCGGACACAGAACTACACCATGGCTGATTCTCAACCATTTCTGAAAAATATGTCGTATTTACATGTCTTTTTCCGTCGGGGGAAAGCGATTGCGGCTGCCATTGCCGATATAACCGGTCACAGATCCGGCAGCCTTCCACGATTCCCCAATCGTGACCGTCTCAAGGGGCAATGCCATCGTGGGCGGCGGCGTAATCACCCGTTCAAATGGTCGCCAGTGTCCGGGAATGAAGTCGGTGATACCAATGCGACACTGAACACTGCCAGAAGAGACTGAAATATCACACGTCCCATGCAGCCCCTGTTGTTTAGAATATTCCTACTGCCGCTGAAACGTCGCTTTTCAAGCCGATTCGCCACGACATATAGCTTACATAGAAACAGAGTCCACAGAAATGGAAGAGCGTTTACTCACAACTTATAGTAGCAACTGGAAACCAAAATACCCCGAGAGGCAACGATTTGGAGTACGCGGCGTCAATCTTCAAAGCAGCCTTTGTACCAGTCGAACCAGGCGTAGATGAGAAACGCGTTGCATAGAAAGTCAGGCACCCCCAGAAGCAGGTACTGGTTAGCGATGAAGATGCAGTACAGCAGGATATTGACGGTATAGGGCAGAGCAATCAACAACGCCAACGGAGTCGTTCGACGAACGAACAACAGGCTGCCCGCAATGAACTTGACTAACCCTACCCAGAAAATGATGTAGCCGGTGTCGTCCAGCGCCTTCATGAAGTCGTGAAAAGCCGAGGGTTCGTCAGGGAGCGGGTAGCCCCGAAAGCCGAGCATCATCGTCATCAGGCCCGTTGATACCAGGAACAAGGCGAACAGGTACCTCGCGGGTGTCGCAAGTTTCGGATGTCGAACGTGTTTTGAACGTGTGGTGGGTTCGCTCATGGTACTGGCCTATCTCTGATTTTATTGCCGGTGGTGTTAGTTCCAATTTTAAAGTTTTTCCCCTGATCTGTTTAATCGCAGGCACATCGCTCCGCATTCGACTCAAGGGGAACTCCTGCAGCATCGATTCGGTGCATTCCGTTTCAAGTTCGCGAAGATACTCCCTCCGGGTGATTCACGTGCAGGCATTGACGTCATTTTTTTGTATCCATGTCGATCAGGTTATTCTTCATTTGCCCCATGACTCTCATGCCGATCTCCCACTCTTCGGCCGTCAATCCACGTTTCAGGCTTTGCCGTAGTGCCTTGGCATGGGGCAGGAGCGTACGGATCTGACGGGTCCCTTTGGAGGTCGGATAGATTAAAACCGCGCGGCCGTCATTGGGATCCTGCTTTCGTTCCACAAGCCCTTTTACTTCCATCCTGTCTATCTGACGTGTGATGGTTGTCTTATCGCGCAACATGATTTCAGCGAACTCTCCACGCCGGAGTGGCTGCTCAGACTCGACCAGCACCATCAACAAGGCGGATTCCTCCGCCGAAAGTTCCGAAGCGTTGTCCGCCAACAGATCCTCGACGCGCATCCGGAACAGATAGGCCAGTCGACTGATCAGAAATCCGGGGCGTTCAGGCTGCTTCATGAGTTCTCGCTTTATCGTAATGGAAAATTAAGTTCGATCAAATCAAATATGGGTTGACTCCCACTTGTGTGTATTATACACTTAATATACCTAAGAAGCAAGTACCGCGATCGAGTTTTTTGACGCGGCACGATGAAGAGAGACCTGAACGGGGTTTCTGGTAATCAGACTCCGACCAGACCGGAAGTGCAAACGCAAACAGATTTGAAAACAGCCCCCCTGAACAGACAAGATATCTGTTCTACAAACCGAGGAGCCCATAATGCATCGATTTACCCTATCGCTCGTTTTTTCACTTCTGATCACTGCGTCCGGCCTGGCCCAGGAGACCAGCACCCCAACAGATCGGCTGAACAAGCAAAGCGAGCAGTTTCAGGAACAGATCATCAAGGTTGCAGACAATGTTTACACGGCAGTTGGATACAGCGTTTCCAATGTCTCGATGATTATTGGCGAAGACGGAGTCGTGATCGTTGACACGGGCATGATGCTCGATGACGCCAGGCGTATCATGGCGGAGTTCCGCAAGCTGACCGACAAGCCCGTCAAAGCGATCCTCTTCACTCACGCACATGGCGACCATACCGGCGGAGCGAACGCATTTATTGGAAACAAACGCCCGCAAATCTGGGCTCACAAAAACTTCGGCAGCGAAGCGGGTCCACTGATCGCCGGGGGAGTCACTTTCCAAAGCGTGCGAGGTGCAAGACAGGCAGGATTCAAGCTGCCGCCTGAGCAACGGATCAATAACGGCGTCGCACCGGTACGTTACCCGAAACGGGGCGGCCAGGCGTTCGCCTCAGACAACGCGACCAAACCAACGCACTTCCTGGAAAGCGACCGCCAAATGATTCAGGTCGCGGGAGTTGAGTTTGAACTTGTCTCATCACCCGGGGAGACCAACGATCAACTGTTCGTCTGGTATCCGGCTGGTAAAGTTCTGTTTGCTGGAGATAACTTCTACCGCTCGTTTCCGAATCTTTACGCGATTCGAGGCACCCCCAATCGCAGCGTGCGTCTGTGGGCTGAAAGCCTGAGCAAATTAGCAGACAACAATGCCGTTGCCCTCGTCGGTGGGCACACCAAACCAATCCTCGGAGCCGACAAGGTCAAGCAAGTCCTCGGCGACTACCGCGATGCCGTTCAATTCATTCACGACAAGACGGTCGAGGGAATGAACAAGGGAATGACGCCCAACGAACTGGTCGAGTACGTGCAACTTCCCGACAACCTCGCCAGCAAAGACTATCTACAACCATTCTATGGCCATCCTGACTGGGGCGTCCGCAGCGTCTTCAACGGATACCTCGGCTGGTTCGATGGCAACCCATCCAATCTGTTCCGTCTTTCACCGAAGGCAGAAGCCGAACGTGTCGCAAAACTGGCCGGAGGAACGGACAAGCTCCTGGCCTCTGCCCACAAAGCGCTTGCCGCCGACGATGACCAATGGGCCGCGCAACTTGCCGATTATCTGTTGGCGATCAACAAACAAGACTCGGCGGCCAGACAGATTAAGGCAAACGCATTAACCAAGTTGGCGCACGATATGGTTAATGCCACAGCAAGAAACTACTACCTGACAGTCGCTCGCGAACTGCGTGAAATGGCAAAGACGGAGTGACAATAGCGATTCTTTGTGCAGTTGGAGACCACTCAGGGATTTTTCAGGAACCTGAACTCTGACTGGATGAAGTGTGCGTGATAGAAAAACAAAACCCTCGACCGCAAAATGTATTGCAATCGAGGGTTTTCTAGTTCATGCTGAAAGCTCCTCGAGTAGGACTCGAACCTACAACCTAGCGGTTAACAGCCGCTCGCTCTACCAATTGAGCTATCGAGGAAGATGTTGGTGGTAAAAGAAAGCTCTCAACCACTTTGTGCGTATAAGATATTGTGAGATATGAATGAAGTCAACCGATGTTAATCATGAACCAGATGTGTTCTGGTAAAATTCTCAAGAAAAATGAGGCTGACTGGACATCGTAACTGTTTTATATCACTTAGCTTCTGAGTCCGGCTGTTCGGGGGCAACCCCTTTGATCTTTTCCAGGGTGACCTTATTGCCTTGCTCATTGTATTCGATGAGATTCATAAAGGCTCCCATTAGCATGATTCCCCGGCCACAGGGGCGTTCGAGATTTTCCAGCAAGGTGGGGTCTGGGACGACAGTTCGATCAAAACCATGGCCCTCATCCTGAATTTCGATGCGGACTCGTTCGTCGCTCAACCAACAGCTGATATCGACGCTTTTATCAGGCGACATACGATTACCATGCTTGATGGCATTGACCAGCGCTTCTTCCAGAGCAAGGCGCACGGCAAAGACATCGCGATCTGGATATTCACGTACCTCAAGAGCCTCGACAATCCTGGCTTGAACAGCCTGACCTTCCGAGGTATCGCTGGGAATCGTTACTTCAAAGTGTTCGTCCGATGACATGTATTTGGCCAGCACACGATTTCTGGTGTTTATCCAGTTACTAATCAGAGATAATTCAATCAAATCTAAGGAAATCAGTTTCAAAAATGAACGCTGGTATTCCTTACTGAACTATCACACAATGTTTTGTTCTCCAAGAGTGTTTCGTAACGGACCGGGAAGGAATTCGAACTTGTCATTCCCGAACCATAACTAAAACCCTTCGAGAGCAGCCTCCTGTGTTTCGGCAATATCAAAAAGTTGATTCAGCCTTGTAATAGCGAATACTTCATAGATATCAGGACGAATTGAACAAAGTTTCAATTTTCCCTTTGCCTTTTTCACTTTTTTATCCAGTGTAATTAACTTTCCGAGTGCTGCACTGGAAAGATATTCGACATTGGAAAAGTCGAGAATAATCTTCTTGCGTCCATCCTCATCGACAAGTCCGAATAATTGAGTCCCGATGATTTGGATGTTTCCCTCATCAAGAATCTTTTTGTCAATAAATTTTGCAATGGTGACATCATTCACTTCCTCGATGTCAACACGACGGTGACCAGCTGCCATAATTCCAGCCCACCCTCTTCTAAAAAAACAAAATCCGACGTTGGCACATGCATTCCCTCTGAATGCACTATCGTAGAGCTAAAGTCGTGACGACTGCCTGGCCCGATCGGAATCGATCATAAAAAACGAATTGATTAAAAGTAACAAATTATAGCCGCCCTGTCTAAAAAAGAAATTATCTAAACAGATATTCCCGTTAGACTAACATCAATTCAAATCAGGACGACACGTACGCGGTAAGTCATGATCATCACGCTTTCCCTGCTTGCTGTCAAGCATATTCGTAAGATTGTTTCTGGGATTATCGGGGTCTAAGTGCCATATTCATCACACTTTGTGTAATTTCGCTCACTCAGACTCTCCAATTACCCGTTTCTCAGCTGAAAAGTCGCAACAAAACGGAAGCAGCTTCCCGCCTCAAAACTCGGATCCCACCGTCGACTTTTGTAAAGCTTTCGATACGTCACTCTGATAATGCTGTCAAACAAATGAAACAGCCATGGTGTCGGCTGTGCCTGTTTCCTGTGGCGAATCGCCCCCCTCTCCTCAGATTCGGTTTCTGACCCGACGCCTGAAATGCCGGCTGGCAAAATCAATTGCCATAACCCGGCTAATTTGCCTGAAAAAGAGAGAATTCTCTCCCGATCGACACTTCCCACAGGCAGATCGTCTCTGCCGGGCGCGTGGTTTGCCTCTGCATACCTGTTTGACAAACATCAATCGCCGCACGTCGGCTGAATTGTCTGAATGCTCAACCGGGGAATGTCATGCAGCGTCGATCCAGCTTCTCAATCATCATTATCGTCTTCAGCCTGCTTGGGACCGCCGACCTGCACGCCGGGGTCAAAATTGAACTGACAAACGGCGATGCATTCACAGCGGATTATATTCAGTGGGGCCCGTCAGCCACACTCGTTCTGGAAACAGTAAAACAGGGTCGTGTCGCTCAACAGAGTTTCCCCCTGGCGAACATCAAACGCCTGTTTCTGGGAGACAGTCAATACGATCAGGCAACCATTCAATTAGCGGCAGCCCGCCGCGATCGCGTCGAACCGGCACTGTATGTCTCAACGCAAAATGAGAGGCCGGCTGTCGTGACCCCGCTCGAGTACCAGACGAATGCGGAGTCGCTCCCCCCTTCGAGGCAAACGTCTGTAATCCCATGCGACTCTGCTTGCAGTCGCGGCGTTGTCCTGGGCGTACACGACGATCCCCTTTCTGCCTACGAACCTCTGGTCAAACAGTATTTCCCTGCGGGAGTCCCCACACTGGAACGCGGGCATGTCCTGGCGCTGATGCGAAACCTGACCGCGCAACGGGCGTTCGGCGGCTCCGTTCCGCCTGCCCCTGATACGTTCCCCCTCCCGCCGGAACTGACGCCTGAACAGACACCGGTCTCAGGCAGACTGGCACAGATTGCTGTGCAGGCAACCCCCTTGAATACACAGGGAAACGCAGACTGGAACGCACTGGCCGTGCGCTTACAAGGATTTGACCGTCTGGGAAACCCGGCACGGATTACGGGAAGTGTTCGCATCACTCTGTATGGCAAGCGACAACTGTTGTTGCGGGTCTGGGATCAGGAGTTCGCAACCAAACCGATCAAAACCATTTCGCTGGCACAATGGACCGGCAATTGTTCTGCGAACCCGGAAGTACAGACTCCCCGTGTGGGAAACTCATTTGGAGCGGGTCAGGCCGACGATCAGACCTGGATTGTGAAATTACCCAGCCCCCTGCCCGAACACAATCCGAATATTGACGCACTGGGAGAAATCCAGGTAACCCTCGCTGCCCCCGGCAAGGGAACATTTCAAGCCTCCGCTCCCGCGGTTCCCTTGAAACACGTCTCCCTCGCCCGCGATCTTTCGCTGGCTCATTCCGGCTCACGGTTTCTCCCCTCTGAAACAACGTCCGCAGGAATTTCACGAATCTCCCGCCTGAACCACAATGCCCCCTCAAGGCCATACAGCCGCCCTCTCTCCGTCCAGCCTTAACGTCAGGCATTTGGCGGAGCCACCCGCTTTGATGAATTCATCCAGGGGCGTGCTATGGGTTGCATATCCCCGTTGCTTGAGGTCGGCTTCTAACTGCGGGCAACCCGTATTCATCACAACCGACTTCCCGATCACGATCGCATTGCAGGCAAACCGCTGCGCTTCCTTCTCGACAACCGGAATCAGGTGCGGGATATGTTCCTGTAACGCGTGTTGCGCGTATTCATCAAAGGCCGGCGGGTAATAGATGGCCTCGGTGGCGCTCAAAGGACAGAAACAGGTATCGAGATGGTAGTAGAATTCGTCAACCAGTTGTAAGGGAATCACCCGACAGTTCATTTTCTCGGCCACCCACTGCAGTGCCCGCACATCGCTGCGAATAAGATAACCGGCGAATAAGGTGTCGCCGCAAAAAAGTGCATCGCCGGCCCCCTCGAAGAAAAAGCCCTCCGGCATTTCAATCGTTTCAAAGCCGACCCCTTCAAACCAGTCCCGATCGACGGGCGTTTCCCCCTGCCGGGCCTCATGGCGAAACAGAGAAAGAAAAACGCGATTTTTCCAGATGAGCCCCGCATTGGCGGTAAATACGAGGTCCGGCAGCCCTTTGATCGGTGTCAGTAATTCAATCCGGGCGTTTAATGTCTGCAGAAGCTGGTTCAACGCCTCCCACTGTGCACGGGCGAATTTCGGATCACTCTGCTGGCTGCGACTCATCCACGGATTGATTTCATATTCAATCCCGTAAAAATCGGGCGGACACATCAATATCGTGGGAGTCTCGAAACTCAACAGATTGTTCTTCCTGTTAAAACCAGACGCGGCGTCTGACTCACTTTTCAAAAAAAGTCTACTCTCACCATTATATGATAGTGGATCGCATCCTGATGGATTAATTCCGGAATCGAAATCTTGAATTTCGCGATTCAGGCAGAATCGAGAAGGTTGGTCTTGCTCTCAAGTTGAAAAAGTTCCTGTTTGCCTGATGCGCTCCGTCCAGAAAAAACACAGGCAGCAAATCAAGATGGCCAGTTCTCAAATCTTCCCCCGCAAGTACGAAAAAGCAGACAAAAGAGTCTCTCACCTTTTACCTGCCCCGTTGCCATCGAAATCAGAATACCACCATCAGTACAGTCGAATTTCAATATCAACGAACGAGCATATTGACATTCAGGTTTAAATCACTCTAAAATACATTAATGTATGAAAGAACATTAATGTTCTGAAATACACTCGATTAGTACAAATGTATATTTTTATCCAGTAGGAATAACACATCGCAGAGAAAGTCAACCCAATCTCATTTTAGTTTTCAGCATTTATCAGGAGAATTGATTATGAAACAAAAAGGTTTTACTCTGATTGAATTACTCGTTGTCATCGCCATCATAGCAATTCTCATCGCCCTTTTATTACCTGCCGTGCAACAGGCACGCGAAGCAGCGCGGCGCAGTACCTGCAAAAACAATCTGAAGCAAATTGGATTGGCATTCCATAACTATAGTGAAACACATGGTGTTCTACCACCGGGCTTTATCGGCAGTACCGTCGGTTCCGCCGCGGCCACTGGTGACATCGGAACGGGCTGGGGTTGGGGAGCGTTCCTATTGCCGTTCGTTGATCAGGCTCCATTATACAATCAATTACAGCCGGGCAGTGTGGGGACAAGTTCTTGTGCCGATGGTACGCTTTGCCCGCAAGATTCAGACCAGCTGGCACTGTTAAGAACCGTCCTGCCCACATTCATTTGCCCCTCCAATCCGCATCGAAATCCCAGCCAGAATCCCAACGGCAGCAGTTATGTCAAAGATACGCGAACCACAAATGGAGCCGTTGCGATTGCGATCTCGAATTACACGGCCTGCTCTGGCCCGGATGATACCAATTGTTCCTGGACCGAAAAAAATGGATGTTTCTTTTCCAACAGTAACATCCGGTTTCGAGATATTGTCGACGGCCTGAGCAACACCATCATCGCCATGGAACGTGATAGCGAAAAGCATGGAGGGAATCCAGCAACGAACGAGCAGCATATGGGCGCGAACTGGGCTGGAGTTTCCTATCCCGGATGTGATAACGCGAACTACAACCATTATGCGGTTCTGGGTTACTTCAGGGATACCATCTACGGAACCATCAACGGCTCGCCGACACGCTACGACCGCCGCGAACCCTGCAGTATGCATGTCGGAGGAATTCACGTCTTATTAGGTGATGGCAGCGTTCGATTCCTCAGTGAAAACATCAACAGCCTTACCGCCAAATATCTGGCTGACCGTCGCGATAAGCAAGTACTTGGAGAGTTTTAATATTGGAATGATTGAGCAGTCATTCTCGTCACAGCAGTCAGCTGAGATGTGACCGGATGATTCTTCCCCACGTGCTGACCTGCTGCCGCCAGGAAGTGCAGGCTTGTTTTGAATTCTGTCGCTCGAATATAGAAAGTTAAAAAGATGGATAGACTCCTGTTGTCACGCCTCTCGTGGATTTTCCTGATCGCTCTTGTGGCTGGTTGCTCTGGGTCGGACTCCTATAACCCGGATCTTGGCAAAGTTACCGGAACGGTCACACTGGACGGAAACCCGCTCGCCTCTGCAGTCGTCACGTTCATTCCCAAAGCCGACAGCTCAGTCAAATTTGCCCCCGTGTCGTCAGCAGTGACTGATGACACGGGAAAATACGCTCTGCTGTTCAAAAACGGAGAGGAAGGGGCAATGCTGGGCTCCCATTCGATTCAGATCAGCACCGATCTCGACGGTACGGCTGACCCCGCTAAGGAAAAAGTACCCCGGAAATATAACAGCCGGACGACACTGACTGAATCTGTAAAAGCCGGAGAAAACACGATCAATTTTGATCTGAAAACCAGGTAAGTTCGCAGCGAACATAGACACCAAAGGGGCAGGATTTTTTACGATAAAATCCTGCCCCCTTTTTATTTCCAGATCGGATAAATCAAGGTGAAATAAAGGTGTCCGGAATCAAATCTCCCCCGCAGTCTGAAAACCTCTCACGAGTCAGGTTCCAATTCTGCAGTCTGTGAATGATGGCTGGTTGGCTTTCCAGATTCTTACTTGCCTCTCACCTGGATACTCATGCGGGATCTTCAGTGCTGTTCCTGATTCAGCTACGGTGCTCTGGTTGCATCCGGTAAAATCATGCGGCTTTTCAGGGAGCCTGGACGTCGGCTGTCTTCCGCCGTTGTTCCTTTGGTATCTCTGATCTGGTTCTGGTAGCGGGTTGAGAGTCCCCCTTTTGTGGTCTGTTTTTTTGAGAGCCGCCATGCATGTTCTATTCCGTGTATTTGTTCCCGGCGTTTTGATACTGAGCGTTTGCGTCGGTTTGCTGTTTCTGACGGCTCTCTATCATGCGGAACGGCCTGAGATGGTCAAGTTCGATTTAAGCGTGATTGCGTTTCTATCGGGTTTGATTGCGGTCGGTGGAAGGCGGAACAGGGTCGAAAGCGGGTTGATACCGGTTCGAAAAACCGTGAACAGCGGGCACCTCTGTTGTCACGTTCGTTTAAAAAGTGCGAAAAACCAGCGGGTTTTATACTGCGAAAATCGACAGGTGCGGAAGTTGTTACCGGAAAAAATCAAGCCCTCGCGCGCGACGCAGATCACGAAGTTTCGACAACGGTGTGACCGTGTCAAGATTGGAATCACCACCTGTTATCCCACCTGTTTTCAGGAAGAAAATGTGTCTTTCAAAAACACGAATCAAAGTACCGGGGGCTCGGTCGTGTTTCATCATTTGAATTCGTCTTTGTACAAGAAAAAACATCAAGATGTGCAGTCAAAAACGGACCGAGTAACAACCGGGGCTAACGCCCTTCGGCTAATAACGAACGGCTGATGGTTGCCAGCGTGGCGAAACAGTAAGCTGGCTGAGACATTCCCGCCGCTCGACAGTCTGCCGCCGTTCTGCGATAATAGGCCCCTTGTTTCCATTTTGGGAACGGTAATAAAATCTTCCATTGAATGCTCTCTCCATACTGACTTGCGAACGGTTACCAATTTATTCTGAACGGGATCGACGACGATGACTGAAACCACCGCTTACCCTCTGACCTGGGAATTGAAATCCCTGTATCCGCACCCTGATCACGCCGACTTCGAAGCCTGCCTGAAGCAGATGAAGGCTTCTCTGGAAGATCTGGTCAAACGGGTCGAACAATTATCTTCGGCGGCTGATCCGCAGGGCGATGCCACGGTCTGGGGAGATTTTCTGACCGATTATCAGGCAGCCATTGCAGAATTGGCCGGCCTGTTTGCTTTCCTGGAATGTTACTGTGCCGAAGATGCCCACAACAAACATTATCAGGTCCTGATGGCGCGGCTGGCCAGCATTCGTCCCTTACGTGAGAATATCGAAACACAACTGCAGCTCACCCTGCGTGATATTCCGGACGAAGACCTGCAGCAATTCGCAGAAAATGACGCACGCATCGGCGAGATTCGTTTTTTCCTGGAAGACTGCAAACGCAATGCGAAGTTAAGACTGCCTAAGGAACAGGAAATCCTGGCGTCGCAACTGGCGGTGGATGGCTTGCATGCCTGGGGGCGTCTGTACGATCGGCTGTCGGGAAATCTCAAAATCCAGGTTATGGAAAAGGGAGAATTGATCGAACGCTCTCCCGGTCAGATTCAATTCGACTCGCCTCAGAGATCGGTTCGCGAGAATCATTTTTATGCGGCTAATAAAGCCTGGGCTACGATTGCGGATTCGTGTGCGGATGCCTTGAATCATCTCGCCGGCACCAGGCTGACGCTTTACAGCCACCTGCCGGTCACCGACCACCTCGATGCGCCGCTGATTTATAACCGGATGCAGCGTGGCACGCTCGACACCATGTGGTCGGTCATTACGAAACGCAAACAGAAGCTGGTCCGTTTTCTGGAACGAAAAGCGGAAATGCTGGGGCTGTCCAAACTCAGCTGGTACGACCTCAACGCGCCGCTGCCACTCTCGGGGGGCGAATCTTCCGAACTGAAATACGACCGTGCCTGTGAACTGGTGGTGAATTCGTTTGATCAATTCAGCCCCGATCTGAGTGAGTTTGCCGAGCAGGCTCTGCGGGAACGCTGGATCGAAGTGGAAAACCGGGCCGGCAAGAGACAGGGGGGATTTTGTACCACGTTTCCTGTTCAAAAACAGTCGCGGATTTTCATGACGTATACGAACTCCGCCGACAGCATGTCGACGCTCGCACATGAACTCGGGCACGCTTATCATTCGCATGTGTTAAAAGAGGCGCCGTTTGTGCTCAGTGATTATCCGATGAATCTGGCAGAGACGGCTTCCACGTTTGCCGAAGCCGTGCTGGGTGAGCAACGTCTGAAAACAGCGCAGACCAGAGAAGAGGAACTGCAGATTCTGGACGGGATGCTGGGAGACGCGGTCGCCTTCATGATGAATATTCACACCCGCTTCCTGTTTGAAGACCGCGTGCATCGGGAGCGTCTGGAAGGCGAATTGACGCCGGAGCGTTTTTCGGAATTGATGCTGGAAGCCCAGAAAGAAGCTTATGTGGATGCTCTCGACGATGACGGCTGGAATCCCCTGTTCTGGGTTTCCAAGCTGCATTTTTATATCAGCGAACTGCCGTTTTATAATTTCCCTTATACGTTCGGTTATCTGTTATCGCTCGGCGTTTACGCGCTGGCGGATACCTATTCTGATCAAACGGAGTTTGCCGATCAATATCGCGAACTCCTGCTGGCCACCGGGTGTCAGGTCTCAGAAGACGCGGTTGCCAATACATTTGGCTACCAACTGGGGGAAGCCGACTTCTGGAACAAGAGTATCGATATCATCGACCGCCGCATCGACCGCTTTCTGGAACTGACCGAATCAAACTGATGCTACATACAGGACCGGGTTTTAGTACGACGGCTCTTTTCTCACTGTCGAACAAAGCACCAGACAGTTTGGGGAGATTGGCTTTAAACGACGTTTTCAGCATAATTACCGCAAAATTAAGTATTTGTGATGGCTGCTGCTCTGAAATCAGGAGAGATCCGCGAGTATTGGCGCAGCCACGTATCGAAATCGGTTATCACGTTCGGTATACTGTTTCCACCCCCCGGAGCCCACTGACTTTTATTTGCAGGAAACCTGAAAAGTAATTTATCTATGGCAACACAACAGGAAATAAGTGAAACCCGCCATCACTCGGGTGTGGGTTTTGTTAAAACCAGGCTGGCAACCCTGTTTGCTCCTCCGAACTGGTTAAAACTGGCGGGAGGAGGAGAACTCGGCCCGATTCAGGTGGCTTATGAAACGTACGGTGAATTGACGCCGGCGAAGGACAATGCCATCTACATCTGTCATGCGCTCACCGGAGACGCACACGCCGCCGGTTATTATGAGGATGACGACGAAAAAGCAAAACCGGGCTGGTGGGATGATCTGATTGGTCCGGGAAGAACGCTCGACACCGATAAATATTTTATCATTTGCGCCAATGTTCTGGGGGGCTGCCAGGGCACAACCGGGCCGGGAAGTATTAATCCGCAGACGGATCAGCCGTATCGGCTCAGTTATCCGTTCATTACGGTCGGCGATATTGTGGAAGTCCATTCCGCACTCACAAAACATCTCGGGATCGACCAGTTACTGGCCGTGATCGGGGGCAGCCTGGGAGGCATGCAGGTCCTGGAGTGGGCGGCTCAATTTCCCGACCAGTTGCGCGGGGCGATCTGTCTGGCATCGGCGGCTCAGCTTTCTGCCCAGGGAATCGCTTTTAACGCGGTCGGCAGACGTGCCATCAAAACAGATCCCGAATATAAAAATGGTGAGTATGAAAAAGGGGAAGGTCCGCGCTACGGATTGGCGCTGGCCCGCATGATTGCCCACATCACTTACCTCTCTGATCAATCCATCGAAATGAAATTCGGCCGTCGTCTGCAGGATCATGATACTTTTACTTATGAAATGCTGCCGGAAGTGGAATTTCAGGTCGAGAGTTATCTGCATTATCAGGGGAAACGGTTTGTCGAACGATTTGATGCGAACAGTTATCTCTATCTCACCAGAGCCATGGACTATTTCGATCTCGAATCCCAGCATGGATCGCTGGTTAACGCACTCGGCAAAACCAATGCCCGATTTTTAATTGCTTCTTACGATTCGGACTGGCTGTTTACCACCAGCCAGAGCAAAGAAATCGTAAGGGCACTCATTGAGTGCGGGAAACATGTCTCGTTTATTGAATTAAAAAGCCCGTTCGGCCATGATTCCTTTTTGATTGAAATTGAACAGTTGCAAAAAATGATTACGCCTTTTCTGGAACAGGCCTATCAGGCCTGTCTGGCAGAGCGCACTCAGGAAGTGTAACTTAAAACAGAATTTTCTCTGCTGCTGAGATGAGTGGCAACTGACCTGGATCATTTTTTATGCGTGCACAACATCGATATTGTATGCAGGACCCGTCGCTGGACGTGACGGACAAACTGCTGCTCGATCAGATTCAGCCGGGCAGTCGCGTGCTGGACCTGGGTTGCGGCGATGGACGCCTGCTGGCCCGGTTGCGCGACGAGCGGGGTGCCTCGGTTCTGGGAATTGAAATCGATATCACACAACATCACGCCGCCATCGCCCGTGGCGTCCCCGTGATTCAGGCAGACCTCGATGAAGGTCTGCAGGATATTCCCGATCACGCTTTTGACTATGTGGTGCTGAGCCAGACACTGCAACAGGTGCTGCATCCCAAACAACTTCTGGAAGAAATGGTGCGTGTTGCGAAACAGGCGCTGGTGGTGGTTCCCAATTTTGGAAACTGGCGGATTCGGCTGCAGGTTCTGAAACAGGGCCGCGCCCCCGTCACCGAGGTCTTACCGTATGAATGGTATAACACTCCCAACCTGCATCTGATGTCAATGCACGATTTCCAGGACCTGATGCGACTGCTGGGCATCGAGATCCTTCAGGAAACTCCGATCATCAACCATCGGGCCGTCAACCAGGCATGGCTGGCAAACCTGCGGGCGCAGCATGTACTTTATGTCCTGCAACGACTCGAGGAATTTCCTGCCAAAGCAAACAGCGGACACGTATTACAGAGCCAGCACGGTTCGCCTGAATTAGATGCACACTGACAAGTTCCTATCGTCTTCGCCACTCAATTGTTTCATTTTATCGAGGCAACTCTTCCAAGGCTGCGTTTTTCCCAACCGGAAATGAGAAAAGAAAATTGAGGAGACTACATCACAGGCTTCCGGGCAGTATTTCGCCTTGATTTCCTGCACAAAAAATCCGACGCAGGTCGCCTCAATTCGTGTTTCCAAAAATGGATTTTCCCGATATACTGCCCCACCTTCAGATCAGAAATGACTCAGAACACCTGCGACGACTGCCACCATCCAGTGACGTAAGGTGTTTCTACAGAAGTGTTTGAAACAGAAACGTGACCCACGATTTAGAAGAGAGAGAGGGAAGGGACTCCCGATGCGTATCATAGCAATCATGAATCAAAAAGGGGGCGTCGGCAAGACCACGACCAGTGTCAACATGGCGGCCGGCCTGGCAATGCAGGGCAAAAAAGTCTGTCTGGTTGACCTCGATCCGCAGGGCCATTCCTCTTTACATCTGGGAATTGAACCGTTTGGAAATATTCCCACCGCTTACGATGTCTTTTCCGGCTTCAAAACTCTGGCGGAAACCCGCCAGCTGGTCTCAAAAAATTTATGGGTGGTTCCTTCCACACTCGATCTGGCAGCCACCGAACTTGAACTGGTCGACGCCGACAACCGCGAAATCGTGTTGCGCGAAGCAATCCAGAAAATGGCTGAGACGGAACCGTTTGATTATCTGATTATGGACTGCCCCCCTTCTCTGGGTGTGCTGACCATCAACGCATTAACGGCTGCCACCGAGGTTATTATCCCGCTGCAACCGCACTTCTTCGCCTTGCAGGGTTTATCCAAACTGTTTGAAACGACCGCACTGGTGCGTCGCCGTCTGAACCGTAATCTGAAAGTTTCAGGAATCGTATTGTGTCTGTATGAAACAGGGACCCGACTGGCGGCTGATGTGACAGACGACCTGTGTGCCTTTTTGAATCAAAGTGATCCGGAAGCCCCCTGGTCTGCTGCTAAGGTATTTAAGAGTCGTATCCGGCGTAACATTAAGCTGGCGGAAGCGCCCAGTTATGGTCAGTCAGTGTTTGACTATTCCAGCTCCTGTCCTGGCGCAAAAGATTACGCGGGACTCGTGCAGGAAATCATCGCCGATGAAAAAGCCGATCACGCGCCCCTGCAAAAAGCCGCCTGATTATTCAGACGACGCTTTCTTTTTTTCATCCAGCCTGGCTTTCGCTTCTTTCCAGAGCGGGTCATAAACCTCTTTGTCAAACGGAGGGCATCCGGTGGGGTATTGTCCCAGTGGATGATCCTTCGTGCGCATCAGGTTAGTGCAATAGGAAAACGTGCGGCAAATCGTTTTCCGATTGAGTTTTCCTTCTTCCTGAAGCTGCTTCGCGAACTCAGGCTGAGACAGCGTCGCGCGTCCCATGCCCACGATGGAAATTTTTCCCTGTTCCACATTAGCAGCCGCGGCGTGCATCGCAAAATCCTGCAGCCAGCTGTAACCGCTCCCCACTACGGGAATATCAGGGACGGCGGCCTGAATCTGTGAGGCAATCCGGAAATGCCGGGCCACGCCGATCAGTGGATGTTCGGGAGCATGATAACCGTCCGTCGGCGGAAATTCGGC
>CAXBFD010000091.1:0-27551 GCA_963974925.1 uncultured bacterium | reverse complement strand
ACGGGTATTCGGATCCGAAACCTTGATCACTTCCAGTTCGTGCAGTTTTAAATCTTTTCCGCGCTGCGCCAATTCCTGACGGGCTTCTTTTTCCCACTCGACCAGCCTGGCTTCATTGGGGTGATTCAACCTGGACTGGATCTGTGTGACTTCCTGCTCCAGCGCCTTCAATTCCGTAGCCGCAAAGGAAATTTCTGTTTTCGCTTTTATTTTAGGGCCCGAGTTGATGCCGAAATTGCCGTCCAGCCCTTTATCTTCAAGCGTATTGAAGTACGCGAAGAACTGGTAAAAATCTTTCATTGTAATCGGATCGTACTTGTGGTCGTGACACTGGGCACAGCCCATCGTTAATCCCATGAAAACTTCAGACGTCGTTTTCACCCGATCGACGGTGTAGTTGACCAGATTCTCTTCCGGAATCGTCCCCCCTTCGTGTGTGATCATATGATTGCGACTGAAACCGGTGGCGACTTTCTGCCAGGGGGACGCATCGGGAATCAGATCGCCGGCCAGCTGTTCGGTGATGAACTGATCGTATGGTTTGTTTTTGTGAAAGGCATCAATCACCCAGTCGCGCCAGAGCCACATATGACGGCCGCCGTCGATGGAATAGCCGTTCGTATCAGCATACCGGGCCAGATCGAGCCAGGCCAGCGTCATGCGTTCGGCATACTGCGGCGATGCGAGCAGACAATCGACCAGTTTTTCATACGCTTTGGGAGCTTTCGAACTCACAAACGCATCCACTTCGGCAGCCGAAGGGGGCAGGCCGAGCAGGTCGAGATAGAGACGTCGAATTAGTGTCCGGCGGTCGGCTTCTTTGGCAGGTGTGATGCCCGCCTGTTCCAGTCGCGCCAAGACGAACGCATCGATCTCATTCCGCGGCCAGCTTGCCAGTTTCACAGCCGGTATGGGTGCACGTTCGGGCTTGAGATAGGCCCAGTGTTCCTGCCACGCGGCCCCCTGCTCCACCCACTGTTTGAGCAGTTCAATCTCTGCGGGTTTCAAGGTTTTCCCCGACTCGGAAGGGGGCATCCGCTCGTCGGCGTCGGTCGCCAGAATCCGCTGGATCAGCACGCTTTCCTTCAAATTGCCCGGCACAAGCGCCGCGGTGCCATCGGTTACGTGAAAAGCGCCAGCTCTCGTATCGAGACGCAGGTCGCCTTCGCGGTGTTTTTTATCCGGACCATGACAGAAAAAACAGTTATTCGAAAGAATCGGGCGGATATCCCGATTGAAATCAATTTTCGCTTCGCCCGGCGTCTGTTCTGGTTGACTGTTTTCCGCATCCGAAACAGAAACAATGAGGATGCCTGACACAACAGCAGTCAGGCAGATTAAAAGGGAACGCATACTGATCATGCCCTGTATTTTCTCTTGTGGCAGCGATCCTGGTGCGTCTCTTTGAAACCAGACCATGCCATCATGGTCCGGGAGAACAGGTGGGTCCCAGCAAACGGATCGCTCACCTTGATCTTAGAGCCTCCGAACGGGGACTGTCAAGTAAGGAATGAATGCGTCACAACCATTTGTGGCGTCTCAGTTTAAATATGCCGTTTTTGCTGAGAATGAAAACAAAGAAAACCCGCAGAACGTCTGGAAAGAAACGTCCTGCGGGTTTGAAAGATTCACGCATCCCTGCCGTTTAGAGAGGGCGAACGACTGACAGGCTGCGCCAGTAGTCGAACAGTGTTTCGACGGACAGAACACCGCCTCCCATACCGCTCTTGTTGATGCCGGCGTAAGGAACGCCGTGTGCGAAAACGTTATGAGCGTTGATCCAGCTGTTACCCGCACACATGGCTTCGGCAACGCGGGCAGCACGGCTCAGATCCGACGTCCAGACACTGTTGGCCAGACCGTAGTCGGTACTGTTGGTCATCGCGATGGCCTGATCTTCCGTTTCAAACGGCGCCAGATAGGCAACAGGGCCGAAAATTTCTTCGCGGGCCGCCACGTTATCCAGTGTGCCTGCCAGCAGTGCCGGTTTGACGTAGTAACCGTTGTAGCCGGGTACCTCTGCCACGCCCCCTTCCAGCAGACATTTGGCTCCCTGATCCTGTCCTTTTTCCAGATAAGAAAGCACGCGCTGATGCTGTTTCTTATTCACGACAGGTCCCATCTGCGAGGCATCGTTCAGCTGATAACCGACCTTCACTTTCTTGAGACGATCCACACATTCGCCGACGAATTCATCATAAATGTTTTTGTGAATCAGCCAGCGTGTCGCGTCGCAGCAGACCTGCCCCGTGTGGAAGGTGATCGCATTGACCAGTTTTTCCGCGGTGTCGGGAATATCAACATCGTTAAACACGACGGCGGCTCCCTTTCCACCCAGTTCCAGTTTGACCGGCACCAGATTGCGGCCGCAGGATTCCGCGACCAGTCGTCCGACTTCAGGAGAACCGGTGAAGGACATGCGTTTGAGTTTGGGATTGGCAGACAATGCGGCTCCCGCGACGGAACCGAGACCGGGAACAACGTTGATCACGCCATCCGGAATACCGACTTCTTTTGCCAGTCGTGCGAGATAAATGGCCGACATCGGTGTATCTTCGGCCGGTTTGATCACAACCGTATTCCCGGCGGCCAGCGCGGGAGCGATGCCCCAGCCGATCAACAGGAACGGGAAGTTCCACGGGAAGATAAAACCACACGCGCCATAAGGCTGACGTACGGTCCAGGCTTCGTGATTCGCTACGGCGAGAACCGAACGTCGTTGAACGTGTTGTGCCAGGTCAGCGAAGTAGCGGATCGTGTCAACAAAGTTCTGCACGTCGCCTTGTGCCTGGGCTTCGATCTTGCCGGCGTCCAGCGATTCGAGTTGCGCGATGATGGGTTTGTGTTTTTCGACCGCATCCGCCAGACGATGCAACAGCGCGCTGCGTTCGTTCTGTGGCATTTGCGCCCAGCCGGTTTTCCGGAAAGCGGCATCGGCGACATCAACGGCCATATCAATGTCGGCAGCCTGGAAACTGAAGACTTCGGCCAGCTGTTTGCCCGTGCCCGGGTCTGACGTCACAAAAATCTCACCGCTGTTGGCTTCGACATCGTTGCCCCCGACGATACCTTTCAGAGGCCCCCCTTCGAGAAAAGCTGTGACTTCCGGATACAGATCATTTGCTGTGGTTGTTGACATCGCGCGCTCCTGTTCAATGAATTTCAGAATAGACTGATTCGCACCCTGATCTTCAAAACATCATTTTGTTTGATCCAAGGCTGATTTCTTGCGTTTTAAATCCCCGACGGCATCCTGCTGCCTCTGTTTATCATAACCGGAACGCAACCATAATTTAAACTCAAAACGCGGTTTAGTTTGTCAGATCACACTGATCTGGTTTCTGCCAAACTGAATGGCTAAAATGGCACGTCCGTATTAAAAACGACTATTTATAGTAGGTCAACACATGAAAAAAGCGACCAGAACACGTCTGGACCAGATCGCCTCGGATGATGGTGCGCTTCAGCATCAGGCCTTTCTCAGCCTGATAAAAGAGACAGACAAACCGGTTGAGTGGGCTTATGAAGTCTGGGACGATCTGGTCACAGATCTCAGCCATAAAAACAATCGCCGACGTGCCATCGCCGCCCAGTTGCTTTGCAATCTGGCGAAGAGTGATCCGAAGAACAAAATGGCAAAAACATTCCCAGCTCTGCTTGAAATCACCCGAGACGAACGTTTCGTCACCGCCCGGCATACGATCCAGTCGCTCTGGAAAGTGGGGGCCGCAGGAAAGAAACAACTCAAGCTGCTGCTGGAAGGAACGCAACTCCGATTTGAAGAATGTGCCGCCGAGAAAAATTGCACGCTTTTTCGATACGACTTACTGCAAGGTCTCAGGACACTCTATGACCAGCTTCAGGATCAAAAAATCAAAAAGCTGGCGCTGGAGTTAATCGAAACCGAACCCGATTTGAAGTATCAGAAAAAGTACGAGACGCTGTGGAAGTCGGTTTAAACCAGATGAAACAGACTCACTTCACACCTCTTACTTCCCGTTTACAATCGCGACCTGCGCGGGGGAAGTCGGTGCGTCGCGCAGTTCTAAACGCAGCACGTCCCGCTCCGCCGTTAAGTCGATGGCGAAGGTCAGGACGTGGGTCCCTTTGCTGAGATCGAGTTCGGTTTCAGGTTTGAGGACGATCGGTTTTTCGCCGAGCCACATTTTCAATCCGTCGACCGAATTAAATTTCAGAATCGTTTTTCCGGGTGAAGTCGCTTCCAGTTCGCAGCGGACAAAGGCGGCTCCCGTTGCACGATTGGATACATGCAGCTTGCCGATCTCGTCAAAGTTTCTGACGGGCAGACTGCCATCCACGCGACTGTAAGCGGGTTCCCAGACAAACGCGGCATTTTCCGTCGCGGCGGTTGCGTGCCGTGTGCGGCGGATTGCGTTCATGGCTTCCGGAGTCCCTTTCATCACGCGCCAGCGACGCACGACACGCTCTTTGCCGATTGTGTACGCATCCGTTTTTCCCAGTTCGGAAAGGAAGCGGGTCAGATCGACCAGTTCCTGATGCGTCAGCTTCTCAAGCAAACCGACGGGCATCAGCGACGCAGCCGGCGCTTCCTCGTCAATCTGATCCAGGGGAATATTCATGAGATTGTCATTCACATCCCGCAAAACCAGCTGGCTGTCGGTGCGACGTACCAGCACACCCGAAAAGACTTTTCCCTGATCGGTGACCACGGTCAGCGCATTATAATTTTCCTTGACAGCTTTATTCGGATTGAGCAGCGAATCAACAATGTAATCCAGCTGCGCACTGCCGCCGAGACTGAGAATATCGGGACCGACTTTACCGCCGGCACCGCCGATGGCGTGGCATTTCAGACAGGAAAGATCTTCACGGCGGAAGATAGCTTCACCCCGGTGGGCATCGCCTTTGGTTTTCACGTCGTTGATCATACTCGCCATTTCTTCCGGTGAGAGCATCACCGGTTGCGGGGCGCCGCTGCTGGTTAATCCCCCGGCGACAGCAATCGCTTTTGCCAACTCTGGATTGGTTTGTCCTGTAGACTGAATCAAACGCCCCAGCTGAATGGCAGCGTCTTTGGCGATTGTTTTTTCCTTGAGTGCATTGATCAATACACCCGCGCCCCCTTTTCGCTGCAGGAAAATGTTCGCCAGTGCGGAAAGGGATTCAGAATCTGTCATCTGACTCATCAGGCTCACTGTCTGCTGTGCGGCCAGATTCAGATTCATTTCCGCCAGCGCGGCGACAGCGGCGATACGAAGATTGGCTGAACCGTCGGCTCGACTCAAGTTGAGCAGCAGATCCTGATTTTCCTTGCCTCCCAATCGAGCCAAAGCAAACAGACACGATTTTCGTAATTCGATGTTTGTCTGATCTGATTCCGCCAGGTCGCGAATCGGCGTTTGCAACGATTCAATTTTCCAGAGCCCCGCACAATCAATGGCCGCCTGCTGCACGGGCAATTCCTGCGAGCTGAACAGTGTCTGCAACAACCCCAGACTCCCGGCGGGGCGGATTTTCCGCGTCTGAAACGCCTGAGCCAGTGTTCGCAGAACGGCGGCCTGCTGTGCCGGTTTTGTGTCGGCTTTCAAGGCGAGTTCAAACAGTTGCTGTAAATCACTGGCATTGCCGAATTTGGCGATCAGATCCAGACTGGTCTGCAATTCGCTGTCAGGAATCTGGCCCGTTTGAATCAGCCGGGTGACCACCGGTGCCACTTCCGGAGAATTGACGGCGGTCAACGCGAACAGCAGTTTCTTCGGCGTTTTCTGAAGAGAAGACGTTCCTTCCAGTACTTGAGGCAGCCAGATGGATTTCGTTTCGCGTGTCGTGAGCCAGAGTGCATAATCCAGAAATTCATCGACGGGTTGATCCAGGGCCTGATAGGCGTCGGTCAAAACGGTCGGTTGGTCGTACAAGGCGAGTGCGCGAACGGCTTCCAGACGTACGCGCGGAAACGCATCGCCGGCCAGTGGCGCGATCAAAGCATACGAATCGGGAATCTTGTCTTTCCAATCCCGGGCGACACGAATTGCAGCGGCGCGGGCTCTGCCATCTTTGGATTTCAGACAACTCTGCAACAATTCGGGCTGTACACTGTTAATACATTGTGCCACCCAGAGACCTTCCAGCTGATTGTGTTCAAATTGCGAGTCTTGAGGGTCGAGATTCTGCAACCAGTTTTTCAAATCGTTTTCGACTTTCGCCTGTCCTCTTTCCCGCAGAACGTTCTTGGCATTCTGACGGGTCCACTCTTCCGGCAGTTTCAATGCTTCCAGCAGTTCCTGATTAGTGGCATCGACCAGTTTCGGTCGGGGCAGTGTTGGTTTCCCTTTGTAAGTCACACGCCAGATGCGTCCGTGGGTATGGTCGCGGCGGGGATCGCGGAAATCGACTTCGCCGTGTTGAATGATCGGGTTGTACCAGTCGGCGATATAGATCGCGCCATCCGGTCCCATTTTGACATCGATCGGACGAAAGGCGACATGATCAGTTTTGATGACTTCCACCTGTTCCCGGGAAACATAACCTGCTTCATTTTCCGTCACTACAAAACGGCAGACGCGATGGCCGCGGAAATCGTTCGTGATCATATTTCCCTGCCAGTCATCGGGCAGATGACGGCCGCTGAGTATTTCCAGGCCACAATGTTTGGGGCTGCCGAGGTTCAAGCCTTTCAGAATACGCTCCGCGCCCACCGCCGTCACAAAGGCGGCACCGGGAAACGTGTAATTGATGCCGTGCCCGTAGGCACCGTCGGTGGCGAAGGATTGGCCCCAGCGGTCAAAGTGATGGCCCCAGCTGTTGACCATCCCCCGCATGACGACTTCCAGATCCATTGTTTCCGGACGGTATTTCCAGATTCCGCCTCCGTTTAAACGTTTTACGCCGTGCGGTGTTTCGATGTGGCTGTGAATATAAATTGACTGATTGAAAAAAAGATCGCCTCCCGGCCCCCAGCGGAGTGTGTGCAGAATATGGTGCGTATCTTCGGTGCCGAAACCTGCGAGAACCGTCTGCCGCACGTCTGCTTTCCCGTCGCCGTCCGTATCTTTCAGATGCAGCAGTTCCGTACTGTTTCCGACATACGCGCCCCCGTTGCCCGGCATGACGGCGGTCGGAATCAATAAACCGTCCGCAAAGACCGTGGTTTTATCTGCAGTTCCGTCACCGTCCTGATCTTCGACGACTAGAATTTTATCGTTGGCCTTTTCGCCCGGTTTGATATGCGGATAAATTTCGGAAGCGGCAATCCAGAGACGCCCCTGTGCATCAAAATTCATCTGAATCGGTTTGGCAATTTGCGGATCAGCGGCATACAGATTGACTTCAAACCCCTCTGCGACTTTGAACGACTTGCGTTCGAGTTCGGGGTCGGTGGGCGGAATGTCGGTCAGGTCGCGCTGTGCCCAGGCGGTAGAACCGGTTAAAAGACAGAGCACGCAAAAAGAAATTTGAATCATTCGTTTCAGCGGGAGAGCGGTTTGATTTATCACGGTAACGATCCTTTAGAGATCAGGAACTGGTCAGAATATTTTGTATGTATAGCAGGATGGGTCACAGCTACTGAGTAGAAACAAGGCGGTGGATGGTCGCCTCTTTTTCTTCCATCAGCGGAATGAACTGGGGAAGTTCTTTGGCGTTCTGGCCTTGCTCGTGTTTGCGGAAGCCCAGCAGATAGGTGATATTCTGCGGTCGCCAGTTGTAAAAATACTCGCGATTTTTATCAAAAGTCAGCTGCCGCACTTCCTGCTCAACCGCGGGTGATAACGTTACGGGATGTAAGCCAAGATCAGTGGCAATCAACGCGGCGGCTTTCTGATAACCGGCTTCTGTTAAGTGAATGCCATTCGTCGTCAGCTTGAGTTGCGGCTTGCCGACAGGTTCGGGAATCAACTGGTTGTACAGATCGACGAAATAATGATTGCCTTGCGTGGCTGTTTCCTGCAGCAGGTCGGAATAGAGTTGCAAATCCCGGTTGTGTGCTGCGGGATCAGGCAGCGGCGCACCCTGGTTTTCAAAACGATGCGGCGAGACAATGATGATTTTGGCGCCGGTGGGCTGCAGATCAGAAAGCAGCTGCTGCAGTTGTTTCTGAAACGCGGCTAAACCCTGTTTCCCGGCGAATGCTTCGTTGCCACCATAGCCGAGCAGAATGACGTTTGGTTTGAGATCTCTGATCTGTGTCAGCATTCGCTGATAACCGGCGGCCGGGGGATCAAAAATGCCGCGGGAATCCGCCCAGACAGTGTCGGCACTCCAGCCCAGATTACGGAACGACAACTTTGCCTGGGGAAAACTTCTCAGAAAAACGCTTTCCCAGTTCCCGAATTTTTGTGCGCGTTCAATCAGCGTATTTCCCAGGAAAATGATTCGGTCCCCCGATTTTAATTCGAACGCGGGAGGAGCTGCAGACGCATCTGGCAGGGAATAGAAAACAAACAGAAGCAGGCATAAAGTGAGACGCTTTTTCACGGAGAGACCTCGGAAGCGGGTATTGAGTCGGTAATACTTTTTCTACGCTAAAATAACAGGCTTTGAGGGGAACAGCAAATCAGGATTGTGCAAAAAGAACTGAAAAGTGGCCCAAAATCAAATGCTCAGCAAAAAATTTAATTAGCATTGTAAAGATATCGCCGCGATTCCGGACTCATCAGGATTCCAGCGGGGCATCGTTCTCAGTCTGCTGCTGCAGGTATTCTGTTGTGAAAACGGTGGTATCCGGATCGGAAGAAAATTGTCCTTCATCGAAATAATCGGTTTCGACTTCTTCGATCCACAGGCGTAACTCATTTTCATAATCACTGGGGAGATCACTTTTGACGAGCAGGCGATGGAAGTCGGCTGCACCGTCCTCAGCCAGATCGGCTGCTTCCGCACTCGGAAAACGTTCCGCGGGGTCGGGATGCACGAGCCGGTGAATCAGTTTCATTAACGGTTCGCTCAAGGCGAATTCTTCCGCGGGAAACCATTGCGGCAACTGCTGCAGAATATTTTGTTTTGCCTTGATCAACTGCGGATATTTCAAATTGGCGAACGGCTGAAAACCGGTGATGACTTCTATCAGGATATATCCGAGGCTGGCCAGATCGGACTGCGGTGTCGCGCGTCCTCCCGAGAGTACTTCCGGTGCAGCGTAAGTCGGCGTGCAGGGTTGATTGGAAGGCAGGTTGTTTAAATCAATCGCCGACCCGATGTCAATAATCTTGGCATTCCCGCTGCGTTTCAACATGATGTTGGCGGGTTTCATATCGCAGTGGATAATCTCATTGCGATGCAAGGCGGCCAGTGCTGCCAGACATTCGCGCAGAATGGAAACGGCAACTCCCGGCTTTAACCGCGGCTGCTGCACTCCTTTTGTGAAAACATTGTTGTTGATGTTTCTCCAGCGACGTGATGTCACCTGCTCACGAATCTGTTTGAACGTCGCCGGCGTCAGCAGACTGCGCAAGTCGTATCCGTCAATCCATTCCATCTCCATAATATAGATGTCATTTCGGGTCACGAAATTCTGAATGGCGACCAGATGATTTTCCTGAACCCGGGCAACCCGCGCGGCAACCTGTGCCAGTCGCGCCATTTCAGCCTGATAAACCTCGCAGCTGTCATAACGCTTCGGTGAAAATAATTTGAGTGCGACAGGAATATTAAAGCTGTCTGCACCTTCGCGCGCACTCAGATAAACGACACCCTGCCCCCCAATCCCCAGGCAGCGTGAGAAAGTACGCAGATTATCCCACTCCAGATAATTGTTGTTGAGCAAGTCCTGGTAGTGTCTGTTCAAATCTGACAAGCTGCCAGGTTGTGAAGAATCGTGTCTGGTCAAAGGAATTCCGAGTGCATTATGAATGAAAATGCCTGTGTTTCAATGTCCCGGTCAGAATGGAAACACAGATGAGAGCGCAGTGTAATTTTAGTCCGTTATCCCTGATTTAATATCGATAAAAACAGAAATCTGATATGTATAAAATAAAAATGTTGCTTTTTTGGAGGCAACTGCTAAACAATAGGAGTTAGAGCAAGTCTGGAATCGGCCCGAATCGACGAATGGTAACAGATCTCATTCACAACAGAAGGGCAGACATCCGGAAAGTATGAGTCTGGACATCTGACAGAAACTCTGGAACGATTTGCTTGTGACTGAAACCGTTCCGTTATTTCAACAGGCAGGGCTATTTGTTCAAGGAGCAGGACAATGATTGCGACAATAAAAATGGCGTTGAACGCGCAATCGATCACTCAGCTAATTGATGAGGTCAGCACTCTTCTGGAAACAGGAGAAGGTTGCTGGAAAATCGAGTACGGCAAACGCATTCTCTTTCTGATTGTAGACGAAGAACATGACCGCGTGCGATTAATGACACCCATTATGAAGGAAGATGACCTGGAAGAAGACGATTTATGGGACGTGATGGAAGCCAATTTCGATCGTTCACTGGATGCACGTTATGCCATTGGTGACGGGGTACTCTGGTCTTTATATTTACATCCCCTGACCGGTTTGAGCCGCAATCAGTTTCTGAGTGGCATGGATCAGGTCGTCACACTGGCCAACAATTTTGGCGGTTCATTCTGCAGCAGCGATATCATTTTCGGTTCCGATTGAGTTCCCTGCAGTGCCGTGCCGAAATACGGGACGAATAGATCAACCTGATTCGATGCGACGTTCAGCTGGAACCGTCAGTCATCCTGCTTATCAAGGATCACCGTACATTCGGGCAGACTGTCCAGAAAGATCTGGCCATACCGTTTGGTTCGCACCCGCGGATCGAGAATCACCACCTGCCCGCGATCGCTGGCGGAACGAATCAGTCGGCCGAAACCCTGCTTGAGTTTGATAATGGCTTCGGGAATCTGGTAGTCCATAAACGGATTCCCGCCCCTGCTGCGAATGGCTTCCACCCTGGCTTCCAGCAGCGGATGATCGGGCACGCTGAAAGGGAGTTTGGTAATGATGACATTGGTCAGCGCGTCGCCGGGAACATCGATCCCCTGCCAGAAACTATCAGTTCCAAACAGTACCCCCCGCGGATTGTTGCGAAAGCGTTCCAGCATCAGCGATCTCGGTAAACCATCACCTTGCAGATATAAAGCCAGATTCTGTTCCTGCAGCCAGCCACTGATCCGATCCGCGCACTGGGTCATCATCTTATAGCTGGTAAACAGCGCAAAGGCGTGCCCGTCTGTCTGTTCGATATACAGTTTTAATTTCTCAGCGACCGCCGCCTCATATGCGGCTGGTGCCTCACCGGGGTCTGGCATCGATTCCGGCAGGATCAGCCGCACCTGTTCCTGATAATCAAACGGACTGCCCAGTTTCAATTCGTCGCACTGCGTTAACCCGAGCCGCGAACGCATAAAGCTGAAGTCCTGATTGCCAACCGCCAGCGTGGCGCTGGTGAGAATCACGGTGTTGGCCTGATTGAACAGTTCGTCCCTCAGAACCGGCCCGACATCCACGGGTGCATTCACCATTTTGACGCGCTGATTTCTGCCGTGAGAAACTTCCACCCAGTAAACGGAATCGGCGTCCGCCTGCTGAGTCAGCCAGCTGTTCAGCGCATCCCCCAAAGCGGAACTGCGTTCGGCGGCCGCGGACAATTCGATCTTTTCTTCCTCGTTTTTCAGCGAAAAGGCGTATTCTGAGATCTGGGCTGCCAGCAGCTTCATTTCATGAGTCACCAGATTCTCAATTGGCGGCTTTTGCCTGATACGTCGATTGGAAAGCCCCTGACTGGATTGCCATTCGAGTAAATGATCAAACAAATCTTCGACCATGAACCGCAGCCGCGTCACGTGCTGCTGGCACGCGATCAGATTGTGATGCAGCAACAGTCCTTTTTGTGTCCGGTCGTTATACAGCTTGCTGAACAGGTAATCGAACTGGCTGTTCGTGATGGACAGACCAAGGTGATCCCCTGCCACCCCTTCAATCGTGTGCGCTTCATCCAGAATGACCGTATCATAATCGGGCAGAATGCTGCTCCCGTCACGGCGTAATGCCAGATCAGAAAAAAACAAGGCATGGTTGACGACCAGCACGTCCGCGTTCCAGACACGTCTGCGCGCCCGGTAATAAAAACATTCATTATAGGTCGCACAGCGTTTTCCCATGCAGTTACCGTGCTCGCTCTGAATTTCATCCCAGATTTTCGGGATCGGTCGAAATTCCAGATCGGAACGGCTGCCGTCGGTTGTCTTGCGGGACCATTGCACGATCTGATCGAGTTGATTCAATTCATCTTCACGGGAAAAAACGCTGCCTGCCCGATCGACGGCCCCTTTCAGACGGCGCCGGCTCATATAGTTGGAGCGGCCTTTCACCAGAACCGCTGAAAACTCGACGGGCAATACCGCATTCAAAAAGGGAATGTCCCGTGTAATTAACTGTTCCTGCAGGCTGATGGTATTCGTAGAAACGATCAGCCGTTTGCGGTCTTTGCCGGAACGGGTTTCGTTTTGTTTGCAGGTCGCTAAAATCGCGGGGACCAGATACGCGAAACTTTTTCCGACCCCCGTACCGGCTTCGACCAGCAAATGTTTTTTCTGGTCGATGGCGTGCGCAACCGCCTCCGCCATTTCCAGTTGCTCAGGACGATGCTCATATCTTTCGAGCCTCTGGGCAACCTTGCCATCGTTTCCGAGAATTGAAGTTACATCTGTAGTCAAAGTGAGCCTCACCTGATGAGTTGAAACAAGTCAGAACCAACCATGTTTGATAATGGGCTCTGCAAGAGTGCTTATTTTTTCCGCCGAAAACTGACAATACAGACATCGTCTGTTTGCATTGCCCCCTGTCGAAACGCATCCACATCAGACAGCAGACCTTTCACGAGCGGCTCAACTTCATCCGGACCGGACTTGAGATATTTCACCAGACGGTCCCGGTGATACAGTTTGTTATCATGATCCATCGCTTCCGTGACTCCGTCCGTGTACAACACCAGTGTGTCCCCCTTTTCCAGTGAAATGGTTTCCACATGGAACGTCTGGTCTTTTAATACCCCGAGAGGCATTCCCGATTTTTCCTGCGCGACCGATTCCACACTTCTGTCGGAACACTTTCTGAGCAGGGGCGCCATATGACCGGCGTTGACAATCGAGACCGTATGTTTTTTGGGATCGAGCACCGCCAGCACAAAAGTAATGAACCGCAGGCCGACGCCGCTGGAAGCAATTTCCGTGTTCAACTCTGCCAGCGCTTTATCTGCCGAGGACTTGGACAGAACCTGGTAACGGGCAGAGGCGTACAACCGTGCCATCAGAATTGCCGCCGGAACCCCCTTGCCGGCTACATCCCCTAATGTGACAACCAGTTTTCCATTCGGAAGATCAATGTAGTCAAAATAGTCGCCGCCGACACTCTGGGCAGATTCGTAGTAGTCAAAGAATTCATATTCCTTGAACTTCGGTCGGCTATGAGGCAGCAGTCCCAGCTGAATCTGATGGGCAAATTCCAGATCGCGCTCGATATCCCGCTGTTTGACAAGATCTTCATGCAGCTTGGCATTTTCGACGGCCAGACTCGCCTGCTGTGCAATCGCGACCAGCACATCCAGATCGTCTTTGTCAAACTGCTGGCCGATATCGCGGGTCGCAATCTGGATGACGCCCAGGATGTCCCCCCCCTGCGAAACCAGCGGGACGCACATCATTGAACGGATTCTGAGTGAGGTAATGCTCTCGCTCATTTTGAATCGATCATCCTCGACCGCGTCGGCGCTCAGAATCGCAGCGCCGCTCATGATGGCCTGGCGAACAATAGTCGTACTGATCCGGATCGAGTCTTCATCTTCTGTCCGTCGGGCTTTGGTGGCTTTGACTACCAGTTTTTTGCGTTCCGGACTTTGCAGCATGATGAAGCCCTGGTCCGCCTGTGCGTAGATTTTAAACAGACCGTCCAGGATCCGAGGAAGCACCTCATCAAGTTTTAAGGCACGACTCAGAACCTGACTGATTTCCAGTACCGCGCGCAACTTGACTTCCGGCTTCACACTGATGCGCAACTGGCTGCTGATATTCAAATCGAGCTGACTGATAATCGACGAGCCATCCAGCACGCCTTCATTCGAGCTCCCATCCATGGCCACGGAACGGGCCTCTTTTTTCAGAGACCGGCTACTGACTTCCATCGTCTGTTGAATGGCCGAGTCGATGAAATCAGGGGAATCCTGGTAATCCAGTAAAAACTGCATCTGAATGTCACAAATGCTGATTGTGTCGTTTTCGTGCAGTTCCGTTCGGCCTTCGATGATGGTCCCATTCAGGAACGTTCCGTTACGGCTATGTAGATCTTCCAGATAATAAAAGCCGTGACTTTCCAGAATCTGCGCGTGATAACGGCTGACCGCGACGTTATCCAGCACGATTTCACAATTGGGGTGACGGCCCATAATGACACGGTCACCACTCAACTCGATGATCTGTTCGGGAACTTTCCCTTTTAAAATTTGTAAAATCGCCACCGCTGTGCCCGACTAGACTGAAATGTAACTGATAACTGGAGCTATTATGGTAAATCGAATGCCCTTGAAATCAAACGGCATCTGAAAAGATTATAGTCCACCGCTCTCAAAAAGACATCTCTCAAGCAAACAGGACCTCGGAAGATTATCAAGACAAACGCTTCAATTCGGCAGGAAAAGCCGGCTCCCGGTTGCTTGTTGCACCGTTTCCGTTATTCGCTGATACGATCTAAAGGTTCTAAGAAATTCTGAATTTCCTGTTTATTCTCAGGAGTGATCTCAGGCGAGTTTTGGTTGGTTCTGAGTGCATCCACGACTAAATCACTCATTTCCGTATCTAATTCGTTGAAATGATCCCAGACGTGAAGTTTCCAGATATCATGGGATGTGCGTGCATCCCCTTTCAAACTTTCCAGGACCATCAGGCCGGCATAACCATTGACCTTAAATGCAGACTGACCAGAGTCGATCAATTGCTGAAAAATCGTTCTCGCATCCTCATAACGTTCCGGCTTGATCAGTAACACCCCCAATCGAATTTGTGCGCGGGGTTTATAAAACTCATTCGCGGGAACGTAATCAATGACCGCCTTCCAGGCATCTTCATTTTCTTTCAGCCGCATGGCCAGGAAGAATTGTGCTATTGCTGATTTTTCATGAGGTATTAATTTTGCGCCCGTTGCACCGTCTGCCTGTTTCGCAAAAGGGGCATTGAATGGATCGCCGGGACGATTCACCCAACCGATGGCAGCAGCCACGCCGCCCAAACAGAGTGATGCGATCAGAAACACAAAGAGCTGTTTCCGGAATCCGCGATTCCCCTGCAGGAGGACCAGTGTTTTCCAGTTTCGCAGCTGGCTGCCGGAAGTCTGTTCCGGAATTTTTTTAATTTCCTGCATAAGCTCGGTCGCGTCAGCAGGTCGTTTATTGGGATCTTTTTCCATCATGCGATGGACGAGCGAGCAAAGTTCTTCCGGGAGATCCGGTCGGCGCGTTTTCAACGAAGGTGGCAATTCATTCAGATGTTTGATGGCAATCGACAGCGCGGTTTCCCCATGAAAGGGGGGACGCCCCGAGATCAGATGGTAACAGGTCACCCCCAGAGAATAGATATCGCTGCGCTGATCAAGTGTCCTGCCATTGACTTGCTCCGGGCTCATATACAAGGGAGTGCCCATCGTTGTTCCGACCTGAGTCAGATTGACGCGTTCTTCCGACTGGCCAATTTGCGCCAGACCAAAATCGGCCACCTTGATCAGCTTTCGCGATGTGATCATGATATTTTCGGGTTTGATATCCCGATGTACGATCCCTTTTTCCGCGGCTGCGTTTAACGCCGCGGTGACCTGACGCATGATCCGCAGAATCAGGGCACAATCGGGGGGCGCATAACGGGCGAGATGTTCTCTGAGATTGAGACCCCGCACATATTCCTGCGCGATATAATGTGTGCCTTCGAATTCTCCCGTCATATAAACCTGAACGATGTTCGGATGGGTCAGGCCGGCGGCCGCTTTCGCTTCTCGTTCAAAGCGTTTAAGATGTGTTTCATCATTCAGCAGTTCATCGTGCAGAACTTTGATGGCGGCTTCCCGTTTCAGCGAAACCTGTTCCGCCAGATAAACGGTGGCCATTCCCCCCTGCCCCAGTTTTCTCAGAATCTTGAAATCACCCAACTGACGGCCCACCAGATTGATGGATTCCGTTTTATGGCGCGGGCGGGAGGAATCACTGGGTCGGTAGATCGTATCCTGCAAGGGATCGGAATCATCGAAGCCCGAGGTCTGCGGCGCGCGAGCCCCTCCCCCCTGAATGGGAGGGGGTGAGGAACTTTCTCCGGTCGTTCCCGCCGAGACTTTGCTGATTTTTTTCTGCGGTTTGTCAGATGGCATAAGTCGTTGTCTGGCAATATCGTAAGTCGTTTAAAACCTGCTACAGAGAAGTACACACTCTCCATAATAGAGGTGATACCCTGTCAGGTATAGAGAAAGTTTTTAATTGTTCCAAAAAACTGGCTGCAGCAGAGATCTCTGGTTGATTTACGGTTGATAATTCACATTTTACAGTCTGCCAGACGATTCAGAATTTCGGCTCCCTGTTCGAGAATCGGATTTTCCTGGGCATAGGAAATGCGAAAATGGGTATCGCGACTACTGAACACATTGCCGGGTATGATCAGCAGATTGTTTTTAATTGCCTCGGTACAGAATTCGGTCCCCGTGCCCCACGGCGTTTTGAGGAACATATAAAACGCGCCCTGCGCACCGGTGATTTCGAATTTGTCCCCCAGGCAGTCCCGCATCAGATTCCGTTTCTGGTGATATTCTTCCACGCGATCCGAAATGTCATAATCCAATGCAACCAGCCCCGCCCATTGCACCGGATGCGGCGCACAGACAAACGTGTATTGCTGCAGTTTGATCATCTGCTGAACCACACTCTTCGGACCGTGCACAAATCCGAGACGATGCCCGGTCATCGAGTGTGATTTGCTGAATCCGTCGATCACGATCACATTTTCATTGAAGGCAGCCGGACTGACAAACGCCTGGTCGTAACAGAATGCGCGATAGATTTCATCGCTGACCAGTGCGATATTTTTTTCTGCTGCCAGCTCTGCCAGCGCACGGGTTTCCTCTTCCGTGGCCACATGGCCCGTCGGATTGCTGGGGCTGTTGAACAGAATCAGTTTCGTGCGGTCGGTGATCGCTGCACGGACTTTTTCGATATCAATTGAGAAATCGGGATACGTTTCCACAATCACCGGTTTGCCGCCGACGACTTTCGTCAGATGGGTATACATCACAAAAAAAGGATCAAAGATAATGACTTCGTCGTCGGGATTGATGAGCGCGTTCAAAACCAGCATCAACGCACCACTGGTGCCACTGGAAATAAAGACCTGCCGGTCAGCATGGTGATACTCTGCGTCGACGCGGGATTGAATTTTTTCAATCAGCGGCGCGATCCCCTGCGTCTGACTGTAGGCGTTTTTCCCATCTCTGACCGCCTGACAGAAGGCATGTTTGATGGGTTCCGGCGTATCAAAGTGAGGCTGACCGATGCTGAGATTGATCGGATTTTTCATATTAGCCGCCAGGTCGAATACTTTTCGAATTCCTGAGGCGTCAATCAGGTGCATGCGGTCGGCAATCCATTCTTCACTCATATGATTCACGTTCTTTTTCTGAAAGGCTGATAAAATTCGGGTTGATGATGTCTGGCTGATTTTATTCTATCCCGGCTTGCCAGCACAAGCGGGAACCAACGGACCGTTTTAAGGAATCTGTTTCGATAAAAAATAAAGACCGGCGAAAATTCGCGCATCGAGCAGGCAGCCTCGTTTTTCAGCCGCGTGCAGCCACGCTTCGATTTCCGCGAAGGGTACAGCGTGTACGGTAATGTTTTCTGATGCATCCCCCCCGCCTTCAGAGACTTTTGTCAGATCCAAAGCGAGAAAAAAATGGACCGTTTCATCCGTCATTCCGGCGGAAGAGGCCGTTGATCCCAGCGAAACCAGAGTCTCAGCCTGATAACCGGTCTCTTCTGCGAGTTCTCTGGCAGCGGCGGTCTCAAATGCTTCCTCTTCCTGGCCTGCGATATCGCCGACGAGCCCCGCAGGAAATTCGATGACCGACGCATTCACGGGCGGGCGAAACTGCTCCACCAGAATCACGCGTTGATCCTTCGTCAGCGGAAACAGGCAGACCACTCCGGTCGTATTCACACGTTGGACAAATTCCCAGCGTCCGCGTTTGATCAATTTCAAGAAGCGGGACTCTGCGATCGTCTGATCGGCCGTCTGATCTTGCTCACTCATGATTCTCTATCTGCTGCCTGTCGTGTTTACATTGATTAGTAAAGTTTGCAGTCGCTGTTTCCTGGTGAGAACTGTCTCATTCTCGCTCTTATTGATTGAACTCAAGATTCAGATCATTCAGAATGGTATGAGATTTCATTCCCCTGGTATTCCATTTCCATCAGAGAGGAGCCTGTTTGATGCACAATCTGCGATTGAGGTTCACTCAAATATTCAGAATTCATCGGCCCTCAATTGCTCTGTTTCTGATTGTAGGGGCAGCGATTTCTTTTTTCTATCGTTGTGAGCTGCAAGCAGAACTGAATTCTACACAGGCGGACCAAAAAACGTTTCCGATGCCAAAAGAATGGGGGACAATCTCGGCCTTGCCAACAGGATTGAAACTGGAGATTTCGAAGTCGGTTTCCTCACACAAAATTCAGATTCCACGGATGAACAATCGCGTGAAGGCGATCTATTTCGCGCAGGATGCAGGGAAAAAACCACTGACACTGAAGCCGGGCATAACGGAATGGGAAATCCAGCTCCCCCAAACGGACCTGACTTTACCGGCGTCGGTGATCGTCGAATTCAATGAGGCACCTTACCTACCCATTGAACCGGCCGTGATTCAGGAGAATGCGGCGATGCAGCTGGTTCTGGACGCGAAAGACGCCATCGTGCATGGGGAACTGCTGCGGTTTGAACCGCAGCCTCATAAAAACACCGTTGGCTACTGGGCCAATGAACAAGACTGGTGTGAATGGAAACTCGATCTGAAATCGTCCGGCGTCTTTGACGTGTATCTGTTGCAGGGTTGTGGAAAAGGTCAGGGAGGGAGTGAAGTCCAGCTGTCCGTCGGGGAGCAGAAACTGAATTTCGTGGTCGAAGACACGGGACATTTTCAGAATTTTAAAGAACGGCACATCGGCAAAGTACAGCTCAATCAAAGTGGCGTGTTGACACTTCAGGTGAAACCAATACAAAAAGCCAGGAACGCCGTGATGGACGTGCGACAAATTCGCCTCGTCAGGCAATAACAGGCTTCTAGCTGAACAGGACTGATTTTTTATCATAACCTCAGGTTGACAGGAATCATTTATGAAACCACTCGCTTTCTGCCTTTGCTCGCTTATGCTGTTAAACCAGATCAGCGCCGCCGCTGATTCGATCGTTGATACCGCATCACCGCTGGAAACCATCGCCACCGAATTTACACTGGTAGATGGTCCCGCCTGGGATGGCAAAAGCCAGCTCTATTTCCCTGACGTGAAAGGGGGCAAACTCTATCGGTACAATCCCAAAACGAACGAGGTGCAGGTGTTTCTCGAAGACGCCGGACGCATCAGCGCCAGTTATTTCCGTCACGGCAAACTGTTTCTGTCCGATAACGGCGAAAGTCAGATCAGCGTTCTGAACGGCAAACAGAAAACCCCGATCGCCGGCCAGCCTGCTGACGCCAAGCCTCCCCGCCGTCCCAATGATCTGGTTGTCGACCAGCAGGGGGGCATCTATTACACGCTGACCGGACAGGGGGAAGTCATCTGGATTTCTCCGGCAGGCAAACAGACCGTTGTCGTCAAAGACATCAAAACCCCCAATGGACTGATTCTGTCTCCTGATGGCAAGACGCTGTATGTCGCCGCCTATTCGCCGAAAGAGATCTGGGCTTACACGGTTACCAAACCGGGTTACGCCGAAAACGGCCGCCTGTTTGCCAAAATGGATGATGGTCCGGACAAAGGGGCCGACGGCATGACGGTCGACCGTGTCGGCAATGTTTATTGCGCGGGTCCGGCTGATGTCTGGATCTGGAATCCGGCTGGTAAACTGCTGGCAAAGATCCATACGCCCACGCGCCCGATTAACTGCGCATTCGGTGACCAGGATTTGCGTTCATTATACATTACCGGTTTTGGAGGCCTGTACCGTCAGCGAATGAATGTCTGCGGCTGTATTCCGGAAGCCGCTGCCGAACCCGCAACGCGTTCCAATCCCAAACGTCCTTGAGCGTTCGTGCCCGAACCGAAACCGCGATTCCGCATCTCAATTTATCAGGAAAAACAGGGATGTAAAAGAACTACAGTCTGTTACTTGTCCTCTTCTTCCTCGTCATCGAATTCATACTCGTCGCTGAAATCGAACTCGTCTTCTTCGATTTCGCCACTGATTTCGCTATCGCTGAATTCATCGACGTCGTCAAAATCAAGATCATCACCCGATGCCAGTTCGTCTTCGTCAACGCCGATTTCACCATCGCTGAATTCATCAGAAAGTTCTGCAGCTGAATCAGAAATCAGGTCGTCCTCTGCTTCGTCTTCATCTGCGGGCAGATCTTTTCCCTTCGCCTTTTTCTTCGCAGCCCCTTTAGGTCCGAAGATCAACGCACCGAGGGGGATGACTGCCAGAAAAGCACTCAGCAACAGAGTCAGTCCTGCGACGCCGAGTAAGCTGGTCGACATGGCTTCGGCATGATTCAGAAACGCCATCACCAGCAGATAAGTCAAAAAGGCGCCGGGGATCGCAGCGACCAGAGACATCAGAGGAAGTTGTAGTTTCGACACAATTGCTTTTCCTGAAAGGGGCTCAAACGCAGTAACCGCAGCACAGTCTCTGTTCCGGGACAAGCCGGACGCAACTGATCACGCTCCCATCGTAAAGAGAGATCAGGCGTATTTTCAAGTCCGGATTTTAAAATGGTACGCTTAAATATAGAGTCCGGTTTGACGGCAACGCCTGTTTGCTGGTATTGGTAGTGCAGATATTTTGCATTTAACTGGCTCAGCCGGACTAATCATTACAACAGGCACACACCGGCTGGTTCCCGGGAATGAACCTGAAATCAAGGGGATCTCATGTCGGAAACGAACTGGAATCAACTCAATCAGAACATCATCGACTGCACAAAGTGTGATCGGTTACTGGCCCATTGTCAGAAAATCGCCGAGGAAAAGCGAAAGTCCTTTCGGGACTGGGACTATTGGGGAAAACCGGTTCCCAATTTTGGAGATCCGCGGGCCGAACTGCTGATTGTGGGACTGGCGCCGGCTGCCCACGGCGCCAACAGGACCGGCAGAATGTTTACCGGTGACCGCAGTGGCGACTGGCTTTTCCGGGCGTTGCACAAAGCGGGTTTTGCCAGCCAACCGACGGCCGAAAGCAGTTCAGACGGATTAGAACTGCGCAACTGTGCCATCACGGCGACCTGTCATTGTGCGCCACCGGCAAATAAACCGACCCGCGAAGAAATTGAACACTGTCATGCCTGGCTGGAACAGACGGTGAAACTGCTGCCCGTTAAAGTATTCCTGGCGCTGGGGCAGATCGGCTGGAAATCGGTACTGGATTTCAAAAAACGTCAGGGCGCACAATTCGGCAAACTCCCTGCATTCTCACACGGTGCCACGTTCCGCTTCCCCGACGGACATTGGCTCGCAGGCAGTTATCATCCCAGCCAGCAGAATACTTTCACCGGCCGCTTAACCGAACCGATGTTTGACTCGGTTTTTGAGTTGGTCCGATCAAAGCTGGCAGCAGAAACCTAAGACGTAAAGAAATTGAGACTTCAGGTGGATGATTCAATACTCACGACGCGATGAAAGTGCAGTTCCACTTCGCGATTGACAACCCGGCGGACTCCTTCGACCAGACACTCGGGTTCATGTTCGGTTTCGCCGATGCGTTTGATTTCTTTTAACGATGTGCCCGGCGAGACAGTAAAGGCATTCTGGTGAATGATCTGATTGCCGGCGTCCAGTTCGGGAATGATAAAGTGAATGGTGGCACCAAACGTCAACATGTGATGGCTGAAGGCATCTTCATAAGGCTGAAATCCCGGAAAAGAAGGGAGCAGACCATGATGCAGGTTGATGATTCGACCTCCTGCAAAACTCCAGCAGATGCCGGGCGGCAGCACGCGCATATAACGGGCCAGCAGAACATAATCGATCTCGTAGGAGTCGAACAGTTCGACCATCCGGATGTGATCGGGGTTTCCACGCTCATCGCCGATATTATGAAAATCGAGATTGTGTTTTTTCGCCAGAGAGGCACAGCGGTCCCGATTCCCGAGAATTAATGCAGGCTCGGCATTAATCATGCCGTCCTGCATGGCATTCAATACAGCTTCTGCAGGTTCGCTGCGATAAGTCGTACAAATGGCAACCCGGGGAGGCCGTTCGTGTTCGTCCCGCGCCCAGACGCGCAGTGTCAGCCCTTTTTGTGTGCCGATCTGCATGATGCGGTCTCTTAAAACGGAAATCGGTTCGACCTCAGTCGGCCAGTCGATCCGCAGGAACATCGCGAACAGGCGTTCTGAATCGTGGTCATACATCTGAATTTCATGAATGTTCGCCCCCACGCCAGTGACGTAATGCACGATGGGGTCGGCTAACCCACGATTATCGGGACCAACGGCAGTAATTGTAACCTGCATCTCTTCAATCGCTTTCTAGATTGAATCCCACATCTCCCAGTGATGACACCAAATTTTATTGATCACTTAACTTTATCATATCCTGGCAGACAACTCAGACATAAGCGGACACGTGAATGAGATACCAGGCCTTATCAATTGAATTTTACCCAATGTAAGTATTTGTTGGATTTTATAAACAGACAATTTTACGAAGTGTTTCAAAATCCTTACAAATCAAGATTCCTGGCGATTCCATTACCCGTTTGAACTCATTTTGAGATCGATTGTTAAACTGGATCAGTAAAAGGTGTTAGCAACAGTTTACCAGTTCAGAGCATTATACGGTTTATAAAGATTATTCCTCCGGCATGATCTGTGCGATCACCATAACCAGCATAGTGGGTATTCTCTGCTGCGGGCCTGTGAACAGCGGGTTCGTGTTCCCAAGACAATATGAGTGAACCGGTTCTCATATTTTTAATGGGCAGTCTGATTCCCCGGTGATTGAAAGTATTCTGAGAAGTCCTTTGGTGCTTGTCTGGACGGTCAATGACCAATGCTGGTGCCTCTGCGTGCAATCGCGCGGAAGTAGTCTCTCGCGGTTCATGATTTCTCGATCTGAATCGAAAATAAAAACTCTTATTCTCAAAAACAATTAAGGAACTCAAACATGTTGAATCAACTTTGGAATGACGAAGCTGGTTTCGTAATTTCTGCGGAATTAGTTCTCGTACTCACGATCGCTGTCCTGGCTATGATCGTCGGACTGAGCGAAGTCGCTGTCGCTGTAAACACTGAATTAAACGATATTTCAAACGCCATCGGAGCCCTGAACCAGAGCTATGCCTACACTGGTTTCACTGGAAATGGTGGAAAATCCAAGAGCTTCTACGCCGGTTCACGGTTCAATGACGCTACTGATGACTGTGACCTGAACACCACTTGCGACCTGGTAACAGGTACCGGTATTGTTACCGCTTCTGAAGCTATTACTCCATAGTTTGAGATGATTGTGTGTAAATACGAAAACTCTGCTCAGGGCCGTTCCTGAGCAGGGTTCTTCAAAAACAACTTAGTTTTGATCTGAATTCCAGACCTGGCAAGACAGTCAGACGCTGTTGGGGGCTGGTGTATAAAATTTCGCTCATCTGATTGACAGTTGCTTTAACAGACTGTTCAAGATTTTTAATAGCCAGTGTTGCCTGAAAACAACCAATCGATCTTTCTACGTCTTTGTGACTCTCCCATCGACTATTTATGTAAATTCTATCTTTGATTACATTTATAGCGATTCCAAAGATGTGTTTCTTTCTCTCCACACGCTTTGTGGACTTCGGTCATCAACGTTCCTTTTCCGTCTGGCACACCGACTGCGTTATGGTCTAGGCATGACAAGTTGAATCGAATTGAAAATGCCAGGAATACTGGTTGATCAAATAAACACACATTGATTCGCAGCGTTGTGACCCGTGTTGAGGCTTCTTCTATTTCTTGCGATTAGTCCCCGAACGAAGAAGAGAAGCCAACGGCATTGCATGAAGGTGAGAGAGCATTCAATGCGAATGATGCCACAGGCACCATTTTGGGCTTCCATTGCTCCGCGGGTCATAACGTGTGAATTTAAAAATATTTATGAAAACAATACTGCAGTTTGTACCGTGAAATTGCTGGCCGGTAATTTCACAAAGTGTGCCTGAATGGAGCGTTGTCTCTCTCTGGCTCTGAGAAATATATCGCATGTGTGATATGGATCTCATCGTTTTGGATGGGTTTCTCATTTCGGGAAATCGATCCGTAAAAGTCTCTCAACTAAATTTTGAAAAAAACCAAGGAACTCATTAGAATGTTAAATCAACTTTGGAACGATGAAGCAGGTTTCGTAATTTCAGCAGAATTAGTACTCGTTTTGACCATCGCCGTTCTGGCCATGATCGTTGGATTGAGCGAAGTTGCTGTTGCTGTTAATACTGAATTGAACGACATTTCAAACGCAATCGGATCTCTGAACCAGAGCTATGCCTACACAGGTTTCGCTGGAACAGGTTCAAAGAACAAGAGCCACTACGCCGGTTCAATGTTCAACGACGCTGTTGATGACTGCGACCTGAACACATCTTGCGACCTGGTAACTGGTTCTGCTGCTGTTACAGCTTCAGAAAGTGTTACTCCTTAATCTGGAGTACGGTTAGATTTATCAAACTCTGTTCAGGAAATTCCTGAGCAGAGTTTTTTTTTCAGAGGAGGTTATAAATTATGATCCGAAATTTATGGCTGGATGAAAGTGGATTTGTGATATCAGCAGAGCTGGTCCTCGTGTTGACCATCGCCGTACTGGCTATGATCGTCGGGCTGAGCGAAGTTGCGGTTGCCGTAAACACCGAATTGAACGATGTCTCAAATGCCATTGGTTCTCTGAATCAAAGCTATGCCTACACTGGTTTCGCTGCTGTCAGCCCAAGTTCTGAAAAGCTCAAAAGCAATGTAGCGGGATCAATGTTCAATGACGCAGTCGATGACTGTGATCTGAACACCACTTGTGATCTGGTCACAGGCAGTGGTGCTGTTACCGCTTCCGAAGCAGTCACACCTTAATTTAGAGTTTCATCAATTTTGCACTGTTCTGTTTGCGATCTCTCTCGTGCAGAACATTTTAAAAAGGGGATAAATCATGATGCGGGCTTTATGGCAAGATGAATGTGGTTTCATAATTTCAGCAGAGCTGGTTCTCGTTTTGACCATCGCCGTTCTGGCAATGATCGTTGGCCTGAGCGAAGTCGCTGTTTCCGTGAACACCGAACTGAATGACGTTTCAAATGCAATCGGTGCTTTAAACCAAAGTTATGCTTATACCGGTTTTGGCGCTTATGCTTCTTGCGACGGTAAACACAAAAGCCATGTGGCTGGTTCACTTTTCAATGACTCAGTCGATGACTGCGACCTGAATACTACTTGCGACCTGGTCACAGGCAGCGGCGCGGTGACTGCTTCTGAAAGCGTGACCCCGTAGTTCAGACAAGCGACAATTCAACTCTCTCCTGGCACCGGCAGAATCACCGCCGGTGCCTTTTTTACGATCAGGGAATCTTACACTTTGTTCAGAAAAAGTGTTTAACAGGCTTAACATTCCGGAACAGACCTCAGACAGTCGTTTCCAGCAAGATCCCCCCCTGCAAAAATGCGTAAACAAATGGAATCATTAGAGATAGTTTCCATTGAAATCCTGCCGCCCGGTGGTGAGTGCTGCCACGACAGTCCTTCTGGCACACTGTCTGCGTTCTCTCATGGCAGCCAGATTTTTGAGAGTGATCATCTCAATCGAAATCGGCTGAACGTTTAAAACTCTCTCACGAAAAGAAAAACTCTCTCACTTTGCTGAAGGTCAACGCATCGACTTTCCGGCACACTCTACAATTAAACTAAGGGGACTCTCAAATGTTGCGTACCATTTACCGTCTGTACAATGACGAAGCGGGCTTTATCATTTCTGCGGAATTAGTTCTGGTTTTGACCATTGCCGTCCTGGCAATGATCGTGGGCCTGAGTGAAGTTGCCGTGGCCGTGAATACGGAACTGAACGACGTTTCCAACGCCATTGGTGCGCTGAACCAGACTTATGCCTTTACCGGATTCTGGTCGGGTAGTCATGGCAAAACAAAAAGCTACATCCTGGGCAGTGAATTTGATGACGCCTATGATGATTGCGACACGAACACGAGCTGTGACATTGTCTGCGGTGCTGAAGGTCTGCGTTCTGAAGGTGGATACTAAAACGCATCAAGCCTTGTGATTCCCTGAAATGACAAAGCCGCCATCTGCAGGAAAGAGTGACATTTTTTCGTCGGCACCCTGATGTGGGAAATAAAAAAAGAGGCAGGTCTCAATTGAAACCTGCCTCTTCATATTTACTTCTTCAGCGAATCACTGAACCAACTAAGCAGAAACTTTGGGTTTTGCCGGGATGGTTTTAGGATTTGCTTCAGGTTCTGGCTGTGGTTCGGGAACCACTGGCTTGGCCGATTCCCGACTTTCGGGATTACCATTGCCCAGTCCACAGTTTCCGGTGGCACAGGCCGTTGTTGGACAGACGGTTGTCGGCACCATGGTGCAGACTTCGTAAGGCATCTGACGGGCAACACACTTGGAAACATAACGTGTGCAGTTGACTGGTACCTGTTTCGGAACGCAGCGGGCAACACGGTGTGTGACAGTGAAAGGTACTTTACGCGTGACACACTCGGCCACTTTCCGGCTGCACCGTTCAGAGACCATGCGGCAAGTTTGAACGGGAACTTTGCGAACCTGTTCTTCACAAACCCAGTTGCAGGTCTGATAAGGTACTTTCTGTGCAACGGTTTCAGTCACCCAGCGGCATGTCCGGTAGGGAATCTTCGTCACAACAACTTCTGGAACCATTTTGCAGACTGTGACAGGAATCTTGTTCACGACCACTTCAGGCACATAACGTGTCACCTGAACCGGGCAATTCTGTCGAACCACTTCGGGAACATACTGTGTACATGGCACCTGGCAAGCAACTTTACGCAGTCTCCAGACTTTGCGACAACTGGTTGTACCGGGAACCTGAACCATGCTCATGACAGGTCGTCCGCACGCATCGGTCGACCAGCAGGGACGGCATTTCCCTGGTTTGTTGACCTGACGTGTTTCCCAGACCCCCTGTAAACGATGCACGGTACGAGTTGTCGTAACCGGTTTCATCACCGTGTAACAGCGTTCCTGGTTGATGGTTTCCGTAACTGGACGCATCACCGTCTGGCGACATTCCTGTTCGATGGTTTCCACAACAGGTCGCATCACGGTACGACGGCACTCACGCTCATGATTTTCCCAGACAGGACGCTGTACCTGATAACTGCAATCACGATACTTT
>CAXBFD010000090.1:0-28011 GCA_963974925.1 uncultured bacterium | reverse complement strand
CGGAATGAGAAGGCTGACTTTTATCACGGTGGAATCATTCGCAATCGTTGCAGTGAATTGTTTTCGAGTTCGCTCTTTGAACAGAGCCCGTAGTATTTTATACTGAGCGAAAAAGATCAATATCTGATATAGGCGACTTGTTACTTCGTATCATAGATCGAGAACCGATGATCGTACAGTTTGGATCTGCCCGGATTGAGTTAGTTCTGGGAGATATTACCGCGCAACGGGTCGATGCCATCGTGAATGCGGCGAATACCCGGCTGGCCGGCGGAGGGGGCGTTGATGGTGCCGTTCACCGTGCCGCGGGGCCTGAGATGATGGAGGAACTGCAGCGGCGTTATCCGGAAGGCTGCCCGACGGGGAGTGCCGTCGAGACTTCCGCCGGGAATCTGGCGGCGCAGTATGTTTTTCATGCGGTAGGGCCGATCTGGTACGGAGGCGGAAAAAAAGAGAACGTTTTGTTACAGTCGGCGTATCAGACCTGTCTGTCGCTGGCTGAGAAACATCTTTGTAAAACGCTGGCGTTTCCTTCCATCAGCACCGGCGTTTACCGTTATCCCGTTGATCTGGCAGCGGAAGTGGCACTGCGGACAGTGGCGGTGAGAGTGGAATCGTCGTCGCAGCTGGAACTGGTTCGTTTTGTTTTGTTTGATCAGGGGACATTCGGGTGTTATGCCCGGATTTTAGAAACGATGCTGGTTTAAATTTATGGCTGTGCCCGTGATTCAGGAATTTGTCGCCTCCGATGGATATCGCCTGCAGGGGCGCGTCTGGCTGCCTGACGCCGTACCATCGCGGGGCACGCTTGTCGTATTGCATGGAATTCAAAGTCATTCCGGCTGGTACGAATATTCCTGTGGCAGATTGTGCGATGCCGGTTATGAGGTCTGTTTTTATGACCGCCGCGGTTCCGGCCTGAATGCCATTGAGCGGGGACATGCACCGCACTGGCAGCGTCTGGTGCAGGATGTGGTGCAGTTATTAACGGAAGTGGGCTATCGAAGGCAGCAGGCAGAGCAGCCAGGGCCCGTGGTTTTACAGGCGATGAGCTGGGGCGCCAAACTGGCGGCGGTAGTGGCCGCAGAACGGCCTGATCTGATCGACGGGCTGGCGCTGCTGTATCCGGGCATCAAAGCGGTGGTCAAGCCGACCGCTTTTCAGAAACTGCAGTTGAAACTGGCGGCGCAACTGGGGATCAGCAGTAAACGGGTCCCGATTCCGCTGAATGATCCGGCTTTGTTTACCGGTGAGAAAACTGGACAGGATTTTATCAGAGCCGACCCACTGGCCTTGCATGACGTGACGGTATCTTTTCTGCTGGCGAATCGGGAACTGGATCGACGGGCAGATCAGGCGGCGGAACAGATTCATTGTCCGACGCTCTGCCTGCTCGCGGGACGGGATCAGATTATTGACAATCCTGCCACAGAGGCGTATTTCCAGCGGATTGCCGCACAACAGAAACAGTTGATTCGATATCCCGCTGCGCGACATACACTCGAATTTGAACCGAATCGGGCGCAGATCGTAGCGGATTACTTAGATTGGCTGGATGAACCCGGTTCTTCCTGAAAGTTCTCGTAATTCCTGGTGAATCAGTACAGACATTTTTTTTGAACTGCATAGAATAACAGGATGCCACCGACGGGCATTCCCGACTCTTAATATTTTGGATGAATTCATGAAACGACTGACTTTTTCCCGGTTGCCCCTTTTCACTCTGGCGGTTGTGTTTGTATGCGGATCTGTTCTTCACGCCGATGACCCTGCTCCGGAAGTGACGCAGAAGGCGGATCAAAAGAGTACCGATTCCAAACCCGACTCGAAAAAAGAGGATGAGGGTCTGGTGGCACTCAATAAACAGAAAACCGTTTTACTGGACCTGGAAGGCAAACGGCTGCTGTTAAGATCGCAGGTTTGTCTGCAGGAGGGTGTGCTGGAAATGCTGTGCTGCAAAAAACAGACGAAAGAGCATGAGTCAATTCTTTCGATTGATTCCCAGGCGACCGCCATTCACGCCGGGTTAATCGCCATCGGTGCCAAGCCCGGATCACCCGTGAAATTTACTCCCAAGTTTCAGCCGCCGCAGGGACAAAAGCTGAATCTCTTTCTGCAGTGGAAGGATCAAAAGGGGAAACTGCATCGCGAGCCGGCTCGGGACTGGGTGCGGACCGCCACCAGCCGTTATTTTACCGCCAAGCTGGAGCAACTGCCTGAAGCAGTGGTCATCGATAAAAAAAGTGAATTGCGCTACGATGAGAAATACAAGGAACTGATCTGGTTCGGGCAGATGTCGACCAAGGTGCGGGATGAATTTCTTACCAAATCCAAGGATGCTGCGTTTCAGGCAGTGATCAAAAAATTCTATGATGAGAGCCAGCCTCGGATCATGAAAGCGGACTGGGTGTTTGCCGGCAGCGGTTTTTCGATCGATGAGACGACGGGCGAAAAATATTACCACGCCGAAAGTGGCGACCTGATCTGTGTCGCCAATTTTCCGACGGCCATCATTGATATCAGTATTGCCAGCTCTTCTTCGGGGGAAGGAAACCTGTTGTTCGAAGCGAATCAGGACAAAATTCCCCCGCGCGGCACCCCCGTGACGATTGAAATCTCGCTGGCAAAATAAGCGATTATTTGATGAGTGCGACTGCTTGTTTCATCGCGGCGGCTGTGGCAGCGACCGCCTGATCGGCGGGCAGTGCTCTGAGTGTCGCGTTGAATGGTTCGGCGCGAACCGGACCATCGTAACCCAGGCTGTTCAGCGTATTCAAAAAGAGCGAGAGATCAATCACGCCGGTTGCCAGCGGCAGTTCGCGTTTCTGGTCGAGCTGTTCATCGACGGCGAGACCCGCGGGCGCATCATTCAAATCGACGGCAACAATGTCGGCGTTGGTTAAGGTGAGCAGATCTGCTTTTGTCTCATGAGCCGTATACCAGTGCCAGCTGTCGAGAATCAGGCCCACCCCTTTCACATCAATTTCCGCAATCAGTTCTTTCGTTTCCGGCATGCTGTGAATGTAAGGATATTTTTTACTCGACCAGAGGGTTTTCGGGCCGACATATTCCATGCCGAAGCGCAAGCCGTGATCTGAGAGGATGCGGGAAATTTCTTTTAAACGACGCGCATGCTGTTTGAAGTTCGCATTGTAAGTCAGTTCAGCATGCGTCGGCATGAGCCAGGTTCCGGTGCGTGTGACGCCCGCCCGTTGCAGCGCGGCTGAGGATGCCGGCAGCGCCGCGATACCCTGTTTGAAATTGGCTTCGTCGTTGCGAAAGTCCACTGGCATGCTTGCCGCACTGAACACCAGGTTTTTGTTTTGCATGTCTGCTTTTAAATCGGACAGTTGACTCTCGGAAAGTTGTCCAAGATAACCCGCGTCGGGGACCACGGCTTCGAATCCATATTGGGCAGCATAATTGATGGCCTGTTTCTGATTTGCTTTGACACCAATGCGACCACAGGAGAGATCCAGCTTCATTTGGCGCGGTTTCAGAAGTGATGCGGAGGTGAGATCCGTCAAAATGCCTGTCAAGAGGGCAGCGCCTGAGAATTGAATAAATGAGCGTCGATCTAAAGTCATTTTGCGTTCCCTGTTCTGATGGAGGCAGTGATTTCCTTTGAATAAAAATCCACCACTTCCGATTTGTGAAGCCAGTGAAATGAGAGCCAGATCCTTAAGTGATTATAAATAAGTATCTTAGAATAATAAAACCAATACGCGATTATTCCGATTTCTGGTGAATGTGAGCAAAGAAAGCAACGCAAAAAACGGGAATGTCAAAACTGGCAATATGGGATAAAAATAAGGGTTTGATCTAATCTGAACCCGGATTGAACCGGGAACGGCTCTGATTAAACGCTGGCTTCAGTTTCGCTAATACTCACCAGCGGTAAATGACGAATTTTTAGGCATAGCCATCCTGAATGCATCAGAGTGTCTGTTCAACAATGAGGTTGAGCAGTGTCGATGTTTTGAGTGGATCTGGAAAAGACGGTGACTGAGTTGTTCTCTGTGTTCTTGAACAGGGCGACGGTATTTTCATGGCAGTCTTGATTTTCAGATTACTGAAGGCAGAGAAATTATATGGAAACAAATATTCGTCAGGCGCACAAAGGGATTTTCGTGTGCTGGCCAGGTCATATCACAACGACGGGCAAGCCCAGTTTACGTCTTATCACGGATGAAAGGATCCTGTCACGGGGATTCGGTTCAGACAAGACGGTGCCTTGCATTTTCTTATCGAAAAGGAACGGTACCGCATGATGCGCATGCTAAAACTCAGGTCACACAACCATTATTCGAATATGCTGGCATCAGCCATCTTTTCCGCGGCGATCGGGATTCTGTATTTCAGTTTTGATCCTGCGCCTGCAGACGCTGACCCGAATGATATGGCCGTGGTCGCCTCCAAGCCGATTCCGGTTCCGGTGATTGCTTATAAGCCGACCAACGTCTCCGAGCCGCAACAGGGAGTGAAGCAGAATACCGATCAGCAGGCACCTCAGCAGAATGGTGTGTTGACAGGTCGCATGGCATTACTGATGAACATGCTGCTGCTGGAAAAAGGCTGCCGTTATCTGGAAACCGTGCCCGATTACACGGCTACATTTTCGAAGCAGGAAAGTGTCGGAGGCGTATTGTCAGACAATCAGGTCATTACTCTCAAGTGCCGACATAAACCATTCAGCGTTTACATGAAATGGCTCGTGGGAGACAAAGGCCAGGAACTGTTGTACGTTGATGGTCAAAATGAAGAAAAAATGCTGGTGAAAATGGGCGGACTGAAAGGCCGTCTGGTTCCTACATTAAAACTGGATCCCAACGGTTCATTGGCGATGCAGGAATCACGCTATCCGATCACCAAAGCCGGAATTAAAGCGCTGGCGGAAACGATCATCGAATATCGTCAAAAAGACCTCGATGAAAACCTCAATACCGAATGCGTGATGCTGCCCAATCAGAAATATGATGGAAAAGACTGTTACTGCTTCATCGCTCATTTTGCCAACGCGAAAGAATCCAGTACCTACCGTAAATCAGTCATCTATATCGATGAAAAAACCTGTCTGCCCATTTTTGTTCGCGGATTCGGCTGGCCTCAAGGGGATCTGGCAAGCTCTTCACCGGAAGAACTGGATGAGCGGACTCTGATCGAATCGTATTCCTTCACCGACATCAACATGAAGTCGGAACTGGCTACGAGCGAATTCGATGATTCCAACACCGACTACCGCTTTCGCCGCTAAGCGAAAACGTTTGACTCAAATTGCCTGAGAACAAATCGCCTGTCTCGAACTGTCACAGTTTGAGATGGGCGATTGCTTCCTGGGGGGACACGATATAGCTCAAATAAAACGGTCCGAATTCCGCATATTTGGCCGATGCTTTATCGAATCGCATCGTGTAAACGATTTCCTTGATCGGCTCGGGAGCGCGGCCCCATAAGGTCACCCCCCATTCCCAGTCATCAAAGCCGGTGGAGGCGGTGATGACCTGCACGACACGCCCGGCGAATTTCATTCCACTCAAGCCATGTTCTGCCATCATGCTGTAGCGATTGCTGAACGATTCCATATACCAGTTCGCACCGGGGACACGCGACTTATTCATGGGATAAAACGTGCAGACCGGAAAGTCTGGAAACTCCGGATAGATACGCTGCTGATTCATCGCAGGCAGCCGGCTTTCATACGCTTTGATCTTGGCCTGAAACGCGGGGCTTTCCGGGTCGGTCCCTTCCTGCTTGAGTTTTTCTGCGTAGCGTTCCAGAGTGGGCACATACTCGGAAATTTCGGTGATCGAAACAAACGAATAAGTGGGAATCAAAGCCGGTCCCAGTTCGCAAGTGCGGATGGCCTGTTTGATGCTGTCGATCTTGATCGGATCGGGGTCCATGATCAGCACCTGCAGATCGGCCTTATGCCCGGAAACGAGGGATGTCTGAATGCGAACCGGTGCGTTCTCATGTTGCGGATCCAGCAGTGCGGCGAGTGTTTCGCGGCCCGCGGCCCGCGTGTTCTGGTCGAGCTGATTCAGAATGCCCTGATCAACGCGGTAATACAGGTGCAGGCAATGCCAGCCTTCGGTCATGTTCATGGTGGGGTCGGGCTGGGGAGCGGCAGTATGAGGAGGACGGTTCACGTCGGGACACCTTGCTAAATTAAAAAGGAAAGTCGTTCATTGTTCAGGATCAACCACAGTTTGTTCTCTGATGGGTGGGTAATCTTTTCTGATTATAGCTGAGAGCACAAGCGGATCAAACTCTGCGGAGCGAGCCGATTGGCACTCGATTTCGAATTCTCCGGATTATTTCTTAATCTGCAGCTGTTTTTCCTCCCAGCCCATTTTCTGGCTGACCTGCGCAGGATAGTTCCAATCCTCCGGTTTCACATGACTTAAGGTGACCGGACAGCGACTGGCGGCCATCGCAACGGTTTGAGGCAGATCCAGAAACCGCAGTACGTTGAGCAGTGCCGATCCGGTCTGGTGGGATTCTGGCAACCCCCGGAGATCCAGTTCGCTGATCCCCTGCTCAAACAGGGACGCATACAGACATAAAACGCCGGAATCGCCGGTGGCCTGCAGCGTTAAAGAAGCTTTTGCAAACTCGGGCTGCGCTTTCAATTCCTGAATGGCGCGGCGGACATCCCAGACCTGCATCCCTTCCAGCGATTGCCCCAGCAGATAGAACCGGCGTCGGATCTGTGTCTGTTTTTGGGGAGCCTGGTTCCATTGACTCAAGCCCACGCCCCGCGGTGCCACGAATGCGATGGCCGATTTTCCCGTGAGGACCTTGTTTCGCATCTGCTGGTAGATCGCGGCTGCATTTTCTTTAATCGAGCCGGGAGAGAAGGAGTCCGGAAATGCGGAAGACAATGCTGTTGTAATGATGTCCCACTCCTGCTGGCCGATAACGTTCAGCGTCAGCTGTTCGACGGGCGCGGACGGACTCTGCTCCGGAAGCAGAACAAACAGTTTCAAAGGGACATGTTTCTGGCTGTCGAATGAAATCGTTTTGAGCGTCAGTCCGTCTCTGGTGATCGTTTCGACTCTGGTTTTGGTGGTCGAATCGTTTTTGACCGGCCAGGCGCGGAACGATTTCTGCAGGAGCTGCTTTTTCCATTGTTCGGTCATTTGATGCCATTGCGCGGAATCCTCAGGAACCGTGGATTTAGCCTGCTCGACGAATGATTCCTGAATATTCGCGTTTTTCCGGTCTGCGGGCAGCGTTTTGAAGACTTTGAGCTCTTCGGGGGTATGGAATTTCGTCGCCGCCATCTCAATCAGCGAATCATCGCCTTTGAGGAAATGGTTGAACCAGTGGAACGCATGAATCCGCAGTTCCTGCGTGTCTTTGTGCGGGCCTTCGGCGATCTGCAGCCCCAGATTCTGAGGCACGTCATACAGTTCGTAGATCTGCATGGTTTTGTTATAAACGTCGACGACGCCATCCAGCGGAAAGATACTGTCTTTATCGGTATTGGAAATCAATAACGGACGCGGTGCCACCAGAGCGGCGACCTGGGCGTAATCCCATTGGTAGGTATTGACCATAAACATACAGTCGCAATGCCCTTCTATAACTCCGTCAATCACGTGATTTTTGAGATTCGTAATGCCGGCAACCGGGACGGCGGCTTTGATGCGTTCATCCAGAGCGGCAATCCACCAGCTGTAAGCCCCGCCGCCGGAGCGCCCGGTGACTCCCAGTTTCTCACCATCAACTTCCGGTCGCGACTGCAGGTAATCCAGCGCGCGAATACAGTTCCAGGCTTCGACGCCGGCCGGCGTATATCCGCGGGACAGCCACCACCACATTCCTTCGCGGTAAGTGCCGTGATGCAGGCCTTCGATTTCACCGAGCTGCAGCGTGTCAATCGTCAGGCAGACATAACCGTTGCGCGCAAACCATTCGCCATGATGCTGGTAATGCACCTTGTTGCCGTAGATGATGCCGTTTTTCTTGACGCCCCCATGACCGCAGACATATAGAATTGCAGGGATTTTCCCTTCCTGTTTGATCGGGCGGTACAGGTTGCCTGTCACATACAGGCCGGGGCGAGACTGAAACGTGATATTTTCCACGATGAAGCCGTCGCTGGTGATGCTGTTCGTGATGACCGGTTTGAGATCGGTTTTGGGGGGTAAAGGAGAGAGTCCCAGCATTTCAAAAAGCTGTTGACGGTAGGTGCCCCGCTCTTTTTTCCAGGTTTCCAGATCTTTGACATCAGACAGACTGCGGTTGGCCAGTTGCATTGTGTGATCGCGAAAATAGTCGCTCAGGTTCTGGTCAGCGGCGGTGGTCCCGATGACCTTGCGATAGTCTTTGACCTTATCGGCTGCCTGGGATAAACCTGTCTGGAAGAAAAATCCGATCAAAGTCAACACGATCAAAATCCGGTGGTGTCGTTTCTGAGTCATCGTAAATCCTGTTGTAGGGAGAGGCGGGATACGGGGGAGACAGTTTCATTAATGATGCTAAGTATTGTATCAGTTCGTGCGACCACTGTCAGCCAAACGCCGGCAATTCCGGCTGAGATCAGGGCATTGTCTGCGGCGCGCAGATTCAGAATCTGAAGTAAACGTCCGTTTTTACCAAGAAATTCCTACCATTCGGCGAACCAGCGGCAGCAAGCGCCCGTCATCAGGGTATTGTTTTCTCTGTTTCAGCGAGTTGGTTTTCTGTGCTGCAGCAGGGAGAGGAGCCCCCCAACAGGAAACCGGTAATCTGGAGAACACAAATGTCAAAACAGGCAAAAAGTCTGCAGGCCGTTCTCAATCAATGGCTGGAACGCGATCTGACTGCGGAAGCGCAGGCGGAGAAATTAGCGCCGGTCTTTCTGTTGGAGGAACTGGTCTGCGATGTCGTAGAAGTTCTGAATGCAGGCCGGTTTCCGATTCTGTACGGCGGTTCGGGCGTAGGGAAATCTTCGGTGATTTACAGACTCGTCGCACTCTGCGAGGCGGGTGAAGGTCCGGCGGCTTTTGAAAACGCACGTGTTGTGAAATTGTCATTCCGACGGGCCATGGCATGTCTGAAAAAAGAAAACCAGTTGCGTGGTGAATTTCAAAACCTGCTGGATGCGCTGCTGGCGGCGGAAGAAAATATCATCCCATTCTTCTGTGATATGGAAGTCATGAATGATTATAATCTGCAGCCCCTGCTCCAGGCGTTTGCCTATCAGACGGAGCGTCCGTTGCTGGCGGAAGGAAATCGCGTCAGTGTGGAAGCGATGTTTGAAAACTACCCTGAGCTGGAGAGCCATTTCGTGGCTTTGAAAGTGGATGAACCCGATCTGTCAACTGCGCGAAAGATCGTCAGTCGGTGGTCGGAGAATCAGTACCGGACAGAAGGCATTCAGTTTACTGAGTCGGCACAGGAAGAGGCGTTACTGCTCACGCATCGTTTCCTGTCTCGATTGAGTATGCCGCGAAAGGTGCTGGATCTGTTGAATCAGGTGAAAGTCGTACGCGATGCTGAAAACACGGTCACCGAGACCGATGTCATCACACGGTTTCACCAGATGCATAAGGTTCCTCTGTCACTGATCGACCCTGATCTGCCGCTGGATCTGAAAAAGGTACATGCTCAGTTTGCATCGGTGGTACTGGGGCAGAATCCGGCCGTGGAAGCGGTGGTGCGGATGATCGGCATTATCAAAGCCGGTCTGAGTGACGTGCGGCGTCCGCTGGGGGCGTTTCTGTTTGCCGGTCCGACCGGCGTCGGTAAAACGCACATCGCGCAAAAACTGTCGCAGTATCTGCTCGGGCGACCGGACAGTATGGTGCGGCTGAACATGGCCGATTACCAGTCTGACGGCGCAGCGGGAACCTTGTTCGGAGATCCGGATGAGTACAGTCTGCAAAAGCGGCAGGGCCTGCTGACACAGCGTCTGCAGGGGCAGTCGTTCACGGTGCTGTTGCTGGATGAGTTCGAAAAATGTTCTCCGCTGGTGCTGGACCGGTTTATGCAGTTGATCGATGAAGGTTGTTTCATTAATGGAACGGGCGAATCGGTTTCCTGCCGTTCGACGGTGATCATCGCAACGACCAATGCGGGGGCAGAACTGTATCGGCGAAACATGATCGGTTTCGCCGAAGGGTTTTCCTCGAAGCAGGAAGTCGAACAGGCCGTTCATCGCCGTCTGGTGGAATGGTTTCGGTTTGAGTTTTTGAATCGCTTTGATGAGATTGTGTACTTTCACTCGCTGAATGCGAACGACATTCGGTCGATTGCGGCGTGTGAATTAAATCTGCTGCAGGAGCGTATCGGCTTGAAACGAAACCGGTTGAAGATCCAGCCGGATCGGGTGATGCTCGACTGGCTGGCAGCGAAAGGTTACGACCCTTATTTCGGAGCACGTTTTTTACGACGTACGATTGAACGTTTTGTGACGCCGGTCATTTCGGATGTCATCAATTCGCAATCGCCGAAAAAAGGGACGACGTTGCATTTAACCTTTGAAAAGCAGCAGGTTGTGGTCCGTTTTGAAAAACAGCGCGGCGGTTTAACCAGTCATGCTGAGACGGCCACTGTTTCCGGTGATCAGATTGCCGACAAGTCCATCTCGCACCGGAAAGAACGCACGGCAACTGCTGTCTGAAATGAGTGAGAACCGGCGGGGCAGACAATTATGTGTGCCCCGCCTTTTTGCTGGCAGAGAACCGTTTACTGGAACGTTTCTTTCATGTGGATTTTACTGTGGGGAACGAGTCCCTCATGCGCGGCCTGTTCCAGCAGTTGCGCGCCTTCTCCCCGATAGGCAAACAGCGCTTCACCGGGACTGACGTGTTGATTCCAGTGTGTTTCAAAAATCTCGACCAGTTGTTTGTTGCGCGCCAGGATTGCCGGAACGGCGTGCAGCATGGCCAGTTGCTGATCCTGTTTGCGGAAAAATCTTCCCAGCAGATCGGGCAGGAGTCTGGAGATCCAGGTGTCTTTGATCTGACGCACGTGTCGCGGGATGACATAACGTGCCCCCTGCAGGGGGCCGAATACCTGATGTACGGCTTCCAGAAACAGGGCGCATTCTTCTTCGGCTGCCAGATCCAGAAACACACGGACATAATTTCCCGAACGTGAGCCGATCTGAAGTTTCGAACCGGACGGCAGCAGTTCCGCTGTCTGCAGTGACTCGAGTACGGCACGACTGATGGCCTGCGTCAGGGATTGCGCTGACCAGGGGGAACGCAGACCGCTGAAGGGCGGGAAACCCCACCCTGCTCCGGTTCGGCCCGCGGGGAGGATTTCGATGGTTTTTACGGGCAGACCCTGATAGGGTTCGCCAATTTTCCAGAGTGCGCGGGAGGCGGGGCGCAACGCGGCGCGGGAGAGCATATCACTGTTCAACAGCTGGATCGAACCTTCCAGCCCTTCCGGTTTCATCTCGGTAAACGCGGCATGCACGTGGCCGACCCCTTTTTCGATCATGCCGTCATCAGTCACGCCGAACAGGGTTTTGTGTTTTTTGATGAATCGCTCGTAATCGTCGAGCCCTTTCGTGAATTCGGGCGCGATGCAGACCACGTCCCAGTTGTTGGCCACTTTCTCCGGGACTTCAGGATCCAGACGGAATGAGCGACCTCTGAGCTGATTCACGCTCATTGATGTCGTGACGATGGTCAGATCGATCAGCACATTGATTTTGTTCGCATCCCAGCCTTCGCCCAGCAGACCCCGCGTCCCCACCAGGCAGCGCGTGACGCCGGCTTGAAACAGGTCGGTAATCATTTCAACATAAATACGCGGCGACCACTGGCTGCCACTGCCGATCAGCATGTAAAAGCCTTCAAAGGGTTCGCGGCTTAACTTCACCTCGATCTGTCGTTCCAGCAGCCATTGTTCCGCATTTGTCTGCAGAAGTTCGCCGATATCATCGTCGACCAGCACACTGGAGCCGGTCAGCAGCACGGGATTAAGCCGCTCTGTTTCCGGGTGGTTCAGCAGTTCTTTAAACGCGGCAATTGCGCCGCCGGCTTCTTCATCCAGCAGATGATTCACCTCGGCGGAGGTGGCTGAAGTTTTTTCGAAGTCGGCAATGACCACCGCGCGAATGGTGTCCTGCAGCGTTGCCATTTCCGCCTGCAGAATCGGGAGCAGCGATTTGACCTTATTGCGGGAGTAGGCGATCACGCGTCCGACGGGAGAAGCGCAAGGCTGACAGCCGGTCTCGGTAATCTGCATTCCCAGCAGCCGCAGGTGATCGATCACCCGTTCGGCCAGACGTTGATCCTCCTGTGACGGCGAACGTCGCAGGCGATGTCGGATATAACGATCCAGCACCGGCCCCCAGTAAGTGAGCCGCGGGATTTCCTCGTCCATAAGATCAATTGAAACCGGCGGCACATGGGCCGGAAGTTCCCAGTCACACTCCTGCAGGAACAGACGGGCGGCATCGGCGAGTGCAGGATCGCGCCGTTCAAACGTGGTCCAGTCGTCTACCTTGCCGGAAGGGAGTTCCAGATTCTGTAAGGAATTGTACAGCCAGTCCTGCAGCGGTTCGACTCGGGCCACCGGTGGAAGCGCAGCGGGTGCGTCTGCTGTGGCGGTCTGTAATACCGGCGCGGGTTCGTGAGCCGTGCAAAGGGTTTCGACAATCTGATGCAGTTGATCGTCGGTGTTGGCGATATAAGTCAGCTCATCGGCGGTGGGACGGACAAAATAGGCCAGGTCCTGATAAGGGGCTAAATAACCGTCTTTCACCACAGCCGGAATCGGAACTTCGTAATTGATCGGGCCGAAAAATTCGTGATACCGGTCGATATCTTCCTGGCGTTTCCCTTTTTCATCCGGTGGAGTGGCGGTCAGACCGATGATCACGGGCTGTTCAAGAAACTCATGCGCATCCGCCAGGACCCTGCCCCAGTGCCCCATCAGATGATGGCATTCATCAAGGATAATCAGGCCGATGCCCAGAGACTTGAATGATTCCAGAGTCCGCTTCGACGAAGCGTGCAGCATCTCCAGCGCGTTTCCATTCAGGATCGATTCATCGCGGACCGTTTTCCGGTACGACCGCATCCGTTTTTCGTAGTAGTCCGGATTATGTGTTTTGAGGTCGTTGATCCAGATCATCGCTTCGGCGGGATCTTGTGCCTGTTCTTTAAAAATCAGCAGATCGACCCAATACTGGATCGCTTCGAGTTCCAGGTCCTCGTCCCCCTGGCGAGGCAGTGTGACCGCCTGATAAGTCAGCGAGGTCAGTAACGCACGGCTGTCTGTAGCCGTGGATACCAGATTTTCTATCGGACCATCGGCCGGACCGTCGGATTGAAACAGATCCGTGCGCGCCGCCCACTGCGACTGGATCGCCGAGTTCGGCGACAGGACCAGTGCGGGCCGTTGAATGTGATGCGCCCACAGATACAACCCCAGCACCGTTTTCCCGGAACCGGGGGGCGCGACGATATGCAGTCGTTTCTGACCGGCGGCCAATTGCTGTTCGACAACAGAAATTGCTTCCGCCTGAGACGGACGCAGTTGTCCCTGGAAGCGCAGTTCAGGAAAGTCAGTGCTCACGCGTGGTCCTTCGGTTCAGTTCCGGTGTGGGAGCCGGTTTTGTGTTCATACCCGTGCGGATGTGTTTGAAACCAGTTCCAGGCACTCCGGATGATCTCTTCCAGCGACGTATAACGGGCCGACCAGCCCAGTTCGTGACTGATTTTTTCGTTGGAAGCGGCCAGCACCGGCGGATCGCCGGGGCGGCGAGGATGGTACTCGACCGGGATTTCGCAGCCGGTTACCTGCTCTGCGGTTTTAATGACTTCCAGCACGGAATAACCGTGGCCGAGACCGATGTTGTAAAAGCGTTGCGCCTCAGGCGTGAGTGCATTCAACGCCAGCAGATGCGCCGCACAGATATCGTCCACGTGAATGTAATCGCGAATACAGGTGCCGTCTGCGGTCGGATAATCATTGCCCAGAATGGTCATCTGCGATTGTTGTCCGAGCGCCGTATTCAGGCAGTTTGGAATCAGATGCGTTTCCGGATTGTGATCTTCGCCGAGCGAGCCGTCGTGCGTACAGCCGGCGACGTTAAAGTAACGCAGGCCGATAAAACCGAAGTTGGGATAACTGTGGGCACAGTCGATCAACATCTGTTCGATAAACAGTTTCGACCAGCCGTACGGATTGATGGGAGTCTGCGGACTGTCTTCCGTGACGGGAATGTTTTCAGGAATGCCATACGTGGCGCAGGACGAGCTGAACACGATCTGGCTGACGCGCGACTGCCGCATCGCCCGCAACAGCGAGATCGTGCCCGCCGTATTGTTGGAATAATAAGGGAGCGGGTTCTCGACCGATTCGCCGACATACGCCAGCGCGGCAAAGTGGATGACTTTCTCAATCCGCTGCGATTTCATGATATCGGTCAGCTGCTCCGTATCGAGCAGGTCGATCTGAAAAAACGAAGCCTGCGGCGGAACGGCCCCGCGATGGCCGCGCGACAGGTTGTCGATCACGCATACTTTGTGCCCCGCCGCAATGAGCTGCCGGACGCAATGCGAGCCGATGTAACCTGCGCCTCCTGTCACGAGTATGGTCATGGGCTTTCCCGGTTAAGTACATAAATAGAATTTGATTGATGATTTACGCTGAAAACCAAAAACAGTACCATAAACGTCGGTTTTCAGAGCCAGAATGTCAAATGATGTTCGTCTCTTCTGATACATTAGCTTTTATTTAGTCATCGGTAAATCAGATGTCGCAAAATACTCCTGATTCAGGCGCGCAAAAATCGAATACGTTTAATTTGCAGAAAATTCCGGAAAAGGAAGTTAGCCTGCCTAAAGAAGCCGCTGCGAACACTCAGGAGCAGAAAAAACAGAACAAACAGGCAGCCAGTCAACGTCTGGTGTCCCTGGACGCCTATCGCGGTTTTGTGATGCTGGCCATGGCGTCCGGCGGGCTGGCGATTGCCAGTGTGGTCAAGAATTCGCCTGAGATGCTGGATCAGTTTAATGGGACACAGTGGGAAGCGTCCTGGAAATATCTGTGGCAGGTGCTGTCGTACCAGTTCAGCCATGTCGAATGGGCGGGCGCCGGTTTCTGGGATCTGATTCAGCCCTCCTTCATGTTCATGGTCGGCGTTTCGATGCCCTTCTCCGTCCGCAAACGCAGGCAAAAGGGGGATTCCACGTTTCGTATCTGGATGCATGCGATCTTTCGCGCGGTCCTGCTGGTTCTGCTGGGGGTCTTTTTATCGTCTCAGTCCGGTCCGCAGATCAATTTCACGTTTGCCAATGTACTGTGCCAGATCGGTCTGGGATATCTGTTTGTGTTCTTTTACGTCAAGCGCGCCCTCGTCACTCAGTTGCTGGGCGCAGTGACAATTCTGGGCGGGTACTGGTTTTTCTTTTACCAGTATGCGCCCCCGGCAGAACAACTGACGGAAGTACAGGCTTATCTGCAGGAAGTCAAACATCAGGACGCGGCGGAATGGTCGCAGTTTTCCGGGATCGGCAGTGCCTGGAATAAACACACGAACGCCGCCGCCGCCGTTGATCGGCAGTTGCTCAATCAGTTCCCCCGCTACGAAGAACCGTTTCTCGGACAGAAATTCTGGGTGAATTCAGGCGGTTATCAGACGCTGAATTTTATTCCCTCGATTGCCACAATGCTGTTCGGTCTGATGGCAGGCACATTACTGATTTCGAATCGCCTGGAGAAAATGAAAGTTAAATGGCTGCTGCAGGCGGGGCTGATCTGTTTTGTGATTTCGATGGTCCTGGATACGTCGATCTGGCCCGTGAGATTCGATCAGTGGGAATGGCATCTGTCGCCGATCGTCAAACGCATCTGGTCTCCCGGCTGGGCGATTTTCAGCGCGGGCTGGGCGTTCTGGTTTCTGGCGGTGTTCTACTGGATCATCGATGTCAAAGGTTATAAGAAGTGGGCGTTTCCGTTTGTGGTGGTCGGCATGAATTCCATCGCCATGTATTTTATGGCCCAGCTCATTCGACCCTGGATTCAGAAATCGCTCAAGATTCATTTGACGACTCTCGACGCCGTCACGGGCTGGACGACCACCAACAGTCTGTTCGGTTCTGACTGTCCGTTTACGCCGATCGCACTGTCGGCAGCGGTGCTGTTTGTATTATGGCTGATCTGCCTGTTAATGTACCTGCAGCGGATCTTTGTGAAGATTTGAGCCGTTTTGAAGCAAAATCGGGCGTGAGTGCTTGCACGTGCTGCAGGATGCGAATAAAACACGGGCACTGATTAGTTACAAACCGCAATATTCTACAGAAACAAACGACCATGAGTAAAACCGAATCCCCCCGGGATCTGCTGGAAACATTTGAAAATCCCTATCCCAATCGCGATTACGTGATGGAAACGGTGTGCCCCGAATTCACGTCGGTCTGCCCTAAAACCGGCCAGCCCGATTTCGGCACGCTGTTTATAACCTACATTCCGGACAAGGTCTGCTTCGAACTCAAGTCGTTGAAACTCTACCTGCAGAGCTACCGCAACGTCGGCGCGTTTTACGAAGACGTGACCAACCGGATTCTGGATGACCTGGTCGCCGTCACCGATCCCCGCTGGATCGAACTGCGGGCCGAATTCACTCCCCGGGGAGGCATCAGCAGCACTGTGACGGTCTCGCATTCCAAAGAGATGGAATAACTCAGCGTTTTAACTGCGACAAAACCGGGTGATTGCTGCGGAGATGGAATTCCAGTTCTTCGCGGGCCAACGTCCAGTCTTCGTTGAGCAGCGCGGTTAAGATCCGCTGGTGTTGTTGAATTTCCTGGATGGCAGCTTCCCGGACGTTCGATTCCCAGAGGAACAGCAGGTCAAAATAACGGCCGTGGCGATCGAAGAAACTGATGATGTAATAGTTGTCCGACTGTTTGATCAGATATTCGTGCAGGCTGTTGTCGATCTGCAGTGGTTCCTCATCGGTTTGAGGCACCTGATTGCCCGCCAGAATTTTCTGCAGGACCTGCGGATCGAGCCGGCCTTTCGCGAGCTCGAGCGCTTTCAGTTCGAGGTCCACACGGACTTCAATGAACGCATCGAGATCGTGCTGATTAAACGACCGCAGTTTCCAGCCCCGACGCGGCACATGTTCCAGCACCCCATCTCCGGCCAGCCGATTGAAGATGTTGCGTAAACTCGAACGGCTGATGCCGTATTTCTCCGCAGACACGGCTTCGCGCAAAAAGACCGATTCCCCTTCCAGACTGATCGCCAGCAGGTCCTCGGTGATGCGTCTGAAATGATCTTCGGGGGGCGCAGGCTGGGGAGATAACGCCGCGGTTTTGGCATCGCCGATCTTGTCCTGATTCACATTCAGCCGACGGCTCTTCTCGCGGTAGAGATAACCTTCGTCGATCAGTTCATTAATCGCATGATAAATGGGAGTGACACTCACCCGGTAATGATCGGAGAGCGCCGCCAGCGTCAGCGATTCAGGCCGCAATTCCTCCCGCGACAGCCGCGCGATCAGATCGGCCTTGATATAATTCGTAAGTGTCAAAATCTGCATCGGTATCCCTCGGTGTGATTTTCCTTTATTGTATCATAAATGATATTGGTGACAATGTAAACTGAGAGCGTTTACTCTATTCCACTGCAGATCGTGACTGTTTTATGAGTGACAACGTTGTCTGAACAAATTCTACCCGGAAAGAATCCCTTTGATCTTATGTGCACGTTATGGTACTATTGAATTTGTTCCTATTGGGTAGGGTGAATCAAGTGAAAATAGCACAAGCGAGGTGACTTATGAAACGCGTCTTTCTTGAATGGTGTAGCATCTTTTGTATTCTATTTTCGGTGATTTGTCTGCTTTACTGGTCTGTTTCGGTGTTGTCCGATTCAGAAATGTTAGGGCTTTCGTTTGGTAAGCAACGTATCCTCGTCCAAACATTTACGCGCAACGGAGAGATTACATTCTGCGATCACGTAGCAAATCTGGAGATGATCGAATGTGTTAAAGATTCCACATTATTAGAGCCGACTGCGAGTGGAGTTTATGGATTGGGTATTCCTGGAATCGACTACAACTTCATTCGATTTGACGACGACTCCTCCATCTGGTCATTCCGTTTCTCATTACTCATTCCCTTTGCGCTGCTGATGCTACTTGGTGGATTTTGTTTTCATCGAGATCGTCTTTTGAGAAGCAGTATGAGCCCATTCTCAGGGACGGCTGCCTGATATTGGATGCGAAACGATGAATGATATGGAACCTGTAGAAGCATATTCACGATTCGTTTTAAGAAAGCTGCGTTCAGATGAAATTGCATCCCTGGCAAACTCATGGCTCAGTAATGGCACGTTTACTGAGACTTTGAACCAACTGTGGTGTGAAAAAGAACCGGTCATGTCATCGGTGGGGCCCCTGTTTGAAAAAGCGATGATTGAATTGGGAGTCGAAAGACCTGACAGACTCGAAGCGGCCCGCACAATTATTCGAGCAACTCTGAAGCGAATCATTCAGTCAAAAATCCCGCCGGATGAGGGGGCCGCTTTCTTATACTGGGATGTTTATCTTGAAATCTCGGCTGAGTGGCCTAATGAAAAGTATGCCGGCGACTGTTTAGGGCTTGAAAACATTTTTTGCTGGTTGCGTGAAATATGGGATTGTAGAGATGGTTCATTGATCCTTTACTATTCCGATCTTCCCAGAAGTGAAGCAGAGGAGAAGTTCAAACAACATTTGATTGACGAATCTCGTAAGTGGTTAGAAAAGACATCCTAATCAAATGCCAAATCGTAATCTCAACCAGAAAGAAACCCCATGAGCATGCCGGTCACGACGACGTTTACGATTGAGGGATACAAGATCAAAGAATATAAGGGGATTGTGCGCGGGATCATTGTGCGCTCCCCCACCATTGCGCAGGGATTTCTGGGCGGGTTGAAGAATATTATTGGCGGCCAGATTGGTGCCTACACCGAAATGTGCGAGCAGGCCCGGCAGCAGGCCTATGATCGCTTACTCGCACATGCCCGGGAACGAGGGGCGAACGCGATTGTCGGCTTGCGCTACGATGCTTCGGAAGTCGTCAGTAAAGGCTCGGCGACCGAGGTCCTGTGTTATGGGACGGCCGTCGTGATTGAGCCTGAGTGATATGCAAAAATACCGAAATGCCAGCCAGCGGTTGACGATTCAGTTTTTTCAAATCGAAGCCGATTTGTATCAGCAGATGACACAACTCGTTGTGAGTCAGTTTCAGCTGGAACCCGTGGGGGAACCGGCGAGCGGCCCGCAGGAACGGTTTCAGGAGTTCCAACACCAGAGAAAAGTCATCAGCCTGGAATGGGATTTCTGGTCGGGTTATACCGTGGTCGCGAAAACGGAGTCCGCGGAAAATCTGGTGCGGAAAATTGCGGCATATATTCAACAGCATCATTCATGAAAAAGCATTCGGGTAGCACCGAATGCAATTCGGTGTTGTCGTAGACAACAGAAAACTGACAGGGAATGTCCTCAATATAATACCACCGAACGGGACAAGGAATTGTAGGGGCAGGTCTATGTGCCTGCCCGCCTGGCGGGATTCAACTTTGAGGCACTCCTGCAATGGTACCCGTTAGAACCGCCGGATAATCAAAACGTAAATAACGTCAATAGCACGGGGAGCCACACAGGGCTCCCCCTACAGTCTGAATCTTACACGGAATGATGAGATGTGTCGTGCCGGGCATATTTCAAATCAGGAAGAGTACAAATTGAAAACGCTGGCGACGAATTTGGGGTATTACATGACGGCGCATCCATGACGTGAGGTAGGGGTCGACCCATGTGTCGACCCGAGGTATCGATGTGCTATTTGGGCAGACGTCCGAATGATTTCCTGGCCCCAATCGAACGAGTCATCATTGACAACATCACCAGGCGGGTTGACACATGGGTCAACCCCTACCGCTGAGACGTGTTCGGCACATCTTTCACGCAAGGATTTTATCGACCACGGTGCCATGCACGTCGGTCAGGCGGTAGTCGCGGCCCTGATGTTTATAGATCAGGCGTTCGTGGTTGAGGCCCATGCAATGCAGCAGCGTGGCGTTGAGATCGTGAACGTGGACCGGGTTTTCGGCGACGTTGTAACAGAAGTCGTCGGTCGCGCCGTAGGAGATGCCGCCTTTGATGCCGCCGCCGGCCAGCCACATGCTGAAACAGCGGCCGTGATGGTCGCGGCCGTAGTCCGTGCTGGTGAGCGTGCCCTGGCTGTAAATCGTGCGGCCGAATTCGCCCCCCCAGACGATCAGCGTGTCGTCTAATAAACCGCGCTGTTTGAGATCAGTCAGCAGCGCCGCGGTCGGCTGGTCGATGTCGCCGCACTGCAGGCGGAGGTCGCTGGGGAGATTGTAGTGCTGGTCCCAGCCTCTGTGATAAAGTTGAATAAACCGCACGCCCCGCTCTGCCATTTTGCGCGCCAGCAGGCAGTTGGCGGCATAGGTGCCCGGCTTGCGGGAGGCTTCGCCGTACATTTTGAATGTCTCATCGGATTCGCTGGCGAGATCGGTCAGGTCGGGAACCGAGGTCTGCATGCGGTACGCCATTTCGTATTGCGCGATGCGGGTCCGGATTTCGGGGTCGCGGTAGTCGTCGAACTGGCGTTGGTTGAGTTGCGACAGACCATCCAGCATACGGCGTCGGCTGGCGGCGTCGATCCCGGGCGGGTTTGAAAGATAGAGTACCGGATCGCCGTTCTTACGGAAATTCACCCCCTGATGGTTCGAAGGCAGAAAGCCGGTCCCCCACAAGCGGGCATACAGCGGATCGGCCGGACGCGACGCGCTGCCATCGGAGATCAGCACCACAAAGGAGGGCAGGTTCTGGTTTTCACTGCCTAAGCCGTAACTTGACCAGGCGCCGAAACTGGGACGGCCCGGCTGTTGATGGCCGGTCTGCATCAGCGTGACCGCGGGGTCGTGGTTGATGGCTTCGGTGTGCATCGATTTGATCACGCAGACATCGTCGATCACTTTGGAAAAGTGCGGCAGGGCGTCGCTGACCCAGGTGCCACTTTCGCCGTGCTGCTGGAAGCGGAACTGATTCGGAGCAGCGATCGGGAAGGAATTCTGGCTCGACGTCATTCCCGTCAGTCGTTGATCGCCGCGAACCGAATCGGGGAGCGGCTGTGTGTTCAATGCTTTGAGACGGGGTTTATAGTCGAACAGTTCCATCTGCGACGGGCCGCCGTGCATGAAGAGATAGATCACCCGTTTGGCTTTGCCCGGGAAATGCGAGGCTTGAATAGAACCCGCGTTCGGCGTTGATTCACTGGCGAATAACCGGGGGTTCAGGAGCGAGCCCAAAGCGGCAGCGCCGATGCCGGTCGCGTTCTGATGGAAGAACTGCCGTCGCGTGAATTCCTGTTGAAGTGCGGTCATCTCAAACTGCATGACATTTTCCTGTGGCATTTCTCGCCGGTTATTGTTTGGAAACAGTTTCGTCCATGTTGAAAATGGTGCTGGTCAAAATCGTCCAGGCGGCCAGTTCTGCCGGCGCTAACGTTTTGTCAACGGGTGCATCGCCGACCTGGATCAGTTTTTCTGCCGCCGCGGTGTTGTTTTGAAAGACGTTTAATTGCTGATACAGGATCTTCGCCAGGACTTGCTGTTCGAATTCACTGGGTATGCGACTGGTGGCAGAACGGAAGACAAATCCGATGCGTTCGGCCTCGGCAGCATCTTTCTTCAACGCCTGTTCCGCCAGAACGCGGGCCGCTTCGATGTAAGTCGGATCGTTCATCAACACGAGTGCCTGCAGCGGCGTATTGGTGCGGGGGCGACGGACCGTGCAGGTTTCGCGGGTCGGCGCGTCGAAGGCCATCAGGCCGGGAGGCGGGCTCTGACGTTTCCAGAACGTATAAAGACTGCGGCGGTAAAGGTCATCCCCTGTGTCCTGCACGTACGAGACTTCACTATCATAGGAGACCGATTCCCAGAGCCCCGCGGGTTGATACGGTTTGACGCTCGGTCCCCCCTGCTTCGCTGCGAGGAGTCCGCTGGTCTGGAGCGCATTGTCGCGGACCGTTTCGGCGTCCAGACGGAACCGCGGACCGCGGGCGAAAAGACGGTTTTCCGGATCGCGTTCGTATAATTCATCGGTGACACGCGACGACTGTTGATAGGTGGCAGAAAGCACGATCTGTTTGATGAGGTGTTTCACATCCCAGCCACTCTGCTGGAATTCGATTGCCAGCCAGTCGAGCAGTTCGGGATGGCTGGGCCATTCTCCCTGCGAGCCGAAGTCCCCCACTGTTTTGACCAGGCCGACGCCGAACAACTGCTGCCAGAGTCGATTCACATACACGCGGGCAGTCAAAGGATGCTGCGGGCTGGTGAGCCAGCGGGCGAGGCCGAGGCGATTGAGGGGCAACGTTTGCTCGAAGCCGGGTAAGGCGGCGGGCACGTTGGCGGTGACTTTTTCGCCGTGTTGATCGTAAACGCCGCGTAACAGAACGAAGGTGTCGCGCGGCGTTTCGTTTTCCTGCATGATCATCGAAGTCGGTTTGGTTTTATACAGCGCGGCGAGTTTATTTTGCATTGATTTCAGCTCCTGCTCGGCTGTGCGGAACGATGCGGGGGCTGCGGTCTTGAGGAAATACGCGCGGAGTTCCTGCTGCTGTTGTGTGGTTCGTTTTTCCGCAGGCACGGAAAGCGAGGTGTTCAGGAACTGGAAGTCAGCAAGCTGTTTTGCTTCCTCTGCTGTGAACGTGCGCTGGTAAATTCGCAGATCGTCAATCGAGCCTTTATAAAAGGCGCTGGTACTGCGACGGCCGAGGCGGAATGGTTCGTTGACTCTGATACTGTCGGTCAGTCTGTCAAAGGGGGCCGATGTGGCCTGCGGTTCGCCATTCAGATAAATGCGGATGCCGTCGGCCTTTGACGAACCGTCGTAGGTAACGAGCAGGTGTTTCCATTGACCGGTGTTGACGTAGGCGTCGGTGACGACCTGAATCGCGTTGGAATTCCATTTGTGGATCAGATGGACGGAGAGTTTGCCTTTGCGGACCATGATGTCGAAACCGCGCAGATGATTGCGGTCGTCATTTTTGGAAAGCAGACAGATCGGCCCGCTGGACGCGGGGTTGATCCAGGCGGCGATGGTAAAGGGCGTATCGCGGTCGAGCGCGAGCGGCGTGCTGCTTTCGAGGACTGCGGTGCCGTCGAACTTCACGCCCTGACCCACAAAGCCGGGGGTCGATTCGAGTGGGCCGATCGGTTTGAGGGCCGTGTTTTTGGGAAAGTCGTCCAGCGGATAATGCAGCAGCAACCGGTCAGATGACGGGCTTACGAGGTCTTGCAGCACGCTTTGTTCCCATTCCGCCTGCTGTTTTTCGAGCTCCTGCCCGCGCTGTTTGTGTTGCTCCTCAAGAGTTGCCAGTTGCGCTTTGATCTGTTTTTCCTGTGTGAGATACTCTGTGGTGGGAACACTGAGAATCGGTTTGGCGTTGCCCGCGGTACCTGTATTACCGGTTTCGGGGCTGTTGTTGAAGAACGCGAAAAGCTGGTAAAATTCTTTCTGCGAAATCGGATCGTATTTGTGATCGTGGCAGCGGGCGCAGCCGACGGTCAGCCCCATCCAGACGGTGGACGTGGCATCGAGTCGATCGACCACGTATTCGACGCGGTATTCTTCGTCGATGATCCCCGTTTCCTGGGTCGTCATATGATTGCGGTTGAAGCCGGTGGCGATGAGCTGGTCTTGTGTGGGATTCGGCAGCAGGTCGCCCGCCAGTTGTTCGACCGTGAACTGATCGAAGGGTTTGTTGTCGTTGAAGGCGTTGATGACCCAGTCCCGCCAGCGCCACATCTGCCATTCATCGTCGGTGAAGTAACCGCTGGTATCAGCATAACGGGCGGCGTCGAGCCAGTAACGGGCGCGATGCTCGCCGTAACGGGGTGAAGCGAGCAGGCGGTCGATCAGTTTTTCATACGCGTCTGGAGAACTGTCGTTGAGAAACACATCCAGTTCGGCGAGTGTCGGCGGCAGGCCGGTCAGATCGAAAGAGAGACGCCGGCAGAGAGTTGCTTTGTCGGCACGCGGCGATGGTTTTAACCCTGCGCCTTCCAGTCGCGATAAAACGAAACGGTCGAGGGGTGCTTTTGACCAATTCTGGTTGTTGACCGCGGGCAGTTCCGGACGGCGCGGCGGGAGGAAGGACCAGTGCTGCTGGTATTCCGCCCCCTGCGCGACCCAGCGCTGAATGAGCGCGATTTCCTGTGGCGAGATTTCTTTCCCCGAATCGGCGGGGGGCATCTTGAGATCGGCGTCTGTCGTCAGCAGACGTTTCAGCAGTTCGCTCTCTGCCGGTTGTTTGAGATCGATAATCGAATAATCATCACGCGGTTTGCGGACATCGGCGGGATCATCAAGTCGCAGGTCGGCTTCGCGGGTTGCAGGATCGGGGCCGTGACAGTGCAGGCATTTTTCGGAGAGGATCGGTCGAATGTCGCGATTGAATTCAACAACCGGCGTTTTTGATTGTTCGCCAGCGAACACCACTGTGAGCGGAGTCCCGAGCATTCCGATCAGACCGAGGATCAGTAACAGTGGCGTGACAGATTTCCGTAACAGTTCAGGCATGGACCCACTCTTAATGCGGAAGGAATACGAATGAGGGCAGCTAATATATAAACTATATTAAATATTAGCAGGCGTGGAGGGGTTTGTCACTTGCGGATTACGAGAAATCAATGAACACGCTGATTTCTGGCTTGAGGGCCAAATTCTGATAGAATGGTTATCGGATTCAAAAATAAAATCTCCGGCGGATTTGAGTTGTTGAATGAAAGGTGAAGCGATGAAATCACGCATGCTCGGAGTCGTTCTTCAGGGAGTATGCGGCGGTGCATTTGCAGGCATGCTGTTGGGGATGTATCTCTGTGTGCTGACGATTGATTATGTGATCCAGCGAAGCGATTATGCGCAGCCATTATTATTTGAACTCGCGCAGATTCGTTACAGTTCAGCTGTCATCTTCAGTTTGGTGATTGTTTTTTCTCTTGTGGGGCCTTTCATTGCAGCGGCTTCATTTGGTCCCTGGCTGCGTCATGCTGTCTATGGACTTGCAGGTTGTATTGCCTTGGTAGTGGCAGTGGCTTTGGTGGGGGCGGGTATCAAGAATGAACAGCCCTTTAACACGCTTAAAAGTGACGGAGGCGGAAAGACCGACTGTATTGATGCGGCGCGGCTGTACGGGATACCGCTATCGTTTGCAATCGGGCCGATCGCGGGGATTCTGATTGGTCGTCAGTGGATTAAACAAGCAGGAAGTGAGAATCATAAGTGAACCCCATCGTCTATCATATCGCCTCAGGGCAGGCGTTTTTTTCGGGGGGTATTCTGATCATTCTCGCAGCTCTGTTGTCACTACGTGAGAATCGCATAATGCGGCGGGTGATGGTGCTCTCGTTCCTGGTGGGAGTAATTCTGGTCGCGGTCTCTTCGACTCCCCTGCCCTGGTGGTTTTATGGTGTGGCGGGAGTGGTGACTCTGGTCTGGCTGGGAACCGCGGTTCAGAAACGCTGGCGGAAGGGAGCGGCTGAGGTGATGGTGGGAATCTGGCTGCTGGGGCTACTGCTGGAAGTGCCGTATCAGCTGACGCCAGAGGTGGAACCAGTTTCCTTGCGGCGTCTGACGGTGATTGGAGATTCGGTGACGGCCGGTCTGGGAGATGAAGAGACCGAAACGTGGCCGCGCATTCTGGCGCGGGAGCATGATGTTGAAGTGCAGGACTTATCGCATGTGGGGGACACGGTGGCTGCGGCGCGGAAGCGGGTGGCGGCGACGGAGATTGAGACGCCGCTAGTACTCTTGGAAATTGGCGGGAATGATGTGCTGGGCTCGACGACGCCGGCGCGATTTGAGACGAACCTGGATGCACTGTTAACGGAACTGGAATCACCGGGACGGCAACTGGTGATGCTGGAGCTGCCTTTGCCGCCCTTTTATCATGCGTATGGGCTCATTCAGCGTGAGCTGGCGCGAAAGCATAACGTTAAGCTGGTGCCGAAGCGGGTGTTGCTTTCAATTATCGCCGGCGGGGATGCCACGCTGGATTCGATTCATCTTTCCCAGGCGGGACAGCAGAAGATGGCGGACGTTGTCTGGGGGATTATCGGAGTGGGTTATGTGAATGATTAAATCGAAAATAATTCAAGATGGACAGTCAAATATGGACTTAGAGGCAACCGGGGCTAACGCCCTTCGGCTAATCAGGTACGCCTTGTTCGTAGTCGTAGACATCGTAAAAGTCACAATGATGACTGCAAAAAATCAGCTGCACGGCGTTAGGCGCGGTTCATGTCGGACCTGATTAAGATCGCGTAGAATCACCGGTTGTTTATTTCCCAAACGTAATCACCTGCCGGACGGCGGCGCCGGTGGCGAGGGCGTCGAAGGCGGCGTTGATTTCGTCGAGTTGGATGGTCCGTGAAAGGAGCTTGTCGACGGGGAGTAGACCTGCTTCATACATGGCGATGAATCGGGGCAGATCGCGTCGCGGAACGGCTGAGCCCATGTAGGAACCTTTGACGGTGCGTTCTTCTGCCACCAGACTGACGGCGGGGATCGAGAACATTTTGTTCGGATGCGGCAGACCGATGGTGATGGTGGTGCCACCTCGCTTGGTGGCGGCATAGGCCTGTTGCAAGACCAGTTCGTTGCCGACGCTTTCAAAGGCGTAATCGACGCCGTTCATGATGTCTTTGATCATGGTGACAGGGTCTTCTTCGCCGGCGTTGATCAGGTGCGTCGCACCGACACTCGCGGCAAGTTCGAGTTTGTCAGGCAGCAGATCGATGGCGAAAATGGTTTCGGCACCCGCGGCGCGGGCACCCATAATGGTACTTAAGCCGACGCCGCCAAGGCCGAAGACGGCGACGGTAGAACCAGGCTCGACTCTCGCGGTGTTGACGACTGCACCCACGCCGGTCATCACGGCGCAGCCAAACAGGGCGGCGGTGCTGAGGGGGAGTTGCGAATCGATCTTGATCAGTGATTCCTGGGCGACAACCGTGTGTTCGGCGAAGGCGGCGACGCCGAGGTGGTGATTGATTTCCTGGCCGGACCTGCTGCTGAAGGGACGACGGCCGGAGAGTAAGGTGCCGGCGGTGTTTGCCGCGGCGCCGGGTTCACACAAGGCGGGACGCCCCGTGGCGCAAGGCAGACAGTGGCCGCAGAGGGGAACGAAAGAGAAAACGACGTGGTCATCGGGTTTGAGATCATGAACCCCCTGCCCGACTTCGCGGACGATGCCGCTGGCTTCGTGTCCCATGACCATCGGCATCACGCGGGGTCGCGAACCGTCGATGGTGGAGAGATCCGAATGACAGAGTCCGGCACCCGCCATTTCCACGAGGACTTCTCCCGGGCCGGGATCGGCGAGATTAACTTCTTCGATGACCAGCGGCTTTGAATTCGCGTAGGGAGTCGGACGTTGCATTTCATGGAGAACAGCGGCGCGGGTTAACATGGGGAGCGTTCCAGATTTCGAGAGGAGAGAAATTATTTATTTCACATCATAGATGAGTTCCCCGCCCCGGGGATTTCGTTTTCTGGTATCTGTCACGTGTGTACCGGTTGTTAATTCCAGTTGAAAGTCGGCGGGGGTGACGGTCGCCCGGGACTCAAAAGAATCAACATTGATGCGGCGATCGTAAGTGAAGATAACCTGGTTCGATTTATGTTGATACACTTTTGTGGTCCAGTATTTCGGTTCCGGACCTTCGTTCGGGATATCGACATAATGGAAATCATGCTGAGAGAGAGATTGGCCGGATCGCTCAACCGAATATTTCATGACGACACATTCCCGATCTGTCGGTGCGACCCACAAGCGTTGTAACCCATGCGTACCGTTTTTTTCCAGGACCGTGCAAGGGATGCCCTGTACCTGTTCGCACTGCGGGAAGACTCTGAATTGATCAAGTGTGAATCCACAAACAGAATCGCCTGCCAGCAGTGACCAGCGAAGCAGAGTCAGATTCGAAAGAGCGTTCATGGGAGGTTCCGGTGATTTAAAGATAGTC
>CAXBFD010000089.1:0-28175 GCA_963974925.1 uncultured bacterium | reverse complement strand
CGAGCAGCATCTGGCTTCCATTCCTCGACGTTATGCGTACTATCCGGGTGCCGCAACGCGTTGGGAACGGTTTGCCGGTGAGGTTCCTGATGACGAAGAGTATCTGCCCTGGAAATTGATTCGAAATGCCGATCCACGGCAGTCGCCACATCTGTTTCAGGAAGAATCTTTTGTCTGCGTCTGCGCGGAGACTGCGCTGGAGGCTGATTCTGAAACGGACTTTCTGGAACAGGCTGTCGAATTTGTGAATCAGGAAGTTTGGGGAACACTCTGTGCGAGTATTACTGTTCCGGATTCGTTTCAAAAAACAGACCGAGGTGTTCTGGATCGTTGCATCTCCCGGATGCATTATGGCGCCGTGGGTATCAATCACTGGCCTGCTTTGAATTATGCCTTCATGTCAACCCCCTGGGGAGGTGCGCCGGGGGCTAATCTGCAGGATGTATCCAGTGGGATCGGCAACGTACACAACACGTATTTTCTCAGAGATGTGGAAAAAACGGTGCTCTCCGGACCGCTGACACTGTTTCCGAAACCAGTCTGGTTTCCCTCGCATCCGAATCCGGAAGCGGTGGGCTGGCGGTTGATGAAATTGTATACTCAGCCTTCATTCGTGAATCTTTTAGGCGTGGGGCTCTCCGTCGTTTTTAAATAATTTATTCCATTGAGCAAACTTTGCGCAGGTTTATCAAAGATGTCACAATCAAATCTCATCTTATCAATTAAGGTTTTCAGTATTACTATGGTCATACTGATGCAGGGACATTTCGGGGATAAGTCGGTCGTCGATGCTGTCGAGTCGAAGGTACTGAAACTGGTGCCGGCGACTTATACCTTTTCACCCGGCCCCGATTTTCAATTTCAATTCCAAACCCGCATGATTCAAGCCGTTCCGGGAGATGTGCTGCTGCTGAAGGCAGGGAAATATGAATTACTGTCCGGTTTGCATCTGGTCACGGACAACGTCACGATTCGCGGTCAAGGTCATGATAAAACAATTCTTTCTTTCAAGAATCAGACGGACGGCAGCTTTGGATTACTGGCGAGTGGAGATAATCTCGTACTCGAAAATTTTGCTGTCGAGGATACCAGTCATAACGCCATTAAAGTATTAGGGGCAGACAATGTGACTTTTCGCGGAGTCCGTACGGAATGGACAGGGGGGCCGAAATCAACAAACGGTGCGTATGGCCTCTATCCGGTGCAATGCACGAATGTTTTGATCGAGAATTGTATTGCGATCGGTGCCGCTGATGCTGGCATTTATGTCGGACAGTCGACCGATGTGATTGTCAGAAACTGCCGGGCGGAATTTAATGTGGCCGGCATTGAGATCGAAAATACCATTCATGCGGACGTGTACGATAATGTGGTGACGAACAATACAGGGGGCCTGTTAGTTTTTGACCTGCCGGGACTGCCTCAGAAGAATGGACGTCATGTGCGACTCTTCCGAAATCGCATCTTCAAAAACAATACCGGAAATTTTGCACCCAAGGGAAATATGGTGGCCTCCGTCCCCTCTGGTTCGGGAATACTGGTGATGGCGACAGATGATGTGGAAGTCTTTGAGAATCAAATTGAGGACAACAACTCATTCAGCATCTCCGTGGTCAGCTTCCTGATTTATGAGAAAAAATCCAAAGATAAAAACTACGATCCTTATCCCGAAGGCATATTCATTCATGACAATCGAATCAGCGGTGGGGGAACCGAGCCTGATGGCGAACTGGGGCTGGTTTTGAAGTCAATCATTGGTACGCCGCTCCCCGATATTGTTTATGACGGCGTCGTTGATTCGCATAAACTCGTTGATGGAAAACTTCCGGTTGAGAAAAGCCTGCGTTTGTCAAATAATGGTGCTGCCCGGTTCTTAAACATTGATTTCAGCAATCTGACGCCAGCCAACATTGCCGCCGGCAAGTATCAGCCGAGCGCAGAAATTACGTCTTTTGAGGGGACTTTGGCGGCGCTGAAACCGGTTCAGCTCAAACCGCATGGCATTCCGCAGCCAACGAAAAATACGACATTGCAGGTGTATTACGAAGCACCAAAAAAACTGTCGGAATTAGGGCTTTTCAAAGGAAATGGTTCAACCCAGGAGCCGGCTGCAGGCGTGATCCCCTATGACCTGATTACCACTCTGTTTACCGATTACGCATCCAAACATCGATTTATTCGGTTGCCCGAGGGCAAATCCATTACATTTCATTCCACGGACGTTCTTGATTTTCCTGTGGGAACAATGCTGATTAAAACATTTTCCTACCTCAAGGACGTGCGCGATCCCTCGCAGGGAGAACGCCTGCTGGAAACGAGAATCGAATTTCTGAAAGAGTCAGGCTGGTATGGCTATTCCTATATCTGGAATGAAGAGCAGACCGAGGCAGAATTAAGTCTGGGGGGAGGTGAAGTGGATGTCTCCTGGATTCACTCGGATGGTTTACCACGGTTTACGCGACATCTCGTGCCTAACGCCAATCAATGTATCAGTTGCCATAGTCAGCATGACAAGTACGTACCGATCGGCCCAACGGCTGCGAATCTGAATCGGTTGTTTCACTATGCACAGGGAGAAGAAAATCAGCTGGCCTATCTGAAGCGGCACAAGTTGCTGAAAGCTGTGCCGGAACCCGAAAACATTGAAACTCTGGCCGCTTTTGACGAACCGGGTTCAGGCAGTCTGGATCAGCGGGTGCGCGCTTATCTGTCGGTTAATTGTGCGCACTGTCACAGTCCCGGAGGGAACGCCCGGACAACGGGCCTCGATTTGCGTTTAACGCAAAAAGATCCTGCCAAAATTGGTGTCTGGAAAACTCCGGTGGCCGCAGGTCGGGGCTCGGGGGGACACAGTTACGATATTGTTCCGGGTGAGCCTGGAAAATCGATTTTAATGCATCGTTTGCAATCCAGCGATCTCGCAGCGCGAATGCCTAATATCGGCAATCGAATCGTACATCAGGAAGCCGTTGATTTGATCCAGAAATGGATCAGCGAAATGGAACCGACACAGTCAAAATAAATGCGTGTGGGGAGTGGGGTGATTCTGAAAACAGCGATGCCGATTTCAAACCGCTGATTTATGTTCATAAGAGTGGCTGTCTTGAATGATCAGCTGATTGCGGCCTTTTTTCTGTGATTTGGCCAGCGCATGTAAACCACGATCAAGCACCAGTTCGGCCGAGTCGTCTGGTACACACGTGATATACGCGAGACTGGCTGTGACGACAACTTCCGGGCTGTCTGATTCCAGACGGAAATGGTGGTGCCGAATGGCATCGCGAATCATTTCTGCGTGGGCTTGGCCTTCGTGAATTGGCACGCCGGGAAAAAGGATTGCCAGCGTATCCGCTTTCCAGAGGCAGATGACATCTTCATCTCTGACTTTGTGCAGAATCAGACGCGAAATCGTCTTCATAAACTTGACGGGGGCCATAATCCCAAAACGTTCTTTAAGCTGCTCAGACTGATTCATCTGTACGAGCAACAGGCCGCTGGTCATCTCGGCAGCTGTTCCTGCGAGCAGCAGCATTTCCAGATTGGCTTCGAACGCCAGGGTGTCCGGCAGCTTTAAATGGATCTGTTCCGGTTCAAAAACCCATTGCATAGCGGGAAAAACCTGAGGCTTCCTTTTGTCCGGTTTTTTTTCAGTCTGGATTAGTTCCTGATCCGCAACTTTTCGTTCGACCAGCCGATTGATCAGATCCAGCAAACTGGAACGTTTCCTGTTGAGCTCATTAAATTGCTCTTTAGTCAGGAGCATTCCAGGAAACTTCTCAAGTTGTGAACATGCGGACTGAGCGGAATCCAGTGTCTCTTTAACGTGTTGAAAACAGCTCTGAACATGTTTTTTCGCACGGCGGAAATTGCGCGCCGGGGCACTTTTACCGAAAAAGTAGCCTGCAGTAAAACCAAGGCTGACGGCAATGAGTAAGCCTGCGCCAAAACAAATCAGAATGTCATTTGACATGGAAATCATGGAGATTGTCAGAATGGTCGTCATGCTTCTCTTCCTGATCAGGAAGCGAAAATGCTTCCACCAAAGGAGCTGAAACTGAGCTTGCCGGAAAAATGTCTTGATCAGAAATGATCCGCGCAGCGAATTCGAAAATGAGTTCACTACTTATGAAGCTTAGTTCACAGTCGGGAGGAATGTAGCCTACAAATTATCGTCGAGGGAGAATCCCGAGCGAGAAAAGTAAGGATTGTAGGGATTATGTCGTTAGAGAAACGAAGGTCCCTGGTTCTGTTTTGAACCATCACAGTACGTAAAGACCTGAGGAAATTATTTTCGTTCGCTGGCTTCCGCGGGCCCTGCCTGAACCGGGGGGGCTTTAGGCTCCAGAAATTCGAGACTCAGCACAAGATCGGTGTCCCGATTATCCAGTTGGTCAACCAGTTTTTCATCGACCGTAAAGACAAATGAAATCTGTCTGCCGGTAGGAGCCGCACACAGATAATAAATCCATTGCACGGGAATGTCGTTCGCTTTACCGGCGACGGTAACCCGGTGGATGAATTTTCCATCCGTCGAAGTGAGGTTTTCCGCTTTGAGGATTTTGACGAGATTCTCGCCCAGGGAAGTACGAATATCCTGCTGGAACTGTTCTTCCGAGGTATGGCTGCCCGCTTTGACCGAAGGGATTTTTGAAATGTTGGCTTGTGCAATCAGACTCCCTTTTTCGAGTAATCTCAAGACAGCAACCTGACTTGTCTGGTGAAACACATACCAGTCCCGGGGGAGCAGCAGCCGGACATCCCAGGGCGGTTCGAAACTCAAATGCTTGGTTTCGGGTTTTGTTTCGAGCGGGATGGCAGCCAGGACTGCATCCGTCAGTGGTCCTGCTCCCGCCGCCAGCTTGCGATTCCAGTTTACGCGGGCTGTGACTTTCATCCCCGGACTGACGGAACCGACTGATCGTTTTTCATTCTGCTCCATTTCCAGATGGCTGATGAAATGCTCCTGCATCCGAAACTGGAACTTACCAGTGACAGCAATTTCCGTTTGCGCACCAACGGTGGCACCTTCAATTTTTCCCTGAAAACTGATAGTAGCCAGATCGTCTTCCACGGATTCCAGTTTGCAGGTGAGTTCTGACTTCAGAACTGCTTCGAGTCCGGTGAGCGACTGCAGTACCCAGCGATCGGGGGTCCAGACTTCACCAACTTCCACATCCGATTGTGGCAGCAGCGCGATTACGGGCAGACTGTCTCCCGGGGAGTTGAGCAACTCCAGTTCGGATGGCATCAACGGCCCGACAGGAGAGTGTAAGGAAAGCCCTTCCGTTGTGCCTTCCGCGACAATCATGCGGTGTTTATCGCGGCCGCGGGCAAACGTTTTTTGTCCCTGGACATCAATGTTCGCCGTTGCTGATTCATAGTATCGAAGCGAGCGAAGTGCTTCCGCATCACGGCCCGTGCCCGGCAGTCTGCGTTCCAGATATTGGAGTTTGCCTGCGACATCCAGTTTGAGAGTTCTTGACTTGCCCGATTTGATTGCCGTTTCCAGCAGGCCATCGACTTTGATGGTGGAATCGACATTAAAGGTGCGGGAATCAGTGATTGGCTCCCTGAATTCGTACGTTTCAGCGTCAGCCGCTTTCGTCTCTGAGATCAGAGTGGCTATGATCAATGAAAGGGAAAAACACAGAATCCGTGAGGAAAGTGCTCTATTCAATAAAAACATTCGGAAGGCTCCGTAGATCAAGCGTCCATACTGATTGGAGAATGAATGAAGAAAACTTATTTGTTTACCGTAACTTTCGTCTGCTGAGTCATTTCACGTGCTGCCGCTGTGATTCCGGCAACATCCAGCCCCAGATCCACCAGTAATTCATTCCGATTACCATGTTCGATAAACCGGTCAGGAATCCCGAGTCGTCTGAGGTGACTTGTGTTGAGTCCCGCATGATTGGCAGATTCCAGAACAGCGGAACCAAAACCGCCACAAAGTGTACCTTCTTCAACGGTAATCACAAAGCCCGATTCCTGAATTGCCTGGTTGATCACTTCCGTGTCTAATGGTTTAGCAAAACGGGCGTTGATGACCCCCACGTCGAGGCCTTCTTCGCGAAGTTTTTCCGCAGCCTGGATACAGTTGGTGAACAGGGAACCAAACGCGATGAGCATGCCGTCTTTGCCCCAGACATAAACTTCCGATTTCCCCAGTTCGACTGGTGCGACCTGCCGTTCGACAGAATCAGCGGGGGCTTTGGGGTAGCGAATGGCGGTGGGGCCTGCGTAATTCAGGGAAAAATCAAGCATCGGTTCGACATCCCGGGCATCGCCGGGGGACATCAAAACGATATTCGGGAAGCATCTCATATAGGTATTGTCAAACACCCCGTGATGAGTGGGTCCATCTTCGCCGGCAATTCCGGCCCGGTCCATACAGAAAGTGACCGGCAGGTTTTGAAGCGAGACTTCCTGGAAAATATGATCGAAGCTGCGCTGCAGGAACGTGCTGTAGATATCCACAATCGGTCGCAAGCCGGCTTTTGCCATGCCTCCTGCAAAAGCGACCGCATGTGCTTCACAGATTCCGGTATCAAAAAATCGATCGGGGAATCCATCGCGGATTTTACCCAGTTTGTTGCCGGCACACATGGCTGCCGTCAGTACGACCACGCGGTCATTGTCGGTCATCGCCTGAAAGATCGAACTGCTGACGACATCGGTAAATGCTTTGGATGCACTGCTGCCCGGTTTTTCAACGGGTACAATTTCATTTTCTTCATTGCGCTGGAAGGGCGCCGGTGCGTGAAATGAAACAGGGTCATTGGTTGCCGGTTCAAAGCCGTGCCCTTTTTCTGTTAATACATGTAACAGAACGGGGCCTTTGATGTTTTTGATCATCTGCAGATAACCGGAGAGTTCTTCAATATTGTGCCCATCCACAGGGCCGATATAGCGAAAGCCCATTTCTTCAAACAGCATCCCACCATGCAGGAAGCCTTTGACGGCCTCTTTGAAACTGCCCAGCGTATGTTCCATCGATTCCCCGACGACGGGGAGTTTATTCAATAACCAGGAGACATCCCGTTTTAAGCCATTATAAAAGGGGGCGACGCGGGCTTTGTCGAGATATTTAGCCAGACCTCCGACGCGCGGACAGATTCCCATTTTATTGTCGTTGAGAATGACCAGGACATCTTTATTCAAGCCGGCTGCATTATTCATGGCTTCGAAAACGACGCCTGAAGGGAGCGCACCATCGCCAATCACGGCTACCGATTTTTGGCTGGTTTTACCGGTCAGATCGTCGCCGGCTTTCAAACCTAACACTGTGGACACGCTGGAACCAGCGTGTCCCGTCATGAACAGATCGTAGTCGCTTTCTTCCGGATTAGGATAACCCATCAGCCCGCCTTTGCGGCGGATCGTGGAAATCTGGGAGTAGCGACCGGTGATTAATTTGTGGGGATAAATCTGATGCCCGGTATCCCAGATGAGTCGGTCCTGCGAAAAGTCGAATGCGATATGCAAGGCAATGCAGAGTTCTACGACTCCGAGGTTACTGGCAAAGTGTGCCGACCGATCTTCCACGACCGTACACAAAACCTCACGAATTTCAGCAGCCAGTATTTCGAGTTCACTCCCGGATAAAGTTTGCATATCAAGCGGTGACTTGATCCGCGGCAGAATTTCGATTTTCATCAGTGGTCTCGTTCCAATATAAAGTGGGCCAGTTCTTCCAATCGTTGGCCGTGGCTCCCTAATGGGGCGATCGAGAGGCACGCTTCGTCAATCAAATTTTGAGCGCGCCGTCGACTTTCATCAACACCAATCAGGGAGGGGTAGGTTAATTTACCGTGTTCGGCGTCTTTTCGCACGCCTTTTCCCATTTTTTCTTTGTCACCGGTTAAATCAAGCAGGTCATCGGTAATTTGGAATGCCAATCCTATGCAGGTGCCGTATTTTTCCAGGTTTCCCAGGGTTGCAGCATCCGCACCACCGATTCTGGCACCCATTGTCAGGGCACTGCAGATCAATCGTCCCGTTTTTCTACGGTGAATGGCTTCCAGTTCTTCCAAAGTTGAGTACTCCCGGTGCTCAGACTCTAAATCGGCAACCTGCCCACCGACCATTCCCACAGCGCCCGCCGCGTTGGCAAGATCAACACAACATGCTGCTGCACAGGATTTTACTTCAATCTGACTTGCCAGAACTTCAAATGCGCGGGTCAACAAAGCATCTCCAGCCAGGATGGCATTGGCTTCACCGAATTTGATATGGCTCGTAGGAATGCCCCGGCGAAGATCATCATCGTCCATCGCCGGTAAGTCGTCGTGGATCAGGGAGTATGTGTGCACCATTTCGATCGCGCAGGCAGCCGGTAACGCCGCTTCCCTTTCCCCGCCACACGCTTCACAACTGAGCAGAACCAGGATCGGGCGCAGCCGCTTTCCTCCGGCTGACAGACTGTACGACATTGCTTCTCTGAGAATTGATGGGCAATCTGTCGACGGATCGAGTGATTCTGACAAACGACGATTTACCAGATTTTGAAGTGTGCTCCACATTTCTTTGAAGGAAGGGGATTGGTCGCTCATTCAATAATAATCTTTGCTTGACGTTTCCAGGGAGGTATTTTCAGTCAGTTTCAGTCGCCGTGGCCAGTAGCAAACCAATCTGGCAGGCTTTGAGATAGTCTTCGATCATCAATGTTTCACTGGTGGTATGGATATCCAGCTGGCCACAGCCCAGAGTCACAGTGGGGAAACCGTGTGCAGCCATCCAGTTTGCATCCAGGCCTCCGTTGCTGATTGTCAATTCCGGCTGTCCCCCCAGTTTTTGAATGGCGTGTATGGCAGTCTGTACTGCGGGTTCGTCTTCTGAAAGTCGAAACGAATCATATTTCAAATGGGATTCAAAGGAAACGCTGCCTCGCTTTCCGGCACTGTTTTTCAGGGATTTGGCAGCCTTCAGAAAAGCTTTTTTGAATTCATTCAGGATTTTTTGTCGAAAGTTTGGATTATGGCTGCGTGCTTCTGCTTTGATGGTTAATTCGGGCATGACCACATTGGTCGCGGCGCCTCCAGAGAGGACACCAATATTACTGGAACCGGAATTTTTGCCTTTGATAACAAGGCCATGCCAGCCATTGGAAGCGAGATCTTCGATGGCTTTGGCTGCGATCACGGCGGCATTGACTCCCTGTTCGGGATGAGCACCCGCATGACTGGCGATGCCTTGAATCTGAATGAGCATTCCGGAATCCCCAGTCGCTCCAATACAGAGCATGTCAGCCAGTTTGCCGTCCCAGTTAAAACACATCACGGGTTTTCCGAGTTTTGCGGTCGTCAGATGTCGCACACCTACCAGACCGATTTCTTCCTGCACCATCCAGCAAAACGATAAAGGGGGGTGTGGCAGTTCCTGCTCCAGAATGGTGAGCAAAGCGTTCAGGATGACAGCACACCCTGCACGATCGTCTGCTCCCAGAGCGGTCTGCGGGCTTTTTGAATGAATCTGATTTCCTTTTTTGACCGGTTCTGCACCGACACAAAGCGGGACAGTATCCATATGTGCCATAAGCAACCGGCGGGGCCCCTTGATCGTTCCGGGAAGTTTTACGATCAAATTTCCCGTCTCACCACCAATGGGGCTTTTTTTATGGGCGGTGTCGAAGGTCATCCACTTCTCCGGCAGCCCGGCTTTGAGCAGCCGTCCTGTGATCTCCGCAGCAATTTTGGCTTCTTCCCCACTTTTACCGGGAATGGCCATCAGGTCAGTGACGAGCTGTAATGCCTGTTTGGAATTGATTTTAAGAGGAGAGGCAGCGGCGTTGGTGCTCATAGAGAAGCTTTAACAAAAAAAGAGGGAGAATACGGAACTCACTGAGTGATTCGTTTATTTACTGAGGTTGCAACTTATGCTTTCGGGAGAGTTTTTTCAATGGGATCACAGGACCGATTCAGGAAACTCCGCAGAGGTGCTGACAGACTCATATTGCTGTAAATCTGGATCAAACTTAGAATCCCGTCTGTTTTGTTGCTCAATTCCATGAACGGGTCTCCGATTACCCGGTCTGAATCTTAACATCGGTATTCTGATCATTGAAGAAGATTCGTACCCGTCTGCGCTGGATCAAGCATTTAACGCTGGCAATTATGACGCTCATACTGCTTGCAGTAGGGGGTGAAGTCGCGTTACGTATTGACGAGTATCGGCAGCAGGACTCTGTCAGTAGTTATGATGCCGACGGATTTCTCATTCCTTCAGACGTCACCTATCATCGAATTCGTCCTTTACAGGATGTTGCCCGGAAACATCCCGATACAGAAGAACTGGTTCAGTTTACGATCAACAGTATGGGGTTGAGGGGAAAAGAGTACGCTATTCCTAAACCGGCGGGCGTCTTCCGGATTCTCTGTCTGGGGGGAGAAACTGTTCTTGCTCCGGAGATGGAAGACCCTGATACGTTTTGCGTTCGTTTGGAAGATCTGCTTCAAAAACAGACTCAGTTAAAAGTGGAAGTGGTGAATGCCGGTCTACCCGATGCCAGTCCTTTAATGTCGTACCTGGATTTGAGGCACTCTTTACTGGGGCTTCAGCCTGATCTGATTCTGTTTCATTTTGATATGTCTGATGTCGCCGACGATCATGCTTTGCGGCGATATACCCAGATCGGTGAATCGGGTATTCCACTCTGTTCCATGCATCCTTTATTCGACCAGATGAGTGCTCCCGAACGTCTGGAAAACCATTTTCTGGTCTATCGCCACGCGTTACGATGGTTGGGTGATTACTGGGTCGAAAACCAGCCTGCCGGTCTGGATCGTGATATCGATACTCCACAAGGAAAATTCCTGTGGCTGGAAGACCATCCCCCTGACTGGTCGGTTTATGTCAGGCAGACGCTGGAGCCCATTCAAAGTATCCAGCAGATCGCGCAGGGAACTTACTCCCGGTTTATACTGGCGGCTTATCCGAAACCCTGGCAGGTTTCGGAAACTGCGATGAATGCAAAAGGGGCCAGAAGTTCCCTGGGAGTCAGGGAAGGGGTCAAGTACGCGAGTCGCTTCCCGTTCGATTTACTCGATACCTATGCAAGGCAATTGAACCTGTCATACTGTGATACTTCGTCTGTGTTCCAAACGATCCAGAATCCGGATCGATATTATCTGAACAGTGTTCCCCAGTTTTCTCGAGAAGGGCATGCACTGTATGCAAGGGAACTGGCATTGTTTATCTTAAAAGAGATTCCCGGAATCTGGTCAGATGCGGTTCCTTCCGAGTCAGAGCAGCGGGCTCCCCAACAAGCATCGGTTCCCTTGCGTTGAATCGCAGCCCGGTGAGGAGTCTGCGGTTTGCAGGAACAGAGAAGCGGGGTTCAGTTAATATTGTGATAAGATCAGAGGCCAATTATTATTAAACAAGTTTAATTTATGGATGGGCTGTTTGAGGTATTGTCCCTGTTTAAAAGGGAAGAAATTCAGATTCGTTGATTTTCAAAGGGTTTATGCCAAAACGTGACATATCGTTTTAGACGTGAAGTGATCTTGATCTTTCAGTGTAGAACAGATATTTCGACCTTGTCAGTCAATTAATTATATTTTCGTGCTATCGCGATTTCAGTTACTCTATCAGGAGCTTTCGTGTTTCGTTTCAGTCTGAAATGAGCCACGATGAACACAGGAAAAATCTTATGGGTTCGTATGAAACAGCTTGTCGTTATTTTGACCAGGCTTCTCGCCAGGTCGGTTTATCGCGCAACATGCAGGATTTATTACGGACTCCGGAACGCGAGGTAAAAGTTGAAGTCGCGATAGAGCGTGATAACGGAGAGATCGCCACTTATATCGGGTATCGAGTTCAGCATGACAGTTCCCGTGGGCCGATGAAGGGGGGACTTCGTTTTCACCCTGAAGTCGATGCGGAAGAAGTGTTGTCACTGGCCTCACTGATGACGTGGAAGACGGCGCTCGTGAATATTCCCTATGGTGGTGCCAAAGGGGGGATTTCGGTGAATGTGGCCCATCTTTCACAAGGAGAGTTGGAACGGGTGACCCGCAAATTCATCGATAAAATCTATGATGTCATCGGACCATTAAAAGATATTCCCGCTCCCGACATGGGGACGAACGCACAAGTGATGGCCTGGATTATGAACCAGTATGAGAAATACCGGGGTTTTAATCCGGCCTGCGTTACGGGAAAACCTCTGGAATTACATGGGATTGACGGTCGCGAAGAAGCAACCGGTCGCGGCGTTGCCATGATTACCCGTGATACCCTGGATCATCTGAAGATCGATATCACAGGAGTGACAGTTGCCATTCAGGGGTTTGGTAACGTAGGCAGCTATTCCGCTCACTTTCTGGACGAATTTGGGGCTAAGGTGGTTGCGGTGTCTGATGCCAGCGGAGGAATTTACAGTGCAAACGGGATTAATATTCCCAAATTGATCGAATACACAAAGGACACCGGAGCTGTAAAAGGGTTTCCGGAAACCGAGGCGATTTCGAATGAAGAGTTATTGACCTCGAATGTTACGGTGCTGATTCCCGCAGCTTTGGGGGGCGTTCTGACAGGAGAAATCGCCCGCGATATCAGAGCAAAATGCATTATTGAGGCTGCGAATAACCCGACAGAACCAGAAGCGGATGAAATTTTCATCAAAAATGGAATTGTTGTGGTACCCGATATTCTTGCGAATGCGGGGGGAGTGACAGTCAGTTATTTTGAATGGGTTCAGAATCGGCAGCATTTTAGCTGGGAAAAATCCCGCGTTCGGTCTGAGTTAGACCGTATTATGAGTGACAGCTTTCAATTGGTATGGAAGATCGCTACGGATAAAAAAGTGTCCTTACGCGTCGCCGCCTATATCCTGGGGATTGGCCGGGTTGGTCGCGCAACCGTTCTGGGTGGTATCTGATGCCGGGTCGTTTCATTTATTTACATTCCAAAGTTCAACTCAGAACTCAATTCGATCCCGTGTATTTAATTCATGGGAGTATCAGTGGGGTAGTCAAATGTTATCTGCAGAGCAACTGATTAATGATTGCGTGCTGTTTCAGTCTGTTACACCGGATGAAATGGAAGAATTACTCTATTATTCTGAACGGGAAGAATTTTCGGAAGGGACCCGGATTCTTGATGAAGGGAATTCCACACGTTATCTCTGGATTATTCAAAGCGGCTCCTGTGAAGTGCGAAAAAAACTGTCTAATGGCAGCGAAAAAGCGCTGGCTCAATTAAGCCCTTATTCCATCTTTGGCGAAATGTCGTTTTTTAAACCTGCACCCCACTCGGCCAGTGTCGTCGCTGTGACCGATGTGGGAACGGTGCGCATCCCCGGCCGTGAATTTGATCAAATGCTGAAAAAAGGGGCAAAAGGGGCTCAAAAGGTCGTTTTTAATACCGTTCGCATCATGTCAGACCGCCTCAGGATGATGGATACATGGACAGCGGAAATGGTCGAAAGCTGCGGTTCGCACACGAAGAATGCAGAATGGCATGATTTCCGGTCCAAGCTGTATTCTGACTGGCAATTTTAGACTGATTCCAGGTTGATCGTCGCGTTTCCAGGGAGATTCGGATTGGATAGTATCACTCCGGGGGGGCGCTATGGTTCAATGACACGCGCACTCCACTGGCCTTCAGCCCGAATGCGGGCTAAACTCCCCCGACACAGAACGTTATCCTATGTAAAGCGAGGGCTCGTTTCCTCACCCGGGGATCCCCCGTTGACACATTTACGCTGATATTTGATACTTCGGCAAGTGAAATCAGGTCGATCTAAGATTTGAGCTGCGATTTTCGGAGCGCACTTTCTGGTGACCGGTGTGTCTGGTAGAATGAGTCAATCTGTTTTGCAAAACCAAGTTGGGGAGAATCGGGAACGATTTCCGTAGATTTTTAAGAGTACCATGACTGAATTAGACCTGCCTCAATACACACAACTGCTGGCTCAGCAGGCGCGTGATGCATCCCGCAAACTGGTTTCCGCCAATGGGAATCAAAAAAATGACTGGTTGCGCCGCATGATCGAATTGATCGGGGAGCGCACGCCGGCGTTGCTGGAAGCCAATGCCAGGGATCTGCAGCAGGCCCCTGAATACGGACTGACGGAGGCGTCCATTGATCGGCTGCGATTAACCGAGACCCGATTGCAGGGAATCGCAACGGCTCTGGAAGAGATCATCGCGTTACCCAATCCGATCGGTGAAATCATCGGGAGTAACATGCGGCCAAATGGCTTGCTGGTGACACGCGTACGCGTTCCATTGGGAGTGGTCTTCTTTATTTATGAGTCACGGCCGAATGTGACGATCGACGCTGCCGCGTTGTGTGTCAAAAGCGGGAACGCCGTGATTCTTCGAGGCGGAAAAGAAGCATTTCACAGTAACATGGCCTTTTATGCGTTATTGCAGGAGGGGCTGAAGGATGTTGGTCTTCCCGCACAGGCGGTGCAACTGGTAGAGACGACAGATCGGGAAGCGGTCGGACATTTTCTGAAACTGAATGAATATATTGATGTGACCATTCCCCGGGGCGGAAAGGGTTTAATTGAACGGGTCGCCCGAGATGCGACGATGCCTGTCATCAAGCATTTTGACGGCATTTGTCACGTGTATCTCGATCAGTCAGCCGATCCGGAACTGGCGACATCAATCACCGTCAACAGCAAATGCCAGCGTCCGGGAGTCTGTAACGCTGCAGAAAGTCTGCTGGTTCATGTTGGTGTTGCAGAGACGATTTTTCCTCGGGTCGCCCAGGCTTTACTGGAGCAGGGTGTCGAACTCCGATGCTGTCCCAAATCAAGGGAACTGGTCAGCGGTGCGAAGCTGGCGACCGAAAAAGATTACGCCACAGAATATGGAGCCAAAATCATGTCCGTCAAAATCGTGAATGACATGGATGAAGCGATCAGACACATTCATACATACGGTTCCGGACATACAGAATCGATCGTAACAACCGAATTAGCGGCGGCAGAGAAGTTTACTACCGAGGTCGATTCCGCAGCCGTGATTGTCAACGCTAGTACGCGATTTAATGACGGGGGCGAATTTGGTTTAGGAGCGGAAATCGGGATCAGTACCGATAAATTTCATGCGCGTGGCCCCTGTGGTTTAGTGGAATTGACGAGTTATAAATATATTGCCCACGGAGCCGGGCAGATCAGAGATTAGACTGTGTCCAGTTTTACTGTCGCGTCTCCAAGGCTATTTGAACCGAGTATAATAGTTTGAGAGACACGATGGTATCATGTGATTCGCACGAGAACGTATGGGAAAATTTAAGATTCAGTCGAGAAAATCAGTTTGTCTCGGAGTTTAAAAACAGGGACAGGGTTCTCAAGGGAGGCCAGGGATGGCAGATGTACTCAGTCAAAATGAAGTCGAGTCGCTCTTATCGGCGCTGGATCCCAGTGCCGGTAGTGGTGGTGGTTCGAGTCGTCCTTCGTCGCGCAATACGGACTTCAATTCGCAAATCAGCATTTATGATTTCAAGCGTCCGGAACGTGTCAGCAAAGAACAGATGCGGGCTTTTCGTGCCTTACATGAAAGTTTCAGTCGTGAATTCGGTGCCGCGCTCAGTGGAATGCTGCGTTCCATTATTGAAGTGAAATTGATCAGTGTTGACCAGCTGACCTACAGCGAGTTTGTATTCAGTCTCGAAAATCCGACCTGTTTCAATCTGCTTGAGTCGGAAACCCTCGACGGGCATATCATTCTGGATATCAGCCCTTCGATCATTTTTCCCATCATCGACCGGCTTCTGGGAGGGGATGGGGATTCTCATGGGGCCTATCCCAATCGGGCCTTGACTGAGATTGAGATCCGGCTTGTTTCACGAATTACAGGGCTTGCCATTGAGGGCATCGAATCTGCCTGGAGCAACCTTTGCGACTGGAAGCTGCGCGTGTCACAGGTGGAAAGCAATCCCCAACTGGTCCAGATTGTGCCTCCAAACGAAGTGATTGTGCTGATTTCATTTGAAGTCACAATGGGGGAAACACGCGGCATCATCAATCTTTGTATACCATTCAATACGATCGAACCACTTTCGAACAAGCTGACATCAGATACCTGGTCTGCCTATAAGAAGAAAACACCCGACCTGCGACAGCAACTGAATCTGGAGGCGAATGTTACGAAATCAAAGATCAGTCTCAAAGTCGATCTGGACAATAGTAAACTTACTGCCGGCGAAGTATTGAATTTAGCGGTTGGCGATGTGATTATGTGCAATAAGGGGAGTTCTCAATCTTTGACTGTCGAATTAGAAGGCTCTCCGGTCTTCACGGCGTATCCTGGCGTTTATAAAGGCCATAAAGCGATCAGCATTGAAAAGATGTTGGCGATTCCCAAAGATGTGATTGAAGATAAAATTAAACAATCTGAAACAGGACAGGCTTCAATCTCAAAATAAGGCGAATCATGATTTGCTGGCAGCGGGTACTGGTCTTGCGTTTACTGTAGGTGGGGTTCAAAAAAGTTCTTTCCCAGGCGAGTTCAGTCTGGATTATTTCAAATTAAGCGGAACCAGCCACTTCTCTCCGATTCAAAAAAGGGGTTTTAAGTGGATTGCACTTTTTTTCCCTGAAGTAATTTGGTTTTGACCCTCGTTTCGCTGGAAATTACAGAGTCTAGCCGACTATACTGCCCGATCAACTTTCAAAATAATGTCAGTAAGAACTGCCAGCTTGAATAAAGTCTCTCTTCTGTTTGAAAAGGCTTCCTTTTTGAATGATCGAGAGTGTTGTAATTGTATCCCCAGGTTAACGATCTGAATCTCAGTTTTCACAGAGGCGAATACCGTTTCTGAATCGTTTACGAAGATTGAAAAAAATAATGCCTAAGCAAAAGACACACAAAGGAATTAAGAAGCGGTTTAAGATTACTGCTTCCGGTAAAGCCAAGCACAGAAAAGCGTTTCGTGGCCACATTCTCAGCAAGAAAAGTCCGAATCGAAAAATCAGACTTCGTGCTGATGGTGTTGTGACGGGGGCGTTTGCAAAACTGATCGTGGATGCACTTCGTCCGTCATCATAAGGCTGGCCTGGGATCCCGTGATGCCTGAGTACGGGAAATCGATCCTGACAGAATCAGAGTTTTAACTTCTCGGTTGGAAAGTAATAATGAGAGTTCGCAAAGGTTCAGCTCGACGTCGAGCAAAGAAAAGACTGTTTAAAGAAGCACGCGGTAATTTTGGCGGTCGTGGTAAATTATTGCGAACCGTAAAAGAAACGCTGATTCGTGCCCGAGTATTCGCCTACCGTGACCGTCGTGTACGTAAACGTGATTTCCGGGCGCTGTGGGTCACTCGAATTACAGCGGCTTGCCGTGAGCGTGGCACCAATTATTCCCAGTTCATCAACGGTTTGACGAAAGCGGGCATCAAACTGAATCGCAAGTCGCTCAGTGAACTTGCCATTGCTCAGCCTCAAATCTTCGATGAAATTCTGAAAGCTGCTCAGGCTGCGTTAGCCGCCTGAAGCTGGCCTGGCCGACTGTTCCTGTATTAAGATTAGGCAGGAACAGATTCTGGCAGCGCGTCCCTTTATAACAGGGGGCTTACCAGCCGCAATGTGTTTTCCAGAAACCGCTCCTTAAACGAGCGGTTTTGCCATTGTGTCGTATCCAGCAGTTCCGAATCGTCAAGGTAACTCTGCTGTAAAGTACGTAATTCTTTTGCGAACTCTGCTTCGTAGACAAACAGCGATACTTCATAGTTCAGCCACAGACTCCGCATGTCGAGATTTACCGTGCCGAACATTGAGACAGCACCGTCGGCCATGACCGATTTCGTGTGCAGCAATCCACCTCGATAGAGATAAATCGACACTCCTGCGTACAACAGCTCATCAAAGTAGGAACGGCTGGCATATCGCGTGAGGAATGAGTCCACTTTCTCGGGAATAATCAGTTTTACCTTCACCCCGCGCCCGGCTGCGCCAAGCAGTGCCCTCAGTAATGACTCGTCTGGTACCAGGTAAGGAGTGGTGAGAATCAGCTCCTCCTGCGCAGAATTGATCAGAGCAAGTAACATTTGCAGTAGACCATCACCGCTCTCTCCCGGACCTGAAGGAATGACCTGGATGTCTGCCGGACCCTGGTCCTCCATGATGTGCAGGCCCGTGTTTTGAACGAGTTTTTCGATCGACTCTCCGGTTTCAAGTATCCAGTCACCGATCATCGTCGCCGCCAGTGAGACGACAACAGTGCCTTTAAGGCGGACCATGGCATCAACCCATTCACCCACACCGGCTCCCTGCTTGAAGAAACGTGGATCCACAAGGTTCATACTCCCCGTCCATGCCACCTCCCCGTCGATAACGATGATCTTGCGATGGACACGCAGATCAGTGCGCCCGATAAACGTGCGGAAGAGGCCAACGGGTAATGCGGGGCGCACTTCGATGCCGGCATCCCGGAGCTGCTGAGGTTGTTTCCCTTTCCACCAGGGACGGGCTCCGAGGGCGTCGATCAGCAGGCGGCATGAGACTCCTCGTCCGGCAGCGCGAATGAGGGCCTCCAGCACTTCGTCTGCCAGTCCCCCTTCGTTCCAGATGTAAAACTCCATCAGCACGCTCGTTTTCGCGGTGTCTACGTCTCGGGTGATCTGTTTCAGGATCTCTTGCGTGTCAGAAATCAGTTGTAAGCTGCAGCCACAGACCGTCGAACTGCCCATCATGGTTTTTCCGAGCTGGTTCATGCCATGCACAGCGGGGGAATGGCGTGACCAGTCCACATTCGTTACGCCCATCTGAGCCGCAATTTCCGCAAGTTTTTTGTAGTCCGTCCGCAGCCGTTCGATGCCACGGGTACGACCGCGGCCGATTCGTCGCTCACCTATGAGCAGATAAAAGAGAATTCCGATAAAGGGGACCGCTGAAATCAGTACCAGCCAGGCCATTGCGACGCCCGTTGCGGGGCGGTTCATAATCACACGAATTGCGATCGCGATGACGAGCAGGGGATGTGCGATTAACAGGATATTAGAAGGGTGCAGTAACAGGTAGTTAAGCATAGGTTGTCTCGCTGTTCAAAGATCATGACTGACCTCGATGATTGAGTCCGGGGCCCCTCTGGTGCCCAGATACTGGCTGACGGGATCCGTTTGCGACGTTTTTCAGGAGTATTTCCATAACTATAAATCAAGTATATGGTTTGGTTCTTATTTTGCGCGTTCCTGACAGCAGAATTACGGGCTTTCTCTGGATTTGACTGCATAGACTGAATATTGTCGATCGTCGCAGGTGAGACACAGGGGCCCTGATAGAATGGTTCTTCCGGTCCGTCAAATTGCCGTACGCGTTTTGAGATTGTTCTGATATATTACGGTTGAGAGGCCGGATCGCGTATTACTGAAATTCGTAGTCGTGTTTCCCATTCATGGAGGCGGGGAGCAAATGTTAGTGAATGTTGAATCGATGTCAGAAAAGCGGCGTCTGTTCCGCAGACTGGAAGTGGTGTTGATCTTCGCTCTGAGTCTGCTGGCGCTGGTGGCATGCACTGGTTTAAGGCAAGTGGTCCCCGCACCAATGGTATTTGAGGAACAGTCAAAGGAACTCCTCAAAATTGTACCGCTCGGGACACCAAAAGATCAGGCCATTCCGTTATTGGAAGAGGCGGGCATCACTGGTGAGTTTGCTTCGAGCCCCTCCATTTATTATTGTGATTTGTGGAAACGCGAGAATGGGAATCTCTGGCATTTGAATGTTGCTTTGCTGTTTAACGACGCCGGAGAACTTTACAAAACGCGACCTGCTCAAGCCGATGTCTCCTGGAAGAACAATCTGGATTCCAGGAACGGATCGGACTCGGAAGAAGAATAATCAGCTTCATCAACTGGAACGCGACTTACGAAACCGTAGCGGCCAGAACTCGAGCAGGAGTTTGAAAACACGAGATCAACCCGTGTTTAAGTTTGCGGTGGTTGCTGCGGAGGAAAGATCTGTTTTCGCGAGATAAAGTCTTAACGGTCGACCGGATCAGCAGGTTTTTCCAGTAACTGGATATGTCCCTGGCAGAATTTGCAGGAAGCGGTCATTCCCAGATATTTTTGTGCGATCCGTAATTCTTCACGACAGTGAGGGCAGCCCGTGTAAAAAAACTGTGAGCTGGCTTTTTTTGAGTCGATTTGAAGGGAAATCGGAGTCTGACAGAACTTGCAGCAGACTTGTTTACCCAGATACTTTTTGTGAACGCGCAGTTCTTTTTGACACTCGGGGCATTCCAGATAAAAGCCAATCGGGTACGCGTCACAGCAAACGGAAAGTTCCTTGAGCGGATGAAATGCCGGGATCTCGACCGTATCATGCTCTAAATCATCATTCAGCAGTTCGCGACAGGTCTGGCAATGAACCAGTTTTGCAGGCATGTCCTCCCCGCATTGAGGACAGGGGCCGCCGGGCCAAGGGGGCATATTAGATCCTTAACTTTAACAAATATATTTCTGAAATGCTGACTGAATCGAGATGGCCCGGTATCTCGTTCAGGTGTAGTCTGTGAAACTGTGCTGAGGAACTGGAAATCTTCCTGAATTGTAGCAGAGACTGACACGGTTTTGAACTACTTTTCGCCAGACAACATCAGTTTTTTTCTGTACGATTTATTCCTTTGCCTCCAGGCAATACAGGTTGCGAAATGTTCGCAGAAACATCCGGCCGTTGGCGACAACGACCGTCGCATGGCTGGGATCATTCAGTTCGACTTTTCCATAAGATTTAAAAGTGGGAGAAGCATCGATCATGGCGACTTCGCCTGTTTCGCTCATACAATACAAAACGCCGTTGACGCAGACCGGGGAACTGCTGTATCCCCCATCGACTCTTTCTGTCCAGACATTTTTCTGGGTAGCCAGATCGACACAACTGACAACGCCCCCATCCCCCCAGAGATAAAGGTGTCCTTCGTAGACAATCGGCGTAGGAACATAAGGGAGTTTTGTGGTTCGTTTGTATTTGATGTGCGTTTCAGAAATATTTCCGGTACCAGTCGGATCGACGCCGATTAACAGTTTTCCGTTTCCGCCTCCGCCGCAGGTGGCAAAAATCAGACCTTCGCCATAAACGGGCGAAGAAACGGTTCTCATTGGAAACTCACCTGTGGTCCAGTTGACCTTCCCCGTTTCCGGATCGAGACTGCTGACGCCGGTCGCACCACTGACACAGATCAACTGGGGGTTGGTATTCGGGTGATTGATCACTATCGGTGTCGCGTAGGATGTTCTACGGACAGTCCGCTCTGCCTGCCAGGCCGGTTTCCCCGTCAGTTTGTTGAAGGCGACTACCGAACTGGGGCCCTGTTGGTCGTTTGCGGCGATGACCAGATCTTTATAGATGATGGGAGAACTACCATGGCCGTGCTGGCTGGTAAAGGGGCCCAGGTTCTGCTCCCAGATTTTTTTACCTTTGATATCGTAGCCGACCAGCATATATGATTCTTCGTCTGCAAATGTGACAAAAACATGTTCCCCGTCAGTGGCAGGAGTGCTGGAAGCCCAGCTTCCTTTCCTGTGTTTGTGGCTCTTCTTCAACTGCATTTCGCGGCGCCATTTTTCTTCGCCGGTTTTGGGATCGATACAGAACAGGTAGCGGGTTTCTCCATCACCAATGGCGGAGGTCACGAACAGATTATCTCCCCAGATGGAAGGCGAAGAGTGCCCCAGTCCAGGCAGTTCTATTTTCCAGGCCAAATCTTTCTCAGTCCATTTCAGCGGAAAGCCTTTTTCGCTGGAAATTCCGGTGCCATCTATCCCGCGGAAGCGTGGCCAGTTCTCCGCTTGTAATGCAGTCAGGGTGGAGAGAAAGAAGCAAATACCGAGGATAATCCGCAGGGGGATGGTGAAAACGCGAACGGAAAGTAAACTAGGCATGGGAGAATCTCTCTTACAGGCAGGATGTTATTCAGATTTCACAGGTTTAGCTTGACGAATTTTATGTTCTGGTGCAAGTTAATTGAATATAATAATTACTGGGGCTATCGTAAGTAAATAGAGTGTCTTGATTTCGGCTTTATCTGGGGAATCCGTCACTTCCTCGGTCTGTCTAATGCGATGAGACTCATTGATTTTCAACAGTGCACTATTTCCTGCAGTATAATCTACAAAATCTATGCAAAAATCTGATCAACAAAATTCCAAAGGCACATCATCGGTGGCTTATCTGATTATTCAGGAGTTGGACGAACGGGGCAAAGTCTATCGTCTGGTGGATCGTCAGGTCACGACCATGGGGCGTGCGCCCACCAATCGGATTGTTCTGGACGATGAGGTCTGCAGCCGCAATCACTGTGAGATCTTTTACAGCGATTCCTCATGGGTGATTCGTGATCTGGGAAGCCGAAACGGGACGCTTGTGCAGGGGGTTGCCATTACTCAGGATCAGGAACTGCTGGAAGGGAATGTGATTGAGATCGGAGACAGTGAGGCGATCTTCACCTTCGATGTCTCCCGTTTTTCGTCGCGACCTACGTCTGCAGGCGCCGGTGATGAGCTGGAAAGTGAGACCATCGGAGTCGGTCAACAGTCCAGCTGGGAAGAATTTAATGTTCCCGAAATTGTTCAGCGTAAAAGTCATACACGCTTTCATACACCGCTTCCCTCGTCGACCCTGGATCGGGATCGTACAAGTCGAGAATTAGGGCGTCTGTATCGTCTCGCTCTGGATATGGGGAATACCCAGTCAGAGCAGGAACTTTCGCAAATTGTGTTAAATGGACTGTTTGAAGGAACCAGTGCCGATATCGGGGCCATCCTGTACTTTGACCCTTCACAACAGCAGCCGCGCAAGCCGGAAAACCTGAAAGTGATCGCTTTTCAGTCTGTGGACGAACTTCCCTACCAGAAGCCTTCCCATTTTCTGTCGGAGATGGTGTTCAGTGAGGGGGATGCGATTCTGGCGCACAATATTGCGGAAGACAGTAAACTTTCTACCAGAGACAGTCTGGGAAAGATTCATGCGCAGAGCGTGATCTGTGCCCCTCTGCGCAATAATAAGCAGGGAGTCACGGGATTGATTCACCTCTATTCAACGAATCCTGATAACCCGCTGGATTCTGACGACCTGGAATTCACACTGGCTCTGGCGGATCAGTTGGCAATTTCCTTTCAAAATCTGGATGAGAAAAAGAAGCTGTCTGATGGCCTGGCCCGTGTGGAAGGCGAGAATAAGGCTCTGCGCGAGCAGTTGGAACTGGAGAGCGAACTGGTCGGCAACAGTCCCAGCATGCTTGCGATGAAGCAGCAGATTCTGCGCATTGCACCGACCGATGCCAGTGTGCTGATTCGAGGTGAGAGTGGGGTTGGTAAGGAACTGGTGGCGCGGGCGATCCATTTTAACAGCCTGCGCAAAAAACATCCTTTCGTGTGCATGAACTGTGCCGCCTTGAGCGAAGGCCTCCTGGAGAGTGAGTTGTTCGGGCATGAGAGGGGGGCGTTTACAGGAGCCACGAACCAGAAACCCGGGAAGTTCGAGCAGGCACATCAGGGAACCTTGTTTCTGGATGAAGTCGGGGAGATGTCTCTGGGGGTTCAGGCGAAGTTTCTGCGGGTGCTGGAAGGGCATGCGTTTGAACGGGTTGGCGGCAGTTCTACGATCAATGTCGATGTCCGTGTTGTGGCTGCCACCAACCGTGACATGGAAAAAGCAGTCGCAAAGGGCAATTTTCGCCAGGATTTATACTTTCGTCTGCATGTGGTAGAGGTGAGCGTTGATCCGTTACGGGTTCGGTCTGATGATATCCTGTTACTGGCTAATTATTTTCTCAATCGTTTTATTACGAAAACGGGGCGTCCCATTCGGGGATTAACTCAGGAAGCCAAAGACCTGCTGGAAACATATCATTGGCCTGGAAATGTCCGTGAATTGCAAAATACGATCGAACGGGCATTTATTTTATGTACAGGTGATATTATTGATGCTTCCGACATCCAGCTCTCGGCTGTGGGAATGGGAAGCGATCCTCAATGTGTGCTGCCTCCAGCCAATATCGGCTTTCGGGATGTTCCTCTGGATATCGTGGAGCAGGAGCATATTCTGGCTGTTCTGAATAATACCAGCTGGAATAAGTCGCGGTCTGCTCAAATTCTGGGAATCGAAAGGTCTACTCTGGATCGTAAGCTGAAACGTTACGGCATTAATCGTCCCTGAAATTGCCTCATGTCATTGTCCGCAGACTGTCCCAGAGTGGTTTAGAGTCATCAAAATCAGGCCTCTTGCTTTAAAAATCTCCCTGAAATCACCCGAATTGATGTCAGTCGTGGGTTTAGTACCTGTTCAGAGATTCGATTTCAGAGTAGTTTGCAAAAATCTCAAAAATCTTGTTGACATTTTATCATAAAAACTCAAGAATTGTCCTAGAAACAGGGGATACAAATTAAGTGTCCTTGCTTGCGGTTTTAAACTGCAGCCCTAAACTCTGGGATGTTTTTTAACCACTAAAATTTAGAAGAGTTTCCCACCTGAAAAAAACTTCCCGCACCCTTGGAGGGTGTTGCTTGAAATCTCCCAAATAACGCAATGGATGCGTACGCTACGAGCGATTGAATTTCTCGGTTTGGTTTGAGATGACTGATTGTTTTGTTCCACGTAGAAGGTGTGTCCACTCATATGGTATGAGTGGAAGGCTTGGATTTAGTATTGTTGTTGGAGAAAGAAGAAGCGAATGTCGGCATTTTTGATGAGTTCGAGTGGCGTTGATGACCTTTCATACGAACTTGAAGATAACCAGTCGCTGGTTAGCTACGAAGATGGTGAATACCAGGAATTTTCTGACGATGGGTATGATCCTAACTTTGATGCATTATTTGGCGAAGAGGAGTACCGAGAAATGGGAATCAATCCTGATGAAGCAACTCAGGCAAAGCCCGGTTCAGAGCAAAAAGTTCTGATGCTGGCTGCTCGATATGCTGCCGGTTTACCTCTCTGGAATAATAGTGATTGCTATGATCACGGTCCGGGCGAGAATTTGCTGCAGGGACTTCTTGCTTAAGTCATCGACTTCGCAGTGTCTTTTCACTAAGCGAATCAGCTATGTTAATATAAAAGGGTCTTCAGGCATCTGTCTGAAGACCCTTTGCTTGCGCCTGGAATTGAAATCTGGTTGATACAGATTCGTTTCCACAGAATGCATGGTTGGATCATACAATGCAAATAACGGGATTCTTTGCCGTCGTGTGATCGTTACCATTTTCTGGCAGCCTGCGATTGCAGATGAGTCAGCAAACAACGGCCGAGATGCGCTGGCGAAGGGGTTTTGTCAATCCAGCGGCGTTAAAGGAAGTGGAACTGACGACCGGTCAGGGGCTCTGGGCGCTACCTGGAACGCTTGCATTACCTGCAGACGACATAGGGTCCGACGGTTATGCTGGTGCATGGCTCAGTGCCTCAGGATCGAGATGAGGCAATTGGCCGAATAAATCCGTTCGAGAGCTGGCGCAAGGGCTCGCCTCGCAAGGGATTGCTGTTCAGCGATATGAGAAACAGATCAGGCACCACGCTCCAAAATGCCCCGGCTTTCCGGAGCGATGATGGTCAAAGAGGAAACCATAGACGCCGCTCTGGCGGCGGAACTGCTCGGGAGTTCCCGCAACATACTGGCTTAAGCCCCAGAAAGAGGACATGCTTTCTTCAGCTCTCTCGGGGTGTCTATTCAAGAGGACGTGAATGTAAATTGCCCTCTTTTACTGTATTAACTTTTGTTAAGCAGATCATAGGGCGCGGGGTATGGTTAGAGGAACGCTCTTTCTGTAGACAGGGCAAGTCGTTTCGTTTCTCCCTCTGTTTATCAAAGGTGATTGTGTGAAACCGGCCGCCGATGAGATCGTACATTTCAGCGCACTTTTTGGGCAGATCGCAAACAAACACCGCACATCGAAACAGGATTGATGCGATCGCGATTATTTACAGACGGTGAAGATTGGGTTCATTGTTGATTTAACTAAGTCATGTGCATTGTATTAGATAGGGTTTTCTCATATCTATGTCTGCATTCCGGGGGAGCAGTTTTTTGGGAACAGCTCCATTTTCGGCACATGATTCGCGACTTCAGTGAAAGTAGTTCGAATCCAAGCCGACAGCCTTTTTTATTTGGATAGTGGCAATGTCTTTGCAGATTTTACAACAGCCCCTCAATTCGTTTGCAGAAGCAACAAATGCTCTGGAGGAGCTCTACGAGAATGATCAGCGTCAGCCCGAAATGGAAGTTTCCGAGTGGGTTGCCTCAGGCAAATGGGAATCCTGCCCGGCACCGGCCGAGCTGGAAAGCGAAATTCTCTCTGGAACCCATCAGCAGATACAAAATGTGAAGGTCCGCTGCGATCATTCTGGAATTACCGTTTATGGCGTCAGCCCCAGTTACTACCTGAAACAGTTAGTGACTCAAACCGTGCAGACATTTGCACCTTCCATCCCGCTCATGAATCGAGTGCTGGTGCATGCCAGATAAGTCCGGGTTTTCTGGCGATCCTGCTTCCAGGCAAGAGGTCGTCTGATTCAATACTCGAGACTCCGAAAATAAAACAGCGGCGTGGGAAAAATTCCACGCCGCTGTTGTTTTTGAAAGGCTGCGGTCGGGATCAGTCGTCGATCTGGATGACTTCGAATCGCAGCGTTCCGGAAGGAACTTCTACGGCAACGTTATCACCAACTTTTTTGTTGAGTAAACCCAGCGCCAGCGGGCTGCTGGTCAGGATTTTCATGACTTCCCCCATGTAGTCTTCTTCGCCGGGGCCGACGAATTCGTACTTTTCTTCCAGACCGTCATCAAGGTTTTTGACGGTGACCACCGATCCGAACGTGACAATTCCTTTTGGCATGGTGGATTTGTCGGCGATATAGCAATTGGCCAGTTTGGATTTCAACTGGTTGATTTTCGCCTGAGTCATTCCCTGGGCTTCGCGCTGGGCATGGTATTCGGTGTTTTCTTTCAAGTCACCTTCCGCACGTGCCTCTGCGATTCCCTCTACGATTTCAGGCATTCTTTCGTTTTCAAGAAAACGAATTTCTTCGCGCAGCTTATCGTATCCTTCTTGTGAAATTGGATGACGGTCCATCAGTTTGACTCCCGGTTCTTAAGCATCAATTTGTGTAATTCAATATATAGCAAAAACGGACGACTTTGATTGCCGCCCGTTTTTACAAAGACTTGTTATGCCCGCATTATAACAGATTTCTCTGTGAAAATGCTATGCAATTTCGACCCATTGCTTGTCTTTTGCGCTCTGTAAAACGGCGTCGCAGACTTTTTGGGTTTCCAGTGCCGCCCGAAAATCAGGCTGGACCGGCTTACCGGAATCCAGACCCTGAAAGAAATCAGCCAGCGCATTCGTGAAAGTGTGCTCATAACCGATTGTACAGCCGGGAACCCACCAGCGATCCATGTAAGGATGCTCAAAGTTGGTCACATGAATCCGGCGCCAGCCCGTCAGATGGTCTTCGACTTTCTGCCCGGTGGTGGGATTCGCATATTCAAAATACTGCAGAATCTGAGGATCTTCCAGGTCAAAATATACCGATCCGTCTTCACCGTTCAGTTCGAACGTATTAAAGTTTTTGCGTCCACGGGCATAACGGGAGCTTTCAAAGGTCCCCATTGACCCATTGGCAAAACGGGCGAGAAACATGCAGGCGTCATCGATTTCCACTTTGGTCTTTTCGCCCGTGTCCTGATGAACGCGTTCTTTGACAAATGTCTCCGTGGCCGCTGAGACCGAAGTGATCGGCCCATTGAGCCAGATGGCGGAATCGATCGAATGGGCCAGCAGGTCGCCGGTCACGCCGCTGCCAGCGACTTTAGCATCGAGTCTCCAGAGTGTAGCTCCCCCTTGAGGTACGTCTTCCGCGATCGTCCAGTCCTGCAGGTAACTGGCCCGATAGTGAAACGGTCGGCCAATGCGTTTTTCATCAACCAGTTGCTTGGCCAGTGTGATGGCGGGAACGCGACGATAGTTGAACCAGACCATATTCGCGACGCCTGCTTTTTCGATGGCGTCTGTCATGGCGACGGCTTCTGCCGTATTCATGGCGAGCGGCTTTTCGCAGAGTACCATCTTGCCGGCTTCTGCGGCAGCGATGGCGATATCGTGATGCGAATTGTTGGGGGTGGTAATATCGATCAGGTCGATGTCATCCCGTTCGATCAGCTTTCGCCAGTCGGTTTCATAGGATTCCCAGCCCCAGTTGTCGGCGAAGTCTTTGACTTTATCTTCGCTGCGGG
>CAXBFD010000088.1:0-28279 GCA_963974925.1 uncultured bacterium | reverse complement strand
CGACCGGCAGCCGCTGGGGTGTCGTTCCGCTCGAAGACGGTTTCCTGCAGGGTTTGAGAAAATTGACCGCCGACAAGGGGGTGCTGATGATTATGGATGAAGTCATCAGCGGTTTTCGCGTTGCGCCCGGCGGGATGCAGGAAGTCTGTGGCATTGTGCCCGATTTGACGTCGCTCGCGAAAATCGTCGCCGGCGGTCTGCCCGGCGGTTGTCTGGCAGGACGCGCCGATCTGATGCAGGCGATTGCCTTCGATAATCCGTTCGGTCAGAAAATGAAACATCCCGGCACGTACAATGCAAATCCGCTTTCGGCGGCTGCCGGAATTGCCGTGCTGAAGCAGGTCGCCACGGGTGAGCCTTGTCGGGCCGCCAATGAAAGTGCCGCGAAACTGCGGAAGGGCATGAATGAAGTCCTCACGCGCAAAAACGTGAACTGGGTCGTCTACGGCCAGTTTTCGATCATCAAAGTGTTTCCCGGTTACGAAGGTCCGCGGCCCACCGATGATTCGTTCGTGCCTTATGACAATAATTTTGATCGTCTGGACCGCAAGCACGATGCGCAGTTGGGACATGCATTTCGCTGTGCTCTGCTGCTGAATGGTGTCGACTGGTTTGGCTGGGGCGCGATGACGACGGCTGCTCACACAGACGAAGATATCAACTTTACCGTCAACGCGTTTGAACGCGCCATTGATGCCATGCGTAACGATGGCTTCATTGATTGAGATACTGAGAGTCAGCAGGGAGTCTGTGCAGCGTGGAAGAAATCTGGAAGCCAACCGCGGACGAGTTGGAACAGGCCATTCATAAACAGCTTCCCGATCTGATTGAAACGGGGCTGAAAGCGCTGTTCGTGGGTACGAACCCCGGCCTGTATTCGGCAGCGGTGGGGCACCATTTCGCGCGCCCCGGCAACCGCTTCTGGCCCGCCATGTTTCGCGGACGCGTGACAGAACGGCTCTATTCGCCTTTCGAAGATTATCTGCTGCTCAAGCGGGGAGGCGGGCTGACGAACATTGTCAGCCGCGCGTCCAAACGGGCCGACGAACTCTCAAAGGGAGAGCTTTACGAAGGGGCCGAGATCCTGACGGAAAAGGTGATCCGATTTCAGCCGCAGAAAGTCGTTTTTCTCGGAATCACCTCCTATCGGAACGCGTTTCAGGAAAAAAAAGCACAGCTTGGTTTACAGGAACGGACGATTGGCGCGTCTGCCATCTGGGTGCTGCCGAACCCCAGCGGTCTGAATGCCCATTATCAGCTCCCCGCGCTGGGGAAAATCTTTGCCCGGATGTGGCAGTGAAAACTCTTCCTATTTTACCTGGTTTACGAAACAGGTTTCATTTCTCACGCTAAGTTTCCATTCGTGACGAATTGATTCAATCCCGCTGATTTGTCTCGACGATGAATGTCTATATCCGATCAGAGAAGTTGCGCAACCATTGTCGGCGGCTCTGACTGACCCAGACGTGAAAAAGAACGACTCCCCGTGCAGGTTTTTCCATGACACAAAAACCGAGTTCCCGCTGGCATCGAAGTATGCTGCTGCTGGTCTGCGCTCTGATGCTCAGTCAGCAGGGGTGCTTTCAACATCGGGAGCGTTATAATCTGGCGAGTTTCTGGATGGATTTTAACACACTGAATGCACCGGCGATTTTTTTTGAGAAACAATCGCATTTCCCGTATCAGGCAAAACAGGTTTCCTACCTCCACTGGCAATATGGGGTGACTCCCGGACGTAACGTGAAGTATTCCCGGCCTGATCTGACGGGTGGCAATCTGGGGGCCGAAACGGTCATGTATGAGGGTGTGGTGAATGTGGATGGGATGAACGGCTCTCTGCAACCGGTCATGGAACCGCAGCCGGCCGTGAACGTGAACCCGATGCTGAATTCGAAACCGTCCGTGAATGCCAATGGTTCGATGAGCGTGGCACCGCCGCAGGTGAAACTGAAACCGCGCGAGGGAATGAAAAAACCATTGCTGAATCAGATTCCGCCTCCCCCTGCACCGGCGACGCCTTAATCTTTCAGCGCACAGCCGGTCCCACACGCGGCTTAAACACGGTGATCCAGATGAAGGGTTGCCCGCGTTCATCGATTACCAGTTTGCGGGTCAGTCCCTCCCGCCCGATGGCATCGCGGATCAGAATGCCCCACGTCGTCCGTTTTTTGGGCACGGTCACTTTCAGCTTACCCAGATCGACCTGTTTCTTATTGATTTCGTATTCATCCGCAATCATCGGAATACCAGACGCCTTCGACGCCGCCATCAGCACGTCTCTGAACGGGACGTTCGTCAGTTCGACCGGAATCAACTGAAAATAGCGGGGGGCGGTTTTCTGACGCGAATCTTTCAAATCCCAGCCAATCGGCCAGGGGCTCTCCGTAGACTCCCAGGGAGAGACGACCAGTTCCAGCGAGCCGGAAGGAGTCCGCGAGGGATGAAAGGCGAGACCAAACTGCTTGAGCACAATCGCCAGCACGGCGCCTTTCGCCAGTTTTTCCAGATCCGGTTTAACGGTCTCATCACCGGGTATTTCAGAGATGCGTTTTTCTGCTTCGATATCAAATCGGACGGGCAGAGTAGCCGGGAAATCAAGTTTACTGATGGCTGCTTTGGGAGCGAGCCCCTGCACATTCGCGGGCGCCGGCTGAGAGAGTTCCGTGAAGACCGTTTTGAACTGTTCGGCTGAGAGCCCCCAGAACGGTTTGCTTTCCGGCGACCCCTGGGCGCCATACGTTTTGAGTTCATTCAGCCACTGCTTGAGTTTCCCCAGATCCTGGCGGTCGAATCGATGCCCGGGAAACTGAAGCACTCCGCTGCGGTCGAGTGTGCCCGTCAGCCGGACTTCACGAAAGGTGCCTCTCACATTTTCTTCAATCTCGGGATCATCATCCAGCACGGACCGCCGCGTCCGAATGGAAATATTCAGATCACGAAAGATCCGCCCCCATTCCTGAGCAAACAACGCGGACCCGCCGTCTTCAGTCAGCAGTGTGACGGAAACGGAGGTCTTGATCGGAGCCCCCTGAGGGGCCGACGCTTTGGGAATCTGAGGTTGCGCCTGCAAATCCTCGTTGCCGGCAAGAATGAGGGTCAGCAGAAGACTGAAGCGAGTAAGTAGGGATGAATGTTTCATGTTTTATCGCGCTGATTGTGAGTGGGACGTTCTCACTGGTAGCACTGTCGGACTAGCCGACAGTGGCACCCGGGAGTCTAATCTGATTGATCGTTTCGATACGCATAGTATATCAAATCAGACTTGTTTTGGTCAGACCAAAGTTTGATTTGGGTGCAATCGAGGGGCTGAAGTGCGGTCTGGAAATGTGATCAGCGCATAAAGGAAGGCGGGCCAGCAGAGAGAATCCGCTGACCCGCCTTGTATGCAATACTTCAATCCTTTATCCAGCATTGCAGATCAGGAAATGGCTTCCTGTTTTTCAATTCATTCAGTCTGCAATTTCGGCACCAATTCCAGCCCCGATGGCAGCGCCACGGTTGCCACCGATCGCTCCACCGATTCCGGCACCAATGCCGGCACCCTGTCGGCGGTTGGAATTGCCGCGGTAACCTGAACTCCAGCGACCGTTATTCCAGTTTCTATCGTTGTTATAGTACCCGCGGTTGTTGTAACCACGACCATAATAGCCATTTCCGCGATTGTAATATCGGTTCCCGTAGTATCCGTTTCCGCGGTTGTAAAATCCGTCGTTACCATATCCGTACCCGTATCTGTTACCGTATCCGAATCTGTTGCCATACCTGTTGTCGTCATAGTAGTAATTGCCATCGAAATCAGAGTTGGACTGGTAATCGCCGTCTGCTCCCTGCTGGTCATCGTAATAATCCTGATCCATCTGCGGATCCTGATTACGATAGGTTACAGGGTCGAACTCTTCCCACTGTCCGTTATTGTCGATCAGCCATTGACCGTCCTCGGTCTTATACCACCAGTGACCGTTGTGGTGACGATAACGGGCACGTGTGGCATCATCGATGTCCAGGTGAGCCGTTCCCTGTCGGACCATCGCGTCAATTTCAACATTCCCCTGACCTTCAAAAGTTCGTGGCACACCATCCCGGAACGGACGATTGGCATTCCGACGATTTAAGTTGTCGTCATTGTTCTGCAGCCGATCCTGCGGCCTGGTGTTCTGCGGAAGCTTGTTGATTGCGCCATCTGCCGGATTTGCTTTTGGTGCAACAGGTGCTGCATTCCTGTCGAGTGCAGGCGGTGTGACTCCCGGTGTGTTCGCTGAACCGCGCGCTTTTGTTTTGGCATCCACGTCTGAATCGAGTTTTGTTCCATCGGCATCGAGTTCGGAGTCGGCATCCAGTTTATTTCTGGCGTCGAGCTCGGTTTTTGTGCCCTGCCCTTTCTGAACGCGCTCAACAGGATTGTCAGTCACATCCGATTTCGGCTGGACTTGCGACTCAGATCCTACTTTTGATTTTAGATCTGCATCAGGCTTTTCAATCGGAAGCTGAGCGGACAACAATGCAGGACTGATTCCTAATACTGCTGCTGCGGTCAATACTTTTAAACTGCGGCGTATCATCTGAATTTCTCCCTTTTGTGATTTGTTCGTGTTAATGATTGTGGTTCACTCCTGCCACGGTTAATAAGAAATGCAAAGCCCATGCCAACGTCCTTAAAACTGTTAAATTCAAGCAAACTGCACGGAATCCCCTGTATTTCAGCAGTGGGATTTGTTCTGACCGATGGCTGGCTGAAAGCCCAGCGAACAGTCCGATCTGAAAACCACCAGCGTCTGTGTTGCCGTTGATCGATGAAATCGCATGCGGGAGAATGGCTGTTTGAGTCAACCGGATTCCGCCAGCAGTATGCATAAAAAAATAACCCGAACCAAAATGATCCGGGTTATTTCGCGACAAGGGTATCAGCGACAGTGATTTAGGCGGGTTTTGAACTAAGCTGATTTTGAACTTTGATCAATTCCTGCTTTGCTTTCTCAAGTTTCTTCTGGGCTTCCACGACATCTTTCTTCTCTGCATTCAGAGTTTCTTCCGCATCTTTCAACGCTTCGCGGGCGTCTTCTCTATCAGCATCCGTGGTTTTTTCCAGTTTTGTTTTCGCGGCGGCAACTGCTGCTTCCGCCTGCGTAACGTCTGCCTTTTCCTGCTGCAGTGTCTTTTCCGATTCGGTTACATCAGAAGTCGCATTCTTTAATGCTTCCGCTTTTGTTTCAGCCAGATTTTTTCTGGCAGCAGCAACGCGTTCTGCAGCTTCCTGTTTCGCTTCCTCGACATTCTCCGAGTTTGCTTTTTCGGCTTCCGCAAGGGCGGCATTTAATTCACGCTGTGCTTCTGCGACATCCCCCTGCTCTTCACGAATCGCTTCGGCACTGGCGCCTTCGCGGCGGGCCTGTTCTACATCCTTCATTTCTTCTTTAATATCCTCAGTGCCAACCCGTCGGGTTTCATGCATCTCAGCAACCCCTTCGTGCTGCGCCTGAGCAATATCCTGCTGGCCTTCCTGTTTTGCTTCCTCTACATTTTTACGAGCCTGTTCGACAGACTCGGAGTTCGACTGGCATCCGACCACAAGCAATGCAGCCAGTGCAGATGCGGAACTTAGCTTTAAAAATGACATGTTTCTCTCCTGTTAAGTTTTCTACTGATGTGTTCAACCACTCCTTACTCTCAGAATGGCCCTGAAGAGTGATTCATTTACTGTTGTTCGCGTGCAAACTGGCGCGCTCAGACTTTTCAGTCATTTCCCGGGAACTCAGTTTGATAAGTACGGATAATGCAGATTCTGTGCCAGTGGCCACCGACTGAACCGAAATGCGTCAGAATCAGCTGTTTGCAGCTTAAAAATGCGGGGGCACCCAAAACAGACGGACGAAAGCCGTTTTCCCTAAGGACGTTCAGCTTCCATCCCGGTCGTTAAACGAACAGAGGAAAGTGTTTTCGCAGGACTCTGTCGACTGCGTCGCCGGAAAAGTGAATTGCCAATCGGAGTGGAACGACTATAGTTCTTCCGTATCACCTGTTTCACGTATTAATAGAGGGAAGGTGCGAAGATGTTTGGCTGGTTGCGACGCGATCCCCGCAAGAAATTAGAGGACCAATACGCCCGAATGCTGGTTCAGGCCCGCGATGCCCAGCGGAATGGCAATATTCAAGGATATGCCGATCTGATGGCTGAAGCGGAAACAATCCTGCTGAAAATCGACGCCTGTTCCGAGACGGTGGATGATGTCCCCGAATCATGAGGCGATCGCGAAAGACACAAAACCCCTCTTGATTTAGCAATAATCAGGTGGCTCTGTTGGCTGGCCAACAGTGTTCGAGGCAGACTTAGCTCAGGAGGCGAATCATTCAGCATCGCTCAACACAAAACAGAAGCGACTTTGCTTACGCTGAAACGGATTTCCCACCAGTGCAGGAGAATCCCCCACGAGGTAACCTCCCCAGTCGACTGCTCCGGCTCCCCAATGTGCGGCTTTTACTTTTCTGATCGCGGTGTCTCTGGGGTCCCGCAGCAGGTTCTTGCCGATTTTGAGAACCGGAGTGCCAAGAGACATCCCATCAGCGGGATCAGAGAATTGGAATGAAAGCGTATTGGCAACGCGCAGTTGTGAAGCCTTGATTGGAAACGAATACTCCTTGCGCGTGCCAGCGGGGATCGATCCGACAACCTCATCGTTGAATAAGACTTGAACATTGCCGGTCGGCGTCTGCTTAATTTTTGCGGTTGAGATGCGCGTTCCGACGGAAAATTTCAGAATGGCATCAGGCCCGTTGCCTGCAGGTTTTGCACCGTTGGCTACGACGAATTGCCTGTCGCGAATTTCACTTGCGAGATTGCTTCTGACCTGAAACTTGAGATGTCCATCCGGTAACGAAGCCGAATCGATGGTGACTGCGTACTGTTTTCGATAAAATGGTTGACCTGTTTCCCGCATCGGTTTCCAGTCAGTCCCATTCAGCGAATATTCCAGGAATTCGCCCGGCTGCGGCTGCACCAGATGTGCCTGCACTTCGGTTCCCCCTTGCCAGTCGGCACCAATACGAGGCGACACAATGGCGATGCGCTGCCCCAGTCCCTTATAGAAATAATCCATCTCTTCACCGACGACGCGATAGATCAGGTAGCCCTGCGGAGACAGATCCGGACAAAGCTGTTCCGTTTTGGGATTCCACCAGCAGCCGGCCAGAGCGCCTCCTGTACGAAAGGGGACGGGCCCGGTTTTCTCGCTGACGACATGGTCATCGCCCAACAGTTGAAAACGGATATCGTGCTGTTGCGCCATTTCCAGAAAATCGGGACAGTATTCTGTCAGATCGTGTTCTGAAGTGGTCACAACATAAGTATCCGGGCTTCGCTGCGCCATGTCCTGTTTCATCCAGGCCGTATGCATAGGTTGAACCTGGAGCGTCGGGTAGTCCCGTTTCTTCCCATTTACAGTCAGTTTTCGCTTACCCAGGTGATAACAGTAATCGACTGAGACAAAATGGATCTTACCATATTCAAACGAAAAGAAATGCGGGCCAAGGTACTCCCAGAAAAGAGGCTTGGCACAGCGGTGATCGCCTCGCGGAAATTCATCAAGACGATACACTGAATCCGTGTGATCGCCGGCCACATTATAATAAGGCATCGTCAGATGATTCATGATGCCCGTATAATTTTGGAAGCCGGCGCGTCCATCGGCGGGAGTTCCCAGCAGTGCTTTGCTCAGATTCAGAAGATCGCCACTGTTGACCACAAACCGTGGTTTCGGAGTCAGCTTATTTGCTTCCTGGACGAAGCGACTCAACCCTTTAAGGGCTACAGGATCCCTGGAAATATGCGTATCGGTGACATGGATGAAAATAAACTCGCGCTCGTCATCCACCGCCGGCTTGAGTTCGAAATTCACTTCCGCCGCCAAAGGTTTGTACCAGTCCCCCTGGATATCATAGCCGGAGGGACGCGTCACATTGATAAACACGGCACTTGGATTCGGTTTCAGTGCATAGGCACCCTGCGCGTCTGTTTTGACAACTGAATAACCATCCGACACGCTCACTCCCGGCAAGCCGATGAGAGCGCCGGACGAACGCACCATCAGCTTTCCGGTAATCTGCGCAGGAACCGTGGCTCCGTAATCTGGCTGGGGCGTTTCTTTCGGAATCAGCTTCAACGGTTGAGAAACATCCGTTGGATCAACCGTTCGTTCCGCTGCCTTAAGGCTGCCCGGAGCTGTCATCACTCCCAAGGCAATGACAATACAACCAAGACAAAAATAGAATCGCATTTCCAGACTCTCCGTTTATCGAAACCTGCACTCCGGTGACATTCTCACAACTCAAAAGCAACATCTCAATTCAGTTGCCTAGTATTCGCCCAGCACTTCGCCACCATTGTAGGTTCCCAAGCCAGTATAGATCTCACCACTGATATTCTCCGAGAGAAATCGCACCCGTCCGTCAGCAAACACAAAGTGGCATCCACCAACGTGCACGCTGCTGAAGACGTCATCGACATCCGGGCCGTTAATGCGATAAGTGTCATTTGCGTTGGACATAACCTCTCTAGAATTGCTGTTTTTCCCAACCCAAATTGAACCAATATGATCTTGAGTGTCTGATTCACCAACGACCAGTGTGTTGCTTGCTCCATCTGTGAAGTCTCGCAGTCTGCGTGCAACGACCGGATAACTGATTACGGAGCGTACTACTTTATAGTTTGATTTTCCGTATGAACCGATTTTTGTATTCACTCCTCCCATTGGGTCAGAAGGGCAGATATAGGCAGGAAGAACGGATTTGGCATAGGCAGTAGAGCCTGTTGTCATGGCAGCAACCGTAGTCCAATCAACGTCCATCGCACCGGAACTGCTGATGTTATTGTAGAGTGGTCCTTGATCCATGAACGGTAAAATAAAGGTTCCCCATCCAAGGTCATTGTTAAGAAATGGCGTACCACCTGGATAATTATCGACATAAGAGGGAGGAAATGAGCGGTGCGTATCGTGATAGTTATGCATTGCCAGCCCGATCTGTTTCAGACTATTTTTGCAAGTGCTGCGTCGTGCGGCTTCGCGTGCCTGCTGTACGGCGGGTAGCAGCAAGGCAATCAGAATGGCAATGATGGCGATCACTACCAGTAATTCAATCAAAGTAAAACCTGTTCGTTGTTTTTTCATTACTTTCATCATCGACTCCGGTGAAATAGTTTGTGGAAATTTATTTTTCGGGTTATTGAAGTCACACAATCGACGAACGAATCATCATTTTTCCGATGATCCGCTCATGAACCGTGGCTCCATGATTCGGTTAGGGTGTTTTTCATATTCCCCGTTATTCGAAACCAGTACGTCCCTTGCAATCCGTCAGGATCACAGGCACCACTCAAGTCAGCTGCTTAATATTCGCCCAGCACTTCGCCACCATTGTAGGTGCCCAAGGCAGTATAGATCTCACCACTGATATTCTCTGAGAGAAATCGCACCCGTCCGTCAGCAAATACAAAGTGGCATCCACCAACGTGCACGCTGCTGAAGAGATCGTCCACATCCGAACCGTTGATACGAAACGTATCATTGGCATTGGAGAGAATGTCCCGGGAATTAGTTGACTTTCCGACCCAAAGTCCGCCGTTATGGTTTTGGGTGTCTGATTCGCCCACGATCATGGTATTACTGGCGCCATCCGTGAAATCGCGTAACATGCGTTTGTCCGGATAAAAAACGGGGGATACAGCGTGATAGCTCAATACGGAACGTAGTGCTTTGTAGTTGGATTTCCCGTACGAACCGGCAATTTTCGTATTAATTCCACCGGAAGGATCTGAAGGACAATTAAAAACGGGCAAGATGACTTTTGCATAACCTGTCGTGCTGTCAGTCATCGGAGTTACCGTGGTCCAGAAAACATTCATCGCATCCGTTCCACTGATTTTCTGATACAGGGGTGCCTGATCCTGGAACGGCAGAAGAAACATTGACCAGCCCAGATTATTGCCCGAAGTCACTCCCCCCACAACCTGATCCACATAACAGGGCGGAAATGAGCGGTGCGTGTCGTGATAGTTGTGCAGTGCCAGCCCGATCTGTTTCAGATTATTTTTGCAGGTGCTGCGCCGTGCGGCTTCGCGTGCCTGCTGGACGGCAGGTAACAGCAGGGCAATCAGAATGGCAATGATGGCGATCACCACCAGCAATTCTATCAGTGTAAAACCTGTTCGTTTTTTGGGGATTACTTTCATAATCTACTCCTGTGATGTTTTTTTGGATAATTAATTTTCGGTCCATTGATGTCACACAATGATCGAATCCATTCTGATTTGATTGCTGGTAAAAACAGTATGATTCATCATTCATCCGCTGCTACTAGAACACGCATTGCATTCATATTCTGATGCCCCTGGTTTCTGGACAGGATCCAGTTCAGGGAAAGGGTCCGCATGTCAGGTAAGAGGCTGATTTCATCTTCGGCGGTACGGTCATTCCGTTGCTTGCCATTACTGAGATATTCAACCTCAGGGTGACCGAGTATCTGATCTGTCTGCTGCAGCAGCTGATCAGTCTGCAGGATGCCTAAGATCCTGTTTTGAAATTCAAGCTGGCCCTCCAGCTGAATCCGCGTTTGAGTTTTGGAAAACTTTGGATTTCCTGGATGATGGGCATCGTGATGCACGTAATAAACGTCTACCCGAGTCCCTTTTTTGATCACGCCGGCTTCAAATTGTGACTGACTCGCCTTATCCGAGACATCCTGTTTTTTACCTGGAACAGGTGCGTTACAATTGATGTCGGCGGGCAAAATAAAACTCTGCCGTTCCTGAAACACGTACATATATTCATTTGAAGTCAATTTTGTGACTGCCACACTTTCAGGCAGGTTTGACAACAATTTCAGATCACCGGAGAGCTGTTTAATCCGTGACTGATAACACAGGCAAGCCCCAAACAGGGAATCCGTTTCCGTCTGACTTTCTACCAGATCTCCGCCGGGCTCCTTTTTCGAAGACTGTCCTGTAAACAGAAGTTGCGGAAGACGGGGTGTCTTTGATTTTTCTGTTTCCTGGCAGCTCACAGCGCCCTGAAAAACATGCACCTCCGCACCGCCGGCTTCGTCAACAAAGAATCCGAATCGCGTGCCGAGATCTACAATTTTCATATGGGAAGACTGTATTTCGAAACCAATGGCCCGCTGAGGAACGTCGGCTGTCATCGTTCCCTGCGATAAAAACAGCTCATTTGAGCTCAGCAAATGAAACCGGGCAGGACCTGCGACCAGCACCTCAACACCGGAATTCATTTTCAAACGCAGGATACCCTGATTCAAATGATACTCCCGACGGGTCTGCAAATGCTCATCAACTTTACAGAGCACATCCAGAGACTTTAATTCTCCTCCCGTGATCTCTTTAAAAGTCGCCGCGTTGTGGATCAATGGCATTTCATTTTCTGGCCTCGAGGTAGTAACCCGTTCCGAGATCGAGCGAGGCAGCCCCAATACGTAACCCAGCGTGACGGCCACCACGAGCATGAGCGCGATCGAAATATACCTGTGGATGAGCGACCTTTGACGAGCGGGCGTCTGTCCGACCAGTTTATGTATCCAGACGCGGGACTTTTGAATTTCGGACCATTCGCGAATCACCGTTTCTTCACAGGAAGTTTGAATCAGCAGTCGTGCCAGATCTTCTTCCGTACAAATTCGATATTCGAGTGCCTTGATTTCTTCTTCATCAAGTTCAAAGGCAAGATAGGCTTCGAGCAGATCTCGATCATCAGACTGAATCATATGACACCTCCGATGATCTGTCCGGCGACACTTCAGACGTCACCTGCTTCTCCACACAGTTTCGGAGTAAGGTCTTGATTCGTTTCAGACGGGAATAAATGGAATGCACACTCTTCCCATAGCGGGATGCGATATCAGAGATATCTTCACCGGTTCCGTTGTACCTGGTCAGAATTAATTCCCGACTGAACTCCGGCAGCTTGTCGAGACATTTCATCAGAACTTCACGAAAATTTAATCGCGAATGATCTTCTTCCACCTGTTCGACCGCATCTGCCAACGCGGCGACAACATGCGGATTAAACGGTTTTTCTTTTTTCTGATTTTTCAGATGCGCGAGTACCTGACGAAACGCAATTTCACGCACCCACGGAAAAAAAGAATCCTGATTCTTAAGTTGATCAAATGACTCAATGGCAATCACGCAAACATCATGCAGGATATCTTCTGCCTCTGTATGATTTCTCACACAGGAAAAGATATATCCATACAGCGCCGTCCGGTGCTGCATGAGCAGTCGTGTTCTTACCGAAAGATAATTATCAAGATTCATTTCACTGATTCATCTGACCAGGGTGCTGATAGAACTCTGCGTATTATTAATGAGAAAGAGGCGACTCAAATTAGGCGGTCTTTTTTTCAAATTATCGAAATTAATTTCACTTCGATTTCAAGACGTGAATTGATGCTAACTCCGAAATTCAATGTGGTTTATGAATTTTCGATGAAGGGCATCGGCAGGGGTTTTGGGGGCCTCGGTTTGGAAAGACGTTACGAACCAGTTTGCAGTCAGATGTAACGACTTGCAAATTAATTTACTGATTCAGTTCTGACAGCACTGCGACACAACAAATTGAAGGTGATAATTTGAACCAGCCAGCTTTGTACACTTCAAAGAAGTACACGGCATTGCAACTGCGTTCTGTAGATTGTTGATTAAAGCAAACCCGATGTAGAATCAACGCAAATTCGATGAATTTTCTGATTCAATTGATCCTGTGAATCAATGATGTCAGATGGCAGCGTTTGCAATCCGGAGTTACATCAGGCGCTGATGCAAGGCAGGCAGCCGAACCTGGTTTCTTTGGTATTCGCTACTGCAGAAACAAACCAGCAGTGAGACACACACGCTGATACTTGCTGATGATTTCTATGCGAAACCGATCTCAGTATAAATTTTTCTTCAGGACATCGAGCGGGTAGATTGTGTCGCGCCAGCGGACGCCGCCGTTTTTGAGCGTGATCCAGGCAGAGCGCCAGATGGCGAAGCAAAGAGCCAGCGAGGCGAAAAACATCAGTGGTGTCACGCGGAGGCCGGAGGAAAACAGCACGGCAATTGTGGCGTAACAAAGATGCAACAGCACCACCGTGACAATGAAGCCGCTGGTCTGCGAGAGTGGAAACAGGAACGGCATGATAAACGGTGCCTGGAAAAACAGAATAAAAATCAGCGTCACCAGGATGACACGCATGATCGAGTAATGAAATGAGGCGAAGGAATTTTTTTCGACGCCGGTGATCACGCCCCAGGCGGAAGGCTGCCAGCGGACTTTCAGTTCTTCGATGCCCAGATAAAAATCCTGTCGATAGTGATGCTGTTTGATCAGCTTGCCGAGTTTGATGTCGTCGAGGACATCCAGCTTGATCGTTTCAAAACCGCCAACCGCCTGATACACGGAGGTCCGCACAAGGTTAAACGCGCCGATGCCGATGTAGCCTAAGGTCCAGCGGGTGGGCACCAGCCAGAGAAAAGTGCCGCCGGTGAGCAGGAAACCGAAAAACGTGATGAACGCCATTTCGATCAAACCGCCGCGGGCCAGTTGCGGCAGAAGACAGAGATGATCGAGTTTTTTATGCAGAAAAATGCGAGTCGCGTTTGAGATCGCCTGCGGAGTAAAAATGATATCGCCGTCGGTAAACAGCAGGAGTTCGCCGCTGGCCCGCAACGCTGCCTGATGCATGGCGTGTGACTTTCCCATCCAGTCGGAAGGCAGTTCTTCGATATGAACCACCTGCATCGATTTCTGATTCTGCTGGGCGGCTTCGGCGGCGACGCGTTCCATAATCGCTCCCGTTTCGTCGGTCGAACGATCATTGACGGCGATGATTTCCAGCCGGGGATAATCGGAAGCCAATAACGAGTTGAGCGTGACTTCAATCGTTTCCGCTTCGTCTTTGGCGGGAACGATCACCGACATCAGCGGCCACTCTGCGGGAAGTTCCGTATGAGACACACAACGGGAGACGCGTTTGCGGATCATCATGACCAGCGAGGGAGCGAGTAAAACGAACCAGAACACAACGGTCGCGTAACCCCAACAGGTGACGATCGATGAGTGCATGCAGTGGGGACTTTCTTTGTTTATTCGAACCGGGGTGCCAGCAGGTCGGTGATCATCGAGCCAATACGTAACGAAGAGGTCGCAGCCGGCGAGGGGGCGTTCAACACATTAATCATACGGTCGGATTCATCGATCAGAAAGTCGTCAATCAGATTCCCGTCAGGGCCGAGCGCCTGCGCGCGAACTCCGGCAGGCGCGGTGTCGAGATCTTCAGCTCTGATTTCGGGAATCAACCGTTGCAGCTCTTTGACAAACGCCGGTTTACTGAAAGACCGCCACATTTCTTTCAGGCCGGTTTTCCAGTATTTCAGCGCCATCTTCAGGAAGCCGGGATAGGTGGCGGATTCGAACAGGTCGCGAATATTGATTTGACGGTTCGTGTAACCTTCGCGGGCAAAGGCCCAGACCGCGTTGGGGCCACATTCGACGCCGCCATGAATCATCTTCGTGAAATGCACGCCAAGAAACGGGAACTCGGGATTCGGCACCGGATAAATCAGCGAACGGCAGAGATGCTCCGCATCCGGTTTGAGCAGATAATACTCGCCGCGAAAGGGGACGATTTTGGAATTCGGTCGCGACCCGCCCATGCGGGCCACGCGGTCGCTGAACAGGCCGCCGCAGTTGATGACCTGTTTCGCCGTATACTCCCCCTGCTTCGTTTGAATCGTGATATGCTCGGCGTGATGCTGAATGCCGGTCACTTCAGTGCCGGTTTGAATCCGGTTTCCTTTTTCCTGAATCCGTTCGGCAAGCCGGGCGGAGACCTGTTTGTAATCGACGATGCCGGTTTCCGGAACGTGAATGCCTCTGATGCCTGCGACATGCGGTTCAAGTTCCTTGAGTCGTTTTTCGTCGATCATTTCACAGGCAACGCCGTTTTGCTGGCCGCGTAATAAGATGCTGTCGAGTGCAGCGAACTCACTTTCATCGACGGCAACGATGACTTTGCCGCACTGATCCCAGGGAATTCCTTCCGCGTCGCAGAAGGCTTCCATGGCGAGTTTGCCCTCACGGCAGTTGGTGGCTCTTAACGAACCGGGTTTATAGTAGATGCCGGAATGCAGGACGCCGGAATTGTGTCCGGTCTGATGCTGGGCGATCTGGTTTTCTTTTTCGAGCAGTAGAATGGATTTATCGGGAAATCGCTGTGAGATCTGCCAGCCGGTCGCCAGGCCGATGATTCCCCCGCCAATTATTGCGACATCTACGGTTTTCATGGATGACTTCTATACTCAAATGGTCCGCAGGATCTTATACTCCACACAGGATAACATCATTCCCGGAGTCTCTCTCACCTTCAAGTGATCTCATAACTTAGCAGGATCAAGGTTACAGGAAAACAATGGTTGAGCAAGTTTGCGAGTATTTAAAAGAACATCAGGATCGGTTTGTCAGTGAACTGATTGAATTATTAAAAATTCCCAGCGTGAGTGCCGACTCGACGTTAAAGTCGGAAACCAGACGCGGTGCCGAGTTTGTCTTGAAACAAATGGAAGCCGCGGGCCTTGAAAGCCGACTGGTGGAAACGGCCGGACATCCGATTGTGTATGGCTCCTGGAAAAAAGCCGCCGGGAAACCGACGGTGCTGGTTTACGGGCACTACGATGTGCAGCCCCCCGATCCGCTGGATCAATGGACAACACCCCCGTTTGAGCCTGATATTCGCGACGGACACATTTACGCCCGCGGTGCGACGGACGACAAGGGGCAGATGTATACACACATCAAATCGGTCGAAGCCTGGATGAAAACGCACGGCGAACTGCCTGTGAATGTGGTGTTCGTGATTGAAGGCGAAGAAGAAGTCGGCAGCGACAATCTCGATCGTTTCCTGGAAGAGAACAAAGATCTGGTGGCGTGTGACATTGCCGTAATCAGCGATACCAGCCAGTACGCGCCGGGCATTCCGGCGATTACTTACGGCTTGCGAGGCATTCTCGCCTGTGAGGTGATTGTCCGCGGACCAAAGCAGGATTTGCACAGTGGCGTATTTGGTGGTGCGGTTACAAACCCGGGGAATGGTCTCGCGAAGATGATTGCCGCGCTGCACGACGATCAGGGACGGGTACAGATTCCCGGTTTTTATGATGGTGTGATTGAATTAACACAAGAAGAGCGCGATCAGTTTGCTGCGCTGCCGTTTGATGAAGACAAATTCATGAGCAGCCTCGGCGTGAACGCGGTCGCCGGTGAAGACGGTTTTTCGACGCTGGAACGTCGCTGGGCACGACCGACCTGTGATGTGAACGGCATGATTTCCGGTTATACCGGAGAAGGCCCGAAAACGATTGTGCCGGCGCAGGCCCGTGTGAAGCTCACTTGCCGTCTGGTGCCCGACCAGGATCCCAAAGCATTAACCAAATCGCTGGAGCAGTTTTTGCGCGATCAACTCCCCACCGGCCTGACGATGGAATTCATCGATTTTCATGGCTGCCGCGGTCTGGTGTTTGACTTTAACAGCCCGTATATGACTGCCGCCCGAACAGCGATTGAGCAGGCCTTCGGGGCAGCGCCAGTGATGATTCGTGAAGGGGGTTCGATTCCCGTGGTGGAAACGTTCCAGACCAAGGTGGGGGTGGAAACTCTGCTGTTAGGCTGGGGACAGAACACCGACAATCTGCATAGCCCGAACGAACGTTTTTCTCTGGAATCATTTCGACAGGGAACCCTGGCCAGTGCCCTGCTCTGGCAGGAACTGTCGGAGATTCAGGTGTGAGATTTTCTACCACGAAACTCACGAATAAACACGAAAGTGTGTAAATAAAAAATGAGCGTGCCTGATGGTCCCAAATAAAATTCGGGGTTGCTGCAGGAAACGGTCAAGGTATTCGTGCGGCTGAAAAGTATGAGAGTATGTTTTCTCCAGCAATGAAAAACATACTCTTGATAGATTGTTCTGGTTCTCTGTCAGATGCCTGCTCGCTGCGCTCGGCCCGAATTTTATTCCGGGCCACCCAATATTCGTGAGTGGAAATTGATTGAGGATTATGAATCGAAATAGAGAATAGATAATAGTTGGTTATTCTTTAAGAGAGACTTCGCGAATCCACTGATCGCTTCGATTGTTGCGCAGGCTTCCCGGCTTGCGTTCTTTGGAATCATCCCTCATTTCCGGGTACTCAATAAAAACGGCTGCCAATAATCGCTCCTGCTCTGGAATGCCGAGATAATCGAACATTTCTGGCCCGCGCAGTTTACCGCCACTCGACCAGTAGTTACCCATGCCGTGGGCGGTCAGCATGAGTAACAGATTCTGAACCATGGCTGAAGCGGCTGCCAGATGCTCTTCATCGCGTGCCAGTTGCGTTTCGCGTTCGATATTCGAGGTGTGCTGCGATTCAGGGTCGTAAAACTCCGGCAACCATGTCACGAGCACTAACGCACTACAGGCGGCGGCCAGCCGGGGTTCTTTTGAGGTCACGTTCAGCTCATCACGCAGATAAACGGCTGCCTGCTTTGCTTCCTCTTGCCATAAAACATGCGCACGCCACGGTTCCGCTAAATCATCAACTTTCCGAGGATAGTGAAAGGGAGCCCAGCCCGCGGTCTTAATCGCACGGAGTACGACTTCGCGATTGCGCGCTGCAACATCAGCGGGAACCGATCGATGTGCTTCAAGATCACAGAGCACTTTTTCCGTCTTGCGATTTCGGATGATGGTTTCCATGGTCTCTGGTATTGTTGTATCGGGCATGTTTAATCCTTAGAGTCTCTTCACGCGCCAAGGCAGGCGTTCGTGATTACAGTGCGTGTTAAATGGCCGGTGCGAATGGAAGTGTATTTGACTGAATTTTCACAGACAAGTGCACCGTGGTGTTTTTGATTCGTTGTTGTGAATAGACGAGCCGAAAGTTAGGATGAGGCGTAGGGGCGGATCCATGTGTCCGCCCGCCTCGCAGGGTTCGATAGAAGTTCACACAATCGATGGGACCAGAATTACAGTTCAAACGATCCACTCACAATGACGTCGAACACAGGGGGAGACACATGGGTCTCCCCCTGTAATTTCTGTGGATCGAGCGTCTACTCAACTACCTGTTGGCAATCCAACAGTGACAAGCGGACGTGATGCGTCTGCATCGCAGAGGTGTGAATTTGAGACTGCTTAAACCAGTTCCGGCATGAGTTTGTACTGATTCGTGTCAACCAGATAACGCGGACGTCCCTGCAGGTCGTTAACGGTCTCGGTTTCGACGTTGATTCCCAGATTGTGATAAAGGGTCGCAAACACTTCCTGGAAATGCACGGGACGGTCTTCGGCATATTCGCCGAGCCGATTCGTGGAACCGATGACCTGACCGGTTTTCATCCCGCCGCCCGCCAGCAGTGCAGTCGAAACGCGTGGCCAGTGATCGCGGCCCGCGTTCGCGTTGATTTTGGGAGTTCGCCCGAATTCGCCCCAGACAACAACGGTGACGTCGTCGAGCATGCCGCGATGTTCAAGGTCTTCAATCAGAGCAGTGACTCCCTGATCAAGCATCGGCATGTCCTGGCGACCGCGATTAAAGTTGCCGCCATGCCAGTCCCAGCGACTGAAGGCAAGGGTCACACAGCGAGCGCCGGCTTCGATCAGACGACGGGCTGTGAGAAAGTCATCCAGGAGTTTCGGTCCGCCGTCAGACGCTTTCTGCGCCGTTCCTCTGCCGTAGCGATCGCGGAGCTTCTGATCTTCTTTGGTAATATCCAATGCATCAGCCAGCTTGCTGGATGTTAAAATGCCGAATGCCTGTTGCGTGAAGGAATCCAGACCTTCCATCATGCCGGACGCATCAGTCTGACTGCGGAAACGATCGAGAGAACTGAGGACCTGCTTCCGATTGTCGAGACGATCCAGCGTAATGCCATTCAGGGTCATGTCCGCCATGCCTTCGCCGTTGGGGCGGAACGGCGCGTGCGACAAGCCGAGAAATCCGGGCTCACCGGCGCGGGCCCATTCCATGTGGCCCATCTTGGGAGACAGTCCCAGGAAGGGAGGAATGGCAGGATCAACGACGCCATATTTATGTGAGAGCACCGATCCCAGACAGGGCCAGCCGCCAAGAGGCTGGTTACCGAAACGCTGACCTGAGAGACACTGAAACGCATCGTGTCTTCCATCCGAACCGACCATCGACCGAATGAAGGCAAATTTGTCGGCCATCTTCGCCATGCGCGGAAATTGATCGCCGATTTCAATTCCGGGAACGTTGGTTTGTATTGCGTTGAATTCGCCGCGGATTTCGCTGGGCGCATCAACCTTGATATCCCACATGTCCTGATGCGGCGGACCTCCCGGCAGGAAGATCATGATGATGCCTTTGTGTTTCTTCCGCTGAGGCGCTGCCGCTTCTGCCTGCAGGATTTGCGGGAGAGACATTCCGCCTAAAGCGAGTCCGCCAATTTGAAGAAAGTTTCTTCGTGTAATCCGATCACAAAACTTGCTCTTTTGAGAACCCAGGATTTTCAACATCGTTTCAGGTCTCCAAATTCATCACGGTGGGAAGAGAGAGGCAGGTAAGACTAAACAGAATCGATCCTTGTTAAGTGACTCTGGTCAGCCTCATTAAAAATATCGGCGAACCTTTATGTTTCAGTATAGACGTTTTTTACTATAAATCCAGCGCAGATTGCAAGATATGTACAATTTGTCCAGTGTTTTTTCTGAATTCGGAAAGATCCAGGCGGGGTAAAACAGGCAGCAAGTCCCATTTTTCAGCTGATTTTTCGGAGCCGAGCCAGGCCAGTAATGTCGGTTCAACGGCCTGGGGCAGCTTTTCCGCTATTTCCCAAATGGTAAATTGCACCTCCGGAAAATGCGGTTTTAATTCCTGAATCACCGATTCTGCTTCTGTGGGGGGGAGTCCTGCAAGGGAAAAAATGAACGGCCGCTGCATCAGCCGTTGCTGCAGTTCTTTGATTGTGATCTTTTTCAGGGGGTGAATGACATCGGGGGCGATTTCCGTTAAGGGGTCGAGTACAAAGCGCCGGTACCAGCAGGCCGGATGCGGAATGATCAGTCCTGCCGATTCGAAAACCAGTTGATCGTAGAGGAGCAGATCCAGATCGAGCGTGCGGGCACTCCAGCGGATTTCCCGAACGCGGCCCATTGCCGTTTCGACGGCTTGTAATTCAACCAATAGTGCAGCGGGCGAAAGAGTGGTAAAAAGCTGAGCCGCGCCGTTCAGAAACGTCTCATCGGTCTGACTGCCTACGGGAGCCGTTTCAATCCACTGGCTGGTTTGAATGAGAGAAATTTCAGGATGCCGGTTGAGCCGCTCCAGCGCCTGGGAAAATGTTGCGCGGACCTCTCCCTGATTTCCTCCCAAAGCGATAAAGCAGTCAGGCATAGCCGTTCCATCAGACTGAAGAAAAGTGTTTCGTTCTGTATTGCCAGGCAGTATTTTTTAATTCGAATTCGTCTCTGCAAAGAATTCGTCTTTGTATAAGGGAAAAAACCGGGGCGAACCGGGAACGCCGACTGACAAATTTCCGAAAACATAATCAGCCGCACAGCGTGTGTCCGGGTTTATCAAAGCGTCTCCAGCATCATTCGGGCCAAGTATCCTAACAGGGCTGACACAATGCTGAAATGAGAGGCGTTCTCAAAGTTTAGTCAATCGGTGGAGAAGTGCAATCACACAGAACGCGTTTTGAGGAGCGAGGGAATTAAGACGTCGCGAGAGAAGGAAACGGGAAAACGTGCAACAAACTGCTTAGCCGTGATTTTGCAGTTCCGTTGTGGCGTTTTCAAATAACGCGTTCGTTTTCGTTCCTACCGCAGCGATGGCAGCAATACAGACCATGACTATGGCGGCCAGCATCACGGCATATTCAACTGCAGTCGGACCATCTTCTTCAGCGAGAAAGTTTTTAAGAAATTGCATTTCAACAATCCTCAAGACAATTGGCAGTTCAAAGCGCCGGTGGAAATACTATGAGTGGAAAATCGACGTGATTCTCTCCGAGTTCTCTGTATTTAAACATACTTCACGTTTGACAACGGGATCTGCAAAAATCTGAAAAGTTGACATAAATATATGTTGTTGCGGAAGAAAACGGAATATTTCCAGCGGGAATTACAGGGAATGGCTGTTGGGAGTCTGTTCAGACTGGCATAATCGACGGTTCCCTGTCACAATAAGCAGCGCAAAGCGGCTTCTGTTCCCTGAATCTCGATTTGATCAGGAATAGTCAGGAGTTAGGTTTGTGCGAACTGTTTCGCTGATTCCCATTTTTTGAACCTTATTGGATAGGATACAATTGTTATGGCCAAAGAAGAGGCCATTGAAGTCGAAGGTACAGTGACTGAAGCACTGGCAAATACTCAATTTCGGGTAGAACTGGAAAATGGGCACCAGGTGCTGGCTCACGTTGCAGGGAAAATGCGAAAACACTTTATTCGTATCGTTCCTGGAGACAAGGTTGTGGTAGAAGTATCACCTTATGACCTGAACCGTGGACGTATCGTCTACCGGGAACGATAACCGCCGTATTTACCACCAGCCATGTTACCAGATCCAGATGCAGGTTGATTCCCTCTTCCAGAGCGATCCCTTGTTTTGTCATTCACGCTGGACTCATATTCGAATCGTTATCATCTCCTAGCCAGGTTTGCGCCTTAGTATTATGCCCGATCCATCATCGAAGCAGGAGTCGCTTCCGTTTGTGCAAATCTTTACCGATGGCGCCTGCAGGGGAAATCCGGGTCCGGGAGGCTGGGGAGTCATTCTGCGACACCCTTCCACCGGCAAGGAAAAAGAATTCTCCGGCGGGGAAGCGGAAACGACGAATAATCAGATGGAATTGCTGGCGGTGATTTCCGGATTAGAGCTTTTAACACGCTCTTCCCGTGTCGAGGTCATTACCGACAGCGTATACGTTGCGAAAGGTTCTCTGGAATGGATGCCGAACTGGAAAAAAAACGGCTGGAGACGCCGCGAAGGCAAAAGCTGGAAGCCGGTGAAAAATGAAGAACTCTGGCGGCGGCTGGATTCCCTGCTGGAACGGCACGAAGTCAAATTCACTACGATCAAAGGCCATAGCGGGCACCCGGAAAACGAACGCTGCGATGAACTGGCTGTTGAATATGCGGTAAAACTGCAGAATCAATCTGATTTATAACTATCTGGCTCCGGAATACGATGACCGAATCTCCGCTGGAAACTCCTGTTCAATTTCTCAATGGAGTAGGATCGGAACGCGCAGAAGTACTGGCCAGAATCGGGATTCAAACCGTCGAAGATTTGCTCTGGCATCTGCCGCGCAGCGTACTTGATTTAACGGATGTCCGCCCGATCAATGAACTGGAAGAAGATCAGCCCGCTTCCGTCTGCGGCAAAGTGGTTGATCTGGACGCACGCACGATTTCCCGCGGTCGCACGATCACGGCGATCCTGCTGGATTGCGGCACCGGCTTTCTGAAAGGCACCTGGTTTAATCAACCGTGGGTCATCAAGCGATTCTTTCAAGGTCAGTTTCTGATGTTCTCGGGCAAAGCGAAACGCCGCTCGGGAAAGTGGGAGATGTCGCATCCTCAATATCAGGTGCTGGAAGAAGACCTGGACGATCCGCAAGGGTTAATCCTGCCGAAGTACAGTCTGACCGAGGGCATCAAGATGTACCAGATGCGACGGATGGTTCGGGCCGCCGTCGATGAATTTGCGCATCTGATTCCCGATTATCTGCCGGAAGCCTTTCGTCAGGAACACTCCCTGGTACCGCTTTCGCAGGCCGTCATTCAGATGCACAAACCGCAGACAATGGAAGAATATCACGCCGGCGTGCATCGCGTGATTTACGATGATCTGCTGGAATTTCAGTTGGGACTGGCGATGCGGCGTCGGCTCTGGACCTGCGTGGATAACGCGCCGCTGATCAAGGTCACAGCCAAGATTGATGCCCGCATCCGACGGCTGTTTCCGTACGACTTTACTGAAGGGCAGAATCAGGCTGTCAAAGAAATCAAAGCCGACCTGGATTCGGGGCGCGCCATGCATCGCATGCTGCAGGCCGATGTGGGAGCCGGCAAAACGGCAATTGCCATTTATGCGATGCTGGCCACGATTGCCGGCGGTTCTCAGGCCGTACTGATGGCACCGACCGAATTATTGGCGGTGCAGCATTGGGAAACGATAAACAATATCCTGAAGAACAGCCGCGTCGAACGGTGTATTCTGAGTGGCAGCTTATCGGCGGCTCAGCGAAAATCGACACTGGAGCAGATTGCATCGGGTCAGCAGCAGTTGATTATCGGCACCTCGGCTGTCGTTCAAAAAGATGTACGATACCACGATCTGGGACTGGTGATTATCGACGAGCAGCACAAATTTGGTGTAATGCAGCGCGCCCACTTTACCAGCGATCAAAAGACGCCTCACATGCTGGTGATGACGGCGACACCCATTCCGCGCAGTCTGTGTCTGACTCAGTTTGGCGAACTGGATATTTCTGTGAATTCAGAATTACCACCAGGTCGACAACCCGTCATTACGAGCCGGATTTCAACGACGCCTCAGAGAAAAAAAGCGTGGGATTTTTTGCGGGCTCAAATTGCAGCGGGCAGACAGGCTTATATAGTCTGTCCGAGAATCGATTCGGAAATTGAGCAGAACACCCGTTCGAGTGCAGAAGAAGTTTACCGTAAGCTGCAGAAAAGCGAGCTTGCTTCCGCTTCCATCGGACTGGTACACGGACAGATGGATCGTGAAGAACGTAGCCAGATCATGAACCTGTTTCACCAGGGGACAATTCAGGTACTGGTTTCGACAACGGTCGTAGAGGTGGGCGTCGACGTTGCCAATGCGACCTTAATGGTGATTCTGCAGGCCGACCGGTTCGGTTTGTCACAGTTGCACCAGTTGCGGGGTCGGGTGGGGCGTGGCATCCATCAGGGCCATTGTTTTCTGTTCTCTTATACTGAGAGTGAAGATGCTCAGAAACGACTTGAGGTGATGGAGCAGACAAACGACGGATTCGAAATTGCCGAAGCCGATTTCCAGGCGCGCGGCCCGGGTGATATCTTTGGAACCCGACAGCATGGAGATCTGCCTTTACGCGTCGCCGATTTGCGGAGAGACGAGGCGATTCTGCACGAAACCCGGGAAGTGGCCCTGCGGCTGGTGGAAAGAGGGGAATTCGACCAGCCCCGGTTTGCGCCTTTGAAAATTCGCGTCCTGGATCGATTCGGGCAATTGATGGATCTGGGACAAAGCGGGTGAGCTTCCGAGCAGGATTCGGTATCAGGTCCAGACCCGATTCGAAAACCAGGCCGCCAGTGTCCCGCAGAGAATGACCGGAAACCAGGCCGCCTGATCCGGTGAGATCAGCCGGGTCGTTCCCATGAAAAAGAAACCCTGATTGATGGCGAAGAGGCCCCCCATGACGGACGCACAGAGAGCAATGTTAAATATTTGACTGCGGCTCTCTTTGCGAAGCACAAACGGAATCGACATCATCACCGCAATCAGATTCATGAAAGGACGGGTTAACCGGAAGTGCAGATCCATCGTCTGTTTTCGGATCGAAAGATCGCTGAACGAGGGGTTATTAATTCTGGCAATCAAATCAGGGGTGGAAATCAACGAACTTGAATTCCGGTTGCAAAGTTGATCGCAGCCGACATCTGTGACGATCAAAATGTCTTTCGGATCATCCCCGGGAAGAATCATTTCTTTTGCAAATTCTGCGATTTCCAGTTGATCGTAACTGGGTGTTGCATTCTTGAGTAACCAGTGTCCCGGGGTTTCAGGAGTTTCCGCCTCATAATACGCGATTGCTGATTTGACCGTGACGAAATCATGTACGGTCGGTTTCGACAGAACAAATTCCGCATTCATCATCTTCTTTTCCGTCAAAAATATTTCCTGTCCGTTGATCATGATCCTGGTACTGAAATCATAAACGGGCTCCACAAATTGAGAACTCGTCCCGATATCGCCTCGTTGAGCCTGTACCTTGTCGGCAATACGCGGGATTAACAGCTCCTGGTTGGCGACAATAAAACAGTTGACCGTAATCGTGGCAAACGCCAGAGGAATCGCCAGTCGATAGGTGGGAATTCCGGCGGAAAGCACGGGGTTCAGTTCTCCATGGCGGACCATCAGCGAGAAAACGACGACTCCCGCAAGTACAGTCAGGATCGGACTGACCATGTCAAAGAAAATACTGGACTGATACAGATAAAATTCCAGCATCAACCAGAACAGACCAGTGGAAGAGTCATCCTTCACGCCGGTTTGAAAACCATCAATATTGGTAAACCCGTCAAAAACGACATACAAGCCGTAGGTAGCCAGGAATCCAATGATGAAAACATGGAAATATCGCTTCAGTAGATAACGGTCAAATGTTGTAAACACGTTTTCCAATCACTGCTTATGGCCGAACGATCGATCTGGGAAAGGTCTCAGAAAAAGGGGCCCGTATTACATAGGAATCGTGCAGATGGGTCAATATCAGGAAAACCGGGATCGCACAAAGGCAACGGTATACATATTTCCCCACCGGCAAAATCGATCCAAATTACCAGAAAAAGTGACGTTGGGAGCGAACTTTGAAGCGCCGAGAGAAAAAAGACTTCCATAAGTTATTCTAATAGTAGTACTTATGCATTAAATTTTCATTTAGAAAGTTTCCAACTCTCGACATTTAATTCGCGTAGTGAATAATACTCACGGAGGAGTTTCGTTGAATCACAGGAAACAACCCGGAATGTTTCTCCTTTCTTGAGCCAATTTGAAAGCTATGCTTTGAGGAAAATCAACTTTTGAATTTGCTTGCTGCAATTGATCTTAACGGGGAGACGAGACAGTGGTACGAAAAGATGCAATAATCCGGTTGCATAAGCAGCTTTTGAACAGACGGGATGAGCTCAAGAAGCTTGTGACCGATAGCTCAGAAGGTTCTTCTGCCAGCCAGGAATCAGTCGAAGACAGCGGCGATGCAGCGATTCGTGAGACCCGCCAAGGGCTGGAATCTCATTTAGCCGAAATAGAATACAATGAATTAATGCAAATCCGCCGGGCGATCTCATTGATCCAGGAAGGGCGTTACGGCCATTGCGAGAATTGCAATAAAAGTATTCCGATTGCACGGCTTAAAGCGGTTCCCTATACGATGTTTTGCGTCGATTGTGCGCAACAGCGCGAATCAATGGGCTTATCCAGTCAAGACGTTCATAGCGATTGGGAAAACGCCTACGAATTTGAAGACCGGCTTAACGATCATGAAGTCAGAATCCACGATTTAGATCTCGAAAAATAACTTTCCTTTCCGATACTAAGCAATAGAGGGTCCATCCGACTTGATTGAGCTTAGTCATTTCTCCACAAAGCATATTCCCTCATACCTGATTTTAATTCTGGAGAGTGCTGCTGCGATCAGTCCGGGGCCTTTGTATTACTGAAAATTGCTTGATCCGCTTTTGATCAATCCATTTCCGGTAATCAAATCGTCCGGCAGTTGGCGAAGGAGTGCCTTATTTTGCCGTAGCTAGAAATAGCTGTAATGCAAAAACGGTCCTGAGTCACGCTGAGAGATTTGCAACATGAAAAATCGATATCCGCTTTTATTAGTGCTGGCACTGATTGCCTCTGCATCTCTATGGAATACCCGTTTTGAGTCTCCCCTGACGTCAAAACAACTGGAAGCAAAAGTTCCTTCACAGGGTAATCCGGCGCAACAGAACAATTCCATCTTGCCGATGTCGTCGCTGCATGAAGGCAGCAAGCACCTTGCCAAAATCGCAAAACTGGCAACACCCTGCGTGGTACACATTCAATGTGAGCGACAAACTCCACGTGGCGCGGTTGAAGAAACGGGGTCCGGAGTTATTGTACGCGGCGATGGCGTTTCCGGCTTATATATTGTCACGAACCGCCATGTGGTGCGCGATTCGAATGGCACCTCGATTTCCATCCGACTGCACGATGGCCGGGAGATTCATCCGGAACGCAAGTGGGAAGATAAAGATACCGACCTGGCGATTTTAAAAATCAATATCACTGATGTGACCCCCGCCGAATGGGGAGACAGTGACAAGCTGGATATCGGACACATGGTTCTCGCAATGGGCAGCCCGTTCGGATTGAGCGAATCCGTCACACTGGGAATCATCAGTGCCAAAGGCCGTCGCTCACTTCAATTAGGCAGCGGGTCCGAAGTGCTCAACCAGAACTTTTTACAGACAGACGCGGCAATTAACCCGGGAAACAGTGGCGGACCGTTAATTGATCTCGAAGGTAAAATTATCGGAATCAATACGGCGATTGCTTCGAACAGCGGCGGGAATGACGGCATCGGATTCAGTATTCCCAGTAAACTGGTCCGTCACGTCTTTAATCAGCTTGTCAAATACGGGCAGGTCTATCGCGCCTATCTCGGCGTACAACTCGATCCCGAATTCAGCATCGCCACTGCGACCCGTTTAACAATGGATCGCGTGCGTGGTGCCCGCGTTGTGAAAGTCATTTCAAATACTCCCGCTTCCCGTGCGAATTTGAAATATGACGACGTCATTCTGAGCTTCGGCGGCATTGATGTTCTCGATCAGAATCATTTGATCAATCTGGTCAGCCTGACTCCCATCGATCAAAGGGTCAGCGTGGTCATGCTGCGAAGCGGGCGAAAAGTGAACGTTATGGTGGAGCTGGCAAACCGAAAAATTCTGGACGAACTGGAACGGAAGCAAAAAGAGTCTCAACAGTCTTCCTATCGACCGGGAACAGCGGCAGAACCAATGAGTTTCCAGCGTGTGAAAGACCAGAAAGATGCGAACCCGCTTGCCGGCTTACAGTTATACGCCATGAATGCAGACCTCGCGACCCAGTTGGGATTCGAGAAGACCCAGACCGGGTTGCTGGTGATGGATGTCGATCAACAAAGTGCGCTTTACAGCGTTGTTCACTTATATGATGTGATCGAAGAAGTAGCCGGTACTCCCGTGCACAATCTGAATGAATTCCGTCAGGCGTTACAGCAGCACCAGTCGCTCAATTCCCTCGTGCTGAAAGTGTCCAACGGCAATATGGGAAAACCGCATCATCAGCTGTTGATCTGGCAGCGAAATCAATAACGGCGAAAACGCCTGCTGTTGAATGCGGAATCAGGTCCGCTATTCAGAACGTAGACTGATCTCAATATCGGGATAGGGGGAACCCTCACGGGTTCCCTCCTCCCACACCACCGGGCATACG
>CAXBFD010000087.1:0-28708 GCA_963974925.1 uncultured bacterium | reverse complement strand
CCCAAGATTAGGTTTCGTTTGAGTCCCCTGGAAGACTACCAGGTTGATAGGCCGGATGTGTAAGGCGAGCAATCGTCTCAGCTGACCGGTACTAATGGACAAACGCTTAGCCGTTTTGATTTTTACATCAAAACTCTAAGAACAAACTAGGGTTGTATTTGTTTACTTATTACTTTTACCATTTTTATACACCAGGCAGAGTAGTGCGGCCATTTGGTTGGCGACTCTGTCAATTCCGGTGACCATACCTGTGAGGCCACACGCGTTCCCATTCCGAACACGACAGTTAAGCTCGCAGGGCCGATGATAGTGCCCACCAGTGCGAAAGTAGGTTATTGCCGGATATTTTTTTAAAACCTTCGATTCTTTATGGATCGAAGGTTTTTTTATGCGCGCCCGCAATCAGATCACATTGTTAAATACGGGGCTGCAGTGAGATCTCTTCCTTTTACAGAGCGCGGATCGTGTGGCTCTGAATCCGAATCTCAAAAGAGCCGCCTTACAGCCGGACCCGCTTCTCATGGAGTGGTAAGTTTCTCAAACACAATCCCCAAAGCGCGTCGGCAGATTAGGAGAGCTGGTTTGGATTTCAAGCGGGATCAGGAATTATCGCGATCAGGAAACAGTTGATTCAGTAGACCTGATGCTTTCACTTCTTCAAAATTTCTACGAAAGGTTTCCTCTGAATTAGGATCCAGGTGAGGTGGATGACCGTGCTCTCGGATGTAATCCCCCATCGATTCCATCGTTGGCTGATCAAAATAATGATCACTCATCGCCAGGGAGACAATCAACTCTTCGTCAGTACGTGGTTGAGTCTGACATTCTTCGCAAATATTGAACGAACCAAATTTCAAATGGCCACAGTGAAAACAGACTGCCGTTGTCATTATAAATCCTTAATTGTGGTTCAAGAGCGAGGCGGAAATAAATCTGCTTTGCTTAAATGAGAGCGGTTTTTAATGGCCTTCTGCTTCTTTGGCCATGTTTCTGGAAGTCAGTCTATTGTAACAAACCTGGGGAAGAAATTACCGGAGAATTCGCAGGTTTGCTTTTTATATGTTTCGGTTTTGATATTATGGATGAAGCTCACTTTTCGTCTCCCGCATCGTTTCTTCGCTGTACGACGATCAGGTCGGCGACATTTACGCGCAAACCTCAGATTTGATTTGACTAAACTCAACACATTCAATTGTGTCTATCGATTGTCTCTCCGAATCTATTTTCCCAGGCCAACGAAACGATTCGTTGTAACGAAACTCGAATTAGATAAGAACTGATTGCAAGATGCATACGCTGGACTATCTCGTCATTCTGCTTTACCTGCTGATTTCCATAGCGCTGGGAATTTATTTTGGTCGCAATCAGTCGCGGCAGGAATTTTTTGCTGCCGGTAATTCGATGGGCTGGCTGCCCGTGGGGTTGAGTGTGATGGCGACCCTGTTTTCGGCTAACAGTTTTGTGATGTATCCCTCGATTGCCTATGGGAGCAGCCTGCGAATCAGTCTGTTTTTGATTGCAGTTTCCCTGATGGCACCATTGGTATTATGGGTATTTATTCCTGTTTACGCGCGACTGAACTGCCAGACCGCGTATGAATATCTGGAACGTCGCTATCACGTCGCAGTTCGTTCGTTGGCCAGCGGTTTGTTTATTCTCTTACGAATTGGCTGGATGGCGTCTGCCACTTATGCCGCTTCCGTAGTTCTGGCAAATGTGATGCAGGTTTCTCAAGTGACGGTGATTGTTGTTCTGGGAATTGTTTCCATCTTTTACACGATGTTAGGTGGTCTGCGGGCCGTGATGTGGACTGATGTGTTACAGTTTTTTATCTTTGCACTGACGATTTTGTTGACCCTGGGATTAATTCTCGCTCAAACGGATTCCGGAATTTCGGGTGTGGTTTCAACTTATTTTGAAGGCCGCAGTAATTTACTGGTTGATTTTACTCCTTCTCTGACTCTGGAATATGGCAGCTGGGCGGTGCTGATCGGACTGTTCCTGGAAGCGCTGTCTGCCTTTGGTGCCGATCAGGTTGCGGTGCAGCGATATATTGCCGCCCGTTCGGAGAGAACGTCACAGATCGGATTTATGATTAATATCATCGGCATGTGGACCGTCGTCCCCGGCCTGCTGGCGATTGGTGTCGGACTTTATGCACATTATAACCAGTTTCCGGAACAGATGATTTCGGTGCTGGCGACGGAACTGAATGGGGAATTACCAGACTGGCGCGTGGCGGCAGAAGGGGGCGGAAATGCAATGTCTGTTCCCGAATACTACAAATCGTATCCTGAATATGTTGCCGCAGATATTCAGGCGTTAAATCTGCAGGATCAGGCCTTGCCTCAATATGTGCGCTTGCATTTTCCGCCGGGAGTTGTGGGTCTGTTCCTGGTCGCATTGATGGCGGCGGTGATGTCCAGCATTGATTCAGGAATCCATTCGGTAACCACCGCGCTGATGGTCGATTTTCGTGATCGTCATTTTGCCCATTTAAAGCCGGAAAACAATAAAACGGAAGTATTCCAGGATCGCGCACTGGTCGTATTAATTGGTATCATTTCTATCGTATTGGCCTGCAACGTGGGAGATATGGGGGACGTATTTGCGATCGGGAAAAAAGTCACCGCCGGTTTTGGCGGACCTTTGCTGGCAGTGTTTATTCTGGCTTTGTTTTTTAAAAATACGACGACGGCAGGGGTGATGGTGGGAACTCTCTCGGGAGCGGTGATTACCATTTCGTTAATGTATGGTGCCTCTGACTGGTTTTCGGTCTGGTTCTGGCCGATCGGCTTCGGTTTGACGATGATCATCGGTCTGATTGTGAGTCTGCTGACGAACGCCCGTCGACAGGAGGCGGCTGAACTACCGTTGACCTTCTGGAATGTGATCCAGGGACGGCACAAAAATAATACTGATTGAAGCGAGTAATACTCTAATGAAATATGCTGAAATGACTGCGCTGGAACTCAAGAATATTTCGCGCGAGGAAACACTGGTGATCCTGCCGATTGCTGCTGTGGAACAACATGGTCCGCATCTGCCGACGGCAACGGATGAAATGATCTGCACCGCCATCGCCGAGCAAGTCGAGCAGCGCCTCAAAGAATCCGTGTTATTACTTCCCACGCTCTGGCTGGGTGCCAGTCAGCATCACTTGCGCTGGGGCGCGACGTTGACATCACGTGTGGAAAATTATGAAACATTATTGTGCGAGATTTGTGAATCACTGCTTGATGATGGATTTCGTCGTGTGCTGATCTTAAACGGTCACGGAGGAAATATCGGGCCGATGCAAATTTCATTGAGACGGCTGCAGGTCAATTATCGCAATTGTCAATTAATGGCGGCTTCGTACTGGTCGATTGCGGAAAAAGAGATAGCCTCCCTGATGGAAGGGGAATGCAAGACGGTCGGACATGCCTGCGAAGCGGAAACATCGCTGGTGATGCATCTGCGTCCGGAACTGGTTCGCTCTGCAAAAATTGAAAATTTTGCAGATTATGCACCAGATCTGACTGACGGTGTCTATATCTGCCGGGACATGTTTCAGCGGACGAATGCCGGTGCAACTGGTCGCCCTGATCTGGCAACTTCAGAAAAGGGGACGAAAATGTTCTCGCTGATTGTCGACCGTGTGTCTGATGTGATCAGCGAGCTGTCAGGAGAACCACTCTCAAATTATCCCTGACACCAGTCGCTCCGGTTTCGAACGGTTCGCAAACTATTGAGGGAAATCATTGGTGTCAAATCGACTCATCTCAAGTGCCGCATTCCGATCTAAACTCGATGGGTCGACCTTTGTCGTAAACCCGATCACACATTTTTTTCGACCAATGATTTCCAGTGTCTCTTCATTGTAGGCCCCATAGGGGTAGCACATGATCCAGTTTGATGTTGGTGCACCTACTTTTTCCAGAAATTGAAGTGAGCGATCAATTTCCTGTTCCTGGGTCTCAGCATCGACGGCATTCAACCAGAAATGATGATAGGTATGACTGCCCACATACATGCCGGATCGCACCATTTCCTCAATTTCAGCTGCGGTCATATAGAGTTCTTTACTGAACTCTGCTTCTGATTTTTCAACATACTTTTCAAACAGCAGTCTGGTGATTTCCGTTCGCAATTCGAACGGGAGTTCTCTTTGCAGCATTCGCTTGATGTAAATGATCTCAGCAGAATCATATCTGCTCGGCTGTGCCAGTCTGGAAATACTTTGTTCAATTAATGATTCCGGGATATCTCTGGCGCGCAGTTCGTTATTCAAGTCTTTGAAGAGACAATTGTGATCCTCGACAGATGCCAGAATAAAATGGATGGCGTTCACATCCAGCAGGGTATTCTCTTCAATCGGTTGGGCGGGAGGAAAAAAACACCCGCTGATTTTGCGTTTTATTAATTCTGGAAACACAAAATCGAAATGATCCCGGTAGCCATCATCAAAGGTAAGCAGGCAGGCATTTTCAGGAAAATCAACTTGCTCGCCGGTGATATATGCGATCAACTGGTCAGCCGAAATGAATTCATGCTGGTTGCTTAAAAAATCCAGTTGCCGTTTGAATCCATCAAATTCGAGGCCTTTGATGCCCGGATACGGGGAATTTTTGATCTCCCGGACATAGTGATACATGATCGTGGTAAATTCGCCCGGTTTCTGAACACTCGCATCCATTACTGGTTGACGGCCTCAATCACGTAAGAAGATGAATAGGGAACGAGACGATGGTTTGTGATCATTTTGTCTGAGGCAAATCGAGCTACCTGTTTATGGATAGTAGAAACTTCGCTGTCATCCATCACATTAACAGGGAAGGGATGGAAATGAACGGGGAAGATAGAAGTGACGCTGAATCCTGCATTTTCGAGTTTACTGGACAGATCGCTGGGAGTGAACTGATATCTGGTATCAACGCCAATTCCGGTTAAAGGATGAATGTCGGGTTGTACATAATCTGCTTTCAGGTTTCTGATACATTTAATGGCTTCCGCCTGAGATTCGCTGGTATGAAATGCCACAGCTTCTTCAATCAGCGAATCGAGCGTTCCCAGCTCTTTTTCGATGTTTGTGAATTCATTCATCGAATGAAGGTTAAAGAGCCTGTTACGAGATCCAATTGCGACAGACCCACCAGGATTACAGATTGACTTTAAGAACTGCAGGAATTCAGTGAGTTGTTCCAGAGAGATATATTCGATAAGTCCCTGTGCGCTGATGACGTCAAAATTTTTGTCGCTTTTAAAATTGAAAATGGAATCGCAAATGAATTCTGCAGATGCAGAAGCATTCTTATTATTTCTTCTGGCGATCTCAATCATATCTTCGGCAAAATCAAGACCCAGCGATTGCCAGCCATTCATCGACGCTTCAATGGCCAGCTGACCAGTGCCACAGCCTACATCAAGTAACGCCGACCCTGACGGGTATTTTTTCATTGTTTGCATCACAGCCTGATGACGGTTATGAATCGTGCTGAAAACTTCTTCTTCAGCCTTCGTTTGCCAATCGTTCGCGTGTGATTTGAAATATTGATATGTCTGATCTTGCTGAGACATGGCTGCTCCCTTTCAGTGATCGATTGTATGAGTTTCAGTACCAGATTGTGTAAGAGAGTACTGATTGATTGAAATCCGGCATTGAAAAGTGTCAAACTGTTCAATGTTTATTTATGCCACCTTATTATGTGTTTTAGATGCCAGAGCCTGAATGACAACATTGGCAATACGAATATGGCTTTGACCGTCGCAATTCCAGGCCTTGCGAACCTTGAATCCACGCTGCTGTTGTGCTTCCGCACAGTCTTTTTGAAGTGCTGTCAGCACCTCGACGCCTTCTTCAATGGTGGTTGAGAAGGTACTCCAGTTATAAAGATTTAAGGGAATCGCATAAGAATGGTAATCCCGATTCATATTGAATAGTGCAACCTGTCTTCCGAGCAGCGCTGCCTCGACCGCTACGGTAGATTTATGTGTGATCAGAGCATCGCAGGTTTCTAAGGCCAGAGGCAGCGGTGTGCTGTCGGCAATAAATGCCGTTGCTCCCAGCCGGTTGATAACACTCTCCGCGATTTGTCTGTTACTGTTAGGATGGGGCCTGACTGCAATCTTAAGTTCAGGTTTTTTCCTGATCACGCGTTCCAGGCTGCTGACAATCATTTCTTCCACTTCATCCCAGATTGGTTTCATTGCATAAAGCGCCAGCAGATTATCAGGTTGAATCTGATGTTCCTCTCGCCATGTCGGCGCGTTACTTTTGGATGATGAAGATTGATGGACCCAGTCAAAATTCGGGTTGCCAGTCACGCGGATCGCAGACCGCTTGATGCCACGGTTCACCAGGTTGTTGGCTGCCTGTTGAAAGGGAACGCAGACATAGTCAGCCGGAATATCATTGTGAGATCCCAGACCAAACAGATCGAGTACGCCCACTGAAGGAATCCCCCGTTCAGCGGCGATACGAATTGATGCCAGTTCCGCGCGGGGAGAATTGGTCGTTAACAGCACATCCGGCTGTAACCGATCAAAGAAGCGTCGCATGGGACTGAGAGGCAGAAATGCCTGTCTGCCAAGTTGCTCAAACTCCTGCTGCGCCTGTTCGATTCCCAACTGGTCTTCCAGGTCAGCGTAGGAAAGTCCCAGATAGGCGATTGATTCCTTGAGAGAACTGACTTTGTTTGTCTGATGCATCTCTTCTGCCAGACGTGCTCCCAGTTCCAGCGCCCGGGTGTCTTCCAGGCGCAGAATATCCTGGAAACCAAGAGGAGAAAAGCCGGCATTTCGCAGGAGGGGCGCAGCGGTCGTCAGCCCGACTACCTGAATATCGTATCCCTGTGACTCCAGATATTTGAGCACGGGGATGAGCATGAGAGCATGACCGCCTCCATAGCTGACTGCCAGTATTCGTTTTAATGTAGTCTGGTGTGAGAGCATTTGTGCGTCGATGTTTTGAGAAAAATACTGAATCCAGGATCATTTCCAATGAAAACAGCCCGGATTAACTGAGATATTCTGTTTCATGTCAAGACGAGATCAAAAACAGAGACAGGGCACAGTTGGTGAACGAAAGGATAATGGGACTGATTCAGAAGCAAATGAGAGATCATTTCTCTGGCAACAGCCTGTTTTTCGGAGGTAATACCAAAAACTGCTCTTCCTCTAAGTGACCAGAATATTCAAAATACGCAACTTCAAGAGATATATGAATCTAATTACCAAAGATTTACGGCTGTCTCTGCAGTGGGGGAAGTGGCTCGGACGGCCGCTTCATGGCTGAGGGCCGTTGATGTAAGCTGAACAGGGTTGTTCAAATCTGACGGAAGGAATCGTGATGTGTGGGATTATTGGGGGCTATGATCGTGAGAAACGCCCGTTTGGAACGGCGTTAGCAGAACGAGCCTGCGAAAGGATGGTCCATCGCGGTCCTGATGATCGGGGTTTTTTTGAGACAGCAGGCATGCTGGTAGGGAATCAGCGTCTGTCCATTTTAGATCTTGCAGGTGGCCACCAACCCATGTTCTCTGATGATCGGCAAATTATTGCCGTTCAGAATGGCGAAATTTATAACTTCAAGGAACTGGCGCAGGGGCTTGGTTGTCGCACGAACTGTGATACGGAAGTCATCTTACGGCTGTATGAACGTGATGGCGAAGATTTTGTAAAACAACTCAATGGCATGTTTTCGATTGCGATTCTTGATCTGCGGAATCAATCGCTGTTACTGTACCGCGACCGGATCGGACAAAAACCACTCTATCTGTATGACGATGGAACGCGATTTCTGTTTGCATCAGAGATCAAATCTCTGTTCGCAATGGGCGTGAAAGCAGAGATGAACTGGGAAGGCTTTGATGCTTATCTGACTTATAATTTCGTGCCGCCGCCTGTGACACTCTTCCAGAATATCAACCATCTGATGCCGGGGCACATGCTCAAGATCAGCCCGCAAGGCACCTTCGTCACACGCTGGTGGAATCTGGCGCAAAAACCCGTCGAATGCCGGACTGAAAAATCGTGGTGTGAAGAAATTCATGATACGTTGCAGGCTGCAGTCAAACTCCGTTTGCGGGCAGATGTTCCCTTGGGTGCTTTTCTCTCGGGAGGCATAGACAGTTCCTCTGTCGTTGCTCTGATGAGTCAGGAATTGCCGCACCCTGTCCAGACATTTTGTATCGGCTTTGATGATCCTCGCTTTGATGAATCTCAATATGCACAGGAAGTGGCAGACCAGTTCAAGACCCGTCACACGTGCGAAGTATTAAACCCCAATTTGACCGAGACCTGGCCGTTAACCGTTTATCATAATGACCAGCCGCATGGAGACGTCTCCTTCATGCCAACGTATCGGGTCAGCCAGCTTGCCAGACAGTCCGTGAAAGTGGTTTTGACCGGAGATGGCGGGGATGAATTATTTGCCGGATATGATGTGCATCGAAACTTTTTTGCGAATCAGGATTTAACACTGCCTCGCGAGCAAATTGAAGCTGCCTACATCAATGCCATCAGTTTGCTGCAGCCGGATGCGAAGCAGGCACTGTATTCATCGGAAACGAAAACAAAACTGGGAGGATGCGACGCCTCCCGCTTTGCCACTTCGCACTTGAAAGAGTTTCGTCACCTGGATCCGATCAGCCAGGCGTTGGCCCTTGATACCAGGTTGTTATTGCCGGGAAACAATCTGGTGAAACCTGACAAAATGGCAATGGCGGTGTCGCTGGAACCGCGTGCGCCTTTTTTGGATTATCGCATGGTGGATTTGGCTTTCCGTATTCCGGGCGCACTTAAACTTCGTAATGGTGTGACAAAATCGATATTGAAAAAAGCATGCGAGAAAATTCTTCCCGCCAATATTATTTACCGTAAAAAGCAGATGTTTACAGTTCCGATCGGGGAGTGGTTTAAGCGGGAATTGTCTCCCTTTGTGAACGAAGTACTGCTTTCCGCAAGATCGCAGGAAAGAGGCCTCTTCCAACCAGAGCGCGTCAGGCAGATGGTTCAGGAACATCAGTCGAACAAAGTGAATCATACACGCGCGATTCGTGCTCTGCTGGCATTTGAGCTATGGCAGCGTACATTTATTGATGAAACCTTCGATCATGCGCCCGGTTATTCAGAATTAGGAATTAAAAGTTCTGTTGACTTTGAAACAGCAACGCGAAAAGCTGCCTGAGACAATCCGTCTATTATCAATCAATTTGAATCAGATGAGTCATTATCATGGACGATCTCAACCTGTCGCAAAAATCCAGTCCCGTTCCCGTTTCAAAACAGGGCAGACCTCACTTTGATCCGCACCTGATGCCAGCTGACGGAAGTGAATCAACTGCATCTGATTCTTTTGAAAAAACAGGATATTTTTTGAAACGCCCGTTTGACCTTTTGTTGAGTGGCCTGGGACTTGTGATCTTGTTGCCCGTTTTTCTGGTACTTGCGGTAATCATTAAGGGGACCTCAGCAGGTCCGGTTTTTTTCAGGCAGCAGCGACTGGGATTGAAAGAGAAGCCGTTTATGATCTTGAAATTCAGGTCAATGAGATCTGATTCAGAAGCGACGGGGCCTCAGTTTACTGCGGCCAACGATTCCAGAATCACAAAAATCGGAAAATTGATTCGAAAAACAAGCCTGGACGAACTTCCGCAATTGATCAATATATTTCGTGGAGAAATGAGTTTGATCGGCCCTCGTCCCTATGTCGGGTTCGAATTAGCAGATGCCCCTCAAAGCAGTCGGGCGAAACGGGCAAGTATTCGGCCTGGAGTATCGGGGCTGGCCCAGGTTTCTGGCAGAAGTCGGCTATCTCAAAGCGCTGTACTCGAATATGACCTTGAGTATATCGAAAAGTGCAGTCTGCGATTTGATCTTGGTATCGTGTTCAAGACGATTCAAAAAGTATTATTCTGCGAGGGAACCAATTAAGCTGGTTGCGAGTTTAATGCGATAATTATTTCGCAGTCGAGAACTGACTGACTTTGACGAACCGTTTTCCCGTGACTTTGAAATGGCTCGACAGAAATAACAGCATCATGCTGGCTGGGATAAACGCCATCATCAGAATGGAATACGCGAATACTGACAAGACCAAGGTGAATGTCATGCAATAAACTGTGAACAACAGGTGAGGGTTTCTGATGATATTTTTTCTGAAGATGGATACAAAACAGAGCAGCAACATGCTGAATCCAATGGATAACAGTTTAAAAACGAAGTAACGTCCCGATTCGGGAGCGAGAGCAACCTGTTCCTTTTGATGGAAAATGGCTTCGAAGAAATCGGTGAATCCATTCAGTGTTCCATGCTGAGTCATTGAAAGAATCGCCGTGAAACCTTCTCCAAAAAATGCGATATTTTTGTTGATCAGCTCATAGATGATGGGGGTATAGAGCAGAAATAAAGCAAGCGTGTAAATTGCAATATAGAATTTGACCCGGACTCTGTTTCTGAATGAATTCACCAGCAAAATGAACATGGGAGACAGGGAAATGGTAAAAAACGAGATGGCGACACCACTGCTGATCGAGGAAAACAGAATGGCAAGAAAGATCAGGCCTGACGCGAGAAAATATTTTTTACTGTCAGATTCTTTCACAAAAAGAAAAACACTGTAAATCATCAGTGAATAGGCACTGAAGCCGAAAATCAACCGACCATTCATAAACAGGGAAAGTGCAGCAAAACACAGGAAAAGGAAAAATCTGACAGCCCAGATCTCTTTCACATTTTGAAAAAGTGCAATGGCGCTGGCTAGCGAAGTCGCGACAATGGCACATAGCGCTACAACAACGAATGAAAAGATCTGGTCAGGGGCAACGTGGAGCAGATCGGCGAGCAGGTAGATCGGAGATACCAGCATGAATCTCATCCCATGCGGGTGTGCGTAGATCATTGAGAAACTCAGCTCTACCTCTGCTTGACGTAACTGCTCGATTTGAGCCCAGAGATGAAATTCTTTTACCCCACAGAGAATCAGTACGAAGTAGGTACAGATCGCACCATAAAACAGAGGTTTATACAAATGGTTTTTCACCTGGAACGCCATAAACAACCTCTCTGTTTCGAATGATCGAGGCTTAATAAACTGTAAAAATATGAGCGGACTGCCGTGAATTGCGATGTTTTCAGGTACTGTCTGTACCATGTCCGGGATGTAGAGCGAGCAAGAGATTCTGTAGAGATGAGCGAACTCTTGAAAACATATCAACGCTGTTGAATATAGATGAATATCTGTCTAATTCGACAAATTGGAGCACTTAATCTACTGTAAATCAGTTTTGAACACTGTTTTTCAGAATTCTGTGAGAGGGAAATCCCTCAGGTGGAGGCGTAGAGCTTAGCTCCCCTTCTGGTATGTGGGTGAGTTTGATGTGGTGGCATAATGTTTTATTTGTAAAAGGGTTACGTTCAATTATTTGTTCGTGGGGATGAATGGAATTGGTTCAGTCGGGGGGCTTTTTTAACTGAATCAAGCCTGGGTTTCAGTGAATAAATTAGTATCGCGTCAGATCAAAAATCATGATATTGATGCCCTGAATGCTGTCCGGCATTTTTTCACTCTGCGTGATGCAAAAAACAGATCCTTTGAGTTTTAATAGCGGTATCACGATCGTTGTAATACGGGAATCCGACCCCATGCATACTTTTGAGGGCAATTTAAAGCGAATCGAATCCAGATCATTAATGGGTTCGCAGCGATCGTATATCAAAGAGAAATTCTTTCAGCTCGGTATACTGCTCTCTGTTGTAACCGGTTTTGCAATCCCAGTCTCAACCAGTATCACATCTTTGTTGAGTATTGGAGTCCTGTTTTGCTGGTTCGTTTCCGGACAGTATTTAGTCACGGTTGAGTTGCTGAAAAACTATCAGGTTGCAACGCTCTCCCTGTTATTATTTGTTTTTCTCGCGCTGGGATTACTCTACACGCCGGAATCATTATCCGTTGCGACCCGGAATTTATTCAAGTATCGCCAGTTTCTCCTGATTCCCATTTACCTGTCTTTTTTCCTGGATCCAAAATCACGTCAGCGCGGGATTCAAATGTTTGAACTGGCCATGCTGATTACATTGATTGGTTCACTTGTCTGCTGGTTAGGTTCCATTGACGGCTCAGCCCGTCTGATAGACCGGTCTATTTTCAAAAATCGCATCACGCAAAATATTTTGATGTCATTTTTAGTTTATCTGTCTGCCTGGAAATTTCTGGAGCGACCGAAAGAACGCTGGCCATATGCGATTTTGGCTTTCGTTGCGACATTTAACATCATTGCCATCGTGCCTGGACGTTCCGGATATCTGGCACTGGGAATTCTGATTTGTCTGCTCATGTGCCAGAAATGGGGATACAAAGGAATTATTCCTGCAATTACCTGCATTGGGATTGTCGGTTTTGTTTCTTACAATAATTCAGAAGTATTTCAGCATCGAATCGACCAGGTGATTACTGAATTGAAAGAATATCGTGTCTCCCAAAAACGCCGTAGCGGTGTTGATCAACGGCTGGAGTTTTATGAAAACGGATTGTATCTGGCCAAAGCAAATCCGCTGTTAGGATCTGGAACAGGCAGCTTTCCGCTCAAGTATCGAGAATTGCAGCAAGAAAAAAGATCACTGCTCACAGAGAATCCGCATAACGAATACGTGATGTTACTGGTTCAAAACGGAGCCATTAGTGTTTTCCTCTTTTTACTATTCTTCTGGGTTAGCTGGCGGACCACGCGATTGATGACAGGATTCGATCGGGCATTGGGCCAGGGGGTACTCGCTGTTTATTTTTTCGGTTGCTTTGTGAATTCACTGATGCTGGATACAACGGAAGGCAGCTTGTTTGGCTTTCTGGTGGGGCTCTCATTGGCGGGAGGAGTCTCTGCTGTGGGGGCAGCGCAAAATCCAGGATTGCTGGAATCACCCGCCGATGATGAAGAACCGTCTGTCGTCAGGAATGCTGCCTGACCCGTATTCTGTGAACGACAAAGTTGGAATGGGCAGTTTGCGAGGCTTGCTGTGATTCAATCTTTACATTAAAAATCGTTTTAATTAATATTCGCGATTGAAATATCCGCGGTATTTTGACTGCAATATTCTATTTTATGAACTGAAATTTCTATCACGAACGAGGTAGAAATAAGAAAAAAGGGGGGCCATGGATGGCCGGCGTCGTTGGATTAATCACTGCACGAGGTGGCTCGAAAGGAGTGCCTCGAAAAAACATACAAATGTTGGCGGGGAAACCGCTGATTGCCTGGACGATCGAGGCGGCATTACAGAGCCAGGAACTCGATCGGGTTATTGTATCGACGGATGACAGGGAGATTGCATCGATCTCCCGCCGCTACGGAGCTGAAGTTCCTTTTATGCGTCCCCTTGAACTGGCTTTAGACGGTTCAAGCCATGTCGACGTAGTTTTGCACGCGATTGACTGGCTGGTGGAGCATGAGCAGTATGATACGGAGTATGTCACAATGCTCCAGCCAACTTCTCCCTTTAGAATTGCCGAGGATATCGATGGTGCGATTCAATTTGCCAGAGAGAAAAATGCGAAATCCGTGATTGGGATGATGGAAGCGCTAAGCCACCCTGTCTGCCTGCGGAATATGAATGATGAGGGGTTGCTGCTGGAGATCTTTCCTGCGCAGGAAGAGTCTACTTTGCGCAGGCAGGTCCTGCCGGATGTGTATGCCTTCAATGGTGCCCTGTATGTAATTCGAACGGATTCGTTCAGGGCGGAAAAAACATTCCGTCCGTATCAGGAAACGTATGGCTATAAGATGCCGACAGAGCGATCCTGGGAAATCGATACTGAATGGGAATTTTTAGTGGCGAGTCTGTTGATGGAAAATCAACTCAGTTCCGCTTCACTTCGTAAGGCGGCTTAGCAATTTCTTCTGAAATGATCCTGACTTTTCCTGGTTTGAACTGTGCAAATAATCCGCGAACTGATCCCGTTATCGATTCCCAGTATTTCCGGGAATGAATGGAAATATGTGAAGGAGTGCCTCGATGCGGGGTGGGTTTCCTCCGTTGGATCGTATGTCGATCAGTTTGAGCAGCGCGTCAGTGAATATGTGGGAACGGATTTTGGAGTGGCAACAGTAAACGGGACAGCTGCGCTGCATCTCAGCCTGCTGGCATGTGGAGTTCAGCCCGGTGATGAGGTGCTGGCACCTTCCTTTACTTTTATTGCCCCGATAAATGCCATTCATTACTGTGGTGCTTCCCCCGTCTTCATCGGGTCCGAATCCGGTACTTTGGGAATGAACGTTCAGAAAGTAAACGAATTTTTATCGCAGGAATGTGTTTACCAGCAGGGGGAACTTCGTAATCAGCGGACCGGCCGGAAAATCAGTGCGATTTTACCGGTACATATTTTTGGTCATCCGGTGGATATGGCGGCTTTAAATGAAATCGCCGACCAGTATCGTCTGCCAGTCATTGAAGATGCTTCGGAGAGTCTGGGATCTGAGTACAGGGGAAAAAGGACCGGTTCCTTGTCGACCGTGGGCTGTTTTTCATTTAACGGGAATAAAATTATTACCTGTGGCGGCGGAGGCATGGTCACGACAAATCAGGAATCACTGGCAAACCATATCCGACATTTAAGCACTCAGGCCAACAGAAAACCGTTTGAATATGAACATGATGAAGTCGGTTACAATTATCGGCTGACGAACATTCAAGCAGCATTAGGCGTGGCTCAACTGGAACAGCTGGATGCCTTTCTGGAAATCAAACGAGCGAATGCTCTCCTGTATCGCCAATTGATTTCGGAGATACCTCAGGTGGAACTGGCCTGGGAAGAACCATGGGCCAAAAGCAATTTCTGGCTTTGTACTTTGCTGGTTCCGCCGGCGGAACGAAAGCCACTCATGGAATACCTGCTTTCTCAGAAGATTCAGGTGCGACCGGCGTGGAAATTAATGCATACCCTGTCCATGTACCGGGACTGCCAGGTGTATGCGATGGAAGAGACTGAAGCGGTTTTTGAACGTTGTATCTCGATTCCTTCGAGTGTTCAACTGACTGCCGATGATATTCAATTTGTTGTCGATTGTATTAAGACGTATTTTGATCAGTTATGAATAAACAGTTGAACGCAATCATTCTGTTAGGCGGTGGTGGACATGCAAAAGTCCTGATGGACCTGATTGCTGAGAGCGGTGATTATCAAATTACTGGAATTCTTGATCCCCTGCTGAAAGCAGGCACGCGATTAATGGGATGTACTGTGCTGGGAACGGATGCAGAGTTATCCGGGCTGCGGGATCAGGGCATTCAATATGTCGCGATTGGAGTCGGCAGCGTTAAATGCAATTTACAGAGGAAGGCATTATTCGATCAGAGTCGGAAATGCGGGTTCAAAATCCCCGCACTGGTTCATCCACGGGCCATTGTTTCAGCCGAGGTAGAATTGTCTGAGGGAGTTCAGGTTATGGCGGGAGCCATCATCCAGGCCGATACGACGATTGGTGAAGGGACTGTGATTAATACCGGAGTTCAGGTGGATCATGACTGTCAGATTGGAAGACAGGCTTTTTTATCTCCAGGCGTTGTACTCAGTGGAGGCGTCATTGTGGGAGACAATTCATTTGTCGGCGCAGGTGCCGTCGTGATTCAAGGCGTGAGAATAGGAAATAATGCAGTCATCGCAGCGGGTGCTGTTGTCATACATGATGTAGAGGATGGAGCTTTAGTCAAGGGAGTGCCAGCCAGATGAGCGTATTTATCATTGCTGAGGCAGGGGTGAATCATAACGGGAGCGTGGAAACCGCTAAAAAGATGATTGACGCCGCCGTAGAATCCGGCGCGGATGCCATTAAGTTTCAGACTTTCAAGACGGAAAAACTCGTATGTAAGTCTGCGCCTCAAGCCGAGTATCAGAAAAAAAACAGTACCGCAAACGGAGGCGACGATTCGCAGTTCACCCTGTTAAAGAAACTGGAAATCAATCGAGACGCGCATCGTGAACTGTTTGACTATTGCCGACAAACGGGGATCGTATTTATTTCCACCCCGTTTGATCTGGAAAGTGTTGAGCTCCTCAGTGCGCTCGGCCTGGAAATGATCAAGGTTCCTTCGGGCGAGATTACCAATTATCCCTATCTGAAAAAGGTGGGCAGAACATTTGGCAAAGTGATCCTCTCAACGGGCATGGCCGATTTGGGCGAAATTGAGGATGCCCTGGGAATTCTGATCGAGAGCGGAGTGGATCGTAAAAACATCACCGTATTGCATTGTAATACGGAATATCCGACTCCGATTCAGGATGTCAACCTGCGGGCCATGTTAACGATTCGAGATGCTTTTGGCGTGAATGTCGGCTATTCGGATCACACCCTGGGAATTGAAGTCTCCATCGCAGCCACCGCATTGGGGGCAACCGTGATCGAAAAGCATTTTACGCTCGATAAAAATATGGAAGGCCCGGACCATTCTGCTTCTCTGGAACCAGATGAATTAATGATGCTGGTGCGGGGCATTCGCAATACGGAAAAATCATTAGGAAGTTCGCTCAAGAAACCATCGGCGTCTGAGTCAAAGAATAAGTCCATCGTACGAAAAAGCATTGTCGCATCTCAGTTCATTCGTAAAGGGGAAACATTCACGGAAGAAAATCTCTGTGTCAAACGACCTGGAACCGGCATTAGTCCGATGAATTGGGATGATATGATCAATCAGGTCGCCCGGCGTGATTATTTTGAAGACGAAATCATCGATTTATGAAAAAAACAGTCTGCCTGGTAACCGGTTCAAGAGCAGAATATGGATTACTGAGGCCTTTAATAGATTCGCTTATTTCTGAAGGATCATTCACACTTCAGCTGCTTGTCACTGGTTCGCATTTATCTCCCGAGTTTGGTCTCACCTATCAGGAGATCGAAGCCGACGGTTATTCGATTGACGAGAAAGTGGAAGTAGTCATGAGTTCTGATTCCCCGGTCGGCATTTGTAAATCGATGGGGCTGGGACTGATTAGTTTTTCTGAAGCCTTTGCGCGTCTTCAGCCCGATCTGATCATTGTCTTAGGGGACAGATATGAAATTTTCAGCGCTGTTTCCGCGGCGCACATCAGCCGTATTCCTGTCGCTCATCTGCATGGAGGCGAAGTGACAGAAGGGGCCTTTGATGATGCTTTAAGGCATTCCATCACCAAAATGAGCCACTTTCATTTCACATCTACAGAGGCCTATCGAAAGAGAGTGATCCAGTTAGGGGAACACCCGAATCGCGTGTTTAATGTCGGTGCGATTGGTCTGGATAATCTGACCCGCTTGAAATTGATGTCCCGAGAGGAATTTGAAACATCGATTGGCATGAAGCTGAATCGCCGTAACCTGATGTGTACATTTCATCCGGTTACTCTGGAGAAGAATACTTCGGTTCAGCAGGTACAGAGTCTGCTGAATGTGCTGGAGCAGCAGGAAGAGACAAACATTATTTTTACCAAAACCAATGCGGATACAGATGGTCGCATCATTAATCAGTTGATCGATGAATTCACCCGAAAAGACGAAAATCGGTTTAAGTCTTTTGTGAGTCTGGGGCAACTACGGTATTTATCGGCGATGCAATATGTTGATGCTGTGATCGGGAATTCATCGAGTGGCATTATTGAGGCCCCTGCTTTTGGGATCGGTACGATTAACATCGGAAATCGTCAGACAGGTAGAATCAAGTCGGAATTAGTTATTGATTGTGAACCAACTGAAACCGCTATAGCTTCAGCACTTAAAACATTGTATTCTCCCGAATTCCAGAAGCTCCGGAAACAGGCAGGTAACCCATATGGAGAAGGTCAAACGGCGCCTCGGATCGTCAGCATTCTCAGGGAATGTAGCAACGGCCAGACGACTCAAAAGCAATTCCATGACCTGGGTAATGAATAAAATACAGACCGGTTTCGATGGATCGAAGGTGTCGAAGCCATAGGTAACAAACCAAATAGAAGCCAGTTCGTGAACGAAGCGCAGGCCAGGGATAGGCTCAATGGAAAAATGTCTGATTAATGAATCTGCCGATGTCCGGGAAGCAATCCGCACCATTGAAGCAGGGCAAAAAGGGATTGCCGTCGTCGTGAACGCGGACGGATGTTTGCAGGGAGTGGTGACAGATGGTGATGTCCGTCGTGGTTTGCTTGCGGGGATCAATCTGAAAGCTCCTGTGACGTCAATCATGAACCCTAAGCCAACCAAGGCTGTCTCGGGGATGTCTCAGTCTTTGATCATCGCGTTACTGCAGCAAAGCAGGCTTGAATCACTGCCCCTGGTTGACCCCCATAATTGTGTCGTCGATGTCATTCTTCTGAACGATTTGACGACAGAAAAAGATACAGGAAAAGCGGAAGGTTTCAGCGGTGCCTTGATTATGGCAGGCGGCGAGGGGCGCAGGTTGTTGCCGCTCACGGAGAATCTGCCGAAACCTCTGGTCGAAGTTGGTGGCATACCGCTGATTGAACGTCAGGTACGCAGAGTCGCTCAGGCGGGAGTGAGCAGGATCTATATCGCGGTCAATTATCTGGCAGAAATGATTGAATCGCATCTGGGCAACGGGAGTCAGTATGGAGTTGAAATTCATTATTTACGTGAACAGCAAAAACTCGGGACTGCCGGAGCGCTGTCGCTCATCGAAGACCGGCTTGATGGCCCCTTGCTGTTGATGAATGGAGATGTATTTACTTCGATTGATTTTCGGTATCTGCTCGATTTTCATTTGAAACATCAACCGCTCATCACAGTGGCAGCCATCGATTATCACGTTGAAATCCCCTACGGTGTGATCAAGACTGCAGGAGCGTTTGCAGTCTGCCTCGAAGAGAAACCATCACAGCAATTTTTATGCAATGCCGGCATTTACGCCATTTCTCCTGAAACTGTGAGCCGTGTGCCTAAAAATCAACCTTACAACATGACCGATTTAATCGAGCTGAGTATTTCTCAGAAGTCCGGCGTCGCTGTGTTTCCTGTTCATGAATACTGGTCGGATATCGGTACGCATGCCGAACTCGACAAAGCACGCACGGAACTGAAAATCGTCAGGGCTACATTAGGTGATTCGGAAAAGCTTGATGAGAGTGCAGTGAACATTGAATTAAATCTTCGCAGAGCTGCTTAATCTGTTTTAAACATCATCTTTTATATTTAAGAAAACAAAGTATGACGGAGTCATTAACGGGTCAACAGACGTTGGTTACCGGAGCGGATGGTTTCATTGGAAGCCATCTGGTAGAGCAACTTGTACAAAACGGAGCCCGGGTTCGGGCACTCGTTTACTACAATTCATGGAATCAGATTGGCTGGTTGAATGATGTCTCCCGCGAAGTCCTGGAAGCGGTTGACATTCTTCAAGGGGATATCCGAGACGCCGAACGCATTCAGGGAGCCGTCAAAGGCTGCGATTATGTTTTTCATTTATCGAGTCTGATTGCCATTCCTTATAGTTATGTTGCGGCACGCTCGTACGTAGATACGAATGTGACAGGTGCCTTAAATGTGTTGCAGGCGAGCCGGAATTCGGACTGCTTAACCAGGCTCGTGCATGTTTCGACTTCGGAAGTTTATGGAACTGCGCAACGCGTTCCCATTGATGAAGATCACCCCTTAGTCGGTCAGTCGCCTTATGCCGCCAGTAAAATTGGCGCCGACAAGATGGCAGAGAGTTTTTATCTCTCGTTTGGATTACCGGTCGTCACTGCCAGACCGTTTAATACATTTGGACCGAGGCAGACCGCGCGCGCGGTCATACCGACAATCGCCAGCCAGTTACAGGCAGGTTGTACCGAATTGAAATTAGGGGCACTCACACCAACGCGTGATTTTAATTTTGCAACGGACACCGCAGCCGGAATGATTGCACTCGCCTTATGCAAACAGGCCGAGGGAGAAGTTGTGAACATTGGCAGCGGCGAAGAATGGTCGATCGAAGAAACCGCGAAACTACTGATGGAAGTGACCGGGCGGGAAGTTCCCATTATCTGTGACGAAAATCGGATTCGCCCGGAAAAAAGTGAAGTCAATCGCCTTCTGGCGGATACGTCCAAGATCCAGCGGTTAACCGGTTGGGAGCGCCGGGTTTCTTTTAAAGCAGGCTTAGCGGAGACCGCTGAATGGATTGGTCAGAATATTCAATATTTCAACGCAGAGCGTTATACGATTTAACAAATCATATGAGAGAAGCGACTTTTTGAGGGATTAAAATTCGATGCTGCATCTGGTTTTCGGGATCAAAGCATTATTCGTGAAACCTTTTGAACGTTCAGGAAGGTTTACGATCAAATGATGGGGCGATCTGTTTCATTAGCGGCACTGTTAGTGGCCATTGCGATATTGCTGGGGCGATTGACGGGCTTGGTTCGTATTCTGGGGCTGGCCTCAGTGTTGGGCGTTTCGCATGCGAACGATCTCGCCATTTTGGTCATTTCCGTACCTGATATCCTGAATGCAATGTTAATCGGTGGGGCGATGGCAGCGGTCCTGGTCCCGGAAATGCATCGCAGAAGCCAGAGTATTTCGGAACAAAACGCGAATCAGCTGATTGTGCAGACTTTTGTTGTTGTCGGAGGAATTTCCAGTCTGATTGCATTGATTCTGGCGTTTTGTGCGCCCTGGTTTACTCAGATACTCGCTTCAGGATTTACCCCTTCACAAATCAGTGAAGCCAGCCGATTAATCATGATCGTGTTAGTGGCATTTCCGATCAGCGCTGTCACCGCCGTCACGGCAGCGGCGTTACAAGGCCATCACAGGCCGATGATCCCCGCGTATGGAAATCTGTTTTTCAACGTAATTATTCTGCTGGCAATCTTTTTCTGGGTCACCCCCGACAATGTCAGAGTCATCGCCTGGGCAGTGATCGTGGCAGTAGCATTTCGACTGTTAACGCAATTAACCAGCTGTTTTGCGATCGGCGCGTTTCGAGGTGGATTTCGATCGTTAATGCGGTTTTCGGCTTTGAATCGGAAATTGATGCTGAAATATTTTCAGGCTCTGACTGCGATCGGGGTTGTTGTCGCATTCCCGGTGGTATCACGATCCTTTGCATCTGCATTTGAAGGGGGCATCAGTCTGTTTGAATATGCACAAAAGTTGATAGAATTGCCGCGTGGATTGTTCGGTGCCATCTTGGCAATGGTGATTTTTCCAAGATTAAGTCGCATCTTTTCTGAAGGAAATGTGGCTGAAGGAGCAAAATTAATCAGCCAGGCGGCAGGTTTAATATTATTGGTTTCGATTCCTTCTACCGTCGTTGTTTATGGTAGTGCGGAACCCGTTGTTTCTCTGTTGTTTGAGCGCGGCATGTTTTCAGCAACGGATGTTGCCAATACTGCGAGGTTATTGCAAATCTCGATTATTTCGATGCCGGCACTGATCCTTTCAATTCTCGTAATGAATGTGTTTTATGCGAGACACGAGACGATGATTCCTTTCAAAATCAGTCTGCTTTCTTTAGTCTGTCTGATATTGCTTTCGATCATCTTAAGAAATTCGATGGGCATCTCCGGCGTCATGCTTGCATTTGTCGTTTCCAGCTGGTTTCATTTTTTGAGTCTGACAATGGGGTTACATTTAAAATTAAAAGTGTCAGTCATCGAAGGTGCCAATTTTAAACATTGTATTGCTTTAATCCTGCTGACATTACTGGGGATTTCATTTTCCGCTATAATGGTCAAGTCTGTTGCAGAGCCTGTATTGTTAATTGTTTACTCTGGAGTACTGGGACTGTTCTGTTTTGGAGCCGTTTTGTTGATCCTGAAGAACCACCTGCCGCGTTTCAACAGGAAGCTGTCTGTCTAATGAAGTATTTGTATATCACCGATTCCCCCGAAATTGCAAAATACGTCGATGAATGCGGCGTAGATCGCATTTTCATTGATCTGGAATTGCTCGGGAAAGCAGAGCGACAGGGGGGCAGGGATACAGTGATCTCCCACCATAAACTGGAAAATATTTCGAGAGTCAAAAAAGTCGTTAAACAGGCCGAAGTACTGGTGCGGTTGAACCCGCTGAATCCCGATTCCTCTGCAGAAATTGAGAACGTAATCGATCAGGGAGCAGATTATTTAATGCTGCCGATGTTCCGGTCGATAGACGAAATCAACTGGTTTTGTCATCGCGTGAATCAGCGTGCGAAAATTATCCCGTTGGTAGAGACCGTAGAAGCCATGTCGAATCTGTCTCAGATCGTTCGGATTCCCGGCGTGACTCAGATTCACATTGGATTAAATGACCTGCATCTTGATTTAAAACTCAATTTCATGTTTGAACTGATGTCGAATGGCACGGTGGAGAAAATGGCCCGGATTTGCCGGAATGCCAATCTCCCTTTTGGGATAGGGGGCATTTCGACAATGGATCAGGGTAAGGTCTCGGGAAAACTGGTTTTGAGCGAACACGCCAGGCTCGGGTCCGAGTGGGTCATTCTCTCTCGCTCGTTTCATCAGCTTGCGACAACTTTGGCAGAGCTGCAAACCAGAATTGATCTCCCGCTGGAGCTTGAGAAGATCAGTACCGTTTATTCGGCTTTGCTGAAACGGTCAAACTTCGAAATCGAGCAGGATAAGCAGTTGCTTTATCAGACAATCAATGAAGTTTCAGTGAACTACAGAGGCGAAAGAAATGCTTCGTGACTCCTGACGGGCCATGAAATCAGAAAACACCCGAACCGTTATCGGGTAGAGAATGCGACTTCAGACAGGCTCATTTTTCTCGCTATTTGCTTTGTTTTGCTGTAAACTGAGCATGTGAGAGGCAATGATTTAAAACTGCTATTTTCTCGATCGTAAGTAAAAAACAGGTACGCGAAGGATAAAGAACAACTGATGAACTCTGTTTTAGTGACGGGTGGAGCCGGATTCCTGGGGAGCCATCTTTGTGATCGGCTGGTGGGGCAGGGGAAAAATGTAATCTGCCTTGATAACTTTTTCACAGGCAGTAAACAAAATATCGCTCATTTGATCGGGCACCCCCGCTTTGAGTTGATGAGGCACGATATTGTACAACCGATCCATCTGGAAGTGGATGAAATCTATAATCTGGCCTGTCCTGCTTCACCGGTGGCCTATCAGTACAATCCGATTAAAACCATCAAAACGTCGACCGTCGGGATGGTTAACATTCTGGGGTTGGCCAAGCGCTGTCGAGCCAAAGTCTTACACGCATCCACCTCTGAAGTTTATGGTGATCCCGAAGTGCATCCCCAGGTAGAAGAATATTGGGGGCACGTGAATCCGATTGGGCCGCGCAGCTGTTATGACGAAGGGAAACGCATCGCCGAATCATTGTGTGTGAATTATCATCAGGCACATCAGGTGCCAATCCGGATCGTCAGAATCTTCAATACCTATGGTCCGCGGATGGACCCCAATGACGGACGCGTCATTTCCAATTTTATCAACCAGGCGCTGCAGGGACAGCCATTGACGATTTATGGCGATGGCAGACAGACTCGCTCCTTCTGTTATGTCGATGATCTGATTGATGGATTTCTGAAAATGATGGCACAGGACGAGACAACCGGCCCCGTCAATCTGGGAAATCCTGTTGAAAACAGCATGCTGGAACTGGCGGAAGCGGTGCTGCAGTCTGTCAAATCGAAGTCTCAACTGGAATACCAGCCTCTTCCGACCGATGATCCCCGGCAACGCTGTCCCGATATTACAAAAGCGCGGACCATTCTGAACTGGGAACCTCAGGTTTCTTTGCAGGAGGGGCTGAAAAAGACGGTTGCTTACTACCAGAGCCTTATGAAACAGGAAACATCATGAGCCAGATTTTGGTGACAGGGGCTGCCGGTTTTATCGGGTTTCACGTCACGTCGCAGTTACTTGCCCAGGGGCATCAGGTCACTGGGATTGATAATCTCAACAGTCATTATGAAGTACAGTTAAAACGAGATCGACTGCAGCAACTGCAGCAGGAGACGGCATTTCAATTTCTCGAGACAGACATCACGGATGTCGAATCGATGTCGCGGCTGTTTGGCGAGACACCATTCGAAAAAGTGGTTCATCTGGCTGCTGAAGTGGGAGTGCGGAATTCTTTGCTGAAACCTCTCGAGTATGTGCAAAGTAATGTTCTGGGTTTTGTCAATGTCCTGGAACTGAGCCGAATCAGTCGGGTCGCACATGTGGTTTACGCGTCCTCAAGTTCCGTATATGGTGCCAATCGGAAGATACCCTATTCTACGCGCGATCGAGTGGATCATCCTGTCAGCCTTTATGCCGCGACAAAACGGGCTGATGAATTAATGGCGCACAGTTATAGCCATCTTTACGATTTGCCTACGACAGGACTGCGTTTTTTTACTGTTTATGGTCCGTGGGGACGGCCTGATATGGCTGTTTTTCTTTTTACCAAGGCAATCCTGGAGGGGACACCCATCAAGGTATTTAATCACGGCGATTTAAAGCGTGATTTTACATACGTGGATGATATTGCGACTGGTGTGCTCGGCGTGCTGGATGATATCCCTGTGCGAACAGAGGCGTCGCCAGCAGTGACTGGTGAGCAGGAACAAAATCTGACAGAGGCACCTTACAGACTCTATAATATCGGGAACCATCGTCCCGTCGGGATTTCACAACTCATTGATGTAATAGAACAGCGGCTGGGTAAGTCGGCGATCCGTGAAAATTATCCGATGCAACCCGGTGATGTGTTGGAAACGTACGCAGATATCTCAGAGCTGCAGCAGGCAATCCACTTTTCACCATCCACTTCCATCGAACAGGGAGTGGATCACTTCGTGGAATGGTATCTATCGTACTATTCCAGTTCGCATTAATCACGGCGCCGTGTTGGATGCTTTTGTAAATACAAAAGCCGCTGCAGTTATCCGAGATGCGCGATAATTCTGGGGATCAGTCGCGCCAGTTTCTGGCCACCCTCCGCCGCAACTTTCAGGATTTTACTGATATCGGCGGGCTCTAATGCGTCAGGCAGGCACATATCTGTGACGACAGACAGTCCCAGAACCCGCATTGAAGCATGGTTGGCAACAATGCATTCCGGAACGGTCGACATGCCGACACAGTCAGCTCCCATCTGTCTCAGCATACGGTATTCGGCACGCGTTTCCAGATTCGGCCCGGTGACCGCAATAAATACTCCTGTCTGTGTCCGGATCTGGAGCTCCAGGGCCTGCTGCTCGGCCAGTTTGATCAAAGCCCGGTCATAGGGGGCACTCATATCAGGAAAGCGAATCCCCAGACGGTCGTCGTTGATGCCTCTTAAGGGATTATCGCCCATTAAATTGATCTGATCTTCAATGATCATGATATCAGCCAGATGGTACTGCGGGTTCATGCCTCCCGATGCATTTGTAATGATCAGGATTTCAACACCGAGCGCCTGCATCACTCTGACAGGGAATGTAACCTCTTTCATCGAGTAGCCTTCATAAAAATGAAAGCGGCCTTCCATCGCGACAATCGGAGTTTCGTTAAGGGTTCCGAAGACCAGCTGTCCGGCGTGAGATTCTACCGTCGAGTGGGGGAAGTGAGGAATTTCCTGATAAGGGATCGTGGCATGCTGTTTGATCTGTTGACTGAAGTCACCCAGACCAGTTCCCAGAATCAGACCTACGCGTGGCATCTGCTGAATCTGCGGTTTCAAAAATTCGATCGCATCATTAACTTTTTCGACCAGTCCCTGCATGTGATTTTTATTTTCAATTAAAGGAATCAGGAGGCCGGTTGAAAGAACGAATTCTTAAAGACGGGCAAGAGAGGCAATGAGAAGAGTTGGCAGGAAGAGGCCTAAAGCTCCGAGCTCGCCGTTAATTTTGTTTGATGGCGAGCCGGCATGCTTCAAGGAAGAGGATTATTTAAAAATCATCATCCATCTCAAATCCATCATCGTCGAAATCGTCATCTTCTTCATCTCCAAAGTCTTCATCATCTTCTTCTTCCTCTTCTTCTTCATCTTCGAACTCATCATCATCGTCGAAGTCATCGTCGTCGAGTTCATCATCGTCGATGTCTTCCAGATCATCGAAGCCGACGTTTTCTTCATCGTCGTCCAATGACAGGAAAACCGTGGAAGTGACATCGGTAAATGTTTCAAGTTCTTCAGGGAATTCGATGAGAATTGAATCAGCTAATAACACAGTATTATCCTCGTGGTTTCTTTGTGCGATCTTTCCAAATTTCTAAACGATTTTTTACAAATCCTAAAAGCCCGAAGTCAATGTTCAATCGTGGGATTCCATTAACATTTGGGGAGAACTTTTCCTACGTCTGTAGAGAAATCTATAGTTCATAACCTTTCCATTATTATATTTATTTTGCTTTGTCAAGTGCGAAAAATTTGAACTGATAATATATAGAAATATTTCCGCCAGAGTAGTGGAAGCACATGAGAGTAATATCATATTTTTTCCGTTCTGGTGGCAAAAAAACTCAACAACCGACGACAAATGAATTTAGCCAGAAATATTGTTACTGGCAGAATGAATAGTTTTCGCCTGTGTCCAGGTTGACTGTCGCGTCTCCAGGGCCATTTGGACCAACGATAATAGAATGGGAGACGCTCAGGTAAAATCAGATGCACTCTAGAACCTCAATTCCTGCCCCGCAGGGGACGGGGGCGGAAAAGGGATTGCAAATTCAACGAATTATTAAAAATAATTAATAATTCGGGGCGGCTTTTTCGTCGTGATCTGGACGGAGATAAGGAAGGGGGGGAGCAGCAGATCCATTCAGCAGGGGGCACAGAATTTCAGAGACGATTGAGGGCACCGCCACAACTGGAACCGGCGCCTGCAGTGCAACCATAGCAGTGCTGGTTAGTTACAATATTTCTGTTTTCCAGTTCCTGGCGGTGAAAATCGCGAATATGCCGTCGGGCCGGGACTGCCACTGGCAGATTCAGCATCTGATTGAAATCGCAATCATAGAGAGCTCCCTGCCAGTCTACTGAAATGATAGAACGGCACATGAGTCCCGTCACGGTCTCCGGATTGAACGCGTGAACCAGTCGCTCCATGTATTCTTCGAGCCGCCCCTGGTTGACCAGATCACTGAGAAAGCGGCTGATGGGCATATTGGTGATGGTGATCAGATTCGTGAATTCAACCTCATACTGTTTTTTCAGTTCCTGCCTGTAGGCCAGTTCCAGCTCAGACTGATCAGGCGGTAATGCATAACCGACGGGGTTGAATACCAGCGTGAGTTTCAGTGGTGAATCCTGTTTTCCATAGCCGAGTTGATTCAATCTTTTCAGAGCCTGGATTGATTTCTGGAAGGCGCCACTGCCTCTTTGCGCATTGGTGTTTTCTTCAAGATAACAGGGGAGCGAGGCGACAATTTCTACCTGATGTGCGGCCAGAAAATCGGGCAGATCCTGATAACCTGGCGCCAACAGAATCGTCAGATTGCAGCGATCAATAACCCTTAGATTGAGTCTGGTCGCCTGTCTTACCATTTCTCGAAAGTGAGGATTCATTTCCGGGGCGCCGCCGGTCAGATCCAGTATCTGAAAACCGGGCTGCTTCAGCGCATTCAGGCAGTCCTGTACGGTTTCGGCATTCATGATCTCCCTGCGGTCAGGCCCGGCGTCAACATGACAGTGATCGCAGGTCATATTACAAAGTTTACCCAGATTGACCTGTAGAGTCGTAATGGGATTGGCTTTGAGCGCCGGAAGCTGATGCGTTTTTAATTTCTGCTCAAAGGTCGGGTGCTGATTCTGTTCGTTTAATATGTGCAGCTGATGCCGGGGGTCAGCCAGTTTGCTGTGTTGTCTGAGCAGAGTTAAGGGAGCCATAAGTTTTCCTGAATGCGTGATTGCAAAAGAGATCCGATCGGCGTGTTTTCTTAACAGCAACCACTGTCCGGAGTGCAGCAGGAGTCCATAATCTGACTGGTCAGGTCATAATTTTTACCTTTGGTTTCCTGTGGATGTCGTATTGCATTTTGCCGGCAATCCATCTCCTGGGCCTCTTCCAGCGGAATATTCTGATGTGGTTCCACCGGGTCGAACTGTCCCTGATAGGGAGCCGCCTGCAGGAGTCGGAATGTTTTATCGCAAACAGCAATGCGTTGTCCGCGAAAATAGGTGTGCCCATCGTCGTCTTCGACTTTCTTGAACGGGCCGCGATAAATCATCGCCTGATTTCTTTCCAGGCACGGACCCTGCTTGCCTTTGTAGGCAGAGACGGTGATCGCGCGGAATTCAATGCCTTCGATTGTTTGCCACGGGGCCTGCTCGCGTTTCAGAATTTCGATGCCATGAAAGCCGGCGTCTTCAAATGCCTTTAGAAATGCATCTTCACGAAAAGCGCCCGAGAGACAACCCGACCAGAGCGTGGGGTTTTCTCGCAGATGTTGAGGAACATCCTCATCACAGACAATATCGCTGATGACAGCTTTGCCCCCCCGTTTCAAGACGCGAAAGACTTCCTGCAAAAGTTGGCCGCGGTCTCCTTCCCGAACCAGATTCAAGACACAGTTCGAAATGACACAATCGGCGCTTTCGTCCTGGATCAGGGGAGTTTCGCGCCGTAAGCGTTCTTCCAGATTTCGTAATTCCAGCCAGCGGGAATGGCTGTTGATCGGATGGACAGCCAGTTCCTGATGTAACTGATCCAGATCCAGTTTCAGATCCTGAATCAGGCCGCAGCAAAATTCGACATTCGCATAACCCAGCTGGTCGGATACCTGCTGCTGATATTTTCTGGCGAGTGCGAGCATCTCGGCATTGCAGTCGACGCCAATGACTTTTCCCTC
>CAXBFD010000086.1:0-28722 GCA_963974925.1 uncultured bacterium | reverse complement strand
ACTTCATGAGGAGCCGGTGCCGGGGGAGGCGTAATAAATACAATGTAATCACCAACCTCTGCATCGGGAATCGATGCATGACCTGCATCGTCCAACGGTGAACTGGAGTAAACGCCTTCACCGACTTTTGTCATCTGCACCAGCCCTTCACTCACCGGTTTCCCGGCATAGGTCACGGAAATGTCAACGGTTCCTGTAACTTTTTCCGGTTGAGCACTCTCGCCACATCCCGCAGTGAGAATTGCGAAACAGATCAGCGTTACAACTGTTAGTGGTAATTCAAAAAGGATTCGTTTAGTTCTCATGACTGTTTTTTCATACTGCAGAAGGTGAATCAAAGTGAAGGAAATCAAGATGCCATTGAATGGCTCACTTGATTTCCCTCACGACCAGATTTTTGAGAAAAGGTACAGCAAATCTGGAATGTTCAGAATTCGCCGATCACCTGACCGTCATTTCTCATGCAGATTTTCGAAAGCGTTCCGAAATCGATATTTTCAGAAATAAATCGAACGGCACCATCTGCTAAAAGAACATGAATCCCACCGGTATGCATCGAATTCAGGATGGTATTTGAATCGTAAGGATCATTGGCACCACCGGGCAAAGAGGTAAAAAGTGTGTCTCGATTACTGTTGATGGGATAACGGACAGAAGTCAGTCCACCACCAAAACTATCAGCGGAACCCGTGATTTTAGATGGTTTTGTCGTCCCATACCAGCCATACCAGCCCCCATTATAACTGGCACGAATATCCTTATTTGCAACCAGACCGGACTGTTCTGAAATAATCATTGTATTGGAAGAGCCATCGGTGATATCGCGAAATCGATAATTACAAAACGCGGCCAGCAGACCATTATCACAAAACACGTTTCCGCCATAAACAGAACTTGTACCACAGGCAGTTGCGCCTCCTAAAGCAGGAGTCGCTCCTGAAATCCCCACGTAATCCATTTTCATCCCCCCCAGCGTATTCCCGTCATCGGTGCTCGCCATCGGATGAATACTGGAAGGACAACGATAAGTTGGAACACGCAGGGTTCGTAGAACATCATTGTTGGTGTATCTGTTTCCAGAAAAATCACCATTTACAAAATCAAGTTGGTTATATGCCGGGGCCTGGTCGATGTGAGGCAAAATACCGATTCGCCAATTACCTTTAGGCAAACCTACTGTAGCACCATGTATGGCCCCCACAGGAAATGTATTGGCTGTATCGTGATAGTTGTGTAGTGCCAATCCGATTTGTTTCATATTGTTCTTACACGTGCTTCTGCGCGCAGCCTCTCTGGCCTGTTGTACGGCAGGTAATAATAAAGCAATCAAAATGGCAATGATGGCAATGACAACCAGAAGCTCGATGAGTGTAAAACCAGGCCTCTTTCCCGTTTGAATTTTCATTCTCTCTTCCCTTCATAAAAAATAATACAAATTCAATTTTTCAGATGATTAAAAATATTAATTAAACCACTTTACTACGTGACAGAGAGACATTCTCCCTGCGATTAATGTTCCCAAATATTGAATCAATCAATTCATTCGTTTGGCCAGTCCGGAGGAAGTTCTAACGACCATACTTCATTGCTTAACGGAGGCACGAGCCCGCCGGCGACCCAGATTTTATCTTGAAAAACAAATGCAGATATTTCATGTCGCCCTTTCCATGTCATGTCTGATTTCAATTGCTTCCAGGTTTTTCCATCCCTGGAATACCAGGCATCACCCCAGTTTTTATAAGGATGATTTGACCATCCACTGAGCACCCAGATATGACCGCGATAAACAACCGAGGCATGCCAGATCCGCGGATGCCATGGGGCAGACGCAGTCACCTGCTGCCAGTTTTTTCCGTCTGTGGAACTCCAGACATCGTTGTTGACTTTATATTCGGGAGTATAGTTGCCGCCCCCCAATACCCAGATTTTTCCGTCGTGAATCACGGATTGATGATAGGCACGAGGTGACCAACCTGCATCGCTGGTTTCACAGCTCCAGGTTTTCCCGTCTGCTGAACTCCACACATCATTTTTCAGACTCGTTTCATCGCCGAAATAATAATTTTCTGTCCCGCCAAGAATCCACATTTTATCCTTGAAGTTGACCAGCGTGGCTGCACATCGAGGCGTCCATTCAGCGCTGTGAGTAGCCAGTTCCCATTTGCTGCCATCTGTTGATGACCAGACTTCGTTCCCGGCGGAATGTCCTGCTAATCTGCCATTAAACCAGCCTCCCATGAACCACATCTTCTCTTTGAAGGTGACCGTCATGGAAAGATCACTATGTTTCCAGGGGGCCTGTAATGTCGCCTGTTTCCAGTTTTTTCCATCAGCCGAACTCCATACATCGCGTGGGGGCGCAGAAGATGAGTTGAACCAACCTCCAAAAATCCACAGTTTGTCGTCGTGTACCAGTTCCCCTTGCGAATCCCGTGGCTGCCACGCTGCATGTTCTGTTTCTCTGACCCAGTTATAAATCGTCTCTTCTGCAAAAGTCGTAATGGAAGTCAGACTGCTGCAGAGCAGAACTAAAAATGGCACTGTTTTCATCATTTTCGTTTTCATTATTTTGTTAAGTCGAATTCTAAATTGTTTCATTCTGGCTAAGGAGCAGTCTGGTATAAATTGTAGTGAGAACGTATTTCCGTTTCGGACAACGCGCGACGATAAATCAATAATTCATCCATGTCCCCCAGAAATGAACGATCTGAGATATTGTCACCAGGAGGTAGATGCCGGCCAATAATCAAACCTAATTCTTCGTTGGAGCGAACATTACATGGACTTTCAGCAAGCAAGACTCCATTGACATACAGCAAGATCCTGTTGCTGGCTCGTACACTGACAAGGTGATACCAGCGATCGGTCTGATACTGATGTTGACTGAAAATCTCGGCTTTTACTTCGACGTTATTTAAATCGGAGTTTCTTAATAGAAAACGAAAACAATTCTGATTATCAGCCGAACAATCCATGAGTTCCAGCACGCTGCCATAATGACTGTCGATATCGGGACGAGGATACAATCGAAATAAAGTCGCATGCTTAATGGCATCAGGACGTACCCAGAGTTCGAAAGTAAAATCTCCAGAAAACAGCTTCCCAATTGATTCGATAGAAAGAAATAAATCGGAAGCGCTCCTGCTATTGACCTCAGAACCAGCAGGTTTGAATTTCAGGAATCTATTAATTTCTTGACCAGACAGGTTTTCCGCCTGAGAAACACGCGCGTGAAATTGATCACCTACCTGATTCGGAACCAGCCCGTTCCGGATCTCATCAAACTTCAGCTGGACCATCGGCGATGATGCCTGCACCGCCTTGTCGTAATCCAGCGTTTTCACAAATTCTTCGGTGCGATAGGGAACTTCCTGAATTTTCGTCGCCCCTTTTCGAAACTGGGCGGCTTTGTTTTTCACCAGACGTTTTGATTTGAGCACCTCTCCGGAATCATTCAATAATTCGGAATCGACAAGCCCCTGCATAACATGCACGTCGGTCGTCTTTGCATCATTCACATAAACGCCAAATTCGGTTCCCAGATCAATGGTTTTTGCAGAAGGTGTAATGACTGTAAATCCCTCGGCCTGTGGAGGCACTTTTGCAAAGAGTCGCCCCGCATACAATCTCAGGTTTCCCTCTTCGAGAATTTCCAGAGAAGCGGGACCTTCAACAATCACCCGGGCTCCAGAAGTCATTTCGAGTTCCAGATAACCTTGTTTTAACTGAACCTGGTCGCCTGCTTTGAATTGTTGATTCCGCTTCCAGTGCGAAGCATCTTTTTCCCAGGTAACCTTAACCATGTCGGCCACTTGTGCGACCGCCTGGCTGGTGTCTGCGCTTTCGAAAGAGAGCGTAAACAGGAACGCCACCGACAAGACCACCAGCGCGGGAACTCCGACCAGACAATAGACAAAGAATTTCTGTTTTCGGGGAGGCAGTAGAACTTTGCTCTGCGCTTCTAACTCATTGGAAAAGCACCAGGCGACCTGCGCCTGCATTACTGCACACTCGGCATAATACGAACGGGCCGACTTATCAGATTTCAAGCGGCTTTGTAATTCCGCCCATTCACTATCAGTTTCGTCAATGAGATCGTCAAAATAAGAGGAAATCAGATGGGGCAGGATATCTTCATCATAGTCATGCCGATTGTCACTCTGAATGCTGTTACTCATTGCTCTACATCCCTGGCGATCTGGTTGGAAATGCAATTGAGCAACTGAAGTCGGACTCTGGAAAGCATCATCGTAACCGCTTTCGCAGTGCGATTACATTCGGCCCCAATGTCCTTCACCGACATACCACTGGTATAGCGTTGAATCAGCATCTTCTTTTTTTTGACGGGTAGTTTTTCGACACAAACTTTTAAAGCAGAAAGGCGTTCATCATATTCGTCCATGACTTCGTTTATCTCACATGAGATACTTTCCAGCAGGTCATGATCAAATAAGACGCGCTTCCGATTTTTGCTTCGCCAAAAATCCTGTACTTTATCGTGCGCAATCTTACGGGCGAACGCCAGAAAACTGCCGATTTGAATTCCTTTGTCTGCCTTCAGGAAGATCGATTGATTGACTTCCTGGAGCACATCCCTGGACTCATCGACATTACCGATCAACGAGAAAATATAAGTAAAGAGACGATCTTGACTCTGTGTTAAATCTCGAATGAAATTTTCGCTTACTGTACGTTCTTCCATATCATATCGCACGAAAAATACTTAGATTTCGCAAGCCCCCTGTAATCGATAGAACACATGTCAAAATGTAGAGTTAATACGTACCTGTTACTATTAGCCGTACCAAATGCCCAGAAGCCACACGATTTTTTAATATTTTTTAGATTTCAACTGTTCTTTAAAGAGAGAACACAACAAATCGTGCCGGATTTTCACCTCGGTTATGCAGACAGCAATCGAGTAAAATTTGCGGGTCCGAATACGATTCGGGCCCGGCAGAGCGTGCAGGAGATCGTGAAGTTCCGAGACGATCCAGGGGAACCAGACCCGCGCGTCATCTGTTTTCTGTCACATCGTTACTACTTCGTCAGGAGAGCCCAAGATGTCGATTCCGTTGATTCTGGTTTACGCGCTCCTGCGTTTGCCCTTCAGAGCAAAAGATCTTCGTGATGGGCACGCAGGTGGTCATGCAAAGCTGATACGCGTTAACGTCGCAGTGACGATCGAAAAACCTCAATTTAAGCGTTGTTATGGTTCAGAGCAGACCATTTCAGGACAAAAACAGGGTGATCATCTGGAAGTAAAAATGAGGGAGAATTTACTAAATCGCGAAAAACAAGCGTCTTTTATAGTGAGAGTCTCTTCAGATGATCAAGTATTGCCTACCCGAAATGACCCCCTTCGCGCGCGACGCATAACCCGCAGTTTCGGGAGAAGCGCGGCGCTGTCAAGTCATATATTCACACCTGTAGTCTGGTGAATAGGAACCAGGAATTCCGTATCACAGAATCTGCCGACCGGGCAACAAAACCTGTTTTATCAAGGTCCCCAGCAGAAGAAAACCAGGGATAAGCAGTTGCTTTTTGTACTCCTGTTTGCACAGAAATTCTGCCTCCATCAGAAAAAATTAATCTGGTTTGTATTAGTCTTTCGCGATCTGTTTTGTATAGAATATTTACTGCCGAACCCGGAACTTAATCTTTATTATATTCCGACGTTGGGTCATTTCCGATCAATCTAGGAACGACTCTGGGAGTTATGCATGTCAGGAAAACGAATCAGTGGTGCGAGCCAAATCTCGCGACGCTGGAAAGCAGGTACTTTGTTTGGTGTGGTTGTTGCATTCGCAATATTGATTTTCTCGGGGCTTCCTGATTCGGACGCAGCTCCCCGAAGAAAACCAGCCGGTAAAAAACCGGAACCGAAAAAAGAAGAACCGTTGCCTCCCCGATTTACGGTGAAGTCCCAGCCCGTCGACCCGGCTAAACTGACAACTGCCTTAACTTCAGCAGAACAGATTGACAGACTGGTCGAAGCAAATTATACAAAGTATAAAGTCACTCCCAATCCGATGACGACTGACGAACAGTTCCTGCGTCGCGCTTATCTGGATATTACTGGAGCGATTCCCACCTATCGGGAAACACGCTACTTTCTGGCATCCCGCCATCCGGATAAACGCAAACGATTAATTGACCGCCTGCTGGACAGCGATGGTTATGCCAGCCACAACTTTAATTACTGGGCGGATGTGTTTCGTTACACCGATCGTCTTAACGGCAACGTAGACGGCAGTCCGTATCGCCAGTGGATTAAACAGTGCCTGGCAGAGAATAAACCCTGGGACAAAATGGTCCAGGAAATGATCACTGCAGAAGGATTAATCTGGGAAAATCCTGCGACCGGTTATCTCCAGCGAGACTCCGGCATGCCATTGGATAACATGAACAACACCGTGCGTATTTTCCTGGGAACACGCATTGGTTGTGCGCAATGTCACGATCATCCGTTTGACCGCTGGAAACAAAAAGAGTTTTACGAAATGGCGGCGTTCACATTCGGTTCGTTAACCCGCGCCAATGGAAACGACAAACGATTCTATACCGGCAACGATCCCAACAGACGTTTGCGGAAAGAATATGAAGAACTGGGACAGGAAGAAAAAGACAGACGGCGAAATCAGGGTCGCTTCAATCGCATGATTCGTGTGAACATGATGGTCGTCAATGATCAGAATAACCGGAAAATACAACTTCCTCATGATTACGCCTACTCTGACGCCAAGCCGAAATCTGTGGTCGAACCCAAAACGATTTTTGGTAAACCGGCTGATATCAAAAAGGGAGAAGCCCCCCGACAGGCTTTCGCCCGCTGGATGGTTTCCAAAGACAACCCCCGGTTTGCGCTGACGATTGCGAACCGATTGTGGACACAGACCTTTGGACGCGGACAGATCGAACCCGTCGATGACATGATGGACGATACTGTCGCTGAAAACCCGGAACTGATGAAATTCCTCGAATCAGAAATGAAACGTCTGAATTTCGATATGAAGGAATATCTGCGAATCATCTACAACACCAAAACCTACCAGCGGCAGGCAACTTCAGAGGATATTCCTCTGAGTAAAATCTATCATTTTCCCGGTCCGGTGCTGCGTCGCATGACTGCAGAGCAAGCCTGGGATTCCTTTTTAACACTGGCAGTGGTTGATCCAGAAGAGTATCGGGAATTTCCGTCAAAACTGGAATCAGACATTATTGCCGTGAATCTGAATACAGCAACCGCACAGGAAGTCCTGGATGCTGATCAGAAGAAACGTGATGAAATCGACAAGAATCGCTATAAGCGGGAAAAGAAGTATAAGTACAAAGGCCAGCTACTGGCTCGCGCTTCGGAACTTCCTTCACCGGTTCCCGCCAGTCACTTCTTACGTACATTTGGTCAATCGGATCGTGAATTGATTTCTGCCTCCTCCGACTCTGGTTCGGTCCCGCAGATTCTGTTCATGTTTAACGGTCCTGTAACACATATGATGCTGGAAAAAGGTTCCACGATTTACAATAACGTCATCGAACAGAAAACCATCAAAGAAGGGGTCGATGCAATTTTCATGACGATTCTAAGTCGTCGCCCGGATAGTGATGAGTCTGCAATTGCCGTCTCCGAAATCGAAAAGAATGGACCGGCAGGTTACGGAAACGTGATCTGGTCGCTCGTCAATACGCGCGAGTTCCTGTTTATTCAATAACGGCTCGGAAATAACACAAAGTCCCGATGCTTTCGTCCGGACCTGATTCGTAACAATCGATCATTTAAAAATATAAGGCACTTCAAATGCGAGACATTCTTTCAAAACTCGATGGACTGGGGCGGCGGCAGTTTCTTGAATACGCAGCCAGATCCGCGTTGGGAGTCAGCGTACTTCCAATGTTCAATAATTCCCTGGAAGCGGCTCCCTCTCAGCCCAAAGGCGGAAAAGCCAAACGACTGATCTATCTCTACATGGCAGGCGCCATGTCACATCTTGATACATTTGACTTGAAACCAGGTCATAAAAATCAGGGTGAAACCAAGGGAATTAAAACCAACGTTCCCGGCATGCAGATCAGCGAATTCCTGCCGACACTGGCAGAAGTCTTCGACAAAATGGCGGTGATCAACTCCATGCACACCGAAACCGGTGCGCATGAGCAGGGCGAATACATCATGCGCACCAGCTATAAAGAGATTGCATCAACCCGGCATCCCTCAATGGGCCCCTGGATTCAAAAGTTCAAAGGACGCCAGAATAAAAATCTCCCCGATACCGTTCTGATCAGCGCCCCTGCCCGTCACCCGAATGCGGGATTCCTGGATCCTTCTTTCAGCCCTTTGCCGATTGGTGATCCGAATCGAGGACTGGAAAATACTCAGTCCCCCGCATACCTTTCGGAGAATTCGTTTGAAAAACGAATTGATCTGATCAATAAATTCGACAAGAAGTTTCAGAATAAATTCAAGACGAAAGAGGTTCTGGCCTACACAGATTTCTATTCGCAGGCAACCAGCCTGCTTTCCAGTGATGAGCTGAAAGCATTTGACCTGAATGAAGAGAAAGCGGAAGATCGGGATAAATACGGTCGTAGCTCGTTTGGTCAGGGATGTATGCTGGCACGACGGCTTGTCGAAAATAATGTTCGCTGTGTCGAAGTCAATTTCGGTGGCTGGGACATGCACCGCGATATCTATGATGACGGAATTCTGCCCACTCGTGCCGGAATTCTGGATAAGGCTCTGGGAAATCTGCTGAAGGATCTGTCTGATCGCGGCCTGCTGGATGAGACGATAATCGTTCTCACAACCGAATTCGGACGTACTCCGGTCATCAACCAGAACGGAGGCCGGGATCACCATCCGGGTGCTTTCTCTGCTGCATTGATGGGCGGCGGGATCAAAGGAGGCCAATTCTATGGTAAGTCTGATGCAGGCGGCCATAGCGTTGACTCGGACGGCGTTCTGCCAGCCGACCTGAATGCGACCGTTGCCACAGCATTGGGTCTGCCTGTCGATAAAGAAATTTTCTCATCCGACGGTCGCCCTTTCAAGGTGGCCCACAATGGCAAGGCCATCTCAAAGCTGTTCTGAGATCCATGGATACTATAACAAAATTTAAAACGGCTCCTCTCTCGGAGTCGTTTTTTTGTATAATAATCGCGATCAGAAAACTTCAGCTATATTTTTGAAATAACGTTAAAATAGTAGATTCCGCAATTTTTACCGACTATCATCGAAGAGTTGTTTCCCCGTGAAATCAATGTAGAGTCCTTCCGGAAAGTTCAGGTTATCGCAGACAGTCAATCCATTTGATCTGACTGTCTGATGCACCAGCCCCTCCTGTTTTGCCCCAAAACGGAAGCCTGAGAAAGATTGTAACCATGATGAAGACCCAACGTGTGACTGTGCTGTTTCTGATTGTGGCATGCCTTACGGCACTCAACACGATCGCTGCTGGAGCAGAAAACTGGCTCCAACTGAAAGGAAACGGGCAACGTTCGGGAAACGTATCGGAAATCTCACTCAAGACGCCGCTCTCTCTGGCAGCAGCCATCCCTTTAACAGACAGCATCTTTACTTCACCGGTTGTCAGTGATGGCAAAATTTTTGTGATTGACGGATCGGGTGTTGTTTTTGCCATTGATGCTTCGAACAACCAGATTCACTGGAAATATGCCACGCGCGGGGGAGCAGGAAACTGCAACAATGTCGCGACTCCCGCAGTGATCGACCACTATTTGCACGTCGGCACTGCAGCCGGCTATTATTACATACTAGATGTCAATACCGGCACTCTCGTGAAAGAAATTGACTGCCGTGAACCGATTTTTTCAGCCCCGGTAGTAAAGGGAAACCGCGTCTATTTTGCCACACTGGGAGCCCAGGTTTATGCAGTGGAACCTGAAGGCAGTGTGGTCTGGACCTGGGACTTCGTAAAGGAAGTGGTTCAGTTTAACGGAAATCGCTGGAGTGGTGCAGACTGGCTCGCGCACCGTAAGGATCGCGTCACCTGGCGCGATCACTTTGTCTGCTCGCGCGATATCTGCCTGGCAGGAGATACTATTGTAATACCGGCAGGCGGACGTACCGTATTTCTGGATGACGCAGGAAAGACGGCCCGTCTGCGTGCGGTCGGCGAAGTCCCCAATTATGCTGGCTCGGAGTATCCGGCGACGTTTGGGCAGAGCGCTGATGAGAAGGGTAATGTTTATGTCCAATGGCACCGACGCGACAATGCCGGTCGCGTTGAAATAATGCGACTGGAAGGAGACAAGGTTCAATCAGACAATATCAAAGGGACGCAAACTTCAATTCGAGATCCTGGCCTGCTGAGTTTTGCATCCGTCAGTATTCGTGGGAACGACGTATATCGCGTTCGGCCTGAAGCAGGTCTCGGACTGTGTCGCCATTCCATTGGTGAGGAAAAAACGGAGGTGCTGTGTGAAGCAGCCTCAGTCTGTTCGCCCGTCTTAACACGCGACCACGCCATCTATGGCGGCCTTGATGGAAAACTGTACGTCGTGCCTCTGGCGGGAGGAGAAGCGGTCACTTTTGCTACCGCCTTCGGTGCCCCCATCACAGCTCCGGTCGCGATTGCCGATAACAAAATCTACGTCCCCTGCGAGGACGGATATCTTTATATTCTGAATACCGACGAACAGGCATCACAGCCGGAGATTGCGTTACCGCAGCAGGATTTACAGATCTGGAAGATACGCAGCCCGCTCACGGGACCACTGACTGATCCGAAATATGACTGGTACACGAATTACGGCGACTTTGGAGGCACAAATGCCAATTCTCAGGGGCTCAAACCGCCCCTCCGGATGCGCTGGACACGCCGTCTGGAAGGGACGGTAAAACACCTTCCCGTCTGCGGAGGCGGCCGACTCTATACTCATACTGCAGAAGGACAAATTCTTGCCGTCGAGCAGGATACCGGTCGGCTGTTATGGAGACGTTATTGGCCCGACGTTTATCTGTCATTCACGTCACCACTTTATATTAATGGCAAACTGCTGATTCCGCAGGCAGGTATCAAAAAATCACTCATGCGCTGTCTGGATGCCGCGACGGGGGAACTGCTTTGGGAAGCCCCCTTTACCGGTTCGCCCAGCTGGAGCCGACAGTTTCCTCCGGTCGTAGAAGGCAACATTGCGATCTACGCTTCCGGTTCAGGCGAATATGCGACACAGGGAACAGAAAAAGCATTCACATTCGGGGGTAAACCAGCGACCAAATCAGACGGACGCGAAGTGATGAGTTGGATTTATTCTAACGACAATCCCTATTACCCGAAAGATCACCGTCCAAGAATCTGGGCATGGGACCTGGATACAGGCAAGGTTGTCTGGGAAAAAGATTTCTCTGAATACGGACGAGGGGGTAACGATTGTGGCATCGCGATCCTGGATGGGAAACTTTACTACTCGACTTTCTTTGGTTATGCCACCAGTCAACGGAAACGACGCGGATTGCCCGTTGAAAATAACGGAATCACCGCCTGTCTTGATCCCCAAACCGGAGAGGTGATCTGGCTGACGAACCAATATTATGTCACGTCCAAATGCACGCTGAGTGCCCGCGACGGCCGCATTTACATCGGTGGTTACAATCGTGCTAACGAGGAGACGCAGGATCGATTTGTGTGGTGCCTGGACGCGAAAGACGGATCACTGGTGTGGCAATCGGATGCGGTCACGTCGGCCCTTAACGTTGTGACCGTGGGCCAGGATTTCATCTTTTCAAATGCCTTACGCGGTAAAGGAAACGTGTTCGATCATAAAACCGGCAAGGTCCTGAACAGCATTGGTCATAATTATGCCTGCTGTCGCTTTACACTTTCCGAGCCTTATGTTCTGGGGGCCAATATGGATATGATCGATCTTTCAGACAACGGTAAACTGGTTTCGACGGGACCTGCAATCGATTCGCGCGAGTGTCTCGGCGCAGTCGTTTCGAACGGACGTATTTTTTATACTTCGCAGGCGAGCGGTTTTATCGTTTCACAGACTTACGGAGAGGAATCAGAAAAATTACCCGCGGTCTGGGAAAGACCCTGATTTTGGGGAACGTTTCCGGAGCGTGATTTGGCTTCCTCATTAAGAAATAGTGAAATTATGATTCCTGCTGAAAAAAGAAATAGTACCAACTCAATTGCACTCACCTTTCACTCACATTAAAATTCATGGATACGTCAGTATTGACGTATCTCCCCTGCCTCGGCAGGATTTTTTGTCAAGTATTGGAAACCCAAGGAGAAATACATGAAAAGACTGCTTACACTTACAGCCGCGTTGATGTTCATCGCATCTGGTTCTTTCAGCTCTGCAGCAGAACTGAAGTCTGGTATTGAAGTTGGTGGAAAACCGGGAGCATATACAGTCAATGATTGTACGGGCCCTAACGCCGGCAAGTCACTCTGCTATCGCTGCAGCTACGGCGGACGTCCTGTGGTCAACATCTTCGCCCGTGAAATGAATGGTGATGTTCAGGAACTGATTGCACAGATTGATGCCAAAGTTGGCGAAAACCGAGATCAGAAAATGGCTGCATTTGTGGTCCATCTGACTGACGACGCTGACACATCCAACGCAGCACTCAAAAAGATTGCTGACAGCAAGAAAATCAAAAACACTCCCCTGACGAACTTCGAAGGCGAAGCTGGTCCCTCTGCCTACAACATTTCCAAAGATGCTGACATCACGGTTCTGATGTGGGTTAAAGGCGAAGTCAAGGTTAATCACGCTATGAAGAAGAGTGATCTTTCTAAAGACACGATCAATAAAATTGTGAAAGATACTTCTAAGATCCTGAACTAAAGATTTTAGAGAATTAATTGCAGAACAAGAAAACCCCGCTTTCCCTGTTTGGTTAGCGGGGTTTCTGTTTCCCGCCGCGTTAGACCAAAAACGAATCTTCGCCATTCTCAAAGGGGTTTCGATGTCTCTCCGTGTAAGGTCCCTTCGATTTTACTGTTCTCTGGCTCTGACATTTTTCATGGGCCTGTTATCTGCCCTGCAAGCCGCCAGCGCCGGTCAATCGAATAGTCTGATGGATATCTCAGCCGATGGAAAACGACTCGCCTGCTCCAATCGTGACAGTGGTTCCGTCACCATTGTCGATCTGCAATCTCAAAAGAAACTGAGCGAAATTAAAGTCGGAAAACATCCCGAAGGAGTCAGTTTCCTCGGTAAGACCCACCTCCTGGCAACCGCCGTCTATGACGAAGATAAGGTTGTATTTCTCAATGCTGATACCGGAAAACAGATCGGTCAGACAGAGGTCTTTGATGAACCATACGGTATCGTCTCTACAAGTGACGGCGCAAAAATCTTCGTCACACTCGATTATCCGGGGCGGATTGTGGAAATCGATACTAAGTCCAAAAAAGTCATACGGGAATTTTCCACAGGAGAACATCTGCGAGGCATCGCAATTTCTAATGATGATCAAAACCTGTTTACCACTGAATATTATAGTGCACTCGTTCGAAAGATTGATGTCGCCAGTGGTCAGACAGCCGACGAATGGCCCGGCGGCAGCTCCGACAATCTCGCACGTCAAATTACATTGCACCCTCATCGTCCGAAAGCCTATCTGCCTCATATTCGATCGCGGATCACTGTCGCGCATGGCGCCGGTTCGATATTTCCGATCGTTTCCATCGTCGACACTCAAGCCGGAGAAGGAAAACGCCGCCGAAAAATCCCCATGGATTCGTTTCTGGGGGCCCGCGTTACTTCGAATCCGTGGGACACAGCCATCACACCGGATGGGAAAACGTTTTTTGTCGTCTTTGCCGGAACCGATGACATGTTTGTCTGTAATGTCATCGACGATGATTACCGCGAACTGACATTTCGAGCTTCACTCAATCTGGGACATAATCCCCGCGCAGTACGTACCTCACCTGACGGAAACACGTTTTATGTTTACAACGCACTCGACTTCAACGTCGTTGCTTACGACACGCAAACACTACTCCGTCTGGCGACCATTGAGGTGACTGAAAATCCATTGGGAGAAGAAATCCTGCTGGGCAAGCAGCTTTTTTATACTGCTCTGCAACCCATGTCGAGCCGCTTGTGGATCTCCTGCTCAAGCTGCCACCCCGATGGACAATCAGACGGAAAAACCTGGCATAACCCGGAAGGATTGAGAAATACACAATCACTGGCCGGCATGGCCTGGACCCACCCGATCCACTGGTCTGCAGACCGCGATGAAGTCCAGGATTTCGAGCATACCATTCGCGGACCACTCATGCAGGGCAAAGGCCTCATCAGAGGGAAACTCAATCCGGCACTGGAGGCCCCGAACAGTGGCCTGTCGCGTGCCCTGGATGCGATGGCCGCTTATGCCAACACTCATGAATTCACCTTGAGTCCTTACGCCAAAACAGGACTCAATCCGGCAGCAGAACGGGGACGTGAGCTGTTCTTCTCGAACCAGACTCAATGTGCCACTTGTCATAGTGGTCCGTTCCTGACAGATTCGGTTCCTGCAAAAAAGTTTATTCGCCATAACGTCGGCACCGCAGTCGATAATCCTGGCGAGCAGATGGGGCCTGAATATGATACACCCACCCTGCTCGGCATCTATCGCACGGCCCCTTATCTGCATCACGGCAAGGCACAAACTCTCGAAGAAGTATTGACTATTTATAATCATGACGACAAACATGGAAAAACGAGCCAGCTTTCAAAACAGGAAATCGCCGACCTTGTCGAATACCTGAAAGCACTCCCCTACGAAGATCCAGTGCCGAAGGCGCAAGCCGCCGGCCTGGTCAAAATCACAAAGTAATCAGTGAAAACAATTTCTTCCGAAAACTCCAGTCAGGATATACCCTGCTCATGTCTGCAAAATTAATCTGTTTTGTGTTTGCTCTGATCTTACTACACGGCTGTAATCAGAATACACCTGCGCCTGCAATTCCTCCGAAAACTGCTGAGATTCCCGAACCAGCGGCGAAAGGGGAAGTAAAACCGCCCGCCATACCCGGCGCGAAAACATTCGAACGGGACGGCGTGACGGCTCAAATTGCCAGTTGGGACGAGACCCAGGAATTCATCGCCAGACAAAAAGGCAAAATCGTGGTCGTAGATCTCTGGTCGACCTGGTGTGAACCCTGCCTGCGCGAATTTCCTCAACTGGTCGCGCTGCAAAAGAAATATCCTGAACAAGTCGTCTGCGTCTCGTTCAATTTGAACTACGACGGGAGCAAAAGTTCTCCCCCCGAATCGAACAGCGAAGAACTGATGGAATTCTTTTCTACACAGAAAGCGGACATCGTCAATTTCATTTCCAGTACGCCTGATGAAAAACTTTACGAGAGCATTAAACTGGCCGCGATTCCCGCAGCATACGTCTACGGTGTTGATGGCGAATTGAATAAACGGTTCGATAATGAAACGCTGGAATACGGTCAGGAAGGTTTTACGTATGAAAAACACATCGTGCCGCTGATCGATGAACTGCTGCAAACCACGCAAAAACAGGAATAGTCACCGATCTCTCAAGCAAACGTGATATAAATGCCCGACATAATTCCCGCCAGCAGCAAGGCAATCAAACGCGGGTCGGTCATGCCGGAAAGCTTTCCGAACACAATTTCTTTCAACGGATTTTTCCAGCACATCTTTTCAATTTGATCGCGTGTGGGAGGCGGAGTCAACAGACTGACTGCAACAAACACTACCGAACAAATCACAAATAACCACCATGCCTGGAGCATGAAGGGAATCCCTAAATCTTTTGTGATCAAATCAAACCCGAAGTCTAATGCAAAAGTCAGGCTGCCTAAGATCGAGCCTATGATCAATGTCACCAGCGAAGCTTTTGCCGTTCCCCGTGGCCAGAGCACTCCCCAGATAAAGACAACGGTAATCGGCGGCGCCAGGCAGGCGATCATGCTGTTCAGTCCGGAAAAGATGCTTTCGAATTTACTTCCCATGGTCGACCAGCCAATCGCCAGGATCATCACGACCACCGCAGTGATTCGTCCGACCACAACCAGCCGTGCGTCACTTGTTTCCGGTTTGAGTTTTTTCACAACGTCAATACTGATCAACGTCGCTGTACTGTTTAATGCGCCAGCGATCGTGCTCATGAGCGCGGCCAGTAAACCGGCGGCGATCAATCCTTTCAGTCCCGTGGGAATCAGTTGATCAATTAAGACCGGCAGCGCTTTATTGGGATTCTCTCCAATTTGTTCCTGAAACAATACGTAAGCAAGGACTCCCGGAAAAACCATAATCATCAGCGGCAGAACTTTAATGAATCCTGCAAACAATGGTCCCACCTGAGCATCCTGCTGTGTTTTGGCTCCCAGAACGCGTTGCACGATTGTCTGATCGGCACACCAGTACCAGATTCCCAGAACCGGATAACCCAATACGAAAGCATACCAGGAGAACCCCCCGCTCTCATGAACCATACTCATATGCTTTTCAGGCAACGCAGCACGGAGTTTAGCGACTGAATCAATTCCCTGCTCGTTCAGCGCTCCGATGGCGAACCAGGTAATCGCGACGGAGCCGATAATCAGCAGCACGGTCTGGATTGATTCGGTTATCACGACCGCCTTCAATCCGCCGGCCACCGTATACAGAGTCGTAATCGCCGAAATGACTAACACCGAGGTGAAAACATCAATGCCAAAAAACTCATGCATGATGGTAGACCCTGCATAAAGCGTCATCCCGATGTGAATAAAAAGTGCAGCGACGACCCCCATAATCGCCAGCACGATCCGCGACCCCGCGCTAAAACGTTGCTCCAGAAAATCAGGAAGTGTCACCACACCACTACGATGATAAATCGGTGCAAAAATCAAACCCAGCAATATCAACGTGAATGCAGCCAGGCATTCAAAGTTTCCCACTACTAACCCCACCCGGTAACCATCGGCGGCAAGGCCGATCAGGTGAACTGTGGAAATATTGGTCGCAAATAAAGACAATCCAATCGTAGGCCATCCGAGAGAACGCCCTGCCAGGAAATAACTGTCAACGGTCTGCTTCTGTTTGCGACCGACGTACAGCCCCATCCCGGTGATTAATATCAGATATGCCAGGATGATTGCCAAATCGAGAGTAGAGATATTGAGTTGGTTAGCAGCCAGCAGGAATGGCCCAGTCATAGATGTTCAATCAAATCAAAGATTCTGTTGGAGAAGTTTCCACTGTTACATCAACGTCGCATTCCACCTCAGAAACTTCAAGCGGAGACAGGCCACATTTTGAAGCAAGCTGGTTAAATTGTTTGATCAACTGCCACCCGACAGGGATTCCGGATTTCAATCGCTCCGCACGCGTCAAATCTTCAGGCTCGCCGGGATAATAGACCTGGCCTCCTTCTCGAATTGGTTGCAAAGCCCCCCAACGCGTGATGATCTCTGCGATTCGTTCCTGGAACGAGTCTACAGCAGTGAAACGGCTGATGTCAATCGCCCCTACCAACCCTCCCAGTAATCGTTTTTGCGAAAGGTCGCCGTACATCTTAGGAATATCGGGACCAATGGGTGCCCCTCCTAACAGCGCACATAAGACATCAATCAACAAACCCAGACCAGAGCCTTTAAATCCGCCGAAAGGAAACAAGGCGACGACTTCATTCGGATCGGTAGTCCCCTGCCCGTTAGCATCCAAAGCCCAGTCATCGGGAATCGAAACTCCTTCAATCGCGGCGTTCGCAATTGTATTCCAGGGAGTAATGCTCGTCGCCATATCCAGACAGAGTGATTTGCCATTTTTCCCTGGAGCCGTGATACAGATCGGATTTGTCCCGCAAAATGGTTCAGCAGCCCCGTGCGGCGTCACCATAGGATCAACGTGCGTAAAGGCAAAACCAATCATGCCTTCCCGGGCCATTCTTAAACCATAATATGCCAGTGCGCCACAATGCGATGAATTACAGATCGAAACCCAGCCTGCCCCGGAATCACGGGCGAGATCCACAGCGTGATCCGCGGCTTTCACCATCGCAAGCTGACCTAAACCGTGGCCGCCATCGACGCGTCCCACTGCCGGTCCCAATTGTTCCCATTGCATTTCAGGACGGGCGCTGATGCTCCGTTGACGGATTCGTTCCAGATAATGTGGCAGTCGTGCCACACCATGTGAATCGATCCCGCGCAGGTTCGACTCGACCAGAGAATCAGAAATCAGTTCTGCATCTGCTTGACTCAAATCGGCGTGAGTCAACAGCTGAAAACAAAACTCCTTCAGGTAATCTGAATCCAGTAACGTGCTCTTCACTTGTATCTGTGCCAAAGGTTATACCTCTTCTAAAGTTATCGACTCTCTGACAGGGAATACACGAAAGCCGTTTCATAAATCGCCCCTTGTTCAACCAGGAGGGGGTACTGGTAAAAAGCAAAGTCAGGCAAAAAGATCGGAAATCACTTCGCCATGTACGTCGGTTAATCGAAAATCCCGGCCGGCAAACTGATACGTCAACTTTTTATGATCCAGGCCCAGTAAATGTAAAATGGTCGCATGCAGGTCATGAATATGAACTTTATTTTTGACAGCATAGTATCCGTAGTCATCGGTGGCACCATACTGCAAACCACCTTTCACGCCACCTCCCGCCATCCACATGGTATATCCCTGTGGATTATGATCGCGTCCATCATCTCCCTGGCTGACGGGAGTTCTGCCGAATTCCCCCCCCCACAGCACCAGTGTGTCATTCAACAGACCACGCGATTTCAAATCTTTGAGCAAGGCGGCAATTGGCTGATCCACTTCCATCGAGTTGCGGGGCAGCGCCGATTTCAATCCTGAATGTTGATCCCATTTATAGCTGTGTGTGATCTGAACGAAACGAACGCCTCGTTCCGCAAAGCGACGGGCCATCAGACATTGGCGTCCAAAGTTTTTTGTGACGTCATTATCCAGACCATACATTTTTTGCGTCGTCTCCGATTCATCACTGATGTCCTGCAGCTCAGGTGCAGCTGTCTGCATGCGGTAGGCGAGCTCAAAGGAATTGATGCGTCCTTCGAGTGCCGCATCGGGACCAGAATCTGCCAGATGCTCGCGATTCAGCTCCTGCAGAAAATTCAGTTCCTTGCGTTGTACCGATAAAGGGATGCCGCTTTTGTTGCTGATAAAGGGAATCAACGCACGATCAGCGGGAATACTGGCATTCCCGATCGGCGTTCCCTGATAGTCCGCTGGTAAAAACGAAGAGCTGTAAGCATTCACCCCTCCATGCGTCAATGTCGGGCAGACTGTAATAAAACCTGGCAAATCCCGATTCTCGGAACCGAGGCCGTAAGTAATCCATGAACCCATGCTGGGTCGCACAAAGGTATCACTGCCCGTATGTAATTCCAGCAGTGCTCCCCCATGGCGGGAGTTGGAGCCATACATCGAATTGATGATACACATATCGTCAACACAACCGGCGACATGCGGAAACAATTCACTGACCCAGGCACCGCTCTCACCGTGCTGCTTGAACTTCCAGGGCGAGCCCAGCAGGTTACCTGTCTGCGCGGAAAAAATACGAGGTTTATCAAAGGGAAGAGGCTTGCCGCTGTCTTTCTGCAACTGAGGCTTGTAATCAAACGTGTCCATATGCGAGGGGCCGCCATGCATAAACAGAAAAATGACACGTTTTGCCTTGGGAGCGAAATGTGCTTCCTGAACAAATTTCTGTTGTGCAGCCTGACTATTATTTCCAAGCAATGCTGCCAGCGCCATACTTCCGAATCCGGCGGAACTTTGTCGCAGCATCTCCCGTCGTGACATCATTCCATGTCCGTTATTTGTATTCCATAAATTCATACGAATTCCAATTCAAAACAGACCATTAAACACTTGATAAAAGCAGTCGCTAATTCACAAACAGAAATTCATTAGAAGAAATCAGAACCCGACACAGACTCTGCCAGGTTCGCAGTTCTTTTTCTTCTGCTGGCATCTCTAATGATTTTAAATCCTGTCTGTACTGTCCGATGTAGTTACGGGCTTGTGTGATTTCCATCGCCGTCGCAGGACGACTGAAGATGCGTTCGTAAATTCGATTCACTTTCGCAGACTCATCCAAATGCGTTTCATGCATAATTTGATCGGCAAAGTCTTTTGTATTCTGCATCATCAGATCACTATTCATCATGAACAGCGCCTGGGGTGCCACCGTCGTATGCGTCCGGTCGCCGGAAAGTACACTGGGATCTCCAAAATCAAATGCCTGCAGAACTTCATACAGAGCACTTCTCACAATCGGTAAATAAACAGAACGACGATTGGTCTTGTAAACCACAGGATCCACATTGCTGGTACTCGTGACGTACTTTCGATTCTCGACCCCCAGCATGGAGCCGCTCATTTCATAGTCAAGATTGCCGCACACTGCCAGAATGGAATCGCGAATGGCTTCCGCTTCCAGACGCTTCCGGTTCATCCGCCATAGCAGCCGATTTTCAGGATCGACCGACGCCATTTCCGCATTATAATCAGCACTCATCTGATAAGTTGAAGACAACATGATCAAACGATGCATGGCTTTGATCGACCAGCCCTGTTCAACAAACTGAACCGCCAGCCAATCCAATAGTTCCGGATGTGTGGGACGTTCGCCAAGTTTCCCGAAGTTATCCGGTGTTCTGACCAGCCCGCTTCCAAAATGCCAGCGCCAGATTCGATTCACCATCACGCGCGCTGTTAAAGGATGTTGCCCGCTGGTTAACCATTGCGCCAACGGAAGCCGCCCGCTTTGCTGATCATTGATGGGGGTTTGATTTTCCCCCTCGATAATCTGCAGAAACTGTCTAGGCACTTCTTTTCCAAGCGTAAAGTGGCTTCCCCGCAAATGAACTTTCACATTCTCCGGTTTTTGTTCCGAGACTGCCATCGCTGTCGGATATTGAGGCAATGCTTTTTCGAGCCCTTTTTTGGCTTCCCGCTGTTTGGCTAATTGCGTTTTTATTTCCGCCGCAAAGTAGTTCTCGTGATCGGAGGGTAAAGCAAACGGTCCTTTCGGATCAGACAAAACCTGGCGAATGGCTTCGCGCTCCGCATCTGCCAGTGATTTCGCACTTTTCCCTGCTTCCGTCTGTTGAAATGTCCGCCATTCCTGTTCTACTTCTGCAAAAAGTTCTCCATAAAGCTGAGCCGCTTTAATCAATCGCTCTTTCTCAGGCTGCTCATTCAGCTTCTGAAACCGCTGATAAACGGGCCCCAGTTTCTCCGGTGTTTTTCCAGTACGGACAATTTCATTCCAGACAAAAAAAGGTGATGTTTTATCCGCTGAATTTTTCGTCAGGTAATCGACCCATTGCAGCGTAATACTGCTGATGAGTTTTGTCTGGGGAGAAGAGACATCAGCAACGAGACTCTGGTCTGCCTTTGAAACCTTTCGCGGCGATGCAATCAATATTTTATCGATATGCGGAAAGGGAATTTTACTTTCAAGGTGTACCTTGTTTTTGCCTTGTTTGAACTGATAAAATCCCTCGACCTTCCATTGCTGAGATTTGGGATACCAGCTTCCGGTTACCTCGCCGGCGGCGTCGTTCTTGACTAACTGGTCATTAATCGAAAGTTCAACCGGTCGTGCGTCCGCTGCAGCATAGCGAATCTCGAGTTGATACAGACCAGACTCTGGCAATTCAATTTCGTACTCGGCAATATTCGGCAAGGGTCCGTTGTTATAAATAACGCCAATCCCCTCGCCATAACCGGTCAAGGATTTTTTCACATTGCCCGTCTGGTAATTTTCTGCTTCGACAACAACTGCGGAGTGCAAAGTATAGGATTGCGGATCATCGCCAATCGGTTTCGTGGCGCTCATCAATTGATCGGCGTGCTTTTTAATCTCAGCCGCGATTAAATAGTCCGCAACATGTTTGCGTTCATCGTTCAGTAACTGCGCGTCCGCCTTATTCACCACAGATTGAATGTCGGCTTCCAGGTCCGCAATCTGTTTTTTCTGCTCTTCCAGGATTTTAATCTCTGCAGGGCTGGCTAACATTCGTTCCTGCCAGCGGGCGACCACCGTGAAATTTTCCATGGTCTTCGTACTTTTGAAGATGCCGGCCAGGGAATAATAGTCTTCAATGGGAATCGGATCGAACTTATGTGTATGACAGCGAGCGCATCCTAAAGTGAGCCCCATAAAAGTACGACCAACAGTATCCAGTTGCTCATCAACAATATCCATCTGCATTTTGGTTTCATCATCTTCCGCCAGCATCTTGGCACCGATCGAGAGAAATCCTGTCGCCGTAATTTTTTCGGCACGGCTTTCATCATTCGACTGTTCGGCCAGGATATCCCCCGCCAGTTGTTCCTGAACGAACTGGTCGAATGGTTTATCCTTATTAAAAGCGGCAATCACATAATCGCGATATCGGAAGGCATTCGCGTATGCCAGGTTTTCATCGAGACCATTCGAATCAGCATAACGTGCCACATCCAGCCAATGACGGCCCCAGCGTTCTCCGTAACGGGGTGATGCCAGCAGGCGATCAATTACCTTCGCAAACGCGTCAGAAGAATCATCTTTGACAAAGTCTTCGATTTCCTTGTGCGTTGGAGGCAGACCAATCAGATCAAACGTCGCACGGCGAATCAATGTCTGCTTATCTGCAGGAGAAGCCGGAACGGCACCTGCCTGTTCTAATTTCGATAATACAAAGGCGTCCAAAGGACTTTGCGGCCATGCTGTATCCTGGACCTGAGGCACCGCTGGCATTTGTGGGCGTTGAAACGCCCAGAACTCTCTGTCTTTCTGTGTGAATAGCGGACCCGCTGACTGACTTTCTTGAAACTGGTCGATCGGTTTCGCATTCGGCCAGTAGACCCCACTACGAATCCATTCAGTCAAGTCGCTGATCTCTTTCTGAGATAACTTGTCTTTGGGAGGCATATGGATCTGGCCGCTATGATTGATGGCGCTGATCAGCAGACTTTCGCCGGGTTTTCCTGCCACCACAGCTGGACCACGCTCTCCCCCCTTGATTAAAGCGGCTAACGAATCGACCCGCAGCCCACTCTCCACCGAATCTTCGCTGTGGCAGTCATAGCATTGTTTGATCAGCAACGGGCGGATGCGTTTTTCGAAGAACTCTTCCTGCTTCAAGTCGACTTCTGCAGCCAGTAAAGCACCGTTCGTGGGCACACTGAATACCGTGAACACCCCCAAAACTACCAGAAGTCTTAATTTCATATCGAAGCATCCAGATGTATGTTTGTTATTTGAAATCAACAACTTAGCCTGTGTCCAGGTTTACTGTAACGTTGTCAGGGCCATTTGGACCGAGTCTCATAGAGACGAGAGACCTCTGGTTAAATGGGACACGATCCACAAGCGATAACCATCCGTATAGAATGGAAAACACTGACACCCTTTTGGTCATACGAAAGAGTGTCTGCCATGAATCATATATTATATATAATATAAGCGGTGAGGCAAAATCAACCCTGAGTTGATAATCTTACGCACTTTTTCTGAAATGAGCGGAAACGGGAAATCAGAAAACTAAGAATGCACTGCCGTTCTGCACGGAGTTTTGCTTGACTGAAGTTATACCGGAAGACTTCAACGGGAATAGTTCAGTCTGTGATTGAAAACAGACCCAAAATAAAATAGTCAGGGCGAATGAAAAAACACGCCTCAAAAATGAAGCGTGTTTCTTCAATTGAATCTAAGCAGGTTTTCTTTAACGCTGGACGGCCCCGTGTTCGGAGTGGAGTTGTTCGACGACGTAATCCATTAATTGCTGTGCTTCGCCGGAAGTCAGCGTGTGGGTCTCATCACGGAATAACATTCGAATCGTCAGGCTCTGTGCATCCGCGCCGACACTCTCACCGACGAAAGTATCGATACAGATCACGCTTTCCAGCTTCGGTTGCAGACTCACAGGTCCGTCGCTCTCTTTTCTTGGTTCGGTCACCAGGTTTGTGACGGCAGCCTCAAACGCATTTGACAGTGATTTCTCAATTTCGGCATATCGTAATCCGAGGGGAACCACAATCGAAATATCACGGGCTATCATCTGAGTGCGCGCGAGGCCCGCAAACATTCTCGCCGGCGATTTGACTTTGATCAGCGTCGAAATATCCAGTTCAACCCCGTAAAGAGGCACGCGGGCCCGATCTTTAATTCCCAATGCATCCAGGTCAATCCGACCAAGGGCACCGATACGCTTGCCGCCATGTTGAATGACCGCAAATTCTTCGCCGCGATAACCTTTCGCAGCCGTATCCCGTTCATAGGCAATTTCATCAACACTGATATGAGCCAGCAGATTTTGTACCAGCCCTTTGGCACGCAGAAAATCGATTTCCTTCTCGGATGCAATCCAGGCAGAGTCGTTGACGGCTCCTCCGATCACGGCGCCAATCATCCAGCGTTCATCAATCTGATCGTCGTTCTGCCGAAAAGTACGATCGATCTCAAAAAACCGGAAGCTGCTGGCGCCACGCCGTGCATTTCGTTCTGCAACCTCGATTAAACTCCCCACCAGACTCTGCCGGAGTGTCGTCATCTCTTTCGAAATCGGGTTCTGAACCTGAATCGGGTCGCCGGGCCATTGGCTGAATGACAAAGCAATCTGTTCCGTCGTCAGAGGAGGCGTACGGCATTCCAGAAAACCATTGGAACTCAGGAACGTGGCGATTTTTGTTCGCAGTCCGTCGGTTTCTGAGACACGACCTTTGGTGGTGGTTGCCACCAAAGGTTTCATTACGATGCTGTCGTAGCGTAACAGACGTGCGACATCTTCGGCGAGCACCACTTCATTATTCACATCCACGCGCCAGGTCGGAACCGAAATCGTCAGATTTTTATCGTGAGTCATTTCCAGTTTGGAAAGACACTCTTCAATCTGTGTGTCACTGATTTCCGTACCCAGGATCTTCGAGAAACGGCCTGAATCTAAAGTGAATCTGGTCTGCTCGCGAACGTTTGGATATTGGTCGGTCACATCAGAAGCCGGTTTGGCATGTGAAAGTTCTGTATCCTGAAGCAACTCTGCAGCACGGTTGAACGCACCACTTAACATGTCGTTGGGATCGGTCCCGCGTTCGAAGCGATACGAGGAATCGGTACTGACACGCAGCTTCCGGGAGGAAGTCCGGATGCACACAGACTCAAAACAGGCCGCCTCCAGCAAAATCCGTTTCGAACCGGCTGTGGTCTGCGAATTCAAGCCTCCCATGATGCCCGCTAACGCGATCGGTTTTTCAGCGTCGGCAATCACCAACGGCTGATGTGCGCCGTCTACTTCAGATTCATCCAGCAGTTTGAGTTTTTCATCCTTCCGCATGCGGCGGACTTCAATCCGGTTCCCCTTCAGGGAATCAAAATCGAAAGCATGGAGCGGCTGCCCCCATTCCAGCATCACGAAATTGGTAATATCCACCACGTTATTGATCGGACGCAGGCCCGCTGTCTGCAGACGGCTTTTGAGCCAGTGAGGAGAACTGCGAATCTGAACTCCATCAAATACCTGACAGGCATACCGCGGACAAAGTGTATCGTCTTCGATCGCTACTGTGACTTTCTCGGTCTGGTTTGCAGCAGGAGTAATCACCCGCGCGCTGGGATACTTGAGTTTCATATCGAGGACGGCTGCCACTTCACGGGCAATACCGATCATCCCCAGACAGTCGGGTCGATTCGGCAACACCGAAACTTCGACCAGTGATTCCTGAATCGGCGAGAGGGAAGGCAGACTCGCCCCTAACATCGCTTCGTCTTTAAATATCTGCATCCCGGACGATTTGGCAATCAGTCCCAGCTCTCCATCCAGACAGATCATCCCTTCCGAACGAATGCCTTTGAATTTTCCTTCCGCAATGAATGCACCCGTAGGCAGCTTTGTGCCGGCAACGGCGACGGGAACTCCCCAGCCAATTTCCACGGGATGCGCGGTCGCGCAGACGATGGTGATCAGTTTGCCTTTTTCAATTTCAATCAGGCATTCAAACAGATTGTCGGCATCAGCCAGCGGTTTCTTCTCCCGAATAAAACCGACTCTGATCGGCTCCAGAGCGTGCGCCAGATTATGTTCTTCTTCCACTTCCAGACCGACCGTCATGAACGCATCAAGCAGTTCGCTCTCTTTGCAGTCTTCAGACAGATAATCGCGCAACCAGCCAGTATTTATTCGCATCTTTCTCTCTCTTTGCCAGAAATATCGTGTCCGCTTTCACCAGGCACAGTTCATTAAAACTGACGCAAAAACGCTTCTTCATTTTCGTACATCAGCCGGATATCACTGATCCCGTGTCGAATCATGGCCATACGATCGATGCCCAGACCGAACGCAAAACCCTGCCATTTTTCCGAATCCACACCTCCGGCCTGCAGCACTTCGGGACGAATCATGCCTGCGCCCAGAATTTCCAGCCATTTGCCATTAAACATGACATCGACTTCCGCGCTCGGCGTTGTGAAAGGGAAATAACTCGGACGAAACCGGAGTTGAACATCGTCGCCAAACAACCCGCTGGCCAGTTGATACAAGACCCATTTCAAATCGGCGAAACTGATATTCTCATCAATGGCAATCACATCCAGTTGATGAAAAATGGGAAAATGCGAGGCGTCAATTTCATCCCGCCGATAACACCGACCGGACGTCATCGCCCGTAACGGAGGCGGACCGAAGTTTTTCATCGCCCGCGTCTGAAACGCGGAAGTATGGGTGCGTAACACATTGCCTTTTGTTGTGTAAAACGAATCGTGCATATCGCGTGCGGGATGCCAGTCCGGCGTATTCAATGCATCGAAGTTGTAAAATTCTGATTCCACCTCGGGATAATCGTCGTAACGAAACCCCAGGCCCACCAGAATCGATTTCACTTCATCCATCGTCGCCATCAGCGGATGCCGATGTCCCGGCAGTGCGCGAACTCCGGGCAGAGTTACATCAATGGCGTCAATGGCCGGGCCCGACTTTTCGTTTTGTTCAAGCACCGTTTTCTTTTCGGTCAGCGCGGTCTGGATGCTCTGTTTGATGTTGTTGAGCGTTTTTCCAAACTCCCGTTTTTCCTCGGGCGACAACGACTTCAACTGCTCCTGCAGGGATTTCAGTTTTCCCTTTTTCCCAAGATATTGAACGCGCACATCATCCAATTCTGAGAGAGATTGTGCGGCCGTGATGCTTGCCATAGCGGCTTCGATCAGCGCGTCATGATTTTCAGACATTTTGATTCTTCAGATTTTCAAATTTCTCTGTTTGCAGACACAGTACATTACGGAGCAGTATCTCGCACATATCTCGTGAATAGACAACGAGTTGCGCGCAAAATTCGCCCTGAGGTTGGGATTGTAACTATTCCGTTGCCATTCTGCAACCACCCTAAAATCGGGTCATTTCTCATTCACCAGAAGCCCTGAGTACCGCTGTGCTTAACGATTCCCGTAACGCCACGGCACCATTCGCGATCTAACGCCTTTATATTAACGACAGAAAACATCAGCCTCTGGTTCTTTTTCCCAGGCTCAACGAATCAGGCCATTTCTTAACCGGCAATAATTTCGTGTACAACTTCTCCATAAACGTCGGTCAGACGGAAATCGCGGCCCGCGTAACGATACGTTAACTTCTTATGATCCATACCCATCAGATACAGCAGCGTGGCATGCAGATCGTGAATGTGAACTTTATCGCGAGCCGCATAATAACCATATTCATCAGTGGCACCGTGGACGTGCCCCCGCTTGACTCCTGCTCCCGCCAGCCACATCGAATATCCCTGCGGATTATGATCGCGGCCATCCTTCCCCTGGGCAATGGGCGTGCGACCGAATTCTCCGCCCCAGACAACGAGCGTGTCTTCCAGTAATCCCCGCTGTTTCAAATCGGCAAGCAGTCCGGCGATCGGTTGATCCACCATCCGGGAGTTTCGTTCGTGACCACTCTTCAAGCCACTGTGCTGGTCCCATCTGTTATTCCCCAAAGCGACTTCGATATATCTTACACCCGCTTCCGCGAAACGACGTGCCATCAGACATTGGCGCCCGAAGTTTTCTGTCGATTTCTCGTTGATCCCATACAGCGCCTGTGTCTCTTTTGTTTCTGAACTCAAATCCATCAGCGCGGGAACTTCTGACTGCATCCGGAAGGCCAGTTCATACGAATTGATTACGCCTTCGATCTCCTGATCAACCTGAACCTGTTTCAGATGCCGCTCGTTCATCGCCTGTAACAGGCCGAGTTGTTTTCGCTGTTGTGACTCGGAAGAAGCATCGTTCGCTAAAAAACGGATGCGGGCTTCTCGGGCGGCGGTATCGGCATCACCGATGGCGGTTCCCTGATAAACGGCTGGCAGGAACGCACTTCCAAAATTGCGAACGCCCCCATGCCCGCGCGAGGGGCAAATCGAAATGAAACCGGGCAAATTATTATTTTCCGTCCCCAGTCCGTACACCATCCACGAACCGACCGAAGGCCGCACCAGACTGTCCGATCCGGTATGCAGTTTCATCACCGCCTGCCCGTGCGACTGCCCGTTCGTGTGCATCGAATTGATCACACACAGATCGTCGGCATGTTCGGCCACATTATCAAACAGTTCTGAAATCCAGAGCCCGCTCTCGCCGCGCTGCTTGAATTTCCACGGAGATTTCATCAGACGCAAGTTTTCCTGCGATGATTTCTCGATGTTCTTGGCTGCCTTGAAAGGGAGTCGCTTGCCGTCCTCTTTCGCTAAACGCGGTTTATAATCGAAGGTATCAACCTGACTCGGGCCGCC
>CAXBFD010000085.1:0-28952 GCA_963974925.1 uncultured bacterium | reverse complement strand
GTGAAGAAAAAAATCCAGGCACAGTACGAATTTCAGGAAATCAACCATCGGTCCGCAGTCAACCTGTTGCTAAAGTTGGCAGTATGGTGATCACGGAAGATGAACTGGCCCGCGAATGTCTGGCCCTGTATGGACCGGAAGTTCTGGAAAATGTCGTCAACCGGGCCATCATTGAGCAGGCGTGCCAGAAAGCTGGCGTGGTTGTCGAACAGGCTGAAGTTCACGCGGAAGTGGAAAAGATCGCCAAACGTTTCAATCTGGATACCAAGACCTGGTATGAGATGTTGCTCGCGGAACGAAAAATGAATCCCAATCAGTATCGCCGTAATGTAATCTGGCCGATGCTGGCCTTACGAAAACTGGCCGGTCAACAGACAGCACTCTCTGAGGATCAGGTCCAGAAAGCGTTCGCCCGTGATTATGGTCCCCGAGTCAAAGCCCGCATGATCATGCTGGACAACCTGAACCGGGCTCAGAAAATCTGGGATGATGTCAAAAGAAATCCGGCTGACTTCGAACGCGTTGCCCGTGATTACTCCATCGAGCCGAGCAGCCGTGCTCTGGGCGGTGCCATTCAACCGATCCCACAATACTCCGAAAATGAAAGCCTCTGGAAAGCGGCCTTTAAGCTGAAAGAAGGCGAAGTTTCCGGAATCATTCAAATCGGTTTGAGCCGCTACGCGATTCTGCTCTGCGAAGGATTCACTGAACCGGTTGTCACCAGTATTGACGAAGTGAAAAATCAGTTGCTGGAACAGTTGAACGAAGAACAGGCCCAGGAAGCAGTTGCCCGCGTGTTCAAGAAACTGAAAGAGGAAACCCGCGTGGACAATTACATTACCAATACCACAACGGGTGGCGTGTCCCAGACGTCGGGCACCAACTTTTCACCTGGCAGCGTGAAACCGGCGATTGCCAGCCCGGATCAGGGTTTTAATCGGGCTCCTCAATAGTCATTTTCTCAAAAAATGAGAACCAGATAGCCAAAACGTGTGTCAGTCCTGGTTTACTGACACGCGTTTTTTTATGACCTGAATGATCTGAGAAAAATTACTCGCATTACTCAGGCGCATTTTGGCGGGCTGTTGCGTAAAATAACAATCTCTTCAGACATGCTTCTTTGGCCCAAGCGAAAGTGAGTCGAATCAGAAGCGTTCTGAAGAAAAAAATTAGTCGACAAATATTCCTAGTTAAACGGGCAGTGCATCAATTATGCGTGGCGAATCGGAAGTTCCTGTTTCAGATGATGGTTTCAAGATCCCAGTTGCTGAGAGAGTAAAGCGTTTACCCCCTTACCTTTTCGGCAAAATCAATAAACTGAAATACCAGAAGCGTGTGGCGGGTGTTGACGTGATTGACCTGGGGATGGGGAATCCAACCGATCCGCCTGATCCGCTGATTGTGGAAAAAATGTCCGAAGCGCTCGCTGATCCGCGGAACCATCGTTATTCGGTTGCCAACGGTATTGCCAATCTTAGAAAAGAAGTGACGGCCCGCTACTGGAAAAAATATGGCGTGCGACTGGATCCCGATTCCGAAGTCGTAACCTGTATCGGTTCCAAAGAAGGTTTCAGCCATATGTGCCTGGCGCTGATGGGTCCGGGAGACACCGCCATTGTCCCGTCTCCCTCGTTCCCGGTTCACGTTTATGCCGTGATGCTGGCTGCGGGAAATGTGATTGAACTCGATGTTCGCCAGCCTGACCAGTTCCTGTCGAACATCGCTTATACTTGCGAACATCTGTATCCGAAACCGCGCGTCGTGGTGGTGAACTTTCCCCACAATCCGAGTGCCACGGTGATCGAACAGGATTTTTATGTGGAACTGGTCCGGCTCGCCAAGAAATATTCGTTTCTGGTAATCAGCGATTTCGCGTACGCGGACATCTGCTTTGACGGCTACAAAGCACCAAGCTTTCTGGCCACTCCCGGTGCCATCGACGTCGGCGTGGAATTTACCACAATGAGTAAAGGCTACAGCATGGCTGGCTGGCGTATCGGTTTCTGCTCGGGGAACTCGGAAATGGTGCGAGCCCTGTCCACGATCAAAGGCTATTATGACTACGGTCTGTTTCAGCCGGTTCAGATTGCCGCCATCGTCGCCATGCGACACTGTGAAGCCGCCGTCGACAGTATCGCCGCTGAATATCAACAACGACGCGATGTATTCTGTAGTGGCCTGGAGCGCCTGGGTTGGGAAATCGACCGCCCCAAGGCAGGCATGTTCGTCTGGGCGAAAATCCCCGAACCCTGGTCCGAAATGGGATCGATCGATTTTGCGATGAAGCTGCTTGATGAAGGGGGCGTCGCTGTCAGCCCCGGTCGTGGATTCGGCGAAGATGGCGAAGGTTATCTGCGGATGGCCATCGTTGAAAATTCGCAACGCCTCAGACAAGCGGTCAAACAAATCGGAAAATGCATGAAGTCGGAAGAAATCGCCGCTGAATAACACCTGTGAGTGCAGCCTGAAATCCTCAAAGTTTCAGGCTGTCTCAGGTTGTTTTACGTAAATCGTCGATCGATTTCATAAAGCCCTGAATCTGATTCTCTGCCAGTTGAATGGTCCCGACATCAACGCCAATGCGAATGCCTGTGCGCTGCATCGGCTTTCGCTGCTCGATAATTTTATTTCCTGTGATGGTCAGGTCTGCCGTTTTCCCTGTGATATCAATGGCCACACCGTCGTCGCCACCGCTGTTGATAATTTCATTATCAACGACCGTATTGCGATTGGCCCAGAAGTTTTTTCCCCGAGTATCATCGCGGAACAGGATGCCCACTTTTCCGCTGTTGTTAATCTGATTCTGACGCATAATGTTATCAGTATCGTTATGACCGATGGAAATACCGAAGTCGTTTCCATTCAGTTGGTTCTTTTCCGCCAGACCGTGTTTCACGCCCCAGCACCAGTAGAGGCCGATGTGATTATTTTCCAGGCGGGTGTTCAGAATCAAGGGGCGTTGTGAACCGGAACCCGGGTGAATACCCAGACCGGCGTTGTCGTGACTGTGGCAATTTTCGATTTTCACGTCGTGACAGATCTGAAAACTGATCCCGTCGCCGTTGTAATTCCGTGCGATGACATTGCGAATGGTGTAGCGATTGCAATCCTGCAGAAAGATGCAGCCGCCATGATTGCCGTCCAGATTAGTATTATTTTTTCGATTTCCATCCAGCGTCAGATTCTCGATTACCACATTTTTTGTATATTCGCTGGTCAACAGAGGAAACAGAGACGATACGGTTGGCTTGCCGGACAACCATAAGTTTTTACGCAGCCCGTCATCCAGTTTGAACCGGTTTCCCGATCGGGCCACCAGCGATCGCTTGATTACTTCTTCGCTGCCGTTACTGAGATTTTTCGTGACAAGTACCACGCCGTCTCCCACCTGGAAACCGGCTGATTTCTCCAGTGTAATCTCCTGATCGTACCAGTCGGAATCTTCCGACAACGCCACCGTCTCGGAAGCGCCTTTGGTAATGATGGTTTCAGGACCGCTCCCCTGCAAACGGATACCCGATGGCAGATGCAGGGCATTTCGCAGTGTGAACGTGCCCGGCAATATTTGCACGGTGCCGCCCCCTTTTCGCGCGATATAATCGATGGCAGCCTGCAATGCCTTGTCGCTGCTGCCAACAATATCACCTGATTTGGGTCCGACGGAAATAGAGAGCCGCTCGTCCCAGTCTGGTTCGAACCGCTGATCTCCATCGGTGGCCCGCGGCTGACTCACAACGGGAGGTTTTCCGGCGGCGAGACGATTTGTAGAAACGGAGCCAATACCGGTCACCAGAGCGGCTCCCAGAAACTGGCGGCGGGAAAGTGGAAATGGTTTCATAAAATCGCTCCGGAACAAACCTGCTGGCTGATTTAGTTAACTCTCTTTAAAATCAGTTTCCTCAATTGTGGCAGGCATTTCAAGTCATTTTTCCAAGATGATTCCGCCGACGCGTTTTTCTATCACATTCAGACGATTTCCTGTCACAAGGGGACGTTTTCAGTCGCCACAGGCAGGGTCACCGTCATTGTTCGTAAATCACAGAGAGCGGAATAAACGTGATTTGAGATTCCGCCAGTCCATTGTTTTTGCTGCGGTCCCCCGCACAGTGTCCGAGCAGCACCCCGTCCTTCGTGAACTCAATAGCCGTATAACAGTACCAGCCATTCGGATTGACTTCGAGATTCTGAATCTGCTGCCAGGTTTTTCCTTCGTCTTTTGAGACAGCGATGGTCAGCGGCGTCCGTTTGCCGCGCAGTTCGGGGGTGATGTCCCGGTGATTATTCCAGACCAGCAATAAATCGCCTGACGCAGGAATACGTTCGATTGAAGCCGGCGAAACCGGTGAAATGATGTTGGATGGCTTGAGCGTGGAAAACGTCTTGCCTCCATCCTGAGAATAGGCAACATACTGGCTGCCCCCGTTGGTACGACAGAATCCCATCAGTCGGCCATCATTTAGTTCGACCAATCCGGGCTCCTGCATGTAGGGTTGTTTATCTCCGGGTTGCTTCTCTACTGCAACCTTTTCGCCGCGCTGCCAGGATTTGCCGTTGTCATCCGAGTAATAACAGAGAAAACTGGCGCCGGGATTAAAGCGATTTGAACCGGGGAGATTTTGATGCAACGCGAGCGGAACAACGAGCCGTCCGCTTTTTAATTGCACCACACGGTCATTATTCAGGACATAATAACCCACATGCTCCGGGGAAATGATTTCCACAGGCTCGCTCCAGTGTGCACCTTCATCTTCGCTGGTCCGCATCACCGGCACGAGATCCTGAAGCGAATTTTTACGCACATAGAACAAAGCAATCTGTCCGGACTGCAGCCGCAGGAGTGAGACGGACATAATATTCTGTTTACCATCGTTCTCAACAATCGTCTGATCTTTCTGAGTCCATGTTTTTCCCCCGTCAGACGAATAGCGGCCTGCCAGAAACGCAGAGGAATGATCGGCGGCTCCTCCGGTGAAGTGCGTGTAAACAAAAAGTATGCGACCATCCTCGAGCGTAATAAAATCCCCTTCGCTGTTACGCGGATTATTGTCACTCGGCGGCAAGTGTAATACCCGTTCTGTTTTTGCAGGATTCGAGAGAGCGCCGTTCTTTTTTTCCTCAGCGGAAAGAAATACACACTGGCCTGAAACCAGGCAAGCGGCCACCAGAAACAACCAGTTACTCTTTATTCGCAAATTCATTTCTCTACCTACCCTCCAGCCTGTGTCCAGGTTTATTATTACGTCTCCAAAACCATTTGGATCGAGTATAATAACATGGTTGACGCTATGGTTAAACGAGACGCGCTCTGGTCAATGACATGCTCTATCTTAAGGATCCAGGCTCAGATCTATTCCCTGAGATCATTGTTCAGGACAAACAACTCAAAGAGTCGAAATTTCTCCGTCACAATCTCGATTTTACTGTCGGCCCGCATACTTGCATAGTAAGCGTAGACATCAACCAGGCCGGTGGGATGCGACAAACGGGATTACCGATGTCCAAGGGAGAAATGAGTTCCTCTTTTGCGCGGAGGATCGGAGCTGTAGTGGGAGCCAAAACCGTTGTATCAGACAGAAACTCCAGGACCGGCTGATCCTGACGCAAGTCAGCCGGTTTTTTGATTATCTCACTGCTATAACGGCATTTTTCACAGCGACGTGATCCAGCAATGCCGACGTTTGACCGCTTTGCTTTCGTAATAAGCGGCGTGGCATTGCAACGTATCATGCAGAACCAAACGAAGATCAAATCTGCCCGCCGTTATTTTGTCGCTGACTCCACCTCCTTTGTCCCAGCATCTGCGTTCAAGCCGGGATCGGGTCGAGATGATGCCGCATTATTGTTACTTCCACAGGCCACAGAAAACACACATACGAACAAGACACACAAACACGCTAATTTTCGAATTGAATAATTCATTCGTCGAATCATGATTTTTTCCTTTCTGAGAAATTTACGCTTTGATGGATTAACAGAATTGACGGGCGTTTCCTATAAGAAGTTCCGACGAGGGAGAGCACTCTAAATCGAAGGACAAGCGAATTCACGGAGATCGCAGGCCTTCAAACAAGACCTGCACTCCACAAAACAGGGGAGTGCAGGCTAAAAGCATTCAGATAGATTACGATACTCTCAGCGAAACTGGTGGGGAACGGTGTTTAAAATTCACCGACCGCCAATCCATCGTTTCGGTGGTGCAACCGCTGATAAATACCCCAATGCGCGGCCAGATAGGTTTTATCGTTCCACCCGCCGCTGGGTACTCCGGTTGCACAGCCACCGGGATCATTACTCCATTCACAGCCACACCCCTGATCGGCACAAGTCGTAGCGCTTCTTTGAGAAACGATGTGTTGAATATTTTCTGATATGAATCGGACAGCGCCGTCTGCCATCAGAAAATGTGCTCCTCCAGTATGGGTACTCCCATATCGCCAACTGGTGTAAGTCATCCCCGGTTTGATTATGCCTTTCATGGGATATTGACCAGTACCCAAGTACCAGTCCTGGCAGCAGGCAGTATCATTTCCCGGGCTGGATGGCGATTGTTCACGGCTTTGAGCCCCCAGCCATGAACCACCGTCCCAAGTCGCAGATGATTTTTCTCCGACGGCAATCGTGTTTGAAGTCCCATCTTTGAAACTGGCGATTTTGGTGGGACGGGCGGGATCAAAAGTGAAAAATCCACCTGAAAGGATTGTGGCCGTACTATCAGCGTTCGTAAATCCGCCAATACTGCCAGCGTAACTAGTCGTAAGGACGGACGACATAGCGTAAGGAAAGGTCTGATCATGAATGGATACTGTTTGACGTCGATCGGAATCACTGGGACAAAAAATGGCGGGCATACCACTCAGGCCAAGAATTACTGGTCTGTTCGTTCCCTCATAAATCCCGATATTAAAATTGAGCTGATTATAGAGCGGAGCTTGATCCATATAAGGCAAAATCATTGCCCCCCAGCTTGCACCATTCCCATATTCAATTCCACCAGAATAACCTCGGATTTGACCCGGTGGAAAAGAGCCGAACGCTTCGTGATAATTATGTAGCGCAAGCCCGAGTTGCTTAAGATTGTTTTTACATTGCGATCGACGTGCCGCTTCGCGCGCCTGCTGAACCGCAGGAAGTAACAGGGCAATCAAAATGGCAATAATGGCAATCACCACCAGTAGCTCAATCAGTGTAAAACCGCGTCTCTGAAAATGGTTTACTTTCACGTTTCTGCTCCTTTGAAAAAAGAATGAGAAATGACGGTCGCAACAAAACACTCAAAATAGAAATGAGATACCCGCTGCCCTCAAAAAACAGAGGTTGCTGGTCGAATTACAACATGAACTCGCTGGGAGGGCCTGGAACTCATTTACAGCATTGAGGAACCCTCACATCAGGTGACTGGAAATCGACCGCATTAATACATCGGTTCATTAATATACACATGGATAAACTGTGAGTCTACATCGGTAATTGCCATTCTGTCAATGATTTTCAGGTACAAGTCTCGACTAAAGTGTTCTTTTGTATATTTCGCCCGCTCTATTTCCCTTTCACAGAAGACCGTATTCCGGCGCTCAATTGATGATGGGACCTCCGCGCGACTGCTTAAGCCATGTCTCTGAATCTGGAAGTGCCTGCCGGGAGACCCAGCATTCGACATCGGAAAAGAAGACCAGAATGCAATTCCGGCGTGGTAAACGGGCGCTTTTCTGCGCGTTCAAAAAATAATGGGAAGCCTTTAAGGCCTACCTTTATCTCATTGGGGAACGCGTGCCGGGATTTTCTGTCGCGCAAGGAAATTCCTGATTGAAACCATCGAAATTTTCACAACCTTATGTCCTTTCAACCAGGTGTTTTAAACCTTCGAACAGTACCCAAAATGCTGGTGATTGTTTAATCTAGGTCAATACACAAAGGCCCTGACTTTGGCCGCAGCGATGGGGACCGCCTGCTCTCCATCACTCACATTTCTCCAATGAGAGGTTTTTATCAATGCTGGCAAAACGAATCATTCCTTGCCTGGATGTCCACGCGGGTCGCGTTGTCAAAGGGGTCAACTTTCTGAATCTACAGGACGCCGGCGATCCTGTAGAAGTCGCTGCGCGCTATGAAGAACAGGGAGCCGACGAGCTGGTTTTTCTGGATATTACGGCCAGCCACGAAGAACGCGAGATCATTCTCGATATTGTCCGGCGAACGTCGGAGGTCATCTTCATGCCGCTTACCGTCGGGGGGGGGATTCGAACGCTGGAGGATATTCGCGCCTTGTTGAATGCCGGCTGTGATAAAGTCTCGATCAACTCTTCCGCCGTCAAAAATCCGGACTTGATCCGGGAAGCCGCCTTACGGTTCGGCAGCCAGTGCATTGTTGTCAACATTGACCCCAAACGGGTTCAGAAAGAGGGCAAAGAATTCTGGGAAGTCCATGTGAACGGTGGACGCGTTCCCACCGGGCTCGAAGCAATCGAATGGGCACAATATGTAGAAGATCTCGGCGCGGGGGAAATCGTGCTGACCTCGATGGACGCCGACGGCACCAAAGATGGCTATGATCTCCCGATGACCAAAGCCGTCGCAGAAGCCGTCACGATCCCCGTCGTTGCCAGCGGCGGCGCAGGCTGCCCGGAACACTTATTTGAGGTCCTGACCGAAGGAAAAGCAAGCGCCGCACTTGCTGCCAGCATCTTTCATTATGGTACTCACCCTGTCGATGAAACCAAGCGATATCTGGCGGAACGGGGCATACCCATTCGTTTCAAAAGCAGCGTTTCCCTGACGCAGGGGTAAGTGACAAACCAGCAAAAATCAACCTGATTTCAGAGAAGAGCGACAAATTTATCGCGATCGTGGTAAAAGGACCTTGCATGTTCTTCCAGAGTCCCCAAAATAGTAGTATAGATCGAGTTAAGGCAGATTGAATCAGTAGAATCATCGGCCTCTCCTTCCTTTTTCTAAATCGAGTCAGCATTTCATCTCAGTCCGTCTGCAGACTGCTGCCGGCGAACAGATCGTTTGATAATTGGAGTTTGTTTATGGCGACGACCGTTCCTGCAACAGCGAAAGATATTTCTCCTTTGACGGGGCATGCGGAGAATGATGTCGACAAAGTGTTCCGCCAGTTAATCAAGCATGGCGGTTCCGACTTGCATATGCAGGTCGGCAAAGCACCGATCCTACGTGTCAAAGGAACTCTGCGTGAACTGCAGATGGAGCCTATCACCAAAGATCAAATGCTGGCCCTGTTTGCTCCCATGATGGATGAGCGAAACCAGAAAATCTTCCATGAAGAGGGGGGAGCCGACTTTTCTTACGTCGTGGAATACGAAGGAGTGCCTTGGCGTTTTCGTGTGAACCTGTTTATCCAGTTGGGTTTTCCCGGTATGGTTTCCCGTAAAATTGAACGTTCGATTCCCAACTTTGACGGTCTGTTCCTGCCTCCCGTAATGGAATCACTTTGTAAGTTCGACCAGGGCATGGTGCTGCTGGCTGGCGTCACCGGTAGTGGTAAAAGTACCACGATTGCGTCGATGTTGAACTGGGTCAACGATAATTATCGCAAACATATTCTGACGATTGAAGACCCGATCGAATTCGTTTACACCCAGAACAAGTGTCTGATCAATCAGCGCGAAGTCGGAATTGACGTGAAAGATTTTGAAATCGCCATGAAACACGCTGTGCGTCAGGATCCCGACATCATGCTCGTGGGCGAAATGCGTGACATGGAAACGTTCTCTACCGCGATCCACGCGGCGGAAACAGGGCACCTGGTGTTCGGAACAATTCACGCTTCCAACGCTCCCAGTTGTATCGGTCGTATTCTCGACCTGTTCCCTCAGGATATGCATAAAGCATTGAGGAGCAGTCTGGCATTCAATATGCGCGCCATCGTTGCTCAAAAACTCTTGAAAACGATCGTCGATAAGCCAGGTCGTGTCCCCATTATTGAAGTCATGACCTTTAACCCCACCATACGCAAACTGATCCTGGAAGAACAAGACGAAAAACTGGCCGCTGCCATCCGCATCGGGAAAGAGGAAGGCATGCAGCAGTTCAATGACAGCCTGAAAAGTTTTATTGACCGCGAATTTATCAGCCGGGCCGATGCATTCGAAATTTCACCCAACGTGGAAGAATTGAAGATGGTCCTGAAGGGAATCGATGTCAAAGGCGCCGCCATTCTGTAATATCAGAATTTACCAATGCTTACTCCAAACCAGAGACGCTGCCTGTAATCTGTCAGCGTCTCTGGTTCGTGATGGACGACAAAAGCACCGTCAGCACAGGTTCCAGATGGGTTCCTGAAATCCCCCAGATTGTCGCTTCAGCGAAACTGTCCCCCTTTGACGTCCATCTTCAAGCTGTAAACTTTATTCGCACAGGTGAAATAGAGCGTTTTCCCATCCTCTCCGCCGAACGTCACGTTCGAACAAAATTCCGGCACTGGAATTAAGCCCAGAGATTCTCCCGCGGGGGTTGTCACCCAGACTCCGCCTCGCCCGGAAAGATACAGGTTTCCTTCCGCATCAATGCTCATTCCGTCGGGAGAGTCCTGGCGTTTCGTGTCGGGGTTAAAAAAGATCTTCCCCACCCCTACGGTTCCATCAGCTTTGATGGGAAAACTGCGCCAGAGTTTCTCGTGACTGTCACCGACATAAAGTGTCTTGCCATCGTTGGCGGCGATGACGCCATTCGGGACCGGCATACTGTCGATGATTTTTTTAACAGACCCGTCAGTTGTCTTCACATACACGGCGCTCGTTTTCCGATTCTTGAAATCGGGGTCGGTAAAATAAATGTTTCCCTGGGGTGTCTGGCAGACATCATTAGGCTGGTTCCACCTGGGATTCTGAGCCACAATACGCGTGTCGGTCGGCCCGGACTCACCAAAGCCATAACTCATCACATGCTGTCCAAACGCCTGCGCGCCGAGCATGCGCCCCTCATGGGAGAGATAAGTGCCATTAATGCCTTTCGTATTATCCAGCCAGATCAAGGCTTTCCCCCGCCCTTCCAGACGTAATATTTTTGTCTCTTTCTCGACAAAGGAAGTAATGTATAATTTTTTTCCTACCGGGTCCCAGACTGGTCCTTCGAAAAACGCTTTCGCTGCATATTCCTCTTGCAATTTTGCGTTTTTGGCCACTGTGCCAGGCAAAGGATACGTTTCCTGTGAGGAGTCTGTCTGCTTCTGACCAAACCCTGCCTGAGAATAGAAACACAAACTGATTATCGCGAGAAGTATCCGTTTGCTGATCATCTTGAATTGTCCTGCTTTGAAGGATTTGTTGAAAATTTCACTTTCCAGTTGAGATTTGCATCCCCGTCTATCGTAGGGAAAGAGAGTCACCAATATCTACTGTAGATGATAGGTATTCAGCAACTCAAAGTCTGATGCGGGTTTTCACAATCGGGGAAACCGACGCGGCACGCCTGTTTGTTGCTTGATTTTGACACGCACTGTCTTCAAACTGTTATCTATATTCTGAATTCACTTTCAGAATCCAAAATGAATTTTACTCTCTTGTATCAGTACGAAACTCCTGCCTGGATTTATCAAAACACCCCTGAATTATAGCATGACAAGGACACTGAACAATGAACCACCGTTCATTCTTTCTAATAGTGATTTCACTAATAATGTATTCATTTGTGACAAGCCAGGCCGCTCCACCAGAGCCTCCTCCCAATGATACGGAGGGCGAATTTCTCAGTCCCGCCGATGCACTGAAACGATTCACTGTTCCGGAAGACCTCAAAATTGAACAGGTGCTCGCCGAACCTGATGTGCGACAGCCCATCTTTCAGAACTTCGATGAACGCGGCCGCATGTGGGTTATGAACTATCTGCAGTACCCTTTTCCGCAAGGCTTGAAAATTCTGAGCAAGGACAAACATTATCGTTCCGTTTACGATAAAGTGCCGCTGGCGCCTCCTCATCATGAACGGGGTGCAGACAAAATTACGATTCACGAAGATACGAACGGCGATGGCAAATATGATAAACATAAAACCTTTGTTGATGGATTGAGCATTGCATCATCGTTCGTCAAAGGACGCGGCGGTGTCTGGGTATTGAACCCTCCTTTTTTACTCTTTTATCCCGATCAGGATAATGACGATATCCCCGATGGTGACCCTGTGGTGCATCTCCAAGGGTTCGGCTTAGAAGATACGCACTCCGTCGTCAACAGTCTGCGCTGGGGTCCAGATGGCTGGCTGTATTCATCACAGGGAAGTACGGTTTCCGGTAAAGTGAAAAAACCAGGCCAGAAAGACAAGGAAGCCATCCAGTCACTGGGCCAGTTAATCTGGCGTTATCATCCGGAAAAGAAAATTTACGAGATCTTCGCCGAAGGGGGCGGGAATGCATTTGGTGTTGAGTTTGATCAGAAGGGGCGACTCTACTCCGGGCACAACGGCGGAAATACACGTGGATTTCATTACACCCAAGGCAGCTACTACCAGAAAGGCTTTAGCAAACACGGGCCGCTTTCGAATCCGTATGCCTTTGGTTATTTCCAGGCCATGAAACACGCCAACGTTCCCCGCTTTACACATAACTTCATTATCTATGAAGCGGACACACTCCCCAAAAAATATTGGGGACATCTGTTTGGCGTGGAACCGCTGCAGGGCCGCGTGGTCGAAAGTAAAATCTCAGCCGATGGCTCCTCCTATCAGACAGAAGATCTGCAGCGACCGGTGACCACTACCGACAAACGGTTTCGGCCCGTCGATATCAAAGTCGGCCCTGATGGTGCAATTTACTTCTGTGATATGTACGAACGTGAAATCTCGCACCTCCAGCTTTACGACGGCCAGGTTACAAAAGAAGACGGACGCATTTATCGTCTCACCGCGAAAGACGCCCAGCCCCTCGCCGCCTTTGATCTGGGTAAAAAAACATCGCTGGAATTAATCGCGGTTCTGGACCACCCCAACAAATGGTATCGCCAGCAGGCGCTGCGTTTATTCGGCGATCGCAAAGACGCATCCGTTATTCCCGCTTTAAAGCAGAAACTATTTGAAACCGACGGGCAATCGGCGCTGGAAGCGCTCTGGGCGCTGAATCTGAGTGATGGCTTTGATGAAAGCGTGGCGGAGAAATCGCTGCAGCACCCGGACCCCTACGTGCGTGCCTGGACGATCAGGCTGTTATGTGACGAAAATCAGGTGTCCGCGAAAATCGGACAGCAACTGATTGCACTCGCTTTAACCGAACCGCACGTGCAGGTCCGCAGCCAGCTCGCCAGTTCATCAAAACGAATTCCTGCAGAAATCGGGTTGCCAATCGCCTTTAATCTCTTAAGCCGTTCCGAAGACCTCGACGACGTGCACCTGCCGCTGATTCTGTGGTGGGCATTGGAAAAACGGGTCGATAAAAACCGCGATGCGTTACTGGCTTATTTTTCCAAAGCAGAAATCTGGCAGTATCCCCTCGTCGAAAAATATATTCTGGAACGCATCATGCGCCGGTTTGCATCGACAGGCTCCCGTAACGATCTGATGGTCTGCGCCAAACTGCTGGAACTGGCACCCGATAAATCGCATGCGGAAATCCTGATGTCGGGTTTTGAAACGGCGATGAAAGGCCGCTCCCAGGCCAGTTTTCCGAAAGCACTCATCACCGCCATGTCAAAATTTGGCGGACAGTCCATGTCCCTGGGTATTCGTCAGGGGGACAAAGCGGCCATCGATAAGGCACTGAAAATGGTGGCGGATACCAAAACCGATAACCAGAAACGGTTAGATCTGATTCAGATCTTCGGTGAAGTAAAAGTTCCGGAGTGCGTCCCCGTACTGTTGAATATCATTAAGAATTCCAGCGACCTGCAGATGCAGATTGCTTCGATCAGTGCGCTGCAGCAATACCCGGACGAGTCCATCGGCAAAGTGGTTACGGCTCAGTATCCGGAGATGTCGGATGATTTACGCAGTGCCGCCCAGACACTGGTTTCCATCCGTAAACCGTGGACTCTCGAATTTCTGACCGCCCTTGATGTCGGTAAGATCAACAAAGATACGGTCCCCATCGAAACGGCGCGAAAAATGACCGTTTACAGTGATGCGGGCATCTCAGGTCTGATCACCAAACACTTTGGCTCCATCTCCGGCGCCACTACGGAAGAGATGCAAAAACAGATCGCCGCCCAGACACAAATCCTGCAGAGCGGCAAAGAAGATCCCGACCGGTACGCCGGAGAAAAGCTCTTTCAGAAAAATTGTGGCAAGTGCCATAAACTGTTTGGCGAAGGGGGAGAGATCGGACCAGACCTGACCGCATTTAAACGCGATGATGTCGCACGAATGCTGGTGAATATTGTGAACCCGTCTGCGGAAATCCGTGAAGGCTTTGAAACATTCCTGGTCGTCACCGAGGATGGACGCACCGTCAATGGATTCCTCGCTGACCAGGATAATAATGTGATCGTGATGCGCAGCGCTGATGGCCAGAGTATTACGATTGAGCGCGAGAACATCGATGAAATGCTGCCGCAAAAGAAATCATTGATGCCCGAAGGACTGCTCGACAAACTCTCCGAAAAAGAGGTCCGTGATCTGTTCAGCTACTTGAGGAGTACGCAGCCTCTGCCGTAAGCAATTCCCTACAGAAACCGAACGGCGATTGAGAATACAGGATAACTTGCTAGAATTGGAGCCGGCTTTCAAACTCTTTGATCGCCGGCTTTTTATATTTCCAATTGACAACTCTATCAGAGACAGGAAGCAGACCAATGTCCGGGTTTCGAACCGAACGTGATTCAATGGGTGAAGTGCAGGTCCCAGCAGACGCCTACTATGGCGCACAAACACAAAGAGCCGTCGAGAATTTTCAAATCTCCGGCAATACCTTGCCCCCCAGCCTGATTCATGCGATGGGACAGGTCAAGCTGGCAGCCGCCCATGCCAACCGCGATTTAGGAAAACTCTCCGGAACCGGTAAAAACCCTCTCGATGATACACAGATCCAGGCGCTCATCGCCGCAGCGACGGAAGTGGCGGATGGCAAATTTGATAACCAGTTCCCGATCGACGTCTACCAGACCGGCTCGGGTACTTCAAGCAATATGAATGTAAACGAAGTCATCAGTAATCGTGCGATTGAGATTCTGGGCAAAGACCGGTTTGCTCCGGAAAAATCGGTACACCCAAACGACCATGTCAACATGGGACAAAGCACGAATGATACGTTTCCCACCGCCATACATGTTGCAGTCGCTTCCAGTATTCACAATCACCTGATCCCCGGCCTCGAAACATTTGCGGCCATTCTCACGCAAAAAGCAAAAGAGTGGGATCAGATTATTAAAATTGGCCGGACCCATCTGGCCGACGCGACTCCCCTCCGACTGGGACAGGAATTTGGTGGCTTTGCCCGTCAACTGGAGCTGTGTATAGAACGGGCCAGACGGGCTGCGTCTGCCGTGTATGAACTGCCCGTCGGAGGCACCGCCGTCGGTTCCGGCATCAATACGCACCCGGAATTCGGACATCGCGTCAGTGTCGAACTCGCAAAACTGACCGGCATTGCGTTCAGCGAAGCCGTCAACCATTTCGAAGCCAATGCCCAGCGGGATGGGCTCGTGGAATGCCATGCGGAATTGAAAACCATCGCCACCACACTCTTTAATGTCTCCAACAATATCCGCTGGCTGGGCTCGGGACCCCGCTGCGGTTTTTACGAAGTCAAAATCCCGGACCTGCAGCCCGGCAGTTCGATCATGCCCGGAAAGGTCAATCCCGTGATGTGTGAAAGCATGATGCAGGCCGCCACGCGCGTGATGGGAAATGACCAGACGATTACGATGGCCGGCGCAACAGGCGGACAATTCCAATTGAATATCATGATGCCTGTCATGGGATTCACCGCATTGGAAAGCATTCACCTGCTGGCGAATTCCAGCAATGAATTCGTAAAGCTCTGCTGCGAAAACATGGAAGCCAACGAAGAAGCCTGCAATGCGGCAGTAGAAAACAGCCTCTCAATGGTAACCAGCCTCAACCCGCACATTGGTTACGAGAAAGCATCCAAACTTGCCAAAGAAGCGTTCAAGTCAGGTAAAACAATTCGTGAATTGTGCACAGAGCAGAAAATTCTGCCTGCGGAAACACTGAAAGAAGCCCTCGATCCCATGAGCATGACGGAACCACAGGCTTGAGCGCATTCAAGACATGCGGCCATTCAGGAGAACGCTGGAAGCCATTTCCAGTGCTTCTCCGGCCAGGCCCGCTTGTTCCATCTGCCGGATCGCAGCCTGAATATCATATTCCTGCCGCTTCAGGTAAACCTTCCCATCTTCAATAATCGCATACGAACAGCGGGGGTCACCATCACGGGGCTGACCAACACTTCCCGGATTCACCACCTGCTTGTCACCGAGATCAAGATGAAACGGGATATGCGTATGCCCGACACAAATAAAATCGGCATTAATGCCCTGCAACCGCGCGGTCCAGGCGGCTTCATTATCGCTCAGATATTCATCCAGTGGATCGCGGGGCGTGCCATGCACCAGATAGAATGTCACACCCATGAGCGTAATCTGCTGGGAAATCGGCAGCCGCGCCAGATATTTCATGCGGACCCGATCCAGTAACTCCCAATGGAAGGGACGTGTCGCACAGGCCAGACTTCGAAAGCCGGTGCTACCTTTGGCTTCTACCCGCTGGGCTACCGCATGATCGTGATTGCCTCGCACGCAGGCGGTCGCGTTCTGTTTTACCCATTCGATACACGGTAACGGATCGGTACCATAATCCACCAGATCACCGATACACAGACAGTAATCAAAGTCTTCCTGGAGTGCGGAGAGCGCCGCCCAATTCGAATGAATGTCCGATACAACAAGCACACGCATATGATCTCGTCCCGATTCCGACGGCCTGTTGGGAGCCAAGTCGAAAAACAAATCTTATCTTATTATTTCATAACTACTTAGATTGTATGCAAGTTGCCACGGTTTGGAAAGAATTAATCAGTACCGACGGCAGGTCACTGTAATGATTTCCCGGAAAATGCTCTCTGGAGCAGCCCTGAAAAATCATCTCTAGACGCATTTTTACAGAACTGCTAGACTCCCGCCTCATGTCTGAGACATCTCAACATCATCATTAAGCTAAGTCTAATTGCAGGTGGCTGGCCCGTCAGGACGCACGGGTAAAACAGAGCCTGTTTCATGAAATCACATCCATCCGGTTCGGACGCTTTCAGAAGGGATACTGATATGCGGACCACGCAACTGTTCAAACAAAGTCTGATCATCACTTTAACCATGACCGTTTTCATGACGGGCACGGTGCCGGAAGCGGATGCAGGAATTGAAGCCGTCAAAGGTAAAAAGTATAAGCTTACCAAACGGCACGGCCCCTGGATGATCATGGCGGCCAGCCTGCGGGACATTCCTGAAAGCAGACGCTCGAAAGGGCTGAGTGCGCAGGAAGCCGCTGATGAATTAGTTTACGAACTGCGCAAACGTGGAATTCCGGCTTACACTTTCAGTCAGGAATCTGTCATCCAGCGTTTTAATACACTCGATCGTCTCGGCAGAGAGGAACGCCGCAGCTACGCGGCCCAACGCGCGATGATTTCCGTGATCGCCGGCAATTATTCCGACAGTGATGACGATGTGGCCCAGAAGACGTTGAAATACATCAAAAACTTTCATCCCAAAGTCATTACTGACAACGGCGTGTATAACAAAACACCCGGTCAACCAGGTCCGCTCAGCGGCGCGTTTCTTACCATCAACCCGCTGCTGACACCGCAGGAAGTGGCCCAGAGAAAACAGGACCCGCTGATCGCCAAACTTAATTCCGGCGTTGAATATTCACTCCTGCAGAACAACGGAAAATATTCGCTGGTAGTGGCTTCATTTTATGGAAACTCAGTCACCAAAACAGCCACGTCGCGTTTTCAGAATGCCACTGAAAGTTTGAAAGTCGGCAACAGTCTGGATCAGGCAGCCGAAAACGCATGGACTCTGGCCAAAGCATTACGAAATGCGAAAAGTTATGGCTTCCCTGCTGGTTCACCACAAAATATTGAAGCCTATGTGCTGCATGAAAAATATCGATCGATCGTCACTGTGGGTTCTTTTGATTCGGCAGACGATCCCCGACTCGCCGCTTATGCAAAGCTGTTTGGATCAAAAATGAAACCGCATCCGGAAACGGGTGTGGAAACAATGACGGCAGAGTACTTTGTGATTCCCGGAAAAACGCCTCAATCGCCTCCGGCTGCATCGTGGGTATTTGATCCCAAACCAACGTTGATTCAAAACCCCAAAGCAAACTAATCCACTCAAAAGCGGATGTCTTCCCTCAGCCAATCGGGCCTGTTACAGTGCCTGAACCAGGGAAGGCTTCTTTTTTGCGCAATGGTTTTGAGGCGTTCCGGCTGGTTCCCGCTGAGTACACTCATTTCTGACACTCACTTTGAAAACCTACAGTCTCATGCCTCGATATCCTGCCATTGTTCTCGCCAGCCGCAATTCAAAAAAAGCAGGTGAAATATCTGAATTACTGCACCCGCATGGAATCCACGTACAAAGTGTGGCGGACTTCCCTGACGCTGCTGAAGTCGTGGAAGATGGCAGCACTTTTGCAGAGAACGCCGCGAAAAAAGCATCACAAACTGCTCTCGCGATTTCTCAGTGGACGATCGGTGAAGACAGCGGATTGATGATCGACGCTCTGCACGGTGCTCCAGGCATCTATTCGGCGCGCTTCAGCGGAGAACATGCAACTGATGAACTGAATAACGCCAAGATGATTCAGGAACTGAAAGACGTGCCGCCTGAGAAACGGACTGCCGCTTATCTTTGTAATGTCGCGATTTCCAATCCGCAGGGGAAAATTTGCCTGCAGGTAGAAGCGACCTGCCGCGGCCGCATGACGGAAGCACCGCGCGGCCGAAATGGTTTCGGTTACGATCCCTATTTTGAAATCATTGAGCTGCATAAGACATTCGGAGAACTGGCGCCCATTGTCAAACAGCATCTCAGTCATCGCGCGCGTGCCTTTGAGCGATTCATTCCTCAACTGGTCGATTTATTCCAGCGCGAGTATGCGTCACGCGATTAAAAAGAGCGGCTTGCTTTTTCTGATGAAGCAGGAGCGGCTGAGCTTACTCCACCGGCTGCACCACGTGCCCTGCGCGTCGCATAGCGGATCGGAAATGACGGCCAGATGCTGTTTTGCTGCTGAGGAAACGTATATTCGGGCCCGTCAAATAGATGTCCGGCGGCACCATTCCGCATTGATTTCTCAGAAACGTACTGCGTAAAACCCAGCCACTGACGATCCGGGGCAGCCGCTCCAAACAGGTTATTTCGTTCGGGCGTAAAGCCGGCAAACTCGCGAGGTAAAGGCGCGGTGTGTAATGCAGTCAGCAAAAATGCCATCGCAATATATCCAGTCAGCGCGGCAAAACTCCAACGGGCAATCTCATGGACCAGAGGGTGAACCTGCATATAAGTCGGCGCAATACGCACCGTAAGTTCACGAAAGAGAAAAATGAATGCGACAAATAATCCAACCAGGGCAATACTGTCCCAGCGCTGCCGCCAGGCTCCTGAACTGGAAATATTATCCGTCAAAAAAGTGGCCAGAGGTTCAAAATAGTTCATTGCCAACAGTCCTGCCAGGAGAACTGAAACAAAGATAAATCCGGCTCCCCAGGCGCCTTCGCTGGCAACACACCAGGTCACAATTCCCAAGATGGCCAGCAGTATTATGTCAATCATGGTTGATTTCCAAAATGAATAAATCGATATGTATATTGATCAGATGAATAAAAAGCAGGCTCACTTTTAAATTATAATCTCACTTCACAACTCGCAGTAATTCATCGATGGAAGTGACCCCCTTGACCACCAGCCGCAGGCCTTCCTCTTTCATGTATAACATGCCGTTCTTGCGCGCCTGAGCTTTCAACTGTGAGATATTGGCCGCATCGCGAATCATGTCGCGCATCCGCTCATTGAATTCAAGCAGTTCCACAACACTGATCCGGCCTTTATATCCCAGACCGCCACAGTTCGAACACACAAGCTCCGGATTTTTCGGCTGCCTGTAGAAGGATTTTACTTTATCAGGCGGCAGATTTGCTTTCTTCAAAAACTCCGGATTCGGCTGATAGGCTTCCTTGCAGTCAGGACATAACCGCCGGGCCAGTCGCTGCGCCAGTAAAGCCGAAAGAGAACTGGCCAGCATAAACGCTTCGACCTCCAGATCAAGCAGTCGATACAAGGCTGTAAAGGTATCGTTCGCGTGCACCGTTGAGAACACCATATGACCGGTGTTTGCTGCCTGACAGGCAATGCGTGCAGTCTCGGCGTCACGGATTTCGCCGATCATGACGACGTCCGGGTCCTGCCGCAGAATGCTTCTTAAAGACTCGGCAAAGGTCTGACCGGCTTTCTGGTTGATTTCAATCTGGGAAACATTGTCAATCCGATATTCAACCGGATCTTCGATGGTGATGATATTCCGCTGGTAAGGGTCGATCTCATGTAACGCGGCAAACAAAGTGGTTGATTTACCGGCACCAGTCGGACCACAGCATAAAAACAGACCGTGCGGCTGTTTGACAACTGCGCTGAGTCGATCGACCAGTTGTTTGCGGATTCCCAGCTCCGCCAATGAACCGATTGAGTTCGTCTGGTCCAGAATACGCAAACTCATTTTTTCGCCGTGTCGGGTTCCCTGACTGGCTAAACGAAAATCGATTTCACGATCTGGCATAATGGCCCGAAAGCTGCCATCCTGCGGCCGACGCTTCTCGGTAATGTCCATCGCCCCGAGCACTTTAAAAATATTCAGAACCGCTTCACCAATCGCTCGATCAAAACCTTCCGTGGGATACATCACACCGTCAATACGCAAACGCACGCCAACTTCATCTTCTTTGGGCTCAAGATGCACGTCGGTCGCACGACGCATGACGGCGTCATAGATCAATTCCTTGGCTGCCAGAAATCCGCGCGAATTCTCAACCCGGCGGGAGCTTGTGGGATCATCGCCTCGCCCGCTTGATGATTTTCCGACAAAGCGGATTTCAGGGCCCACCGCAGCCTGCTGCATTTTTTTGCCTCCGACCCGAATTCCCATACGGGCCAGATAGCGCAACGTTAAATTCTGAATGTGATCAGGCGTCAGGACTCTGCTGGAAGCAGGCACCTTGGCATTCCGCTCTTGAATATAAAATCCCAGAGGCGCGCCATAAGCTACCATTAAGATGAAAAAACCAATCAGAAAGCTGGGCATGCAAAATACCAACAGAAAACCGAGTCCCCCGGCTGCCAGGATGAGGGAACTCCAGAACTCGGTATTGCTCTTTAAACCGCGACTGTCTTCGTCAACCCAATACGATGTTTTCGCCCAGAGCAGAAATAACAATACCACAAGCAGAAACTTCCAGAAGTGGATGTAGAATCCTTGTGAATTAGTGGCTTGACCATTTCCGCGAAAAAAAGGAATCGGCAGCGGCGGATATTTGCCCGGTGCAGCAGCAACTGAAACAACTCGCTGGCTCTGCTGAGTATCGCCGCCCCCGTTCGGGTCGGGTTGCGCCTGGATCTCCGTTGATAGCGCTGCAAAGCTGAGTAGTACGAAAAGAGACGCCCAGATACTTTTCACGCTGTTGTTCCTCAAAATTTGGGCTGATCAATCAAATGAAGCGGACCGGAAGATCGGACTCCGGTTGTGTTAATAACTTTACGATACGAGGAGTTGAATTTAGCTTATCTTCGTTCAGGAAGGAACGGTATTCTTGTTTTAAATGGCTGAGAATGGTGTTTTCCAAAGCCTGCTCTACAAATGAGCCGCTTTTGCAGTAGATCAATACAGGTATATACTACACATACTAACGGCAACCGCCCGGAAAATGAAAGTGTAAAATCAAGACTTACACCAGCGAATGATTAAACTGGTCTCGTTCAGCGGGCTCAACACGAAGACATTGGATTGTGGAACACTCTCCTCAACTGAATAGACTGATTTGATCTGACTTTCATTCCCTGTTTTTTTCATTTTTCAGAGACTCTGACGAAATTTCCGCCTGCCACACTCTACTCGTGATTCAATACTGGGACATTGCAGATCATCTCAGGGCTAAACTTGCCAGCGTCTCTGGCGGGGAACCCTGCAAAATACCGAAACACGAGGCGTCTGGATAAGATCAGAGAACCACAAACGCATACGTAGACAAGAGTCAAGAAGGAGGCGCGTTTGACCTCGCGTTGTAATTCCACAGGCCAGACAGGGACGTCAGGAAGCCGGGAATCGACCTGGCAAACAGTTCACAGAAAAGGGAAAATAATGCGCGTGATCGACCCTCCAGGTCGATCACGCGACAATCGCTGACTCAAAATATCAGCGTTGGCCGATCGCCACCGACTTCGCTCCTTTTTGCAAAGCAGGATTTAGATCAAATCGATCCAGAGTCATCACCTTAGCCCAGGCAGCCACGAAATCATTAACGAACTTCTGCTGCCCGTCTTCGCTGGCATACACTTCCGCGATCGCACGCAGTTGAGAGTTCGAACCGAACACGAGATCCACGGAGCTGGCCGTCCATTTAACCTGGCCCGTCTTGCTGTCACGCCCTTCGAAGAAGTGGTCGCACATGGGAGACTTCTGCCACTTCATGTTCATATCCAGCAGGTTCACGAAGAAGTCATTGGTCAATGTTCCCGGCCGTTTGGTGAAAACACCCAGTCTCGGAACGCCGACATTCGTGTCGAGAACCCGCATGCCGCCAACGAGTACAGCCATCTCCGGTGCAGTCAGCGTGAGCAGATTGGCGCGATCGACCAGCATCTCTTCTGCAGGTCGGTCGAATTGAACTCCGTGATCCTGGTAGTTACGAAACCCGTCTGCCTGCGGTTCCAACACGGCGAAAGACGCGACGTCGGTCATTTCCTGTGACGCATCAGTGCGCCCGGGTGCGAAGGGAACCTGAACTTCATGCCCGGCTTTTTTCGCCGCTTCTTCAACCGCCGCACATCCACCTAAAATGATCAGGTCGGCCAGCGAGACTTTTTTGCCGCCGGACTGTGCGCTGTTGAATTCCGATTGAATCTGCTCCAGCTTCGGCAGGACCTTCGCCAGTGCTTCCGGATTATTGACTTTCCAGTCTTTCTGTGGGGCAAGACGAATCCGTGCGCCATTGGCACCACCGCGACTGTCACTGCCGCGGAAGGTAGACGCCGACGCCCATGCGGTCGACACCAGTTGAGAAATCGACAAGTCGGCAGCCAGGATCTCGGCTTTGAGGGCCGCGACATCCTGCTCATCAATCAGTTTATGATCGACAGCCGGAACGGGGTCTTGCCACAATTGTGCTGCGGGGACTTCCGGGCCGAGGCACTTTGAAACGGGCCCCATGTCGCGGTGTGTCAGCTTGTACCATGCTTTCGCGAAGGCAGCAGCGAACTGGTCCGGGTTTTCATGGAAGCGTTTGGAAATCTTCGCATAGGCCGGATCCATCTTCAATGCCAGGTCGGTTGTGAACATCATCGGTGCGTGAGACTTCTCTGGATCGTGCGCGTCCGGCACGGTTCCTTTCGCAGATTCCTCTTTCGGCGTCCACTGCTGCGCACCGGCAGGACTTTTCGTTAATTCCCATTCGTAGCCGAACAGGTTATTGAAATAGCCGTTCGACCACTCAGTTGGGGTAGAGGTCCAGGCCCCTTCCAGACCACTGGTGATCGTGTCGCCTGCATTGCCTGCGCCATATTTGTTCTTCCAGCCGAGCCCCTGTTCCGCGAGACCGGCTCTCTCAGGTTCAGGTCCCACGTTCCCTTCGGGACTGGCAGCACCATGGGCTTTTCCGAAGGTATGTCCACCGGCAATCAGAGCGACCGTCTCTTCATCATTCATCGCCATGTTGCCGAACGTTTCCCGAATGGCCTGTGCTGCGGCGAGTGGGTCCGGCTTACCACCAGGCCCTTCCGGATTGACGTAGATCAAACCCATCTGAGTGGCGGCAAGAGGGTTATCGAGTTTTTTATCAGATTTGTAACGCTGGCTCCCCAGCCACTCGCTTTCCGGTCCCCAGTAAACATCCTTTTGTGGCTCCCAGACATCTTCGCGACCACCGGCAAATCCGAACGTCTTGAACCTCATCGACTCTAAGGCGCAGTTTCCGGTTAAGACCATCAGGTCGGCCCAGGAAATCTTGCTGCCATACTTTTGTTTAATCGGCCAGAGTAACCGTCGCGCCTTATCCAGGTTCGCATTGTCGGGCCAGCTGTTGAGCGGTGCGAAGCGCTGTGTGCCATCGGAGGCACCGCCGCGACCGTCTGCCACGCGATACGTGCCTGCGCTATGCCAGGCCATCCGAATGAACAGTGGGCCATAGTGCCCGTAGTCGGCGGGCCACCAGTCCTGTGAAGTGGTCATCAACGTTTTAATATCCTTCTTCACGGCAGCCAGATCGAGTTTCTGAAACTCTGCGGCGTAATTGAAATCCTCACCCATGGGATTACTCTTGCGTGAATTCTGATGCAGGATATCCAGGTTCAACTGATTCGGCCACCAGTCTCCATTCGTCATGCCTCCCGCCGCAGTTTGCCTCTGAGACGGACTTTTTTGGCCCCCCATCACCGGGCACTTGCTGATATCCTGTTTGTCGCCATCCTTAACAAGCGGGGGGTGATTCTGGGCGAATGCGACTGTCGCGATGCAGAGCACCGCGCAGCCCGATATTACGCGAGCGAAGTCTCTTGGCATGGTCATGATTTCTCCTTGGATAGTAGTTGAAATAAATCGGCTTCAATGCAGACTCGGCAGACTCGTTGATTCTCTTTACATCATTATTGGTGCAGACAACCAATAAATCCAATGCATTCTCGTAATTACTGCCATGCACATGACGCATGAACGTATCCCAGGAGTTTCAGGCCTGTTAGACGATTTCGCCCTGCGATACTTGATATTATTTCTGCGTTCATTTCATTTTGATTCCGCTTCACCAAAAACGATTCCAGCGGAGTCTAACTTGACCCGGCGGACCGACTTACTGATACTGAAATAAATTGAGTCACCATTTGTCAGAAAACTAAACTCTCAGGGGTATCATCATGCAAGCTGCGACAGCGCTTTCCCAGTTTGAAATTCCATCACGAAAAATCTCTTTACGACAGAGAATTTCGTCACTCGTGTTGATGCTCTCCGTAGGGACTCTGATTCACGTTCCACAAACAACTGCCTCCGCCGCGGAGAAAGCGGGCGACCCTAATATCATCTACATTCTCGCCGATGATAAGAATTAAGCTTTCTCTAAAAACGACCTTTCACCCCTGAATCAGAGTATTGATTGAAGAAACTCAGTGTTTCACGATCTAGTGAAATCCAGTTCATTTCAGGCAAATTCAGTTGGATTAACTACATTTTACTACATTACAAAACACATCTGCATTCAGCAGTAAAAATGTTTCAGCTTCAATTGGAAAGCCATTTACTCCTTCCTCCCACACCCATCTCATCTACACTGATTCGATCTGGATGACAGCGGGCTTCGAGTCCCATGGTCTCTTACCAACCAACCGACACCTCGGATGCGATTCATATTTTTCATCCCGGGTGATCCCCTACGGCTTCTTTCAAATTTCGCCTCGCGGCCGTTCCATTCCCCTTTCAGCTCAACTAAGAGTCCCCATCATCAAGGTCACCACCGAAAATATCATCCGACAAATCACGTTCCGAGTTCCTTTCACCAGCCGGTTGACTGTGTCCGGTCTTGTCTGTGTGTAACATGCCTGACTTACCACGGTGGAACGGCAGAAGCAACATGCCTAGCAGCCGATTAACCTGCCTTTCATCGGTGAAGGTCTTCACACCGATTTTCATCAGTTCATGGCCCTCTTGCGGTTGGTGACGATATGTTCCCAACAGGTAATCCCACCAGGGCAGATTGAAGCCGAAGTTACTGTTAGTCTCTCGATAGATCACTGAATGATGCACACGATGCATGTCGGGAGTAACGACGAACCACCTCAACAACCGATCGAACTGTTCCGGTAATTCTATATTACTGTGATTGAACATACTGGTTGCATTGAGCAGAACCTCAAAGGCAACCACCGCAATGACGGGTGGGCCGAGCACCAGTACTACGGACAATTTAATCAGGGACGAGAGCAGAATTTCCAGGGTATGGAATCGAAGTCCGGTGGTCACATCAAAGTCCAGATCCGCATGATGTACCATGTGCAGCCGCCAGAACAGGGGCACGGCGTGGAACATCACGTGCTGGAGATAGATTGCCAGATCGAAGACGACCACGGCCAGTAAAACCTCCAGCCAGAGCGGCCAGTCGAGGATGTGAAACAGGCCGTATTCTTGGGCGCCGGTGTACACCGCTGCCGCGACAGCTGTGACGGGTATGAGGATTCGAACCAGCATTCCATTCAGAACCACCAGACTCAGATTGCTGGTCCAGCGCCAGGGCTTGCCGGCCACCAGCTTTCGACGAGGGAGATACAGTTCCCAGAACGCCATCCCGATCAGGATCGACAGGAAACAGGCCAGTCTGACGATGACCACTATTGTAGGCTCTACATCATCCATTAATTGACTCGCTGAGAGATAGGATCCAGATGAGCTTCGAATTTCTGAAGGGAGACTGTTAAAAACACATTGTGCTGACTTAGAAAACGAGTACCTTGTCGGCGTCCATGGTCCAGTTCGTCAGTTCGTCCAGACTACTGCGATGGCAGCCCTCGATGAGTTCATCCTCGGTGACTGCCCGTGCATCCATGCAGGATGCACAGACTCCCACTTCTCCTCCGTGCTTATGAAACTGCTGCAACATGAGCTCCAGATTGTAGTATCCCTGCGGGACCTTCTGCCCTGACCTGGCACACGCTGCAGCATCTCCCAGGAGAAAGACTTTCACCTCGTTTCCCGCCTTCCGAACGAGACTGCCGGCAAGCCGGAGACCATTGTAAGAATACTCGTTGCCGTAGGGTGGCCCGTTGAGAATGATCAGATAGCTTGCCATGACAGTCTCCTCGAATTGATTTATCAGACCGGTTATTCTTTGGCCTTCTTGAATCCGGCCGCAACCAGATCCTTATAGCCAGGTTTGAGTGGCCGCACGTCGTAGCCGTGTTTCAACAGGTAGTCCGCTGCTCTGCAGGAGCGAATCCCGACGGCACAGTGGGTATAGATGACTTGATCTTTGGAAATCCGTTTTGCCAGTACTGACTTAGAGATTCCATTACGCAACTCACTGAGTGGCAGAAACGTCGCACCTGCGATATGACCGTTGTCCCACTCACCTTTCTCGCGCACATCCACCAGGACTGCTTTGTCGTTTTCCACATTTTTTTTAACCGTCGCCAGCGAATCTTTGGTAGGCTCCGCGCCGTTCAGGGTGCTCACCAGCAATCCTGCAGTGACAAAAATCAAAAGTAACGGTTTCAAAGCATTCATTGTGTTCCTCAAACTTTCTTATTAATCGTTGTAAAAACAGGTCTACATCTTCTGTTCTGTACTCTTTCCTATGATCTGGATCAGTCCTTGCAGGACCTGGTCGATTTCAGATCGGGTAGTCGTGCGTCCCAGGCTGAAACGGACTGTCCCCAGACCAATCTCTTGTGAGACTCCCATCGCCGCCAGCACCGGGCTGATCTCTACGCTGCCTGCATGACAGGCTGAACCGGTTGAGGCAGCCAGCCAGGGCAGACGAGCCAAAATTTCTCCGCCGATATGGTCGGGAAAACTGACGTTAAGTGTGTTCGGCAGCCGGAGTTCCGGATGCCCATTCAGCACAACATCTTCACCGAATATTGATTTCAGTTTCTGCCAGAAACTATCGCGGAGTTCCCGGGTCTCCGTCTGCTTCAGTGTCTGCTGCGCGAGAGCACAGGCGGCTCCCAGCCCGACAATCTCCAGAATATTTTCTGTCCCGGCTCGGCGCGCAGCTTCTTGCCCTGCTCCATGCACGAGTGGCTCCAGCTCTAACCCCTCGCGTACGTACAGCGCCCCCACACCTTTAGGTCCATAGAGCTTGTGGCTAGCGACTGTCAGTAAATCGACGCCCAGTGCATCCAGGTCGACCGGAATCTTACCTACCGACTGAGCTGCGTCTGTATGACAGGGGATTTCGTTTTCCCTGGCGATCGCTGCAATCTCCTCAAGTGGCTGGATGGTGCCGACTTCGTTGTTCGCGTGCATGATTGAAATCAGAACCGTGTTTTTCCGGATCGCACGTCGTACCTCTGCAGGATCGACCAGCCCCTGACCATCTACGGGTACACAGGTCAGTTCGGCTCCCAGGGACTGCAGAAACCGACAGGGCTCCCGGATCGTCGGGTGTTCGATCTGGCTGAAGATAAAGTGCGGAACCGGAGTTGCTGACCGTTTCGTGAAATAAATCCCTTTCAGGGCCTGATTGTTAGATTCACTCCCGCCGGAGGTAAACACAATTTCCGTCGCATCACAGCATAACAGTGAGGCGACCTGTGATCGGGCTGTTTCAATCGCATCACGGGCGGGGACACCTGACCAATGCAGACTGGATGGATTACCATATGCTTCGCGCAGATAAGGCTCCATCGCCTCGACGACCTGATCCGCCAGGGGCGTCGTCGCATTGAAGTCCAGATAGACCAGCTCTCTCATTGGACTGCCTGTTGACGAGAGGTGCCTGGTAACTTCGCGCGTTTTTCCCGCTGGCGGGCTTTTTCCAGTCGTGCTTTGTGAGCTTGGATCTCTTCTGGAGTGCGTTTCACAACGGGCTCATCACGGCCCACTAACACTAGCATGTCTTTAACGAGTCGGGGACGAGACAGGTAATAGCAGCGGAGTGCCCCGTCCTGGGCATAATCAACCAATTTTGCATGCCGCAGCACACCCAGATGTTGTGATATATTAGCCTGTCGAGCCGGCAGAAGTTTCCGCAATGCCGTCAATTATTTCGAATAGTTTGGAATATGACGATT
>CAXBFD010000084.1:0-29046 GCA_963974925.1 uncultured bacterium | reverse complement strand
CCAAAGCCTGTCACGCGGCAGGTGTGAAAACCGTGGCTGTCACCGCCGGTTATATTACAGAATCCGCGCGGGCTGATTTTTTTGAACACATCGACGCTGCCAATGTGGATTTGAAAGCATTCACCGAAGAATTTTACTACCGCGTCACGTCATCGCATCTGCAGCCCGTTCTGGACACCTTGCGCTGGTTAAAACAGGAAACCGATGTCTGGTTTGAAATCACCAATCTGGTCATTCCCCAGGCGAACGATGGTGACGACGAATTTCGAAGGATGTGCGACTGGATCCTGAACAATGTCGGCGATGAGGTGCCGCTGCATTTTTCCGCCTTCCATCCGGACTTCCGCATGTTGGACCGGGGCGCCACTCCCCCCGAAACCCTGGTTCGCGCACGCGACATTGCATTAAAGACAGGACTGAAATATGTTTATACAGGAAATGTCAACGATGCCGCGCGACAGAGCACCTGTTGTCCTCAATGTCGGCAGACACTGATCGAACGCAACTGGTATCAATTAGGCCAATATCAGTTGAACCAGAATCACTGCGGTTATTGCGGCACTCACATCGCCGGACATTTCAGCGACAGACCCGGAACGTGGGGGCAAAAAAGGCTGCCCGTGGATATTCAGGCGATTTTAAAAACGAGTTCCGGCGTCCATTCACAGCAAGTCGGTCTTCAGAAAGGTTCTTCGACAATGCAGGGTCACAATACGCCTCGAAAGATCGAACTCACCCCCGCACAGGAACAGAAACTCCTGAAAAAGGCGGCTGCCGTTGTGACGGAAACAGCCACTCAAAAAAAACAGGAAGACATCTTCCTGGATGAACTGGAAGAAACCGTGATCAACGGGGCCTTCGTCAGCCTCAAACGACAGGGACAACTGCGTTCGTGCTGCGGGAACTTCGGGCAACCGAGCCCACTCGGACAGGCAATACAGCAGGCTGCCCTTCGTGCTGCGAAAGATGACCCTCGCTTCCCCCCCATTTCCGCCAGCGAATTGTCGCAGCTCGATCTGGAAGTCTGGCTGTTATCCGAACTGGAAGAAGTCTCGGAACAGGGCCTCGACCGCATCAACGCCGTCACCGTCGGCCTGCATGGTCTGCAGATTCGGGCAGACGGGCGCAGTGGTTTATTACTGCCCGGCGTCCCCCTCGATCATGGCTGGAACGCGGAAGAGTTCCTGAACCAGACCTGCATTAAAGCCGGGCTCTCACCGACCGCCTGGAAAGATCCAGGAACCACGCTCTTACGGTATCAGGGAGTTTCCTGTTCCGCAAAATTGGCCGGAATGATTTCCGCGCCGATTGAAAGTTCTCTGCACCAGATCCTGGGACAACGCGAATTTGCCCAGTATCTTCAATATGTGCAATCAACAATTGAAGCTTTGATGAACGGGCAGGTTCCCTCTTATTACTGTCCCAGCGTCTCGGATGCCAACATTCAGGGCGTGGCGCTGTTGCTGACGAAAACAGACACCCACGAGGAACTCGCGCTCTCCAAATGGACGTTGAAACAATCGTTTCCCATGCAATCGACGGTGTTCTCGCTCTGCCAGCAACTGGTTCCAGTCATCGCCAGACATAACCTGCGCGCGGGCGAATTTCAGGTGAAACTGGCGCTGGCCACGGATCCCGCGATGCACGGAACGGTGGAACAGTTTGATCTCACGAATTTTGATTCAAAACATCGCAGCTTGTTACTGATCGAAGGTCAGAAAACAGGCTGGTGCTTCGACCGCGATCTGGAAGCAGCGGACCTACTGGAACAGGCGCAACAGGCCGTCGGTGTGACGCAACCCGAATCGGCACAGGTCTTCAGCCTGGCGGTACAGACGGCAGCAACCCGTTTTCAGATCGTCAATCGTCCCCGCGCGGAACTGGGACCGGCAACCAGACCTGTCGGAGTCGCAGGGACATTTTATCCGTCCGACCCGGGCACGCTCGAAGCACAACTGGATGATCTGTTGCATGCAGCAGGCAAACCGGAACGCTGGGCAGCCGCGATGGTCCCGCATGCCGGCTGGATGTATTCCGGAAAAATTGCTGCGGACGTCTTAAAGCGCATCGAATTCCCTTCCAGAATGATCGTCATCGGCCCCAAACATACCCGCGAGGGGGTCGAATGGGCGGTTGCCCCGCACCAGGCCTGGGCGCTGCCGAATGGAAATCTGGAGTCCGACGTTGATCTGGCCCGCAAACTGGCTGAACAGATTCCCGGCCTCGAACGGGACGCGGCCGCCCATCGGAGTGAACACGCGATTGAAGTCGAGTTACCCCTGATTCAAAGGCTGGCACCTCATGCGCAAGTCGTGGGAATTGCCATCGGTGGCGGGAACCTGAAACGCTGCGAACAATTTGCAGAGGGGCTGGCCAATGTCATTCAGAGTCTGCCGGAACCGCCCCTTCTGCTGATTTCCAGCGATATGAATCACTTTGCCACGGATGCGGAGAACCGCCGCCTGGATGAACTGGCGTTGGAAAAAATGTGCGCACTGGACCCGGAAGGATTACTCGAAATCGTGCGGGAACAGCATATTTCCATGTGTGGCGTGCTGCCCGCCGTGATTGTGATGAAAACCCTGCAGAAAATGGGCAAACTGAGTCATGTAGAACGAGTTGGCTACGCAACATCGGGAGAAATCACGGGAGACCGGTCACGGGTTGTCGGTTATGCAGGGCTTCTGATGAACTAAATCGGGGCGTTCTCCGATTCCCGACACGTTTCAAAGGAATTGTGAAAACTGATGGTGACCAATTCACCCGTTTTCTACTAAAATCCCAACCATGTTCGTTTTAGTTGTTTAAGTATGCGTACCAGCGGAATCGGAGTCCCGTGACATGTCTATTGGCCGAATCTCATTATTAACAGTATTCGCTCTCCTTATTTCACTTTCCAACTCGGTCTCGGCTGCGGATGCCCCGAGTGCGGAACTGGCATTGACCTTCAAGCCGATTCAAAAAGATATCGAAATTGAAATTCCTGATAAAGCGGATTATGGTCGCTGCAAGGTCGAAGTTGAGCAGGATAAAAAAACGTCGGGCTGGATTGTTTATGGCCCGAACGGTCAGGTTCTGAGACGATTCGTTGACACCAACGGCGATAATGTCGTCGATCAATGGCGCTATTTCAATCGGGGGCTGGAAGTCTACCGGGATATCGATGCCAACTTTAATAACAAGGTCGATGGTTCGCGCTGGATGAATCTGGCGGGTACACGCTGGGGAATTGACCGCGATGAAGACGGTGAGATTGATGAATGGAAAATGATTTCAGCCGAAGAAGTCACCCGAGTCGCCATCGCCGCTTTAGCGAACAATAACACAAATGCCTTCAAAACGCTGATGATTACCGATGAGGAAATTTCCAATTCCGGCATCAAAAATCCTTTTGCAGACAAGATTCGTGAATCGGTCAAGGGAGCGCCAAAAGAAATTCCCGTGATGCTTTCCAAAACCAAAATGATCACTCCGGATACGGTCTGGGTCCGCTTCGATGGTGCCATGCCCAGCCTGATTCCCGCCGATGATGCGAAAACAGACAAAGATTTACAGGTGTTCGAAAATGTGATGTCCATCGTTGATACAAAAGGCAAAAGCGGCCTGATTCAATTTGGTGAGCTGATTCGCGTCGGCGACGCCTGGAGACTGACTCAGGTTCCCCTGCCGATCGAAGGCGAGTCGATGCAGGTCACCGAAGGGGGCATCCTGATGCAGCCGGTTGCCGGAAATACAACGCTGCCTACCAATTCCACAGTCGGGCTTTCCAAAGAGATGCAGGGCCTGCTGGACGATCTCCAGAAACTGGACCAAAACAGCCCCACCCCGGACAAAGGCCCCGCGGCAATTTCGAAATATAACACGGATCGGGTTGCCATCATTGAAAAGCTGATTGCGGCTGCGAAAAATGAAGATGACCGTGCCCAGTGGACCCGGCAGATGGTCGATGGTCTGGCTGCAGCCGTACAAACCGTCGGGTACAAAGACGGCTTAAAACAGCTGCAGGCAATTCGGGATCAGGTCCAGAAAAAATCACAAGACCAGGATCTGGTGGCTTATGTCACGTACCGCACGCTGCTGGCTGATTACAGTACGCAGTTACAATCCACACAAAGTGAAAAACTCCGCGACGTGCAGACATGGTGGCTGGATCAGTTAGAAGACTTCATCAAAAAATATCCCAACTCGGATGATTCCGCAGAAGCGATGCTGCAGCTGGCTGTCACACAGGAATTCAGCGGAAAAGTCGCGGAATCCAAAAAATGGTACACCAGACTGGTGGAAAGTCATGGCAGTTCGGAAGCGGGTACACGCGGCGCGGGGGCACTGCGACGGATGAATCTGGCCGGTCAGGAACTCGAATTGAAGGGAGCCTCACTCGCCGGCGGCAGCATTGACGCCAAACAGTTCCGCGGGAAAGTGCTGCTGGTTGTGTTCTGGTCGAGCTGGTGCAAACCATGCACGGAAGACCTGCCTCAAATTCAGGAACTTTACAGCAAATACCACAGCGAAGGGTTTGACGTGCTGGGTATCAACCTCGATGCGACCCCTGATCTGGCAGAAACTTACGCCAAACAACATAAAATCGCCTGGGCTCATATCCACGAAGAAGGCGGGCTGGAAAGTGCGCCGGCACGTGACTTCGGTGTGATTTCTCTGCCCACGATGTTTCTCGTTGATAAATCCGGCAAGGTTGTGAACCGGAGTGCGACCGTCTCCGATCTCAAAAAATCACTCCCCGATCTGCTGAAATAACAGCTCACCCGATTAACAGTCGCGTCTCCCCAGCCATTCAGAGTGAGTGGCAGGCGACGCGACATTTTAACAGGGACGCCTACCAGAATTCTTCAGGACAGGGAGAGAACCGCTTCTCTCCCGATACGTCCATCATGTAAAGCAGACGCCACGAGGACGGCATCAGCGCCTCGTGCTGCCTCGCCAATGAGATCATCCGTGTGGCGGATGCCGCCCCCCGTGATCAGTTGCAGACCGGGATGATGGCTGCGTAAAAACTGACAGAGCGCCCCGGTCCCGGTTCCCGTTCCGGTTCCGACGTGCGCCAGATCCAGCAGAATCATCTGCTGAACTCCCTGCTGGATACTTAACTCCGCCACTTTCCATGGGTCGGCAATCAATGCAAACTCGTTCCCGGGCGCGCTGCTGACAAGCGGGATCCCCTGTTTCAGATCGAGACTGAAGACCGTCTGCCGCGCGCCCCACTGGCGTACCAGTTTTCCCAGCTCTTGCGGACCCGCCAGCGTTTCCAGGCCGGCAACGATTGAAATTCCTTCCAGCGAAGTAAGCGGCTCACTGTCGCTGGCACAACGCAGGCCGCAATCCAGAAGAAACGTGAACCCGGCTTCAAGCATACTGTGATACAGCGCCAGGTTGAGTTTGGAATGCAGAATCGCATCCAGATCGGCCACATAAAATTCCGAGAACTGAAATTCCTCGTGTAAAGCACGTGCGATATCAAGCGGCTGGCTGGACTGTGTCAGACGAGTCTGAATGGGTTGATACGTGTCGCGCTGACCGGCGACGCCGCGCACCACCCTTTGATTCAGAATGTCCAGAACAGGAATGATTTTCATTGATGTGTTTCAAATATCATGTTGAATGAATCGACGGTAATTGTGGTGTCTGCCAGATTCTTTCCCGGGAATGGCTCCCTTCTTGACGGATCTCTGTTTAAAATAACAGTTTCTGAACCCAATTTGGATCTTCCCTCGCTCCCATTCCCCGATTCCGAAGCGAAAAGACAATTCCATGCACCTGATCGAAGCAGATCTGACGAACCCCGCGCACGCTCATGCGGTCCTGTTTTTGCTGAACAGTTATGCCTGCAGCCCGGAAGGATGCGGAAAACCACTGCCGGAAGAGGTGCAACACAAGCTTGCCGGTGCTTTGCAAAAACGTGCCGACGTTGTAATCGTGCTGGCGTTTAAAAACGAAATACCCGCGGGACTGGTGATCTGTATCGAAGGTTTTTCGACATTTGCCTGCCAGCCGTTGTTGAACATTCATGATGTGTTTGTCGCGCCGGAGTTTCGAGAACAGGGTCTTGCCCGGCTGTTGTTCGCACGCGTTGAAACCATTGCCAAAAGACGCGGATGCTGTAAACTCACACTGGAAGTTCTGGAAGGCAATCACCGTGCGCAGGCCGCTTATACCAAATTTGGATTTTCCGCTTATGAACTCGACCCGCAAATGGGGCGGGCGCTTTTCTGGGAAAAGAAACTCGACGGTTCGCTGTCGTCTCATCAAAATAAAGAACCGATTGAATGAAGTATGATGTCGTTGGTGTAGGCATCGTTGTCGTGGATCATCTGGTCCTGCTGGCACAACACCCCGTCCAGGATGCGAAAACAAATATTATCAGCGACGCGTATCAGGTAGGCGGCCCGGTCCCGACGGCGCAGGTGCTGTTAAGCCGCTTTGGTAAACGCTGTGCGTTTATCGGCAGCTGGGGCGATGATCAATATGGCCCCCTGATCGAGCAGGATCTGGTCGCGGAAAATCTTAACCTGACAGGCAGCCGCTTATTGCCGGGAACCCGCTCCGGTTATGCACAGGTCTGGATTGACGAACAGGCGGGAACCCGCACCATCGCCTGTTATCGCCCGGAACGCTGGTTGCAGCCGCATGAACTGGATCTGACACTGCTCGAACAGACAAAAGCCGTTCACCTGGATGGCTGGCCTCAAGAAACCTGCCTGCACGCAGCCCGGTTCGCGCGGCAGGCCGGTGCTCTCGTCAGCCTGGATGCGGGCTCTTTAAAACCGGGCATGGAAACGTTGATTCCGTATCTGAACGTGATGAATTGTCCCCGCCGCTTCATCACGGAATATCTTCAAACCGACGACATTCAAGCGGCCGGCAAAGCATTGCTCGAACAAGGCCCCGAGATTGTGACCATTACCGACGGCACGCGCGGCGCGTGGCTCTTCACGGAAGCTGGCTGCATTCATTGCAGTGCCCTGTCCGTGCTTTCGCTTGATACCACAGGCGCAGGAGATGTTTTCACCGGCGCGTTGCTGTTTGGGATTCTGGAAGCGTGGCCTCTCGACCGCGTTTTGAAATTCGCCTGTGTGACGGCCGCCTTGAAATGCGAACGGCTGGGAAATCGAAACGCGTTGCCCACTCTGGCGGAAATCGAAGCGGTACTCCAGACCAGAGCGCCGGTAACGAAAACGAACAGCCGCTGATCCGGATTCCTCGCTCAGACACGCGACGTAATCCACAATCAGCGCGAACACGCGTCAGGGAGCCGCGTCTTTCACAATCGGATTGATCAGCGTGCCGATCCCCGAAATTTCGATCGAGACAATATCGCTGTTTTCAAGCGTGAATTCATCAGGGGGGACAACGCCGGTCCCCGTGAGCAGAATCGCGCCGCTGGGGAATTCATTTTCTTTCCCTAACCAGTGAATCAGATCTTCGAGTTCGCGTGCCATTTCTGCGATCGAAGTCTCTCCCTGGAAAACTTCTTCTCCCCCGCGTTCAATGGTCAGCGAAATTTTCGTCGCTTCGCGTTTCAGAGGTTTCTCATGAATCAGAATGCAGGGGCCCAGGCCGCAACACTGCTTGTAGAATTTTGCCTGAGGCAGGTAGAGCGGGTTTTCGCCTTCGATGTCGCGGGCCGACATATCGTTGCCGATTGTGTAACCCACCAGACGTAAATCGGGGGAAACAATCAGCGCCAGCTCGGGTTCCGGCACCGACCATTGGCTGTCGTAACGGACACGCACCGGCTGATTCGGCCCGCAGACCCGGTTCGGCGTGGCCTTGAAAAACAGTTCCGGCCGGTCAGCCGTATAAACTTTGTCGTAGTGTGAGGCAGCCGCTTCGGATTCTTCCATCCGGGCCACCTGGCTGCGTTTATAAGTCACACCGGCGGCCCAGACTTCCTGATGATCAACCGGCGCCAGGAATTCCAGTTGGCTGAAGGGAACCGGAGGCAGTTCGGTATCGATCAGAAATTTCGCCAGCCCGACAGGATCAGGAGCGTAAAGAATGTCCGACAGCCGATGACAGTTCTCGACCTGCGTTAAATCCAGAAGCTGAACGCCATTCTGTTCCACAATGGCGACATGACGTTCTCCGCTTGATAATAAAACTTTCGCGAGTTTCATTTCATTCTTCCTTCTGATACTGATCTAACGCAGCGAGTGTGAGTTGCATGTCTTCCGGTAATGGTGCCTCAAAACTGACTCGTTTTCCACTCTGCGGATGGTTAAATTCCAAACAATATGCATGAAGCGCCTGGCGCTCGATTAACAGATCCGTCTCCCGCAGTTCGCCATCCGCTTCTGCCTGGACACTCAGATCTTTCATTTTCAAAGAGATCCGGCCGCCATAGACGCGATCGGTCACAATCGGGTGGCCGATATGCTGCATGTGAACGCGTAACTGGTGAGTCCGCCCTGTGCGGGGCTTGAGTTTGACGTAGGTAAACGCTTTATAGCGCTGGATGACTTCGTAAAACGTATACGCGTCGCGGGCATTGCCCCCTTCGTCGCAGACCATCATTTTTTCCCGCTGACGGGGATGGACACACATGAAGGTATCGATGATATCAGTATCAAATTCCACGCGGCCCCAGACAATCGCCCGGTATTCCTTCGATACTTCACGTTTCTCGAACTGAGCGCTCAACTTCGCATGCACCTGATTATCCTTGGCGACCACCAGGAGACCGCTCGTATTCCGATCCAGTCGATGTACAATGCCCGGTCGAAACTGCCCGGCCACATCGCTTAACTGATCGAAGTGGTGCTGCAGCGCTCCGGCCAGCGTTCCCGCGTAATTTCCTTTGCCCGGATGGACGATCATATCCGAAGGTTTATTGATGACGGCAATCCAGTCGTCTTCGTAAACGATGTCGAGCGGAATGTCTTCCGGCGGAAGCTGATTGTCGGGCATGTCGGGCAGGCGTACGGAAACACGATCATTCACGCGCATCCGCCGCGCCGCTTTCACGGGCAAACCGTTGACGAGCACTGCTTCCTGTTTGATCGCTTTTTGAAACAGCACACGCGTGTAATTGGGATACAGGCGACACAAATAATGATCGATTCGCCAGCCATGAGCGCGTGCTTCGACTGTAATTTCAATCGGTTCGCTGGAGAGCTCGGGAGGTGACGAAAGTTCGTCAGACATTATGGTTTCTTTTCGGTCTCTGGTTCCGACTTCGGTTTCTCCGCGGGTGATTCCGCTTTTTTCGCCTCTGCTTCAGGAACAGCCGGCTTTTCAGTAGCCTTGGTTTCTGTCTTCGCCGGAGTTTCCGTCTTCGGCTCAGCCGGTTTTTTCTCTTCCGTCGGTTTATTCTCTTCCGGCAGTGGAGAATTTGTCAAAGGCTCGGGAAGTCCCGGGAGACCCGGAAGCGCGGGAAGATCCGGAAGTTCCGTTGAATCCGTTTCTTCACCGCCGGGAGTCATGCCACCCGGCATTGGCATATTGAATCCGGGCTGTTTCCGGTCGCCGGGTTTGGGCGACTGAGCATGAAACCATTTGTAAAAATTCTTTGTATCTTCCTGATCCAGTGCGGCGACTTTTTCCCCTGCAACGGGCTTCACACGTTGATCGGCCAGTTTGCGGAAAATGGAGTTGGGGTATTCCTGAATCAGTTTTTTATAGAGTTCGGTGGCATTCTTGAGATCGCCGTCCGACGTCGATTCTTCGGTGCGGGCCATTCCGAACAGTGCACGTTCACGAATTTCCGGTAAGGTGGATGAGGAGTCCAGCAGTTTCTGGAATTGTTCTTTCGCCTCTTTGAAATCACGATCGCCGGCGCTGCGATCAGTAAACGAATTGCGAATTCCGGACTGCAGATGGCTTTCAGCCGCATGAACCAACGCCCATGAAGCGACTTTCGTTCCGGCAAAATCTTCAGCGACATTTTCAAAATCGGCGGTGGAAGTACAGGCGGCTAAACGGGTCCAGGCTTCTGCATCGCGGCTCGTCTGACTGGTAGACCAGGCAAAATAACCAATCACCAGCACGAAAGCGGCTCCGACAGCGATTAAGGCTTTCAGACCGTATTGTTCCATGAACGGTTCCGCCTGAACGATTAATTTGCTCAGATCGTTGGTTTGCAGATCGTGTCTATGTTCGCTCTTCATCAGAGTCTCTCGCAGTTAATAGGAAATCGTCCGAAACTCATTCTCCCACAACGAGATAAATAAGTCCATCGCGCGAGTATATTACCCCTGAATTTACGCGTCAAGCTGATCCCCCGGCTGGAACCTGTTTCAGTGTAAAGAAATCCAGATTTTCGATTTCTGGAGACCAGATTCCGTCCAAAACCGCGTAAAAAAGTAGTGTCCAGATATTTTCTGACTTGAGGAGAGCGCTCAGACGAGATTCTGCCAGGAAAAGGGGCGCATTTCAGATCTGCCCGCAGTACCACTCCAGCGCCGCCAGGGAGAACGGGTTCGCTTGCGTTTACGGGGACAATACTTTTTTGAGGCTGATTACAAAGCAGGGGTACATGAAAAATCCCACCAGCATCACCGAGTAAATGGGGATCAACGCGATTTTCATCAGTCCGAGATCCACTGCCAGTTCCATGCACCAGGACCCGAGCAGGAACAGAACGGTTGTCACCAGCAGGCCGTACACTTTCCAGAGCTGATCAGAGCGATTGAGATACAACAACAGTTTTCTCAGAAACAGCGCAAACAGAATCAAACCGAGATAACCTGCCAGCTTCAGACTCAGCGCCAAAGGCACCCCCAGAAATCCGGGACCACAAAAAACGGTTGCTGAAAAAATAATTTTGGCGAAAAAGCCGACTGCCGCCCCGATGAGTACGCCGCGGGAATTGACTTCATGAGGCACTGCGAAAAATAACAGTGCGCCCGCAAAGATGATCAGATTTCCCATCAGCGCCGTAACAGGCAGGACCTGTATGACGACCGACAGCATTTCGGTGCTGAATTCAAAATACAATACCCCCACCGCCGCCAGACAGACAAGAATGCTGCCATAAATGAACAGATTCAATCCCTGCCTGGTCCGTTTCCGTGATGGCGATGTTTCCTGAATCCACTGCGCACCCATCGTCTTATCTGGATTCGAAGCTGTCTCTGTCATCGTTTTGTTTCCTGTTTCGTTTGCAGCACTATTTCCGATACGCAAGATCCTCGTGCCTCAGACCGTGCTGACAGAAGACAGACTAGAACGTATCACATTTAACTATAGCGTCTCTCATTCTATTATACTCGGTCCAAATGGCCCTGGAGTCGCTACAGTAAACCTGGACACAGGCTAGCAGACTGCCCAACGAAACGAAATCATTATTTATTATGTAATTGTTTCTGCAGCGCCTGCAGCGTTTTTACATTCGCCGTGATTTGCTCAGGAGTTGCCGATTGAATCAGTGGAGTTGCCTCTAACGCCGGGGCGATGTCTGTCGTGGAATCAATCTGCAACAGGAACTGAAGTGAATCTGGAATGCTTTTTTGCTGGTCCAGTTCCTCCGGCGTGAGTTTCGCAGCGGAATACACATTCACCGCCAGCGGCGTTCCCGCTGCATTGCGCAAAACCTTCGCCACATATTTGGCCTCGCCTTGAGGATCAGACTGCAGGTCTATGCGTTCCCAGTGAAAATCACCCGTTTGAAAAATGGTCGCAGGGACAGCCGTCTGTTCCGGAGTTGCTACGGGAGGCGCCGCGGCAAAGCGTTCCAGAATTTCAGGAGACGTTTGATCCGAAAAAAACGAAACGCTGCCATCCGCGAACAGCAGATGACCGCCGTCCCAGGGAGGATGACCAAAACTCTCTGGCCCGTCACACAATTTGTTTCCCAGCGGCCGCCAGTTGAACGGATAACCCCACGGCTGATAATTGCCGGCGACTTCGCCCGCCAGCCAGGTATGCGCGGTTCCATTTTCCATCTGACCAAAGGTGACACAGCTGTTGCGATACAGCAGATGCGGATTCCCCAGGTAATGCGTCAGACCAAAACCGGTGCTGGTGAAATGTGCGACGACACCCGGAATCAGGAAGGAATGTATCGGAGTTTCAAATACAGGAAGATTGTCGGGACTCTCCCAGGACTGATCAAAATCAACCCGGTTATACAACGTACTGGCTTCCATAAAAGGGTAGACCTGGATCATCCAGCCCTGCATCGCAACATCGTCTTCGCGAATGACGCCCCCTGGTGGCAGACAGGCAACCGCCTCGTGATAATTTTGAAGAGCCAGTCCGATCTGCCTCAGATTATTCTTCGACGTCGTCTTGCGGGCCTCTTCTCTGGCGTTTTGCACAGCCGGCATCAGTAACCCGAAAGCCAGCAGTAACAGTCCCAGCACGATGCCGACGGTAATCCAGCGTTGCCCTCCCATGTTGCCAATTCCTCCTGTTACAGCTCTTTAAAAACGAATCGACCTCACTTTAGTTCCAAGACTCACGCGTATTTCCAGTGCCCTTCCCATTTGTCGGTCCAGAGAAACTGAGCCGCGAGATGGCCGTTACGCCGGAGTTGCAGCCAGTCCAAATGTTCGATGCGGCACACAATTACGGCGAAGTTTTCATAACCCAGTTGTGCTTCTTCATCGTTGGGCAGCCGGTCAAACAGGTAATCGGGCAGATTCGGAACAGCGCTCTCCGCTTTTGCTCCCGGCGGGGAAACGGTGATGTAACCGCGGCGATGTTCGGGACTGCTGTCCTGCCAGTGTTGTGCGGCTTGCTCATCATCATTCATGTGAACGGTCGCGCTGCCTCTCAGACGGACCTGGACCCGCGTGACAGGGTCGTAGGTCATCCATTCCATCCAGGGAGAGTCCTTCAGTTCGCTGATTTTATCGGACCGTTGATCGGTATAACAGATAAGTTCCCGTCTCTCCTTCCGCACATCTCGCAGGATCACGGTGCGAACCCGCGGCCTGCCTTCCGAGCTGGTAGCCAGATTCCCCAGACGCCAGGGATGAGTCTCTGTGTCAGCCGCGGACTTCAGATGCAGCCAGGTCTCTTCCAGAATCGTGCTGACGTTCGCGGGATTAAATTCAAATTGTCTGGTCATCACAGCCCTGTTCAGAAGGTCAATTCAACGGCGCTACTTATGCTACGTTCATTCTGCTTGATAACAGTCGATGGTCAAGCAAAAGTTAATCCTTTAAGGGTGATCGTGTGACAAAACTTCATCCTGGGGGTGATAAAACAGCGCGATAGGCAGCATGACCAGCGCGAGCCCCAGAAATACGTGGCTCATCGGCCAGTTAAAACTCGTACACAGCAGTGTAAAGATTTGAAAAAACAGAGCTGAAAGTACGATGCCGATCCAGTTAACCAGATTCATCGTTCCAATCATGCGCCCTTTTTGGGATTTCGGAGGTCGGGTCTGCAGTTCGACCTGCAGGGGCACCACGAACAGCCCGGCGAAAAATCCTACAAGGGTCAGGACCGAACGGGCCATCCACTCGGCCGGGCTCAGGGGGATAAACGAATCCCATAACGAAGTATCTGCTGTTTTGAGGCTGTCCAGATCGTCACCAGGTCCCCACCAGCCAATGCCCGACATCACGATTAGGCAAAGCACAATGCCCCAGGCGCCGATCGTAACCAGCTTGAAGTTCACGCGTTTGTGTGAAACACGACCGGCCAGGATGCAGCCCACAGAAATGCCGACCCCCATACAGGCCGCCATCAGACTGGTGCGGCTTTCGCTGAGATGCAGTTGACCGATGCCGAAGATATTCACAAGGGGTTGAATAATTCCCCCCACAAACCAGAAGACCGAAGAAATCAGCAGAACCGATAACAGCCTGCGGTCCTGCAGCAGCAGAGTTCGCGTCTCCGAATTAATGCCCAGCGTTGACCAGCGAAAAGGCAGACCGGGCTGCGCAACAGGCGTTCTGCGAACCCAGAAAGAAGCGATTGTGCCGATGACTGCAATCCCGATACAGAAATAGCTGGTTTTCCAGAGTTGATCCGGAAAGGCCTGTTTCACAAAACCGGCCGACGCCATCCCGAAAATAATGGCAACAAATGTGGTCATTTGAATGACGCCATTGGCCTGCGGTAAATCATCACTGCGGAGCATTTCGGGCAGAATGCCATATTTCGCCGGGCCGAAGATGGCACTTTGCGTGCTGAGCAATCCAAGCACGATGAGCAGCGGCAATAATGCGCCGGTGAAAAACGCGGCCATCGCCAACAGCGCAATCACAATTTCCGCGACCTTACAGGCAATCACAATCGTACGTTTGGTGTGACGGTCTGCATACCAGCCCCCCAGGCCGGAAAAGAACACGAACGGCAACGCAAACACCGCCAGCGCGATCGCCTGCTTGTCACCGCTTTGTGTCTGCAGAGCCTGTTGTGCGCAAAACAGCAATACCAGCTGCTTATAAAGATTATCATTGAAGGCCCCCCAGAACTGGGTAATCGTCATGCCCCAGAAAGAGGAATCATGGTACAGGGGAGGCAGTTTTTCAGTCGGCGTCAATTCCATTTCCGTCACCACGGTACAGTCCTTGTAGAGGGGTCAACAATTAAGCCGTGATTCCGTTTTTGAAATCAAGTTTGTGATTGCCGAAGTGCTTCACGGTCAGACCGCTTTGCAGATCCACTTGCCGGAGTTGTGCACCAGAGAGGTTACGCCAGCGGGAACGCAGACATTGATTTCAACAGCCAGAACACGCGCAGCTAAACCATAGTGACTGACCGGATTTCTTACAATGTTGATTGTATCAAACCCCTGATTATAAGCGGAATTTCATACAGACGGCGACGCACGGCGAGCGCTGATTAACCAGTCCCGGATCGCTCATTCCACGGTTGCCGCATCTTCTTTGAAGGGGGACTGAGCGGCTTGTGCGTTCTTGATCCGGACCACCTTGAATTCCTGCGCGCGTTGTTTGCGGGCCAGTTGAATCACGAGGCTCTGGTTGCTGGCTTCGCCGTAAATCCATAATTCATTGATTTCCCCGCCGGAAAAACTGCGCCCGATCTGAGTCGGTGCGCCCAATGCTTTTTTGACCTGATCCCGGTTCATGCCCGCAATCACCGTCCCGTTACGAATGGCCTTGCGAATCGGATCGTCGCGGAACTCTTTGACTTCTTCCGGATCGAGCCATTTCTCCTGCTGCAGCATAAAACCCATCCGCGCCAGCAAAGTCGCTGCTTCTGCCGATTTGGGATTCAGGTCCCACGCCTGCAGCAGCAGTTTCGCGGCGGCGGTTTTGTCGCCGGTCAGTTCCATCAGATCGCGGGCCAGACCAACGCGGCCGTCGGCATCATTTGCTTCCAGTTTTTTCTGGCGACCAGCCAGCCAGTTGGTCAGCGTCTGCTTCGCTTTTTTCTCATTCTTACGTTTCTGATATTCCTGTGAAAGATCCAGAACATACTGGCGCGGCAGTTCATCAATCCGATTGAAGTCGAATTCCAACTGCAGATTCTGATATTGCGCCACCAGATCGGTGCGTTCCGGCAGTTGTTTTAAAATGAGTGCGGCAATTTCAAATCCATTGCTGCCTCCTGTGCCCAGTTTTTTGAGAATGTCGTCCAGGAGCAACTGCGAATAAAACCAGCGCACGAGCCGTTGCCGTTTCTGCTTGTCGGCTTGCTGAAACACCTCGGTCTGATTTTCCAGATACCGTTTGCGTTCTTCCGGAACATCTGCCGGAGCGGGTGTTTTCGCGGTCGGGAAATATTTCAAAATCTGACTGAGCAGGGAGCTTCGATCCGGGGCCTTCTGCTTTTGCAACTGCTGCCATTCGAGGACCAGTGCCTCATGCCTGAGTGCGCCGGACAGCAACGGATCGAGTTGATATTGTTCCGCACGGTCCGCCAGCTTCAGCAGCGACTCAGGCTGTTTGACCAGCAACTGCCGGTAGTCGGCGTCGATACCACTTTTGTATGCGGCGAGTGCTTTTTGCGTCAGTTCTTCATCTTCGTAAAATTCGGCCCGCTGCCTGGCCCAGTCTGCCAGCGCATACCAGTCCCGCGGCTTGGTACGGTCAATTTTTGTCTCCTCTGTCACGAAATGTTCAAAATCCGTCGGCAATTTATTCAGCGACTTGACGTTAAACACCACACGCCCGTTTTCACGGGCCAGTGCACCCGTCACCTCCACATTTTTAAAACTGGTATCCAGCCTGGGAATCTCACCCACAAAATAAAAGGGAATCGGACAGTTTCGGAAGCGGAGCGATTTGGAACTGAACGTCGAGATACGTCCTTCCAGCGTCTGCGCCACACCAATCAGTTTCTGCCATTGCTCGCGCTGGCTGACGAAATACTGAATGCTTCGATCAGCGGCAAAAACCGCAGGCTGAAACACGATCAGTGCCATCAGCGCGGGTATGATTGTTCGATTCAGAGTCTGCTTTTTCATCATTTCGACAGTCCCAGAGATTGGGTTTGCTGATGGAGGATTGCTTCAATTTGATTGCGGTCATGAAATTCATCGAACTCAAAACCCAGCTGTTCGTACAGTTTCAGATGTGACCACAAAAATGCGGTTTCGCCGTTCAACAGAATAATGCCGGCATCAGACTGGTCGGCATCCTGACGAAAACCGGCGATCTGGGCAGCGAAAATCAGAGGCTGTCCGGGATACTGTTCCAGGTACTCGAGAAAGGACGGCGAAGTGAGTTCCAGGGAGAGCGTATATTCATCCAGCAGAACAGGCAAATTCAGACGAAAACGGGGGGCCTCTGTTTCTGAATCTGCGGAGCGCGGAATCAGCGTGGCTTCAAAAATCATCCAGGTATCTGCGTACCGAACGTCAAACAGCGATTGCCAGCTTTCCATATCACTTTGCCTGATATGAGCCACCGCTTCATCGGCAATTTCAAACAGCGGCGAAACAGCCTGCGAGTTGATGGCCTCCAGTTCGCGGGAGGTCTGGCGAATTTTGTTGGCACTCTGATCGGTGCGGCCCAGGGTATCGAGTGCCTGAAACGCGTCTCGGTAAGCGGCATTCGCGCCCGGTAAATCGCCTTGATTTAAAAGTGTTTCGCCGGCCTCTGTCGCAGTTTTGAGGGTGTCTGTCGCCTGATCCAGATTGCGACTATGAATGATCCCGTAACCTGTAAGACCGACGATCAACACGATGCCTGCCAGAATTCCCCGGAATGGTGTGATCAGTCTGGTGCGTGGCGGCGGCAATTCGAAAGGAGAGATTTTCGGTTTAACCGCCGCCGGGGTGTCTACTGCCTGCGGCTGCCGGGCCGCTTTTTTCTGTGCGTGTCTTTCCCGGAGCCGCGTCACCAGTGAGGAATTCAGAATGTATTGCGAAATCTGCTGCTGTGTCGGAAGCTGTTTTTTCTTTTTGCGAGGCTTGGGCGCGGGATAACAGTTGCGGGGAAGAATGAAGTACGTTTCTTCACATTGCTGGCAGGGATGGCGAGAAGGCGTCTTCCGTCGATAACCGGACAGGCTCACTCCGCAGACGCAAACAATCTCGTAAGGCTCGGGAATATCTTCTTCACGGCGTTTTGTTTTCGACGGAATATTCAGCCAGCGAGCCATATAATCGATACCGTTTTAGAGGTAGGAAAGACTGAAATTGAAGGAAATTCGACCTGCATCTTTGAACAAAAAGGGCCTTTCCCATTATAGGCATCCCGGCTGCAGATGTCACAGGGCTCACCTCTCCAGAGTCTCTGCATGAGCTTTTTTGTCTGAATTTCACCAGAAACGCCGCATAAACAGGAGACTTTTTATCACTACAATCGCTATTTTCCGGCCCAGTCACCTGAAACTTTGATTTAAGAGAATTCCCTCCCCTTGCGCAGAGCCAAAAGTTTGACCCACCCGATTTCCCAAGGTATATGCCAGTAGAAATTGTATGTTTCATTTTGGAATCATCAACTTTGATATCGCGCAAATCCTGGCCAAAACGAACACTTTCCTACTGAATCAAAATACATTAAGAGCGATTTATTGGAGTATCAGGATGTTAACTACATCATCCCCGCAATCTCAGGTCACACAGAAATCCGATGCGTTCCGGCTTCAGGTATCCCTGGTGCCTGTGACACATGAGATGCCCCCCGTCGAACTGACAACCGGCGAGTACAAGATCGGATCCTCGGCAGAATGTCCCCTGCGAATCGAAGAGCCGGGAATCGCGAAAGAACATTGCATTTTCACTGTCGGCGCGCATGAGGTTTCAATACGCGCAATCGATCCCCGTGTCTGGGTCAATGATCGCCCCGTCCGCAATATTGCACTCACGGCAGGCATGAAGTTTTTTGTCGGCCCCGTTTGTTTCCTGGTCGAATCGGTCACAAAAGTTCCCCTGGATGTCAAATCGGCGCAGCCGCAAACCGAAGCCGCCTCAATCACGCGTAACGGAATTGAGATTCCGGAAGAACTGCAGGTGATGGCGAAATTTCAGCGGGTACTCGAAGAGCGACAGAAGCTGCTGGAAAAGATCGAATCGGAACAAGCCGAATTGCAGCGTGAAATGGAATTACAGGAAGCAGAACTGGTTCGGCTGCACCAGCGATTCATACATGATTCCGCGCAGACAAAAAACAACAAATCGGAAGCACAATTACCTCAACCTTCGTTTGATGCTGCGATCCTCGAACTGGATCAGAAACTGTCTCAGTTAGACCTGCTGAAACAGGAGGTTTCACGGGAACAGAAACAACTGCTCTCACAACAGGCCGATGTGCGCGGGCAAAAACAGCGGTTGATGCAACTCGAAGAAACGTTGAAATGCGAACAGGCAGCCCTGGTTCAACAGCAGCAATACCTGACGCACGCCTGGCTTGACCTCGAAGCACAACAGACAAGCGCGCAGGCAGAACGGGAGACCGAACACGCGTTTCTGAAAGAATTACAACTCGAACAAGAGGCACGCCAACAGTCGGTTGCACTGTCGGAACAGTCGTTTCTCTCTTTCGAACAGGAACTGATCGAGGAACGGAACCGCTTGGAATCATGGGCAGAAGAGCTGGAAACTCAGCAGACTTTACTTCAGGATCAGAAATCCTTTCTGGCCGAACAGCAACAGGCTCTGGAAGCAAAACAACAGTCCAGTGCAAGTCAGGAAGAGTTGCTGCGGGAACTGGAACAGCAAAAAGCACAACTGCAGCAGGATCTGGATCAACTGGAAGAGACGCGAAATCAACTGGCGGACCAGCAGGCTCAACTGCAAAACCAAAACGAAGAACTGACACGCCAGCAGCAGACGGCACAGGAAACCACTGAAGCGTTCGAACAAAAGAATGCCGCTTTGCAGGAACTGGAATCGCAGATTACCGCCCGTCAGTCCGAAATCACTGCCCAACAGACGAGTCTCGAACAACGGCAGGCTGATCTGAAAGTCCAGGAGTCGAGTCTGGAAACAGAGCGTCAGGGCCTGGATGCAGAACGTGAAAAACATGCGATTCAGTTGAGTCAGCTCGAAGAACAGCAGGCGCTTTTTGAAGCGGAAAAGCTGGAGTGGAACAATGCACGCACGGCACTGGAACAGGATCAGGCTGCATTAGAAGTTCGAACCGGCGCGCTGGAAGAACGGGAAAAACAAGCGCAGCAACAACGGGAAGAACTGGCAGCAGACCGCGAACAACTCGCCGCACAGCAGACCGGCCTGGAACAGTTTCAGACGGAACTCGAGCTGCAACAGCAGCAGCTGGCAGAACGCGAAACACAACTGGAGTCGTTACGCGCAGAATTCGACAGGCAGCAGCTGACACTGGAATCAGAACAGGCTTCCAAAGCAGCCGACCAGACAGAGCTTGACGGGATACGCGCGGAGCTGGAAAAAGACCGTGAACAGCTCACCGCACAGCAGGCCGGCCTGGAACAGTCTCAGGCGAAACTCGAGCTGCAACAGCAGCAGCTGACAGAACGCGAAACACAACTGGAGTCGCTACGCGCAGAATTCGACAGGCAGCAGCTGACGCTGGAATCAGAACAGACTTCCAAAGCAGCCGACCAGACAGAGCTTGACGGGATACGTGCGGAGCTGAAAAAAGACCGCGAACAACTCGCCGCACAGCAGACCGGCCTGGAACAGTTTCAGACGGAACTCGAGCTGCAACAGCAGCAGCTGGCAGAACGCGAAACACAACTGGAGTCGTTACGCGCAGAATTCGACAGGCAGCAGCTGACACTGGAATCAGAACAGGCTTCCAAAGCAGCCGACCAGACAGAGCTTGACGGGATACGCGCGGAGCTGGAAAAAGACCGTGAACAGCTCACCGCACAGCAGGCCGGCCTGGAACAGTCTCAGGCGAAACTCGAGCTGCAACAGCAGCAGCTGACAGAACGCGAAACACAACTGGAGTCGCTGCAAGCGGAGCTGGAGGCATTACGCGATCAATTAAATGTGCAGCAGTCAACGTTCGAAGCAGAACAGACTTCACAAGCCGCCCATGCTGAAGATGCAGCACAGGCTCAAGCCGCATGGGAAACAGACCGTGAACAACTCGCAGAGCAACAGGCGGAACTGGAACAGTATCAGACAGAACTGGATCTGCAAAAACAGCAGCTCGAAGCACGCGAACAACAACTGACAGACAGAGAACGGGAGCTGGCTGAGTTAATCACGCAGCAGGAAGCCAGGTCAGAAAACACAGCCGAGGAATCACTCAACCAGGAAGCAGCGGCCGTTGATCAGGCGGAATTCTCAGCGCAAAAAGTAGAGCTGGATCGGCTGCAGGCAGAACTGGAACAAACACAGCAAGATCTGAAACTCCGTGAAGAACGACTTCGCGCGCGGGAACAGGAACTGTCCGGGCACGATCCGTCGGAAGCAGGCGAGCAGGCTGATCTCGATGAATTGGCGAAAGAGAAAGAAAAACTGTCGCTGGATCATGACCAGCTGCTAACCGATCGCGAAGAGATCGCCCGTCAACGGGACAATCTGGAAGCGCAGCGACTGCAGATCCAAAAGGATCAGGGAGAACTCGAAGATCGGGAGCGGATTATTCAGATTCGGGAACAGCAATTAACCGAGCGCGAACAACTGCTGGCAGACGTCGGTTTACAGCCGGTCGAAAGCGAGCCAGAAGCAACCAAAGCAGATCGTCTGAACGTGCCTGCAGCGGAAATTCCCCAGGTATCAGGTTCTTTGCTGAAGTCATTCCTGAATGATTCATCAGAGCCAGTGACAACCGAACCGACCGCGTCTGAAAAAACCCCGGCAAAAACCGGAAGCTTGCTCGATTTATTCACACAAAAATCAGACCCTGAAACAGCCGAGATTGAAACACCCGTTATCGAAACGGCTGCTGAGCAAAACGAAACCTCCGGAGAGAATCCAACGGACACCGAAAACATGGCTGAGGAACAAGAGACCTCTACGCCGGACGCAGCCGAAGAGTCAGACTCGATCGCCGCGTATATGGAAAAATTACTGGAACGTTCCCGTGGCGGGAAATCAGGGAACTCTGCATCGGCTTCACATAAACCTGCTGCCTCTTCTGCCAAACCAGCAACGGCATCCAAACCGCAGACCGCCCCTGGTTCCGCTTCGCTGTCCAGCAGCTTCCAGAATCCTGAGGGGGCGCCAGTCAATCTCTCGATGGAAGAAAAACTGGAAACCCTCAAGAAAGCACCGACGCATATACAGGATAAAGACGCAGTACGGGACGCGATGAATTCCTTCCGTGATGTGGCCAACTATTCTGCCCGGATGGCGATTGCCCGGCATTCCATGAAAAATCAACGGACAGATTTGTGGTTCAAAGCCGTGCTGACGGGCGTCTGTGTGCTGTTAACGATCATCATATTTGGCGAATCAATCTGGGGCGCCAATCGGCTGGGCATCATGAAATGGGCCACCCTGGCCGTCAGTATCGCAGCGATCGCCCAGTTCCTGCGCGCCAGCAACGGAATCAATCATTTATTCCCCGACAGAAAACCTGCGGAATCGAATCTGACTGAGGAAACTCCGGCAGAGGAAAATGTGCTTACTTTTGACAACGCGCAAGCAGAGCAGGCTCCAGCAGATTATGATGAGGAATCCCTGGGTGAAACCCTGAATGCGGTCAAAGGGATTCGCGAACAGCTGGAACTGTTGTCATCCGAAGAGAATGAGTTACACTTACTGGAAGAGCAGTTAAAAAAGAGTGCCCGCGCCCAGCATACTGAGCCGGTATCACTGCCGGAAGATGATTTAAGCGATCTCTATGAATTCGATCGGGATGAAGACCAATAACCGTTGATCACCTGACAAAGTTAAACCGGAGGCGGACGAGGAAGATGATATTTTTCTGGTGCGTCTCTTTTTTACTGGTTGTTTATTTTGCGATCGTACTGGGGAACTACTTCACACATCCCCCGCGTGATCTGGGCATCGTTAATCAGAAGTTAAGCGCCTGCCCTGATTCCCCGAACTGTGTCTGTTCGCAAGGGGAATCGCCGGCGCATCTGATTGAACCGATCCCGTATTCCGGAACCGCCGAACAGGCCCGGCAGCGTTTATCCCGGATCCTCAGCCGGCAGCCGGGCTGTCGGATTATCAGGCAGGAAGGGGATTATCTGCATGCCGAATTCCGTACCTTCGTTTTTCGATTTGTCGATGATGTTGAGTTCCTGATCGATTCCGGTCAGAATGTGATACAGGTTCGATCTGCTTCGCGCGTGGGGTATTCCGATCTGGGAGCCAATCGCAAACGCATCGAAACCCTTCGCCGACAGTATGCAGCCAGCAACGATTAATTTTTCCGCCCCTTCTTATTGAAACAGCTTCCCTGATCATGAATCAGTCCGTGCCTGATACTCCCGACTACCTCCCCACGGCATCCATTGAAACGTTGAAACATCGCAGCCATCTGCTGCAGGCCGTTCGTGCGTTCTTTGAAACCAGCGGTTACTGGGAGGTTGAAACGCCGATTCTTTCTCGCGATTCAGTCGTTGATGCCTACATCGACCCTTTCACAGCCGAGTGGCATTCTTCCGAAGGTGTCTGCAGCGATCCAAGCGGACCTGATACAACCCGCTATCTGCAGACGTCCCCCGAGTTCGCCATGAAACGTTTATTGACGGCCGGCGCGGATCAGATTTATCAGATCACGCATGCGTTTCGACAGGCCGAACGGGGCACACTGCACAACCCTGAGTTTGCCATGCTGGAATGGTATCGACGGGGGGAAACACATCACGATCAGATGACTTTTGTCGAAGCACTGGTCCGGCACATGTATGCTGCTGCGGCTGCGGTTTCCGATCAAACTACACGACCGCCGCTCCCCGCCGGGCACTTTGCGCGTTTCAGTTATGAAGAGGCATTTCAGAAGTTTGCAGGGCTTTCTGCGTTGAATGCGACGGCGGAGCAGTTTCAACAGACGGCACTGCAACATCAGATTTCCGTCCCGTCCGGCTTCGATCAGGCCGACCGTTTAAGCTGGCAGAATTTACTGCTGGTGGATCTCGTCGAGCCTGCACTCCGTCAATGGGGGGCCGTATTTCTGTACGATTATCCCCCCGCGCAGGCCGCACTGGCGTGTATTCGCGCGGACGGCGCGATAAAAGTGGCCGAACGGTTCGAACTTTATCTGCAGGGTATTGAAATCTGCAACGGGTATCATGAACTGACCGACCCGCAGGAACTGCGCACGCGCATCGAACAACAAAGGGCGCTGCGGCTGAAGGAGAATCGCTCCGCTTTACCCGGGGAAAGTTATCTCCTGCAGGCGATGGAAGCCGGCTTACCCGCCTGTGCCGGCACCGCGCTGGGCCTGGATCGCACGATCATGCTGGCGCTGGGAAAACAGACACTGCGGGAAGTCATCGCGTTCCCGTTTGAACGCGCCTGACCGTCTACCGGAGCGCGCCGTTCAATACGGATCAGGGATTCGTTTCAGCAGAAAACGAGATGTATTCCGCCCTTACCATTCCCCGGACATCCGTTCGCCATCGTTCCGGATACAGAGCTGACGAAAGAGATTGTAATCAATGTTTTTCGCCATCGGCCTTGCGGAACCATCGGCGAGGGCAAAATGAATCACATCATCGTGCCAGGAACCGAAGGTAAGATGAATCGGCTGGTTCACATACGGCGGACCATCAAAATTCTTGCCGTTGTGAAAATTCGAGGAGCCATCCGAAGTGACCACAGAACCCGCCAGAGCACTGTGACTGTCTGCCCAGAATCCAAAGGCAGATTCACCAAACAGAAGTGTATTTGATTCTCCATCCGGAACATCGCGAAACTTGGTGCCGCTGTTCGGACCAAAAATGCCTCCCTGATAATTCGCGCTGAAAGGACTCAAGCTGGAATAACCTGTCAAAGCCCCCCCTACTCCACGATAAAAGGAATATCCTAAACCACTCGGGCGATTGGAAGGCACCGACGCACTCGGACAGACATAACTTTCGATCATAACCTTGCTGGCCGCTTTGCTGTCATCAGAAAATTTGTTGCTTTCAAAATCAACATTCACATTTGCCTGATTCATTTCGCCCAGCAACAGTGCCTGCCAGCCCCACCAGGGTGAGACTTCCCACTCGGTCAGAGTGTATGTGGAGACAGGAACACCATTTCCATTGACGGCATCAACGGGAATCAGAATCTTTTCGCTGAAACTCACATTGGCATTGTTCGGACCAGCGGTCTGGGCGCCATCGGTATCAACGGGCATGGCTTCAACCCAGCCCGAAGGAAAACTGCGAAATGAACTCGCATAATTATGGGCAGCCAGACTGATTTGCTTCAGGTTATTGATGCACTGAGTACGACGGGCCGCTTCCCTCGCCCGCTGAATCGCCGGCAACAGCAATGCTGCCAGGATCGCGATAATGGCCATCACCACCAACAGCTCAATCAGAGTAAATCCAGCACGCGATGATAACCTGGAACCCGGTACATATTTACGCATCGATAACTCCTTGAAGTGATTCTCTTTGACCTGATTGATGCTCGTGTTAAGGTCATCTCTTTAGTAAATGTGCGCGGCCCGGCAGACTGTAATCCCTCAGTCTCTATTTTCCACCCTGACAGTGACGAAGTCAATTCTCTAAATGACTGGCAGGCAGCAGATTTTCCAGTACCTATGAACAGGTCATTATAATCGGCCGCGCAAACGAAAGCAAACTGCGTCTTTGAATTAATTCCCGCTTTTTCCAAGATCAGGCCCCTCTCCGTCAAACTTCAACCAGTTCTCCCCTGCCCCAGACAGACAACTCGTCCTGCCCTCCAGTAACGCAGAATCGCACTGACTGTCTACCACTTTATTCTCTGACAAGGGCGAACGAGTACGGAACACCGCCCCGTTCACGCTGAAAGCATCAGACCGGCGTCCTCTCAGCTACGGTTTTCGAATCGCAGGAAATGCCAATGACGTTCTATGATGTGTTTCTGGTCTTGATCTTGTGATATCTGCTCTTTAATGTGCGCGAGAACAATCTGCGAATCCGGAAGCTGCAACGAGACGTCAAACAGTGAAAGGCACTGTATTCATGGAGTTTCCCGCCCGAAATCGACCAGTTGGAATTTTACATGGTCGCCGATTCGCCCGTTCTGAAAAGAGAGTTTATTCCGATCAAAGATGATTCAGGATGATGGGCTTTTGTCCGAAGAGACCCGCCTGCGGAGTAACCAGCGCAGCCCCGGTTCAATGATCAGCAGCAATACACACTGGGTTCCACAGATACTCATAAAAATAACTTCGTTCATTGTTTCTTCATTTATTGTGGAATGAGGCGGTTTCGAAGGAGGATTTGAGTAATGGTTTATCAGATAGAATCCTTCCATCACCAACGTCAGAATGAGCAGACGCAGTATGAGCGATGGTCGAAATGAACGCTGTGTCTTACTCCAGAACAGCAGTGCCAGATCTCCCGCCATCACTGGCAACCAGAGGGGAACGAACAGATAAAAGACCAGAATCGAGGCGAAGGTAGACCCAGTCAACATCAATGAAACGGGCGCAACGGCCGTCGAAATAACACACGCCACCAGAAAAGCAACATAAGGTGGTCGGGGTATTGCCACCAGCGACTGATACCACCGGGTAAACGATGGCATACTTTCAACGAGTTTCATCGGTGAGCCTCCTCAAACACGAAATGGTGACTGAGATTACACCAAACCGTCGCGCAGACTCTGAAACGGTTTGCGGGGCAAATCAATCAGATAGAGACTCAGGCGGAATCCAAGATGAAAGCTCACGGAAAAATAATCCGAATTGTCGATTATTGAAAGATTCGCTTCAAAATCAGGTCGCGCAGGAGCAATTCATGTGTAGCCAGCCAGATCTCGTCGGCAGGGATTCAACGAGAGCCCGCTGTTTCAACCCCCAAGATTTTATGGGATTCCCGGATATCCAACAGACAATTCGGCTTTACATCACGTTGGTCAGAGTCACTTCGACCCGCTGAACGGGCAGATGCGCACAATCTTTAAACCGCAGTGTTTCTGAATTATATCGTGCTGGCGGCATGTAAAAACCCAGACTGTGATTCCCCGGAATCGTTCTGGCATCATGACAGAGGCGAGACTGACTCTGCAGTACGTTTCCACAAGGGTCCAGCAGCCGGGCCATAATCTGAATCTGTCGATTCCCCGGCTCACCGGCAAACACAAAAGTCACGCCGACATTAAATTCCTCATCGTGCCGGCTGGTATTGAGAAGCCGCACCTCAGCCAGATCCGGAACTTTCAGATCGAGTTTCCGCGACGTTTTTCCGGAAACCAGTAACTCACCGACATAGATGCCTTCACCGGGGCCATATGCTTGCATGGGAAAAGGCCCGTCTGCAGAAACCGTGATCTCCGGCTGACCGGACCACGCCTGCTGCGAAGCATTCAGAACTAAAGAGAACGCCAACACAGCCAGCAGTATTGTCCAGAACAGACGCCGCATTTTTTTGCCTTTGCTAATGATTCATTCTCGTTCTTTATTCATTGTACTTGTGTGATTCTCCTCTCATCAAGCTCCAGCAGAGTTAACATAAACCCACCTGGATATTTAATCATTTTATTTTTTATTTATTAATAAAACATCTTGAAATATGACCAGTAGTTACACAGAATTAAAACAACTTTACTAATCCACTGTTCAATCGCTCCATTGTAGAGGTTTTCTAGTCATGTTGAAGCCTAAGTTAATTAACTGTCAAAAAGGATTTACTCTGATCGAATTGCTGGTTGTGATCGCCATTATTGCCATTTTAATTGCTTTGCTTTTACCGGCTGTCCAGCAGGCACGCGAGGCCGCCCGTCGATCCACGTGCAAGAACAGTCTGAAGCAAATCGGGATCGCAATGCACAATTACCATGACACTCACAGCGTGTTCCCCCCCTGTGTGATTGATGTTGCGCTTGGCGGCACAAATCATAATCTCCTGGGCTGGGCCACGATGATTCTCCCCTATATGGATCAGGCCCCCTTATACAATCAAATCGGCTCACATAATGGATTCACAAGTGTAGAAGGGCCCTGGGAGTTGGCGTTATCGGGCACAACGCCTGCTGCCAATGTGGAATTGACTGATGCACGTACCATTCTCCCTGCGTTGAATTGCCCTTCTGACCCGATGGGTGGAATCAACACAAAGCTGGGGAATTATGGCAAATCAAATTATGTTGCCTGCTCAGGCGATCTTTTTGACCCACCCGCATCCAGTACATACCGCGGTATATCTTATCAAAATTCCAAAACTAAAATGCGTGACATTACCGATGGCACATCAAATGTGTTTCTGACGGGTGAGCGCAGGACGGAGAAAACTCAAATTGGTTCTATCTGGATCGGCGCTGATAAAGATGGAACCGAAGGAACAAATAGTGTTGCCCGTCGTGTTTCAGCAGTGGCTGCCGCCACAAACACAAACGTTGTGTACAACATTAATGGTACAGATTATGCGGCCTTCAGCAGCATGCATGTCGGCGGTGCACATTTCCTGATGGGTGATGGTGCCGTTCGTTTTGTGAGTGAAAATCTCAACCGCGATACATTTCGAAATCTGGGTGGAATCGCTGACGGAAACGTTTTAGGAGAATTTTAGTCCGCTCCTGACATGAACCTGCCTGAAACACCTGAACCAAGTCTTACCAAGGCTGGTTCAGGTCATTTTACCGTGCAGTAAGAATCAGCGCGTTGATCGTTGCAATGATCCATCCGGCTGCGGTCGCATAGTTTTCTGTATCAAAGGATGACCCAGGTAAAGATTCGCCAGACGGTGGTCGGTCCCCTGTGGCAGCACGTCTCTGATTTCAACTTCACAGGCCACGTGTGTGAGAACGACCAGAAAGTAATAGCCAATATAGCCCCGCAGTAATGCCTGCTTGATTTGATTCAGGTTAGCATCAGTTTCTACCTCAGACAGCAACGCACTAATGGCGGCCGTGTCTGGTTTGAGCGATCCATCTAATTTGCCTACGAGATCCAGATAGAAATCAGTAAGTTCATCATTCTCTGGTGCGAGCTACCAGTTGCAGTCCATCCGAGGATGATCAACGTATCGGTTTAAGTTAAAAACAACTTTTGATTTTCGAGTTCGAGCACAAACGCAGGTCTGGATTCATCCGGTTGCCAGCCTTGCTGTTGCGCCTGTTGAATAATCGATCGTATGTGCCGTGGCGTGATGACAGGGTACTCTTCACTGGTTTTGACACCCGGTTCAGAAATATCCAGCCAGAAATCACGTGTTATCAGGCCACGGACTTCCAGTCCCGAACCGCCTGCCTTTCTTTGCACGGTCACATTCAGATGAAAATTGCGATCTACGTCCGGGCTCGTTGCGGAGATTTTATAGCGGAAGATGTCTCCGTCAACGACAATCCGCCGGCTGCTCTTCTTGTTTAGTGCCATACAGATTTTGTTCCGGTATAGGGTTTTACATTTTATTCAAATGATCAAAACTCACTTAAAATCTATATTCTTTGGATAAGCAAATCAATTGTTTTCTACTCGGTAAAAACAAAGACATAAAATGACAAGTTCATATCAAATTATACTAAGCATATTGAGTAACGGAATTCATTGATGTACGTAAAAAAGCCTTACTCAAACATTTCTGTCTGAGTAAGGCTTTTCGTATAAGCAAAAGGTTGGTGGTCAAGTTTTAAGAGCTTTGTCCTACAGGTTGTTGATCGGACTGTCATTGAAAAACAGTCATCAATTATCCTTA
>CAXBFD010000083.1:0-29949 GCA_963974925.1 uncultured bacterium | reverse complement strand
ACGACGGCTCTATTTTTAGTGTTGTGTCTGCTCGGAGCCCGACGGCGTAATGAGATTCATGTCGGATTCCTGGGGGCTGTGGTTGCCTTTGTCTGGTTTATCCTTTTGTCTGTGCGTGGCATGTTTCCTGCGGATTCATTTCAGTTATTGCATGATTACGTGGGGATATTGTTTCCACAGTCCCTGGTCATGTTTTCCAGCTATGGTGCCGGTGGTGTTTTCTGGAATGATCTGGATCTTGCTGATCGAGTCTGGCTGCCCCTGTTTTTAAATCTGATTTTGCAGATCGGATTGGCGGTTTGGTTTACGAGGCGGTATGGAACACAGAATGATGTTCCTTCCGTGAGAAAGTGGCATTTCTGGAAAGTACCTCCTTTATTCTCCTTGGTTTCCACACCATTTTCCCGTCCCCTATTTTCTTTGATTTGGATTAATCTGCGGCAGTCTGTACCTCTGGCTCTGGCAGGATTAATATTGGCAGGTTTTATGGCCATGATGCAAACGCTGGGCAGTCATCCGAATGTAATCAACAACTGGGAACTGGTAAGGTACAATCTTCCAGGTTCCATGTGGGTTCTGGGAATTCTCTGGGCGACCGTCGTCGGTTCAGGAGTCGTTGCCTCGGAACTTGCGCCTGGTTTAGGGCATTTCTGGATGTCACGACCGATTCCGATTCGATACTGGTTCTGGTTTAAATATCTGATCGGATTAATTGCGATACTACTCGTTCTTGATGGAACAACAATCGCAGTCAGCTGGAATTCTCTCTTCATGTCACCTGAAGAAAAAATGAACTATGGAGCTGATTTATTAAACTGGTCTTATATTGCCTGTTTTCCAGCATTACATGCTATGATGTATTCACTGGCAGTGCTGGGTGTCTGCTGGTGGAAAAAACCGGTGCGAGGTGCCGTGACGGCTCTGGCTGTCTTTTTTATCAGTTCCATGATTATGGAATCTATTCCAGGCGTTATGGAATTTGATCCCTTCCATGTGTATAACAATCTGATTGCTGCTGAAAGACAAGGTAGGTTTAATCTCTCTGGTTCTCACTTTCCGCTGGTCTTCGGAACAGTTTGCGTGATCACGCTGTTGACCGCGTATCTGGCTTCGAGGAAAGTGCAGCGGTTGGAAGTGTAAGTTCCATCACCGGTTTGAAATGCTATTCGGAAGAATTGCCTGTCTTTTCATCTGTCTGGTCAAGTGATAGAATTTGACTATGAACAGTCAACAAACAGCCCGCAATCTCGATGAACTTCAATTCGATAATCAGTTTACACGCTCGTTACCTGCTGATGATGAAACGAAAAATTTTCGTCGTCAGGTGACTGAAGCCTGCTATTCGCGTGTGCTGCCGACGAAAGTGGCGCGTCCTCAATTGGTGGCCTGTTCCCGTGAGGTCGCTGATTTGCTCAACCTGCAGTCGAATGTGTCTGAGTCTGATACGTTCGCCGCGGTTTTCGCAGGCAATCAGTTACTGGCAGGCATGGACCCGTTTGCCATGTGTTATGGCGGACATCAGTTTGGGAACTGGGCCGGGCAACTCGGGGATGGCCGGGCGATCAATCTGGGTGAGGTGCGCAACAGCCGAGGGGAACACTGGGCGCTGCAACTCAAAGGGGCCGGACCGACTCCGTATTCGCGGACCGCAGATGGCCTGGCCGTATTGCGTTCGTCTGTTCGGGAATTTCTCTGCAGTGAAGCCATGTATCATCTGGGCGTTCCCACCACACGGGCACTCAGTCTGGTGTTAACCGGCGAGCAGGTGATGCGGGATATGTTTTATGATGGAAACGCCAAATACGAACCGGGGGCCGTTGTGTGCCGCGTGGCACCGTCGTTTCTTCGCTTCGGAAATTATCAGATCTTCACATCCCGTGGCGATGTTGAATCATTACGTACCCTGGTCGACTTTACCATCAAGACTGAATTTTCGCATCTCGGGGAACCGAGCCGTGTCGTTTACCTGAGTTTGTTTGAAGAAGTCTGTCGTCGCACCGCCGACATGATCGTGCACTGGATGCGCGTCGGATTTGTGCATGGCGTGATGAATACCGATAATATGTCGGTGCTCGGATTGACCATTGATTACGGTCCTTACGGCTGGCTGGAAGGCTTTGATCCGAACTGGACTCCCAATACGACCGACGCGTCGGGGCGGCGGTATCGATTTGGAAATCAGCCGCAGATTGCCCTCTGGAATCTCGTGCAGTTTGCGAATGCCCTCTATCCCCTGATCGAAGACGCTGAGCCGTTGCAGCAGTCGCTGGATGCTTACGTGGATCATTATGAGCAGAGCTGGCAAACCATGATGGCGGCGAAACTGGGACTGAATTCATTTCAACCGGAGACCGACGTCAAGCTGATTGAAGAACTTCAGGAAGTCTTGCAGCTGGTCGAAACCGATATGACGATTTTCTTCCGTAAACTCTCATTGCTGGAAAGCGAAGGGGGGCCGTCTGCAGACATTGATGAAGCCGCGTTACTCGCGCCGTTAATGGATGCGTATTACGCGCCGGAAAAAGTGGTTGGCGAGGTGCGTACGAAAATCGTCGCCTGGATTCACAGCTATCGAAACAGGCTTCGCGACGAACAGTCGTCGGATGCAGACCGCCGGGAAAAGATGAATCGCGTCAATCCGAAATACGTGCTGCGGAATTATCTGGCGCAGCTGGCCATCGACAAAGCAGAAACGGGTGACTATTCGCTGGTGAATGAACTGCTCGAATTATTGCGGCGTCCTTATGATGAACAGCCCGATCAGGAACAGTATGCCGGCAAACGACCCGACTGGGCACGCAGCAGAGCTGGCTGTTCCATGCTTTCCTGCAGTTCATGAAGATGAATGTTTTCTCACCGTTCGGCTTGTCCGATGGTGCTCGTTCAATTCCAGAGTCACAGTTCCCACCCGTGTTGAAGTAGGGTGCGGCCCTATGTGGCCGCCCGCAGGGTTGGGGCGTTTGATTGCCAACGTGCGAATGAATTGTCTGGCTCCATTTTTACCTGTAGCATAAATAGATTTCCGCAAGGCGGGCGGGCATATAGGCGCCGCCCCTACGTGGAGGGATCTCGATTGCGAGAACTCATCAGCTCGCTTCTCGCTTGATCACGGCCGGTAATGTCTGGCCGGAGGGAACGAATTTCATTGAAATCGAATTCACACAGTGCCGCGTATTTTTTTCCGTGATGCGTTCGCCGAGGAAAACGTGCCCCAGGTGACCGCCGCAATTATGGCAGATAATTTCCGTGCGGGAGCCGTCGGCATCGGGAATCCGATCGACGGTGTCGGGCAGTTCGTCGTCAAAACTGGGCCAGCCGCAATGACTGTCAAATTTGTCTTCGCTGCGATAGAGGGGGGCGTTACAGCGACGGCAGATAAACGTGCCGGTCGCTTTCAGATCCGTGTATTCGCCTACGAAAGGCCGCTCGGTCCCCTTATGCAGGATCACGCGGGCTTCCTCGGGCGTGAGTTCATTAAATTTCGGTTCCATCAGAGTCTTCCTGGTTTCTATTGTCTGTCAAATGCGCGTGAGTAATGCGGCGATTGAGATAAAATGAAATTCGTAGCGTTCCGGATGATCTTCCAGCAGTCGTTCCACACGCTGATAAATTTTATCAATGGTGTTCTCCTGAGGTAAGTCCTCTGGCAAATCCGCCTGTAGAACCGATTCCGTAAACGCACGCAGAAAACTGGTATAACTGTGCGCCCAGGCGCTTCGATCGCCGGTTTGCGCCAGTGCGTCATTAAAGGGAACGGGAACGTCGCGCGCTTCTGCCTGTTCAACGCGGAAGGCGGCTGCCAATTCTGTCTCTTCCTGAAGCGGCGCAATGAGTTCTTCCACACTGCGATAGTAAGCCGGAAATACGAAGGCTTCATAAAAGCTGCGTGGCAGCATTTCCGCTTCTACAAAATCAAGCAGGGCATCACTCAGCACATCGCAAATTCCAAAACCGGTGGACCGGGTTTCGTTTCTGCCAAACACCTGCACGAGCAGTTTACCGCCGGACGCCAGTTCTTCGGCGCGCGCGGCGTAAAAACGGCAGAGGTCCTGATGGGCCTGCTCCTGAAACGGCTTCAGTTCGCTGTCTGTAACCGCGACTCCCTCGCGCGGTGCGTGGGAATTCGGATGCATGGCCAGGATAAAGTGGGGTAGTCGGGCCGTGGGTTTAGTTTCAAAAAAGCCGATGGCGTTGAACGTTGTTGCCAGATGCAGAGAACGCGGCGGTACCAGACGCCCAAACGCCGATCCACCGACGGCAGCGGGATAGACATCCGGTGCGGAGAATGCTGTTCGGTCTGGCGGGAACAGATTCAAAAACAGTTGATTAAAATCATTGGTCGGCAGATCATCAAACAGCACCCAGACGGGGAGATCCGAATGATGCCTTAGCGCGGTGATCAGACGATTCATCGCATAGATCGCGTTGCCTCCTTCGGAAGAACCGATATCGAGCACATTCCAGGATTCCTGAGCAGCGGCCGGCGAGGGAAGGTCGGCAATCGCTGCTTCCAGCCAGGGAAGAAATGCTTCCAGAGCAGAGCGTTGCTCTTTCGAGTTGGCATCATAAAAACCGCCGCCCTTCATTCCGGTTGTGGTGGGCATTTTATTTTCATCCTGTCCGTGTATTGATTATTTTCAGCGTGATTGATTTTCTCAGACGTCGAAGTGCCCGCATTGCCCGCTTCCCTTTCGCATCATCAACGCAGTCTCTTCACAGTGTATCGCATGCCGGGCCGCGATTCCAGAAATGGCAGTGAAACGTTCTGCGAATCATCGGGAACAGGGACTGGGACTGGTCGGGAAAAGGCCCGCCGTTTCGCGGAATGGCGTCTGGATCTGCCTTGGGGCTGAGAAAACGATATTTTTTTAGAACGCTTTTAAAAATGGTTTTTCACACAAATTCTGTTCTGTAAAGGCGTTTTTTCGTGTTCACTGTTGCAAAAACAGGACACTTAAAACGCTGCCGCACCTGTGGGACCTTATACGATTACAAAGTTTTTTTGACCTGTCGATCTGTGGAGGGTAAAATACAGCAACAACAAATCTAAGCGTTCTGATTTCATTTCCGATTGATCGAGCAAGTTTGAAACAAGAGTGGCCTGCGAACAATCAATCAATCCAGTCACAGAGTGGGCGAGTTTATAATTTGCCCGCTTTGCGAATTGAAGGAGGCTCTGTTATGGATAGTAAAAATTCAGCCATAGTGAATGGTGCGTTGGAAGAAATTTCCGCGTTGGAATATATTCTGCTGGGTGATTTACTGGATCTACTGGAAGAAGCCGACGGCGATGCGGAGGCTTGGAAGTGGATCTCTGAGGTTCTGGATACCCTGTTGAAAATGATGCCCCGCGAATTTGCATTGCAGGATAAAGGGGGTTATCTGGACGAAGTGCTCGAAGAGCAACCAAACTGGCAGGGACGTGTGAGAAATCTCTATCATGAACGTTGCGACTTATTGAAAAAGCTGAATGAACTGCGAACCCGCATGCAGGATTCTCTTCCTCTACAACAGATGCGTCAGATCGCCGGCGAACTCAGATACGAACTGCGCGACTGGATCACCAGCTATGTTGCCCATCAGCGCCACGAACGTCGACTTCTGCAGGACGCCTTTAACAGCGATATCGGTGTTGCCGACTGACAGAAATATCTGTCACGGTGTCTACTTTTGATCGCAGATGGTACTCGGCAGCTCGATCTTGTATTTTTTGAGCAGTTTCGCGTATTCGCCACTGGTGCAGAGTTTTTTCAGGCCGGCGTTGAAGGCATCGCGGACGTCGGCTTCTTCGAAGTTGGCTTTGAAATACGTGGTCTCAGGGAAAATGCTGTGATACTCAACGTCACTCAGCTTATGTCCTGTTGACTGGCTGATGGCGTTGAAGATGCTGCGGTCAATGACAATCACGGCGTTTTGGGCGTCCCAGAACTGTTTGACCTGTGCTCTCTGATCGGCGACTTCCACGTAGTTCTTACGCTGCGGGGCATCGGGTGAGAACAGATTTTTGAATTCGGGGCCGAGTTCGAGGTACGCATCCTGCCAGGCCAGCACTTTGTGGTCTGCCAGGTCGGTGACGGTTTCAATTTTCAGACCAGCCGATTTTTTGGTGATCGCGGAATTCACGAAGTCGATGAAGTTGTCGGAATAGAAAATGCCTTCGACGTCTTTGAACTGCTGGACGCCGAGCGCCATGTCGGCCTGATTCTCGGCAACCGCGGCCTGCAGCTTTTGATAAGGCATCTGAATAAAGTTAAGCTGATAACCGGGCAGCGCCTGCGTGGCGATGTCAACTTCGATGCCGCTCATCCCGTTTTTCATGACGTAGGGGGCAATATCGACGCTGATGGCGACCGTCAACTGCGGCTTTTCCGAACCGGCATTCGGTTCCGGGATGATATCAATTTCCGGATTCGCTTCTACCGGCAGTTGGGGAGGGGCAGTCGGTTTCTCACACGCGGTCAGCAGAACAGCAAGTAACATCAGACATGTGGTAATACAGACACGAAATCCGTTCATCGTCTTTTCTCCTGAGTGACGGGGTTTTGCCGAAGTATACCCCGTGGTTGGCATGTGCTCAATAGATCAGGTTTCGTTATCCGGACAGAATTGTCCCCAGTACTTTTGTAATGCCTTTTTGGCATCGTCACAGTCCATGTAACGCAAGAATCGACAAACGGCTACCGATTGTTTTTGATCCAGCTGCTGAAAACGTTCCATGGCGTACTGTTTTGACTCAGGATCATCTTCTGAGAGGTCGAACGTATAAATCGTACAGTTGGAAGCTATAGAATCACTGATCCGGAAGTATTTCAGAGACCAGATCATGTAGGCTGGGATGTAATACTGCCAGCTTTGCGGGTCATAGTAAGACAGCGCACCTCCACTGTTTTTTATCCATTCGTCTGGGATTTCTTCCCAGCTGCTTTCGGTATCCAGTTCGCGTGCTTTTTCAGCCTCTTCCTGCGAACCATTGTCATTCAACACATCTGCTTCGTGCAGAATGATTTCACCACTTGTGACTCCTCGAAATGCGTCTACGATTTCTTCGATGATGGCGACTCTTTCCTCATCCGGAAAACACCAGATCTCGTCATCTAACGCCCAGCCCCCTTCCATCCAGGTGGATCGATCATACTGTTCCGGGTTTTTCAGGAAGGCTCGCGAGCGATCCACCCAGTGTAGTACGTTTTTGTTTGAACTCTTTTCTCCTTCAATCAGTAACGCATCTATTTTGGCGCGTGAAATTGAGGCACCCTTGGTGGCAACGCATGAGCCAACGAGTATATACAGGCAACTGACAAAGAAATCACTCTGAGGGCAGTCTTCGCTGGTCAGTGACAGGATCAGATTCGCATGCTCAGTGCATGCCAGTTCCATACTCCAGTCTTGGTGTGGCCATTCCGTATCCGGGTCTTTTTGGACCCAAGATTGTATATTTTCGAGATCAGAACCCATATATTCTTCGTATTCAGGAGTCGTCATTGTTTTCTCATAAATCATCGAATTACTGAAATGTACCTGAGTCTTATTATGAATTGAGGTCTGACAAGCTTCAATTGAATTAAGTACATTCAAATCTGTTCGCCGAGAAAAACGGGTTCGCGGTTGTAGCCGGTCATGACCTGGTAGTAGTGTGATGACGGTTGCAGGAGCATGTAGACATAGGGTTCTTCGTGCCGGCGTGCATGAGGTTCCAAATATCCTATTTCTGATCTGAGCCCTTTGGTTCAAAGTGAACGGCAGGTACGCCGTCCGTATAAGAGATCACATAACGTCCGTCAGAAGTGGGGTAAATCACGTCCTGTTTTAATTCAAAATCGGTGGGAGAGGTCCGCAGGCGAAACTTCTCGCGTCCCGGAATGATATAATCGCCGCCCAATTTGACCATCATCTGCGTGCGATCACCGAGCGAGTGACCGGTGCTTTTAAACACGACGTTATCAATATCCGCGGGCGCGACAAACTTGGCGTCCACATCCAGTTGGGCAGCTTTCATATTCTGATACATCTGCAGCGCGTCGGCGTAGGCACATGTCGTGTCTCCTGTTCCATGAATGATGATGATTTTTGCTGCATGCTTCCTGTCTTTCATCAATTTCAGATGGTCCGGATTTCCGATAAAACGAATCTCCTGCGCGCCCGGCGAGAGATAGTTTTTGTGATTTTTGTCCTGACTGTACCGCGCATTCAGAGTACTTCCGCCGGGTAAATAAAAGGCGACATCATCCGAAAGGCGAGGCATGCCGCAAATATCAATCACACAAGTAAATGTATTAGGCGCGAATTTGTTGCACATCAGCGTCACATTCCCGCCGCCAGAACCGCCGGCCGAATAAATCCGTTTTGAATTGAACGGAATTTTTTTCTCGGTCAGTGCATGATACACAAACGACAGCGCCCGCAACCCATCAATGGCCTGCAGATAACCATGATCGTAGGGTGCTCCCTTGGTCTCGCCTTGCTCCTTCCATGGTCCGCTCTGTAGATAATCGACCGAAATCGCGATCACATTCAGTTCCTTCGTAAGCACTGCCGGATTACCGGCTCCTGATGTATTCGTCCCCCCCCAGTTATGCAGATTGAGCATCAAACCTGTTTCTGCGTTCACATTTGCCAGCTTGTTTCCCGGATAATAAATGTAAACTTTGATCGAACGGGGGCCCGGCTCAAATGGCCATTCCTGAGTTTCAATGGAAACGCTTCCGTCCCGGTCTGGCAACTCAGCAGCGCGTGATTCCGTAATCTCCAGTCCCAGACAAAAAACCGTCAAAATTGTGATCACTTTTTTCAGCATGAATTTAACCTTGCTCTTGTTTGAATGAATCTTATCAACTCCGGATACAGACGCCCGATCGCTTGACGAATGCCTTCCTATCGATCATGGTGAATCGGTTCACCCGAGTCAACTCCGGCTGTCAATTTAGAGGAATTCTCAGATGACTTCGCTGCCCCTTGCCAAACCACAGGAGATCGCCCTCGACGAAGAACGGCTGCAACAGGCAGGACGATTGTTGAAAGAATGGACAGATGCCGGCATCGTACCCGGAGCCGCCATTGTTGTCGGTCGGCATGGAAAAATGGTGAAACCTCAGTTTTTCGGTAAACAGGGACCGGAAAAAAATGCGGCAGCGGTACGGCAGGACGGCATGTTTCTGCTCGCTTCCATCACGAAACCCATTGTGTATATGAGCGCTTTGCGTCTGGTGGAACGCGGCGATCTGGTACTGACTGAGCCGGTCACACATTATATTCCCGACTTCGCAGCGCACCATAAAGAATCGATTCTGGTGCATCACCTGTTTACACACACGTCGGGTCTGCCCGATATGCTCGAGAACAATGTCGCGCTGCGCCAATCGCTGGCGCCCCTCGATCAATTCATACATGGCGCCATCTATGACACGGTCCCTCTTTTTCAACCTGCGGGAACCAGCCTCAGTTATCAGAGCATGGGCACATTGATCGTCGCGGAAATCATACAACGTATTACCAGAAAAACAATTGCCCAGCATGTGCGAGATGAAATCATCAAACCGCTCGGACTGGAAAGCACCTGGCTGGGACGAGGCAACTTTCCGCGCGAACGACTGGTGCGCGTAGAAACGCCGGAATACCAGATCGGTTCCAATTTCGGCTGGAACAGCAACTACTGGCAGGATCTGGGAGTTCCCTGGGGGGGCATGTTCAGTTCTCCCGCAGACATGGCGGTTCTTTGCCAGTGCATGCTCTACTATGGAGAAGTGAATGGCACGCGCCTGCTCTCCCCGTCGATGATGGATATGGCAACCACGAATCGGCTCAATGATTATCCGGATCTGCCCGAACCGATCCGCCGTACTCAACCCTGGGGACTGGGCTGGCGATTGAATCATCCCGGCCAGACCGGCAGCTGGGGAAATTTACTCGACCGGAGTGTGTTCGGTCATACGGGTGCGACCGGCACGATGGTCTGGATGGATCGCCGTCGCGATGGCTTTGCGGTGCTGCTCACAACGGCAATGCGCGCGAAAGCACCGTGGCGACTGGTCAAATTGTCGAATATCATTGCTTCGTCCTTTATCTAGATGACCCTCGAAATCTGCGCAGGTAAATCTGTTTTATGAACCTCCGAATATGTTAGAGTCTGTCTGATCATCGTTACGATGGAATCGAAGACTTAGATGACTACGTTCTGCATTTCACATCACTTGGGTAAGATAGTCCATCTGGGTCCTGTCCATTGATTTGTTTTGTGTTCATGTCCGATTTTTTTCGTGATAGAAATTGATCAATTCATATTCTTTAATCAGACTAATGTACTATACTACTCAACCAGTCAGATACAGCCGCTCTCTCAGCGCAAAGCAGACATCTTTGAATCACACATTCCAGGCATTGATTATGAACTCTGTAATTCCTGTTCTTGACCCCGCGTCTCCACAGGCAGAGGCCATTCACAATTTATTCCTGCTTGTGCTGCTCATCAGTGCTGTCATCTTTGCGATTGTGGCAGGTTTGATCCTGATCGCAATTTCTCGTGGTCGACAGAGACAGACATTGCCTGAGCAGGACTTTGGCAGTGAAAAATCCGAAATTTTCTGGATGATCGGGCCAGTGATCATTGTGATCTGGCTGGTGGCCATCAGCGCCAATCTGATCATCACACTGAATGCGATTCCTCAAGCCGACCCTGACGGGAAAACGGATATTAATGAAATCGATCTGATTGTGACCGGCCATCAATGGTGGTGGGAAGTCAAATATCCGAAATCGGGGGTGATTACGGCGAACGAAATCTACATCCCCGCAGACAAAACAAAGAAATTCCGCGTCAAGGTTACATCAGCCGACGTGATCCACTGTTTCTGGGTTCCGCAACTCGGACGAAAGATAGACGCGATTCCCGGCCGCGACAACTATATCTGGCTGCAGGCCAGTGAACCGGGTTCGTATCAGGGGCGCTGTTCCGAATATTGTGGGGCACAACACGCCTGGATGAATTTCAAGGTGTACGCCGTCACCGATGCCGAATTTGATCAATGGGTGGCGAGTGAACAACTCGCAAACAAGCAGCCGAAACTGCTGTCTCCTCTGGCCAATTCCGGCAAACAGTTCTTTTTCCAGGCCACCTGTCCGCAATGCCATACGATTTATGGCACTCCTGCTGAAGCGACTATTGGTCCGGATTTAACGCACTTTGCCCACCGCAAGGAAATTGGGGCGGGGGTCATCGAGAATACGCCGGAAAACCTGGCTCTGTGGTTAAAAGATCCGCAAGCACTCAAACCAGGATGTAAAATGCCAGACTTTAAACTGAGTGATGAGCATCTCAAACAACTCGTAGCCTACCTGGAGACACTCAAGTGACGACAGGATCCATCGAACAATCTGAACGGACTTCGCTTGAGCCCCCGGTCACTTCGACTCTGCTCCTCGACTGGGTCAGCACGCTCGATCATAAGCGTATCGGCATTATGTATATTCTGACCGCCATGTTTTATCTGGCAATCGGCGGTTTTGAAGCGCTGCTGATGCGCATCCAGCTCTCAATGCCTAACAATACATTTCTGTCGCCGGAAATGTTCAATCAGCTCTTTACCATGCATGGCACTACGATGGTCTTCCTGGTAGGCATGCCTGTCTTGACCGGTTTTGCCAACTATTTTGTGCCGTTAATGGTGGGAGCCCGTGATGTTGCGTTTCCCCGTCTGAATGCGTTCGGGTTCTGGATGCTGTTTTTCGGCGGACTGCTGCTGCATTTCAGCTTTTTGACCGGATCAGCGCCCAACGCCGGCTGGTTCAGTTATGTGCCACTCTCTTCCAAAGCCTACAGTTCGCTGCAGGGCGTCGATTACTGGATTATCGGCTTGCTGATTATGGGTGTCGGTTCCGTCTCCGGGGCGATCAATATTTTTGCCACGATTATCTGTCTGCGGGCGCCGGGTATGAGTTTACAGCGGGTTCCGCTGTTCGTCTGGATGATGCTGATGCAGTCGATTCTGATCATCCTGGCATTGCCGGCACTCAACTCGGCTCTGGCGATGCTGTTAATAGACCGCTGGCTCGGTTCCGCATTTTTTGATCCGACGCGCGGCGGTTCTGCCGTCCTCTGGCAGCACTACTTCTGGATCTTTGGTCATCCCGAAGTTTACATTTTAATTCTGCCCGCTTTCGGGATGATTTCCGAAGTGATTCCCGTCTTTTCCCGCAAACCGATCTACGGCTACACATTCGTGGCAGCCTCTTCAGTCGCCATTGTATTGCTGGGATATGGTGTCTGGGCGCATCACATGTTTGCCGTTGGTCTGGGCATGTATGCTGATATTTTCTTCGCCGTCGGTTCGCTGCTGATTGCGATTCCGACAGGCATCAAGGTCTTTAACTGGACCGCCACGCTCTGGGGCGGGGAAATTAAATTCAACACCTCGATGCACTTTGCCATCGCTTTTCTGCTGCAGTTCGTGATCGGGGGTTTAACGGGCATCATGTTTGCCGCCGTCCCCATCGACTGGCAGCTGACAGACACTTATTTTGTCGTCGCGCACTTTCATTATGTGCTGATTGGCGGGACTGTCTTTGCTCTGTTTTCAGCCGCCTATTTCTGGTTCCCCAAAATGTCAGGACGCATGCTCAGCGAACGATGGGGCATCCTGCATTTCTGGTTGTGGGTACTCGGCTTCAATATGACATTCATGGTGCAGCACTTCCTGGGCATGATGGGTATGCCCCGTCGGGTCTACACTTATGCCGACAATCCTGGCTGGGCGCTGCTCAATGGTATTTCTTCACTGGGCGCCGTGTTTATGGCGATTGGCACTCTGGTCTTTCTCTGGAACATCGGAACCAGTTTACTCCGCGGTAAAATTGCCGGCGATAATCCCTGGGACGCATTCACGCTGGAATGGGCCACAACTTCACCACCGCCGCCTGAAAATTTCACTGTCATTCCCGAAATCAAAAGTCGTCGCCCTGTCTGGGATCTGAATCACCCGGAAAACGCAGACTGGAAAATCGAAAAAACACCAGTCGACAGGGGAATCCGTCCCAACCTGCCGAAACTTGCTGCCTGGGCCTTTATTGCATCGGAAGCGGTATTCTTTCTGTTATTGCTGATTGCTTACGTTGTGTTTAACACGCGCAGTGGTGAAGGCGTCACTTCTTCGGTTCTGGATGTCACACGAACCGGTATTTTCAGTCTGTTTCTGATTTCCAGCAGTGTAACCTTCTGGATCGCAGAACGCTTTTTGCGAGCCGGCAAACAGTCGGCCTTTGTGTTGACGCTTGGTCTGACAATTTTGCTGGGGATCACATTCCTGGCGGGGCAGGCCTGGGAGTATACCGGCCTGTTGACGAATAATATCACCATCAATACCAATCTGTTTTCCGCCACATTCTTCACGGTGACCGGATTCCACGGAATTCACGTGACCGCGGGTGTGATTGCCTTGTTCGTGATGCTGATGATGGGCATTAAAGGCAATCTGACTGCCGATAAATCACATGTGTTCGGCGCGGTCGGCGTCTATTGGCACTTTGTGGATGTGGTCTGGCTGGCCGTATTTGGAATCATTTATCTGGGACTTCTGCAATGAGTTCGTATTTCGATCTGACAAGCGGATTATGGAAATGGAGTTCACCGGTCTGGCTGCTGGTTCTGTCTCTGGTCGGACTCTACATTATTTTTCACCATCGCGCCCTCGGCAAACGCTCGGTCTTTTTTGTGCTCGCCATGCTTGCACTGGCGCTGGCTTATGTCTCTCCGATCGGCGTCCTGTCCGATGGTTACCTGTTTAGCGCGCACGTGATTCAGCATTTGATCTTACTCCTGATCGTTCCGCTGTTTCTGCTGCTAAGTCTGTCAGAATCAGCCGCCGAAACACTGTTTCGCCAGCCTTCCTTGAACCGCTTAGGACATGTGATGGCAGTCCCGTTTGTGGGCTGGCTCAGCGGACTGGGTGTGATGTGGTTCTGGCATGTCCCGTCGTTTTGTAACGCTTCCACCGTCAATTATTCCCTGGGAATCTTTCGCGACGCCACATTTATCCTCGCGGGCCTGGCGTTCTGGTGGCCCATTTTTTCGCCTTTAAAACGCTTTCACCTCTCTGCTTCACTGTCTGTGATTTACCTGTTCTCCGCCTGCCTGGGCTGTACCCTGCTCGGCATTTATATCACGTTCACCGTCATTTCAGTCTGCCCGGCGTTTGCCAATCCGGTCGACCGGCTGGGCATCATGCATTTCCTCTATGATCAAGGCATGACACCTGCCACCGACCAAAGACTGGGAGGGCTGCTCATGTGGGTGCCCCCCTGCTCGCTGTATGTCTGTGCCATCATGGTGGTTCTCAAACGCTGGTACGCCGAGATGGATTATCTGAATTCCCCCAAAACCGCAGGGGCAACAAGTTCGCTTCGGGAGGCACAGTCATGAATCATTCCGATTTGCCAGACTCGCAAACAGAGCCAAAAGAAGAACCGGAAATGCGCCCCACTTATGCCCCCGCCGCCCTGGCCATGGGAATCACTTTCATGTTATGGGGAATCCTGACACACTGGAGTATGTCACTGATTGGAATCGCGGTGATCGTGTATGCCATCTGGTCCTGGATGAATGAGATACGCAGTGCATGGAGTGAATCACAGTGAGTAAGCAGAATCCCCCTTCAGATCAACCCTGTTGTCAGCAACAGCGCAGGACGTTTCTGGCCCGCCTTTCCATCGGTTTGTCGGCGGTTATCGGATTTGTAATTGCGCTGCCCGGCATCGGTTTTGTGTTGGCGCCGGTGTTCAAGAAACCGAAACAGAAGTGGCGCACCGTAGGTAAACTTGCCGACTTCAAGGTCGGCGGATTTGTGCTGGTTCAATATGAAGATCCCTCGCCGGTCGCCTGGGCCGGCGTCACTGCGACAGCGGGTGCCTGGATCCGTCGCGCGAGTGAGGCAGAGTTTATCGCCTTCTCTATTAACTGCCGTCATCTGGGCTGCCCTGTCCGGTGGGTGGAAGACCCCCGGCTGTTCATGTGCCCCTGTCACGGCGGCGTTTATTACGAAGATGGAACCGTGGCCGCTGGTCCTCCGCCCGAACCGCTCGAAAGACTGAATGTTCGCATTCGTGACGGTCTGGTCGAAATTGAAACTGCGCCCACCCCGCTGACGTTGACGACGTTAACATAAAACCACTTTTGACGAAAAGCGAGTATCCGGCTGAATGAGTAACAACTCCCTGATTCGAATCTGGAACTGGATCGACAATCGAATTGGTTTTTCCGATTACATTGTTCCGCTGATGGTACACCTGGTGCCCGACAATGCACGCTGGTGGTACATCTTCGGCAGTGCAACGCTCTGCGCGTTCATCGTCCAGGTTGTCACCGGGGTCGGTCTGGCCATGTCGTATGTGCCTGGCGGCGAGGAAACTTACCAAAGTCTGCAGTACATCACCGATACGGCACCTCTGGGAAGCATTGTGCGGGGCATGCACTATTATGGTGCCTCGGCGATGGTCATGCTGGCCGTCATTCACATGGTCCAGGTTTTCATGCACGCCACTTATAAATATCCGCGCGAAATGAACTGGATGAGCGGCGTTGTGCTGTTATTCGTGGTGCTGGGGATGGCGTTTACCGGGCAGCTTCTGCGCTGGGACGCCAATGGTGTCTGGTCGGTGACAGTTGCTGCGGAAATGGCGGGAAGAACACCCCTTATCGGGCCGACGCTCGCGCATTTCATCCTGGGTGGTGAAACGGTCGGCGGTTCTACCATCACCCGCTTTTTTGCCATGCACGTTTTCATCATGCCGGCCCTGATTTTTGCCGGCATCGGCCTGCATATGCTGCTCATCATGCGGCATGGCATTTCCGAAATGCCTGATGTCGACCAGCCCGTGGATCCAGACACCTATAAAGAAGCCTACGAAGAACGGATTCAGAAAACGGGAGTCCCTTTCTGGCCTGTTGCGATGTGGCGGGATATGGTTTTTTCCACGATCATCGTCGGCGTGATTCTGGCCTGTGCGGTTTTTATAGGTCCTCCCGCGCTTGATCCGCCCCCCAATCCCAGCAGTATCAACGCCAACCCGCTGCCCGACTGGTATTTCCTCTGGTACTTTGCCGTGCTCTCCTTACTCCCCCCTCAGCTTGAAACCTGGGTTATTCTGGGAGTGCCCGTTGTGGGGTTTGTGGTCTTATTTTTTCTGCCTTTACTTTCAAACAAAGGACACCGTGCCCCCTCCAAACGTCCCTGGGCCGGCGGCACTGTTATTTTTGGTTCCGTCGCATTCATCGTGCTGACCATTTATGGTTACAAAAAACCCTGGTCACCCGATTTTGGTGTAAAAGAATTACCGGTTTCTGTTGTCGGCACTGATCATGGACCGTTGGCCGAAGGCGCCAAACTGATGCACATCAAAGGCTGCCTCTACTGCCACGACATCGGCGGTTATGGAGGCCATCGCGGACCCGAGCTGACTGAGATTGGAAAACTGCTCACGCGGGACGATCTTATTGTCCGTATCAATAACGGTGGTCATAATATGCCGGCCTTTGCCAGTTCGATTTCGGACAGTGAGTTACAGCTCATCGTTGATTTCCTGTTAACGCGGGGAGTCAAACAGAAACCAGACGACCAGCATAGCGCCACTCCGTAAGTAACCGGCGTGGTTCCAGCACGCAATCGATTCGTGATCATTTTTGTTATTACCCTGATTGGTAAATTCAATGCGATATACGCCTTTTATCCTGATTGTCATTCTGACCCTGTTATGTTTCATACTCGGGATCGCCGTTAATGATGATTTTTTATGGCCGTTGCTGGCTCTGATTCCGCTGTCTCTGCTGGGTATCTGGGATTTAGTGCAGACACACCACAGCATCACGCGCAATTACCCGATTATCGCACACCTGCGTTTCATGTTTGAAATGATTCGACCGGAGATTCACCAATACTTCGTGGAAAGTAATATTGATGGTCGCCCTTTCAATAATGATGCCCGGTCGCTGATCTATGAACGTGCGAAAAATATTGATGGACTGAAACCGTTCGGAACCGAACTCGATGTTTACGGCGAAGAATATGAATGGCTCAATCATTCCATGGCTCCGCATCCCAAAGCAGAAGAACCGTTCCGTACGACTGTCGGTGGCCCTGATTGCAAACAACCCTACTCCTGCTCTGTGTTCAACATCTCAGCCATGAGCTTTGGCGCACTCAGCCCGAATGCCCTGCTGGCCCTGAACGCGGGAGCAAAAAAGGGAAACTTCTATCATTGCACGGGGGAAGGTGGCGTCAGTCCTTATCATCTGAAAAACGGCGGGGATCTGGTCTGGCAGATCGGCACCGGTTATTTTGGTTGCCGCAATAACGATGGTACGTTTAATCCGGATCTGTTTCGCGAACAGGCCAGCCATGCTGCGGTAAAAATGATCGAAATCAAAATCTCGCAGGGAGCCAAACCCGGTCACGGAGGTGTTTTGCCGGCTGCAAAGATTACTACGGAAATCGCTTCCACCAGAAAAATTCTGATGGGACAGGATTGTATTTCCCCTCCCGGCCATAATACGTTCAGCACCCCTGTCGGCTTATGTGAGTATATTGCGCAGCTGCGCGAATTATCGAATGGTAAACCGATTGGATTCAAGCTGTGTATCGGACATCCCAGTGAATTCCTCAGCGTTTGCAAAGCCATGCTGCAGACGGGAATCCTGCCCGATTTCATCACCGTTGATGGGGGTGAAGGCGGCACGGGTGCGGCACCTCTCGAATTTTCCGACAACATGGGCATGCCTTTGAAAACCGGTCTGATCTTCGTGCACAATGCGCTGGTGGGCTGTAACCTGCGCGACAAAATCAAAGTCGCTGCGGCGGGAAAAGTCAGTTCGGCCTTCACACTGGCACGCACCCTGGCGATTGGCGCTGACTGGTGTAATTCCGCACGCGGTTTCATGATGGCTGTCGGCTGTATTCAGGCCCAGTCATGTCATACCAATGAATGTCCGGTAGGCGTCGCCACCCAGGACCCGCAACGCCAGAAGGCACTGAATGTGGCTAATAAGAGCGAACGCACCTTTAATTTCCACCGTAATACGATGGAAGCGCTCGCCGAAGTCATCGCGGCAGCCGGCCTGGCTCACCCGAATGAATTACGCCCCTGGCATATCTATCTAAGATCGAAACGCACCGAGGTACTCTCCTATTACGAAGCCTTCGATTTCCTGAAACCGGGCGAACTTCTCAGCGATTGCCCTTATCCGGTTTACCAAAAACTCTGGGACCTGGCATCTGCCGATACATTTGAAACACATCATGGATAGGCGGAACATCTCCCCTGCCGTTAAGTAAGAAGACTAAGTAATCTGGCCCAGCCTTTCGGCTCATCATGCGCGATGTCTCTTGCCGATTCCTGGTTCACATGTCTCTCTCTGTCGGCTTGCTTTCCCGATCTCCCCTCCCCACCCCAAAACACTGTTTTGTTGTGCAAGCAGGTACATCGTCAAAGTGAATCATCTTTATCTGACTGTTCCCGATGTTGTCTCCTACTGAGCGCAGCAGAATCAGTACTTCTACCCAGCCTCCTCTCTTTAGACTCACAACGGGAATTGGAACATGCTGGAACAACAAAAAAATTCATGACTTAAGTCGAAAGGTGTGAATATTCCCCAATCATCAAAAGTACCTTTGGACATATAACCACACTTCTATTAATGATCGTCATCGCATCCGTTTCATAATCTAACGGACTCATTTAAATATAATCTCTTTGACTCTATTTTTATCAGTTCTTTTTAATCCCACTCATTCAATTTGTTCTTATGAAAGATGACAAGCCATTGGAAGAACTAAAAGTTCTGTTAGTAGAATCGCAGCCGGATCATGCTACATTTTTCATTGACCAGTTCAATAAAACCGACAGTGCCAGAAACATTCGGGTCATCCGTGTGACGTCAGTAACGGAAGCACAAACCTGTCTTAAAACGCAATCCTTCTCGGTGCTTTTTCTCGATTTGAATTTATCAGAGACGTCTGCCATCGAATCACTTACGTTGATTCAAAAAATGACGCCCACCACGCCTGTCATCACACTGGCCACAGTGGACGACGAAACCCTCAGTAAAGCGGTCATTGAAAAAGGGGCACAGGACTATTTAATCAAAGGCGAGCTGACCGGACCGATTCTTTCCCGCACGATCCGACACGCCATCGAGCGCAAAATACAGTTAATTCGACTTACCCTGCAAAACGAAAATCTGCAGGCGTTTGCCCACGCAGCCTCACACGACTTGAAAGCCCCTCTGGGAAATATCAAAACGATCAGTCAAATTGTTCTTGAAGAAGCGGGCAGCCATCTGGAATATCCCGTACTGGAAATGCTCCGCAGTCTGCCTCTGATTGCCAATCGCCTGAAAAAACTGATTGATGACCTCCTGCGTTTTTCCACATTGGGCCAGAACAGCCTGCAACAGCATCGCATCTCTCTGCACAGTTCGATTAAAACTGCCTGTGAATTTCTGGAAGCAGAACTGAGTAAGCAGAATGCGACTGTGAATATCGGTAGCCTGAACCATGTTTATGCGGATGAATCTTTGATGACGACTGTCTTCCAGAATCTGATCGGTAACGCCTGCAAGTACGTGAAAGATGTAGCACCCGTGATTTGCATCAATACAAAAATGGAAGGGCGTTTCGTGGTCACGATGGTGCGGGACAACGGTATCGGCATCCCCGAAAAAGAACAACAGCGGATCTTCGACCCTCTGACACGCGCGGTCAATGCCAGCGACTATGAAGGAACAGGGCTCGGCCTATCCATCGTCAAACGAATTATTGAAGCACATCAGGGACAGGTCTGGGTCGAATCCACGCCCGGTAAAGGCTCCACGTTTTTCTTCACTGTCCCCCACGCCGATCCCTCCGTTTCCTGACTGCGAAGTATCAGTTTCATCCCACCAGAAACGTGCGACATCCATTCAGGAATCAGGATTCGGACGCTTGCCGGTTGCTCAAAATCTGGCCGAAAACCATACTGAGAAGCAGACCAGACTCTAGAAAAAACCCTGAAACCGTTCAGTAGTATCGGGTAATGCTTCTGGTATTATCCCCGCATGGGCACTAGTTTAATAGGACATATTGACGCGGACTGCTTCTACGTAAGCTGCGAGAGAGTCAGATCTTACAGCTTGCGAGGCGTCCCTTGTGGCGTACTGGGAAACCAGGGCGCGTGCGTCATTGCCAAGAGCTACGAACTCAAAGCCTACGGCGTGAAAACCGGACACCCAATCTGGGAAGCCAAGAAACTCTGCCCGCACGCGGTTTTTGTGAAACGGGATTTTCGCTGGTACGAAGTCATCTCCCGAAAACTGCTGGACCTGCTTAAAACCGTCAGCCCGCTGGTCGAATACTACAGTATTGACGAAATGTTTTTCGATGCCTCCGAACTCGCACGGTATTTTCAACTCCCCCTGGTCGAAGCCACCCGCGCGCTGCAGGCGCTGGTTCAGGAACAGATCGGCGTCCCCGTCTCGATCGGCATCGCCCCTTCACGTACCCTGGCCAAACTGGGCAGCGATGCCGCCAAACCGTTCGGCGTGCGCGTGATTGAAAAACAGTGTGAACCATTCCTGCGCTCGCAGCCGGTTGGCGAACTGTGCGGTGTCGGCGGTCGCAGTGCGCGCAAGCTGCACGATAGAAATATCCACACCTGCTGGGACTATCGCGAAGCGGATCGGCTGATGATTCGCAAACTGCTCACGATTAAAGGGGAAGCCCTGTGGTGGGAACTGCGGGGCGACGCTGTCACGCCGATCCAGACCTCCCGGCCGCCTCACAAGGCGATTGCCCGCGGCGGTTCCTGTGGCGGGAAAACCACCGACCCTGATCGCATTCGCGCCTGGGTCGTCAGAAATATCGAACGCCTGATCGAAGCCCTCGACCATCATCGCGTTTATGCCGGCCATATCAGTTTACAGATCGATGCCAACAAAACCGCACTCTGGCTGGGCCGTACTCCACTGGCGGTCCCCTCTGCTTCGTTTCGCACGATCTACGACGCCGTCATACCCATGCTCGAAGCAGCACCAACCAATCACCCGGTCAGCCACATGCACATCATCGCCGAAAGCCTGATCTGGCGGAACAAAATTCAAAAGTCACTCTTTTTCGAAGAGGCACAAAGTCCCCTCGATCAACTCAAACGTGACATCAATCAAAAACTGGGCCGGTTTGCGATCCGCAGTGCCGAGACACTGCCGCTGCATGAAATCTATCATGACGCGACACATAACTATGATATCTGTGATATTTCAGGAAAGATGTGTTTCTGATGTGCACCGGAATTACCATTGCCTGGCATGATGTGCCCGCCAAACTGATTCAAAAATTTCAACTGGAAGAACGCATCATCCAGCGTTCGGCGACGGCGGAAAAAGAGATCCTGTTCCTGCAGCGCCATCGGCGTCCATTACTCCCCGTGTTTTATGAAGGCGAACTCCAGATTCTCCCCTGGGGTAATCGCCAGAGAAACTGCAATGCCCCCCTCGCCTGGTGGTGTGAAGTGGCGACGCTCGCATCGGGCGCCTGGGCGATTTATCACCCCGAGCCGGCAGAAATCCAGGCGAACTTCGGGCTGGAACGGGGTGTCTGGTTTCAGTCAGAAATAGGATCTTTGGAACCTCATGCACGCCGGCTGTTTCAGGCAGGTTTACCTGGCGTAAAGTCAATCAACGCTTTGGGCGGGATGGCGACTCGTAACGCGTTGAGCACTGCCAGGACATCAATCACTTCCTGAGTCAGTGCGCCGGCAACAGGAGGCAGATAACCGGCAGCCGCGAGCAGCATGCCCAGCATACTCAAGCCCATGCCTCCGATGGCACTTTCCAGGGCGATGCGTCGCATGCGGCGGCTGATGTGCAGGAACTCGTCAATTTTCTGCAGCGAGCTGTCCATGATGATCACGTCAGCCGCTTCTGTGGTGACATCACTGTTTTGACCGAAGGCGATGCCAATTGTTGCCGCAACCAGCGCGGGGGCATCGTTGATTCCATCGCCGACAAAGATAGTATTGGCGCGTGTTGTTTCGTCATTCACGATCGCCAGTTTCTGCTCGGGACTCTGACTGAAGAAAACGTGATCGATGCCTACCTGCTCGGCCAGGTATCGCACTTCCGATTCCCGATCGCCGGAAACCAGCATCGTGCGCTGAATATGATGTCGCGGCGAGAGATGATTGATAAAGGACAGGCCGTCCGTGCGCGGCGTATCCCGAAAATGATACGTGCCCGCATATAAATCATCAATCAGTATCAGGCATTCCAGGCCCCCCGCCTGCGGCGGTAACTGATCTGCGACTTCAGGCCGCTGCTGGAGCAGTTTCTTGCGACTGGTGATCTGGATTTTCCGTCCGGCGACGGTTCCCTGTAATCCCTGTCCCGGGGGTTCGCTGATTTCCGTCGCTTCGTGGATGACCGTTTTCGCTTCCTGCATCGCCGACTGAATCGCTTGCGCCAGCGGATGCTTGGAAAATCGTTCCATACTGCCGACGAGCGAGAGGACTTCATCCGGATCAAAACCGGCGGCGCAGATCTGTTCTGTGAGATGGGGTTCCCCGTAAGTCAATGTGCCCGTTTTATCGAAAATGACTGTACGGCAGGTGTCAGCGGTTTCCAGTGCGGTCGGATCGCGGACAATAATCGCTCTGCGGGCCGCTAATGAGATGGAACCAATGATGGCGACCGGAATCGCAATCAACAGCGGGCAGGGGGTGGCGACCACCATCACTGCCAGAAATCGGACCGGATCTCCGGATATAAACCAGGCGACCAGTCCAATCAGCACTGCGAGTGGCGTATACCAGGCCCCCAGTTTGTCGGCCATGCGCCGCATGTGTGGTCGGTGTTGTTCCGATGTCTGCATGACCTCCATGATTTTGGCGTAACGCGAATCAACGGCCAGTTTTTCTGCGCGGATCGTCAATGCCGCTTCGCCATTAATCGCACCTGACAGCACCTGGGAACCCGGTGTCTTGGACATCATGTAAGGTTCACCCGTGAGATAAGATTCATCCATCACGCCGTGACCTTCCAGTACGCTTCCGTCGATGGGGCAGATTTCGTGCGGGAAAATAACAAGCGTGTCGTCGACAGCGATCTGGTCGAGGGGAACGTCATCAATGCGGGAATCGAGCTTGCGATGCGCGATCGAAGGCATGCGTTTACTGAGCGCCTGCAGCACGGATGAAGCACTGCGGACGGCGTAGGCTTCCAAAGCCTCTCCGCCGGAAAGCATCAGCACCACCAGCGATCCCGCCAGATATTCATCCAGTAAAATCGAGACCACAATGGAAATGCCGGCCAGCAGATCGGAACCGAACTCCCGGTGTACCATTTTGACCAGCAGCCCCCAGACCAGTGGCGTACCACCGAAGACCAGCACGGCCCAGAGTGGAAGATTCTGTATGGTGACTGAGCTATCGACTCCAAAACGCAGGATCAGATGCGCGGCGATCATGATGATCGTGAAAGCGGCGATCAATGTTTCGAGAGATTTCCAGGCAGAGGAACCCGTTTTCGGCGGATTGGAGTTCGACACACTTTTTCCTTTTGTGATTGCAGCCAAGAATATTTGACGGGAACAAGTTGTCTGAATCACCCGGCGAATGAAATACGGAAACGGATGTTGGTAAGACATCGCTATTATACTGGTTTCATGAAAGAAGGGGAGTACGAATCAAGAATTAGTGGTCTGATCAGCAAATGAGAATTATGCGACCACCATTTGCGCAATTAACCCGAAGATAAAACCGAGCACCGCACCCAGTGCAGGCGCCCAGCCGCGTTCCAGTTTCGCCTGGGGCGCGATGTCCTGAAAGGTCAGATAAAGAATCCCGCCTGCCGCGAACAGCATCGTCAGACCGACCAGTTGGGGAACCTGTGATAATAAATAATAACCAATGAGCCCGGACAGAGGGCCCAGCAGAACCAACACACAAAAACCGGGCAGGATCAGATGTTGCTTCATCGTTTCGGAAGTTCTCAATTCCCGGTAGGCATTAAAACCTTCCGGTAAATTCTGGAGGCCGATTAAGATAGCGAGCAGCATTCCCACCGAACCGCCATTGGCAAACGTGGCTCCCAGCGCCAGCGATTCCGGCACGAAATCCAGTAGCATGGCGATCAGCTGTGAAGCGGAATTCTGATGTTTTGCCAGCATCCGGTCAAAAAACATAAAACAGACTCCGCCAGCAAGAATGGCACCCGCTGCGGTCAGGGGATGCATCTCTGTTATGCCGACCGGGACCAGGACCAGCGCGACGGCGGCCAGCAGCACCCCACCGCCAAAGGCAATGATCGAATGCCGAAACTCTTCTTCGAGCCAGCGCGGATGAATCCGTTCGATTTTCGCAAGGTAACCACCGATGGGAATGGTGCTTCCCGCCAGAGTCGTCAGCACAAGGACTTCCAGGATGCCCGTCAAGATTTTCCCTTAATCTAAAAAGACAGTCATCAGCGTGAATGCGGGTGACTTCAAGCGATTCCTTTTTTCACAGGATACCAGTATTGCTGAATCAGCACAGGCGATAGCCCGCTTGATTTGATTTCAGTAATAAAAAAATAGCCCGGCGTTGAAACCGGGCTATTGGAATTCACGAGTCAATATGTGTTGGTCTATTGAGGCAATCGTCCCGTTTCCACTTTCGTGAATGGCCCGGAACAGGCTTTCATGAATGCCACCAGATCCTGCTTATCCTGATCGGAAAGATTCAGCTTTTTCACTTTGTCGCTCAGGTAAGGGTTTGGTATGCCCCCCTTGTTGTAGTGTTCCACCACTTCTTCCAGAGTATTCAAAGAACCGTCGTGCATGTAAGGGGCACTGAATTCCACGTTGCGGATGGTCGGTGTTTTGAATGCGCCCTTATCCTTTTCCACTTTCGTGACTTCATATCGTCCCAGATCCGGTTGTTTGGCATCCATGCCTACGCCGAGGTTATGATATTTTTCATCAGTCAGATTCGGACCCAGGTGACAGGCGGCGCAATTCACTTTTTCACTGAAGAACAGTTGCATGCCACGTAGTGCGCTTTTCGACATGGGGTGCGCTTTGGTTGGAGTCAGAGCAGCCAGATATTCTTCCTCAAGATCTTCGAGGTCTTCTTTATCCATTTTCAGGAATGGTTTCAGTTGTTCCTGATAATCAAAGGGAGAAGATCCCGAGACGAGCGTACGTTCAAATGCGGCAATCGCTTTGCCGATGTTATCGATGTTGACTCCGTCGTTAAAAATTTTATGGAATTGCAGCCGATAACCGGGAAGTTCTTTAATGGATTTAACGACCGCTTCATGAGTATGTCCCATTTCAATCGGATTGGCGATGGGGCCGACGGCCTGATCTTCCAGAGTGGCGGCACGACCATCCCAGAACTGAGGACCACTCAAGATACGGTTGTAACTCACGGGAGAATTGCGTCCTCCTTCCTGGTCTCGCACGCCGACGCCAAAACGCGTGTGCCGACCGAATCCTTCATCGGGATGGTGGCAACTGGCACAACTGATGGAGTTGTCGGACGAGAGCCGCGTATCAAAATAAAGCTGTCGTCCCAGTTCGACCTTGGCTCTGGTCAGCGGGTTCTCTTTGAGGCCCACCATCTGACCTGCCCCTGCGCTGAGACCGAGTGGCAAAGTCACTTCCAGTACTTCATGGTTTTCGGGATTACTGAGCCAGGCTTTGATTTCTTTTTCCGAGAGAGGGCCTTTACCGGGAATGCCGGAGGTCAGTTCCGGCGTGCCCAGCAGCACTTTGCTGGATTTTTTTGCAGAGGCTGTGTCCTTGTCTCCCGCATGAACAACCCCTGCAAAAGGGGCAGTCACGAAAACAATGCCACATAAGATGCTGAGTTGCAGCAGGGAGTTCCGATTACGTTTCAATACATTCATACGACTGTTTCCCTTTCCGGGAAATCCCCGGTTTTCTCTTTTCAGGATAAAACGAAATTTTGATCTTAAATGTGTTCTAGAGCATGCGTTCTGAGTTTTCAGAATCAGGCGAGATTCAACAGATTCCTGCTACACACGAACTGTTGAGTGTTTCTTTGAGGATGGACTGATATATAAAATTGTAGACATCTGAGAGAGGCTTTTCAATTTAGAAAAATGAATCAGAGTCGTAGGGAATTTAAAAAACGAATGTGCACTTGGATATGCTGTGGCACGGATTTTTTATGTGACGGCTGCCGGACTTGTCTGTAGCAGAACCATCTCGTGATATTTGCCGCCAGCTTCCATCAGCGCGTCATGAGTTCCTGTTTCTGTAATACGTCCGTCTTCGAAGACGACGATCCGGCTGGCGTGGCTGATCGTACTCAGTCTGTGCGCGATGACAAAACAGGTGCGGTTCTGCATCAATCGTGTCAGGCTGTCCTGAATCAATCGTTCACTTTCGGTATCCAGATTACTGGTTGCTTCATCAAGAATTAATATGCGCGGGTCGGCCAGAATCGCACGTGCAATGGCCAGCCGCTGTCTTTGTCCGCCGCTCAACTTAACGCCACGTTCGCCAATCAAAGTCAGATAACCATTGGGAAGCGTTTTGATGAATTCATCGGCATTGGCGATTTCCGCAGCGCGTTGAATTTCTTCAAGCGTGGCTCTGCGATTCCCATAACCGACGTTCTCAGCGATGGAGCCATCAAACAGAAACACATCCTGTTCTACCACGCCGATATGGTTGCGGTAACTTTCCACGTCGAACTCTCGTAAATCGCGCCCATCGAGCAGTAATCGTCCTTCGGTCGGATCATAGAATCGCGCGACCAGATTACAGAACGTTGTTTTTCCGGCGCCACTGGGGCCGACAAGGGCAATCGTTTCGCCCGGTTCGACTTCCAGAGAGATTTCCTGCAGCGCATATTGTTGAGTGTTGGGATATTGGAAACTGACTTTCTCAAAAGTAATGCGTCCGGCAATCTCAGATTTGCTGATGGTTTTCGCCGTGGAAGAAACCATTTCGCGCGGTTCTTCCATTAAATCGAGCACGCGATCAAAGCCTGACAGACTGTTCTGGAACTGGGCCGCACTTTGCGCAAGCACGGCCAGGGGGCCAAGCAGCATCAACAGATAAGCCAGAAACATGACCAGGTCACCTAATGTCAGCTCACCTTGCAGAACCTGCCAGCCGCCATATAACAGCAGACAGGCTGCAGCAACCGGGATCAGCGTTTCCCAGACAATTTCAATGAAGCGCGCCCACCACCAGGCATACAGTTCCTGACGCGCCATAAAGTGATTGCCGCGCATCACGCGACTGGTTTCAGAACGCTGTCTGCCGAACGCACGGACCACACGCATACCACCGAACGATTCCGTTGCCAGCGCATCCACATCCGCACGCTGGGCGCGGATCTTACGGTGTTGGGGGCGGATGCGACTGATCCAGGTGCGGTGTGTCAGATACACCATCGGCCCCAGGAAAATCGCACCCAGCAAGAGCCGCCAGTCAACCCACGCCAGAATGATCAGACTGCCCAGCAATTGAATGATGGCGCGACAGGGGTTGTATAACATTCCAAAAACCAGTTCACCGACACTGCCCGCGTCTTCCCGCAGGATACTCGCAGCACCTCCCGACTTGAGTTCCTGAACCCGATGCAGAGGCAGACGTACCGCCTGGGCAAAGACATCTTTGCGGACTTTCATCTGGATCATTTTTGTTACGCGGGTGGCGTGCCAGCGTCCCCAGATCTGCAATGCGATGCGAATCAGTGAAATGAAAATCACTGTGATCGTAATCAATACCAGCAGCGGCCAGGGTTCGTGGGGAACCCACTCAGGCATCAAAACCGGCAACGGTTTTTTATCGAGTACGTAATCGACGACAAATTTCGTCGCAGCCGGGGGGATGAGTGCCAACAGAGTGGCAACGGTTAACGTCAACAGCGACAGAATCATCGGCCCGCGATGAATTTTCAGCAGACCGAGAAAACTGCGCACGAGTTCCCAGGAAGAACGATCCCGTTTCGCAGATTTTTTGCCTTGCGAGGGACCATGCTTTTCACGAAATTCGGTTTTATACTCTTCGAATTGTTTGCGGCTGGAGAGCGAATTCGTACTCATGGATGATCTTTATTATTACCGATATGTTGAACCGGATACCGTTTCAGGAGAGGCAAGGGGTAGTCTGTAACAGGCGCTGAATTCTATTATAGAGAGTCACCGCTGATAACAAGTCTCAGTTAAGTATATTCGCATGCAGTGATGAATGCGAATGAAGAGCAAAACGGAAATGAAAATGCCACATTTCAAGGTGTTTTATCGGTTTCAATCAGTATAATTGCTTTCGGACAGTTGGGGAGTGAAAATACAAGAACCGTCAGGAAAAGGCTGTAGTGAGGACTGTTTGCAATTATCGCAAGCGGTTTTAAACGATTCAAATGACATGCTTCAAATGCGACAGAGCGAGCGCTCATAAAATCCTGATGTTTCCGCTTGATGTTGGATGAGCGATTTCGCAAGGTTGCGCTAGACTTGTGATCAGAGCGGAAGTACCATTGAAGTGAGAAACAGTATACGTTTTTCCTTCCTCATGATACCTTGTCATACATTAGCCTGTTTTGAAATTCATGCCTTGCATTTTTAAGTCACTGCTACTGATTGTCGCAATTTTCATGGGGGGTGAATTCTGCGCGGCGGGTGAGGTGAATTTCAGCCGCGATATTCTGCCGCTGCTTTCCGACCGCTGCTTTCACTGTCACGGACCTGATCCCACGCACCGCGAAGCCGATCTGCGTCTGGATTTGCGCGAGGCGGCCACTGCGGATCGGGACGGAACTACCGTGATTGTTCCGGGAAAACCCGAGGCGAGTGAGTTACTGGCCCGGATCACAACCAGTGATGCCGACCTGTTAATGCCGCCGCCTGATTCCCATCGCAAACCGCTGACGAAAAAGCAGACGGAACTCATCGGAACATGGATTGCCGAAGGAGCGAAGTGGGGGCGGCACTGGTCTTTCGAAAAACCGGTGAAGGTGATTCTGAACGGTCAAGAACAGCATCAAAATCCCATCGACGCACTGGTGCAGCGCAGACTGGTTGAAGAGGGGTTGTCCCTTTCACCGATGACAACAAAACAGACACTCATCCGGCGGCTCACCTTCGATCTGACCGGACTGCCTCCGACTCCTCGGGAAGTCGAAGCATTTGTGAATGATCCGTCTCCGGACGCAGATGTAAAACTTGTCGACCGGTTATTAAAGTCGAAACATTATGGCGAGCGGATGGCGATGTGGTGGCTGGATCTGGCCCGGTATTCCGATACGGACGGTTTTCAGCAGGATGCCACACGCACGAACTGGCCGTGGCGGGACTGGGTGATTCAGTCGTTCAACAAAAATCAATCCTTCGATCAGTTTACGATCGAACAATTCGCAGGCGATTTATTACCTGATGCCACGCCGGAACAAAAGCTGGCGACCTGTTTTCATCGCAATCATATGACGAACGGAGAAGGGGGCCGCGATCCGGAAGAATCACGCATCGATTACGTGATCGACCGCGTCAACACCACGGGAACGGTCTGGCTGGGACTCACACTGGGCTGCTGTCAGTGCCACTCTCATAAATTTGATCCGATATCTCAGACCGACTATTACAGTCTGTTCGCGTTCTTTAACAGTGTGGATGAAGACGGAAAAGCCGGCGGTGCCGCGAAGCCGTATCTCAAATATCAATCGCCACTGGTCGCGCGTGCGATTCAGGAAGCACAACAGGTGGTCAATGAACGCAGGCCGTTAGAAGCGGAAGCCCGCAAACAGGCCGAACAGGCATTCGAACCGTGGCTGGCCGAGCAGATACGTTTTGTCGAACAGGGGTTCACAGCCTGGCATTTGCCGCAAACCAGATTGCTCCAGTCAGTCGAAGGGACGATTCTCACACAGGAAGCGGATGGCACGGTTCAGGCCAGCGGGCCAAACCCTCGACAGGAAGATTATCGCCTG
>CAXBFD010000082.1:0-30086 GCA_963974925.1 uncultured bacterium | reverse complement strand
AAGTAACAGATTCCAACGGCGCAATATCTAATTCACACCAATTCGGGAGTTTTTTTCCATGCGAATTTCAGGACCGTTGATTCCGGCAATTTTGCTTTCACTGCTGATCCCCACGCACGCTCAGGCAGAAACCTGGCCTCAGTTTCGCGGCGCGACAGGCAGTGGCATTTCTTCCGAGAAAAACCTGCCCGCCCAATGGTCAGAGCAAGCGGGCATTCTCTGGTCCGTCCCCCTGCCGGGACGCGCTGATTGCTCACCTGCGATCACGTCGAACCGGATTGACGTGACAACAAAAACCGATGATGCAGCACTCTGGATCATTTCATTCGATCGCAAAAGCGGTCAGGAAATCCGCAAAGTGAAAGTGGGATCGGGAACCTTGTCGGCTCCCGGACCGGAAAATCTCTGGGCACATCGACACAATTCCGCCACCCCGTCCCCCATCGCTGACGAGCAGAATATCTGGGCCTTTTTTGGTACAGGGCTGCTGGTCTGCCTGGATGCGGAATCCGGGAAGATCGAGTGGAAACGGGACCTGGTGAAAGAGTACGGCCCGTACGACATTACCTTCGGCATGGGCTCCACACCCCGTTTATGGGGAGATTTACTGTTTGTCACCTGTATGACCAAAGGCCCCTCCTATGTGGTCGCATTCGACAAGCATACAGGGAAAGAGGTCTGGAAAGTCGATCGAAAACTACCGGCTCAAAAAGATGGTGCCGACGCGTATTCCACTCCCACCATTTTTCAAAATGGCGCCAGAACAGAACTGCTGGTTTCCGGTTCCGATCATGTAAACGCCTACGATCCTCTGACGGGAAAACAACTCTGGATCGCCGGCGGCCTGGAGATTCCGAGTCCCTTTGGACGCATCATTGCTTCTCCCATTGCGGATGCACAAGCGGTCATTGCAACTTCAGGAAATCCGGGCGGTGGCGGGCTGGGGTACATTAAAGCATTTGAGCAGGGACAAACCGGTGATATCACAAAGTCCGGCCTGTTATGGAAATTTGATGTTTCCACCCCCGATGCGTCCACGCCGCTGATTCTGAATGATAAAATTTTCATGGTGAGCCAGAACGGCGTCGCCTCTTGTCTGAATCTGAAAAACGGAGAATCTCTCTGGAAAAAACGTATGAAGGGGCAATATTTTTCTTCACTGGTCGCCGGTGATGGAAAAGTCTATTTCCTCAGCATCGAGGGCCTGTGTACAGTGATCGACGCCGACAGCGGAGCAATCATCGCCGAGAATCAATTGCCGGGCACATTCTACTCCACACCCGCCATCAGCGAAGGCGTTATCTATTTACGGTCGTTTGATCGGCTCTACGCCATCAAAGGTAAATAAACGGCAGACTCAGCCCTCAAGTAGCTGACGGAGGGGCTGTTTTCTCAGGATCAAACGCGTTCGCCATTAGCGGCGGTTCCTGTTCAGTCCGTTTTTGACATCATATCTTGATGCAGTTCTGTTACAAAGACAAATTAGGAAACGCGCCCTGCGAGTTCGGAAATCGCTTGTCCCTGTGTCACGATGGGCGTCGGCCGTCCGGTGAAGTCGGGCAGAAACGTGTTGGCATAATCGATTCCCAGGTGCGCGTAAATCGTCGCCAGAAAATCCTGAGGCCCCACGGCCCGTTCGACGGGACCTTCCCCTTTTCCATCGGTGGCGCCAATGATCTGTCCCGTGCGAATACCGCCCCCCGCAAACAGCATGGAATTCGCGTTCGGCCAGTGATCCCGGCCTGGCTGACTGGTTCCCGCAACGCCGCTGCCGATCCCGCCGCCGGTGCTGGGGGAGTAGGAAATCCGAGGTGTCCGGCCAAATTCCCCTGCCACGACAACCAGCACGCGTTGATCCAGGCCACGCTCATAGACATCTTCAATCAAGGCGGTGACCGCCTGATCAAAAAAGGGAGCACGGTACTTCAATGCGTCAAACACATGATGATTGACGGCATGATCGTCCCAGTTTCCAACTCGGCCGCACAACGGACCTGACAGTTCGGTCGTGATAATCTCCACACCGGCTTCCACCAGCCGTCGCGCCATCAGACATTGCTGCCCCCATTGATGCATTCCGTAACGATCACGAACAGACTGTGGCTCGCGGGACAAATCGAAGGCTTTGGCTGCCTCTTTGCTGGTGAGCAGACTGGTCGCCTGCGACTCAAACTGATCCATGGCCCCCATCGCGCCTTCCAGATCAAGATCACGACGGAACTGATCCAGTTCTTTTCGCAGGGAAATCCGTTTGGTGATCCGCTGAGTCTCATCTGAATCAGTGAGTCCAATATTGGGAACTTTGAAATCCGGCCTGCTGGGATCCCCCTGGATCTGGAACGGCCCCGCTCCCGGTCCCAGATAAGTCGGCCCGGCGATCTGAAAACTGTCGTAATTCGTAATCGCATTCACGCCGATATAATTCGGAAGCACGTTCTCAGAATCACGCCGCAGATAATTGGCCACGGACATGAAGTCGGGTAACTTCGGTTTCTGCTTATCAATCCGGTCGGCGTCTCCTCCCAGAACCTGCAATGAGCCGGCGGGATGTCCGCCCCCTGTATGTGAAATCGAACGTAGAATCGTGAACTTGTCTGAAATGAGGGAGTGTCGCGGCAGAAGTTCGCTGATGAACATGCCTTCCGTCTTGGTGGCAATCGGCGAAAACGGCCCGCGATAATCAGAAACGGCATCCGGTTTGGGATCATAGGTCTCTAAATGACTCGCCCCACCACGCAGCCAGACGAGAATCACAGACGTGCGCTCTTTGGATTTTCCAGGGAGATTCGGCTGCGTTCCGGCGGAAGCCGCCTGCAACTGATACAAACCCGGCAACGACAGACTGCTGAACCCGCCCAGCCCGATTTTCAAAAACTGGCGCCTTGACGCTGCCTGGGCCTGTTGTTTTGTCGAGTGATATTTCATACCGTCAGCCATCCATTCTACCTGCCCGATGATTCCCACTTGGGTACAGCGCAAACCTCGCCCCCCGCTTTATATCGGAATGATACCATGCGATACCTCCCTCTGTCTAACACATCCGGATTCTTTTTCCTGTCCTGCCCGTTGATCCACTTTCGGATTTTGATTGCCAAACTCCTCGATAGTCAGATCCCTGTTTACCAGCCACTGGCAACGAAATAAACACACATCCATTATCATTCATCGGCTGGGTGCTTTTCTTTGACTTCGATGGCAAACTGATTCACCAGTTCGTTGTAGTCGGTGCTTTTGAAAGAGGGGCGAAATTTGCTGCGCAGAATCCGAAGCTCAGAAAGGAATTCGTTAGAACGTCCCGCTTCGATTTCCACGATTGTCGTATCAATCAGTTTCGCAGAGGCTTCACTATACCATGTGTTGTAATTTAACCGGTCAAAAATACGGAAGGCGTGGGACAAATACACAGCCATCAACAAGGCCGCAAGTCCCAACAGAATGCGTAACCACCGCCGTGGTTGAAACTCCGATATCAACCACGCCACTGGTAAGCCAACAGCCAGAATATAAATCACGAGCATCACAGTCGATTTCATAAATTGATCCCCAACAAGACCATTACAGTTTTATCACTTTTTGCGCCACCTCAGAGACATCAATTGCGGCGCTGATTATTATTGCCCGTGGGTCGCGTGTTAACGGTTGTGCGCCGGACTTTCTGTCGCACGCTGTTGATGGCAGCCTGTGATGGTTGATTTGCATCATATTCCGCGAGACGCTGTCGTGAGAGTTGTCGCAGAAAATGAATCGCACATTGTCGCACAAACAGAGGTTGTGCAGCGCCCAGTCCTGTAAATAGTTCTGCGAGTATCTGTTGATTCAAGGGCACTTTCCCCTGCGCAACGTTAAACCAGGTACGTATTGAAGGGGCGGCAGCCCCCGTGTTCCCTGCGGCATCAATCTTACTCCAGACCGCGCGCGCCGCCGGGTTCGCTTTCGCTGCGACTAACCATTCAATCGCAGCCGTCCGTTGTACTTCGGAACTTGAATATGCGGCTTGAGGTACGGAAGCAACCGGATCGAGCACAAATCCAAGATTGGTACTCGCAAGCAGTTCCAGGCCCGTTTTGCCGGGCGGCGCAGACAGCAGAGATACCAGGAGATCGTCGCTCTGATTCATTTGTTCGAGATAGGATTTACTGAACTTTAACGCCGGTGGCGGATCGGTGCGCCAGCGCTGCTTTCGCGTGATTCTCACAGGCGCGACAATGTTTTGATCTTTCATTACAAGCATCTGATCCGCCTGTAATGAAATTCCCTGCTCTGATTGCGGCGACGAAACATGGACCTCTCCCGAGAATGCCATGATTTCTCGTCTGTTCTCATCCAGTTGGAGGAAGCCGACAGACGTACCAGCCTGCTTGACTTGAACCAGCCATTCCTGCCGCTGATCCTGAAATTTCAATACATCGCCTGACTGAAGATCAGAGATCGCGACTTTACCGGTAATCAAATCCAGATCGATGACCGTCTGCAGCGAAGCCAGCGTGTGATCACCCGGTTTTGTCTCATCCTGGTTTTTGACTCCCCGCATGGTAATCTGAATTTCCGAATCGGCGTCGAGTACCAGTTCCGGGCCCGGGGCTCCCGCTCCCGATTCAATCTTTCCCTGCAGCCAGCTGAATGGCAGCGTGCGCAATTCGAGTTTCTGCTCCGAATCAATCTCAATCCGTTTCTTCGGAGCGCCCGCAAGAATTCCTTTCCAGGGTGAAGTGTCTTCGTTGCGAGAACCGATAATCCCGGAAAGCCGCGTCCAGGAAATTTGCAGGGTGAGCTTAGAAACAGCCTCAGCCGTCGGTCCCTTTTTCGCGACAACAGGCGGCGCGTCGTTTTGCCTGTCCATTGCCGGCGTAACGGGAATTGTCCCAGGCAAACGCTGCGGAGGAGAGATCGTTTGCTTTGTATCCGGAACCACAACCAGCTCAGGAATGGATTCACCTTTAACGGGCTGCTCTGTTTCTGAGCCAGGTGTTTTCGAAATGGAGGGAGGCGACCCGGAAGCTGGATTTTTTGTGATTGATCTGTTTTCCGCGTTGTGAAAGAACGTGAAGTAAACGGGGAATCCTATCATAATGACCGCGGCAGTCGCGTAGATCCAGCGCTGCCATTGTACTTTGCGCCTGCTGTTCCGGATGGAACGGGGCGGGGAAATCGCCCTGCCGGAGAGTTGCTCTGAGAATCCTGCTTCTGCTTCACTGGAATCACGCGTAGTCGAGTGAATATTTGGCTGAAAACGGTCTTCAATCTTCTGAAAATAACGATCGGCAGACAGTGCAGACTCAACCGGCGGGCACTGCTCGAGAGCGAATTCGCGCATCCGCTGCGAAACCTGCGCCACGTACTGCGCGTCCTGTTGACTAACACCAGTGGAGGCTGCGTCTGTATGGGCCGCCTGCCAGGCGGAAATCACTTCGCGGAGTGCGGCTGTGTTACGCCAGCAGTTTGATTCGAATACCGCGCAATCATCGGCATTCATGCGTTCTTCAACGAAAGCAGCCACAGATTCCGCATCTGGTACCTCGTTGCCTGAAGAATTATCCGGAGACGCCTGCGCTTCATAAATCCGGGAAAGCATTTTCCAGCGTTGTAACAGAACCGAATCCGCAGCCAGTTGCTCGCGTACTGCCACTCCCTCTGCATCGGAAAGGCGACCTTCCAGCAGTTTGATCAATGTCAGGAGGTGAGTGTTTTTTTGATTCATGTGTGTCTGTTTCTGACTTTCATTAACTTTTTCAATCTCTGTTGTGCGCGGTATAACTTGGGGCCGACCGCGTTTTCGGAAATCCCCAGAGTCCGCCCGATTTCCGCGTAACTTAAATTCTGATCAAAGTATAATACTAAAACGCGACGGTCGGATTGCTTCAATTGCTTCATGACGTTTCGAATCTCTGACCGATCTTCTGCATCGTGTGTTGCGACAGCCTGCGGAGTCTGTTGCGGCACCGTAGCGATATCAAACTGACTGTCGTTCGGCCGGATTTTTTCTTTGTCCCGTCGCCGTCGAGAGAGTACGTTCAGCGTTGTCCGCCGGGCGATCACCGCCAGCCAGGTTGACAGTTTACTGCGACCTTGAAATTGTCGCAGACCATTCAGATCCCCCTGAAACAGCGCCGCCATCACTTCGGCTCCGCAGTCTTCTACAAGGTCAGGCCCCGGAGCAATCCCGCACTCGCGGCACGTCGCAAGAATGCGGCTGATGATCAGTTTCTCATAGCGACTGACAAACTCACTCCAGGCGTGCGAGTCTCGTTTCAGTAGTTGCAGGATGAATTGACCTTCTGCCTGAGGTACTGAATCCGAATTTCCCGGGGAGGACGTACCCGTATCCCGCTCCTGCGATGAACTCCTCGTCGGCGCATCGCTGGGTGAATCATCAATCAGAGGAAAATCAGTTGAGGTCATACAGGTGACTTATTCAATTACTGTCAAAACATCTTCAAGTCCGTCTGCTGCAGAATTCCGTTTTGAAAATTTGTTGAACACATCGAAATGAGAAAAAAGCCGTCAACCGCACAAATAATCTTATGCGGATGACGGACGGGTTACAAGAATTTGTTTCGCGTGACTTACCCTCCCAACGCGTTACGGATCATATTTTTCTCACGCTGCAACGTGGAACGCAAATCCGAAATCGCATCCTCACAGGTTTTGTTGACCCGCCGCGCGAGTTGCGGTGCTCCCAGACTCAGCAGTTGATCAATACATTCATCGCAGATGCGATTCACTTTGCTGGCACATTTTTCTGTACGTTCAGTGGCTGATTGAATGCACTCTGCAGCCACACGCCGGGCCGCCTGTTCCTGTCCGTCAGCCAGTAAACGACGGATCGTTCTGACACATTCTTCTACCTCATCCGCGGCGGCATTCTGGCAACGATCGACGATCCCGTTCATGGCTCCCACACAACGGGCAGCAAGATCTTCGGGATTTGTATGAGCAGATACATTACCTGGCAGCATCATCAGGCCCAGCGCAGCACAGACAGTAAATAAGTATTTCATCTGGTTATCTCCATCAGGTTAAGTTCGTTTGAACCCGGACCAAAAACGCCGGGAAAGCAAATTTTGAATCGTGTGATCAGAGTTGATCTTCGAAATCGACAGGTTGAAATCGGTAAATAAACAGGCCTGATCGTCTCTACCGTCTGAACGATTTGTGTGAGCACTTCGGGAATCCGTGCAGGAAAACTGAAAGATTACTGATTTTTTTCCAAAGAGCCTCATTTCACGGACATTATGCAGAAAATAGATCTCTCTGACGAAATAAAAAACGCCGCACAATTGGAATTGCGCGGCGTATTTTTTTTATCGCATTAGCTGCTGGTCAGTTAATGAGCATGTTTGTGATCGTGGTCATGATCGTGCGCAGAAATTTCGCCGTTATAGGATTTCCCGTCGATCTCCAGCACCAGCCGTGCGGTGGTCCCCTTTTCGTGTAACAAGTCGCCTAACGATTTCTCCTGAGTACTGAACCGGGAGGACTGTCCTGCAGGATCAGTCGACTCGGGAGCAGCCGCCAGAGTAAATTGTGCTCCCTTGCCATCATGTTTGGCATTGATCAACACACTTTCCGCTTTGATAGGCACACTCTTTTTCGCGGCACCATCCAGAATATAAATCGTGACAGAACCCGTTTTTTCATCATGCACCAGTTCCGCATGATAGGCTTCTTTTCCCAGTTCAATCAGCGAACCATGATGCGGTCCTTCGCTGGGATGGTCGTGCCCGTGTTCGTCCATCGTCACATCCTCGGGCGCAGATTCAGCAAATGTTTTCGTCCCCTGCTCTGCCTTGTTCTCACAGCCAGCCAAGGTAAAACTCACCACGCAAAGCGACATGGTTAAGAGCGTTGCAAATCTGTTTTTCATCATTCCAATCCTTTTTCGAAAATATCATTCAGTTATTTTAAGACAGCTTTTCACAGTAAATCTCTACTAACACTTTCTCCACTAAGCGGGAGTCGAAACTTCTTCGTGTACTTCCATCAGCGGGATATCAATCGAACTCTGCTCCACAATTCGGGCTCCCGCGTTCCGACCAAAGCTCCAGAACAAAGCCGGCCGGATAAAGAATTCCAGAATCGTGCTGCTGAGCAACCCGCCGATAATCACCGTTGCGACCGGATACAAAATCTCTTTCCCGGCTTCTCCCTGCGACATGGCCAGCGGAACCAGACCGATGCCCGAGGTGAGTGCCGTCATCAGCACCGGCGCCAACCGTTCCTGACCGGCTCTGATTATCATTTCGCGGGTCCACCCTTCCCCTTCATACTTCACGAGGTGCAGATAATGATTCAACAGCAGGATTCCATTGCGGGATGCAATTCCCCCCAGCGAAATAAAGCCCACCATTGCCGCAATGGTCAGAGTCTGCCCCGTCACCACCAGCGCGATGACCGAACCGATAAAGGCCATCGGCAACGCCGCCATCACCTGCAAAGAAAAATTGGCCGACCGGAACATCGTGAACAGCACGAGAAACACGCCCAGCATCGAAACCAGAAAGAGTGCCAGGATCATTCGGGACGCCGACTGTTGATTCTCGAATTGACCGCTGTATTCCACAAAATAACCGGCGGGCATTGCCGCGATGATCGGTTTCTGTTTTTCCTGAATGTCGTTCACCACATCCACCAGTCCGCGGCCCGACACATTACACTGCACGATGATTCGTTTTTGAACTTTTTCGCGGTTGATCGTATTCGGCCCCGAGGAAGTACTGATATCCGCCACCGACGAGAGCGGCGTGGTGCCGCCGGCAGGCAGGTCAATCGAAAGCCGTTTCAAGGCCTGCAGGTCTTCACGGTATTTCTCATCCATGCGGATCAGCAGGTCGAACGTGCGCTGCCCCTGCAGTACCTGGGAAACCACCAGTCCATTCATGGCCGTCTCGATATACTCATTCACATAAGCGGGAGTTAGGCCGTATAGCTCCAGTTTGTCCCGGTTCAGCTTGATCTGCAGTTGAGGAATTTCAACCTGCGGTTCCACCAGCACATCGGTAACACCGGGAACGGATTTCATGACCCCTTCCATTTTTTGGGCCGTGTTGCGCAACACCGTGAGATCTTCGCCATAGATTTTGATCCCCACCTGCGCTTTCACGCCGGAAACCATATGCGAAATCAAATGCGCCAGCGGCTGTTCCACCGAGATCACGATCCCCGGAATCGCCTCCATTGACGTGCGAATGTCATCGAGCACCTCCTCACGACTGCGGCCTGACTCCGGATCAAACGAGATAATGAATTCCGAGATATTCACCCCCTCGGCGTGTTCGTCGAGTTCGGCGCGGCCCGTTCTGCGGGAAAACGCAGCGACCCCTTCGATTTTTTTCAGCCGATCCATCACCGTTTCTGAAATCTCGTTCGACTTTCGCAAGGATGTTCCCGGCGGTAAAACCACATTCAACTGTGCCACCCCTTCATTAAAGGGGGGTAGAAAGTCGCGTTCGAGTTGCATCAGAAACAGAAACGCAACGAATACGCCGGCGGCGCCTGCCAGCAACAGTGGCTTGGATAACCGAATGCTGTAACCGATGACATATCCGGCGCCCCATTTCAAAAATCGCAGCAGGGGACCATCCTGATGCGGCTGATGTTTTGATTTTGAATCAGAACTGACGGGCGCACCGAATTTTTTACCCAGTAACCAGTAGGAAAGCACGGGCGTTAAGGTCAGCGAAACAATCAGCGACGACAGGATCGAAACAATATAAGCCACGCCCAGCGGAGCAAACAGACGACCTTCCATGCCCGACAACGCAAACAGCGGCAGGAATACCAGCACGACGATCACTGTTCCAAACACAATCGAGTTCCGGATTTCACAGCTCGCCTGAAACACAACCAGCAGGATCGGTTTCGGGTTTGCTTCGTAACGGTTTTCCTGCAGCCGGCGAAAAATGTTTTCGACATCCACGATAGCGTCATCCACGAGTTCCCCGATCGCCACCGCCAGGCCTCCGAGTGTCATCGTGTTGATTGAAAAACCAAAGATGGCGAAAATGATCGCCGTAATCGCGATCGAAAGCGGAATTGCCGTCAACGTAATGAAGGTCGTGCGAAAATTCATCAGAAACAGAAACAGAATAATGACCACCAGAATGCCGCCATCCATCAAGGCGTCGATCACATTCTCAATCGACCGGTCAATAAACGACATTTGAGAGTAGAGTTCCGGTTGAATGCGAATGTCAGCTGGCAATGAGGGTTTGAGATCTTTGAGCGCCTGCAACACATCCTGAGTCACGCGTCGCGTATCTGCATCCGGTTGTTTGTTAACCGTCAGCACCACCGCCGACCCGCCGGAAAACGTTCCGTCTTCCTGTTTCACGAAAGCGGAACTGTCGCCGCGCTTGACCTGGGCGCCTTCCACGACTTTCGCAACCTGCGACAGGACAAGCGGCCGGCCTTTGGACGTGGTGATCACCACTTTTTCCAGATCTTCCAGTGTTTGAATCCGTCCCAGCGCCCGAACCAGAAATTCATTCGGCCCCTGTTCATCCAGATAACCGCCGGTGGCATTCTGATTACTCTGTTCGCAGGCCTGTCTGACATCGTGCAGCGTGATTCCATATCTCACCAGTGCTTCCGGGTTGACGAGCACCTGAAACTGTTTTCGCCCGCCTCCCATGGTAAACACCTGCGATACGCCGGGGATCGTCAGCAAACGCTGCCGGACGACCCAGTCCGCTAACGTGCGGACTTCCAGCGGCGAGGTTTGATTTTCGTCACTCCACATGCCCAGCATCATGATCTGACCCATGATTGATGAGATCGGTGCCAGCTGTGGTTTCACGCCATCCGGCAGACGATCCGTGACGAGTTGCAGGCGTTCGTTGACAACCTGCCGATCGTTATAGATGTCGGTCCCCCACTCAAATTCCACATAGATGATGGAAATCCCGACCCCGGAGGAACTGCGTACGGCCTGCACGCCGGTGGCCCCGTTTAACGTGGTCTCCAGCGGAAACGTGATTAAAGACTCCACTTCTTCCGGAGCCATGCCGGGCGCTTCGGTCATGACCACCACACGCGGACGATTGAGATTGGGAAAAACGTCGATGCCCATGTTCAGCGCCTGCCAGGTTCCAAATCCGATCAGGAACAGCGAGAACGCCAGCGTCAGATGTCGCTGTTTGAGGGCAAAACGAATAATGGCATTCAGCATATTACTATTCCAGACAGTCAGCAGAGTTTCCAGACAGACATTGATTAATCAGAGACGGTATCGCATGCGCGGCACGATCAATGATTGTGCCCGGCATGCGGATCAACGCCGCCGCCGGCTTTGTTCTTCAACGCCATCTGCAGTTGATGTGCTCCGGCGAGTGCGATTTTGTCCCCCGGAAAGATGGAGCCGTCATTTTGAATCACCGCCCATAACTGATCCTGATACAGAATGTGTACCGGACGTCGGTCAAAGTGGTCGCCGTTTTCTTGAAACACAAAATGTTCCGCCCCTTCGCTGGCAATGGCTTCTACCGGCAGTACGATCTGTTTGTCCCAGGTTTCCACGGGGATTCGCAACTGCATCCGCTGTCCCGGCTTGAACTGCCACGCGATATAGCGGTTCCCGTCTTTTCTGGTACTGTCATATTGAATCTGATTGGGCAGATTCACATACACGGCAAACGTTCTGACATCGGTCTCAATCTGATGATCCAGATAATCGATTTTGAGATTGTCGATCAGTTTCTTCGCTTTATTATTCACTTCCCGAACCGCCTGCACGGGCCATTGATTCTCCATACAACGTGTGATTTCATCTGCTTCCTGCTCGAAAGCCTGCCCTTTCAGATACAGTTCGCCGTAGTCGGCTAACACACACAGCGTGTCTCCAGCCTGGACAAAATCACCTTTGCTCACATTCAGTGACTGCACCACGAGCAGCGACTGCCGGGATGCAAATGTGCGATCTCCCGATGCAGGAACCTCAGCGGAAATACGACGAATCGTCATATTTGGTAATTGGACTTCACCCGATCCGTCCTGAATTTTCGGTGCATAAATCTGATGTTCTTTGATCAGATGCCGCGATTGATCGATCTGATCCACCTGGGCTTCACTGAAACCGTGCAATAACAGTGCTTCCCGCTGCGATTTCAAAATCGCTTCGAGTTTTTCTTTGGCGTATTCGCGTTCCAGCAACACTTTGCCGGCGATCACCCCGCGATCCGTAATGTCCTGCAACCGGGCGATTTCCTTATTCTCCACATCCAGTTCGCCCCGCGTTTTCAGATAGGCGGCCTGGGCCTGGACCAGGTCTTCATGGGTAAGACGCATTTTGAATAAATCGCGACCCGGTTGAACGGCTTCGCCGGCACTCACATTCACGTTCATCACAATGCCCGTCATCGGCGCCACGATGGTAATTCTGGTTTTCCCGGGACGCTCTACCACGATGGCGGGAATCGAAATGGTGCGCGTGAATGACTGCAGTTTCACCGGAATGAGTTTTTCCGAAGTCAGTCCAATGTTTTTTCGAGCCTGAGCCGACAATTCCAGCGAACTGGTTTCGTCGTGTCCCGCATGATCGTGATCATGATGTTCCTCATCGGAAGGAGCGTCTGCAGCTTCCTTCTTGTTTGTCGATTTGTTTGCTGTCCCGCTCTTTTGAGTCCAGCCCGATACCGCAGGCAGCCACTGTTCCCGGGAACTCCAGGCCAGGAATCCGGCGGGGATCAGAATCACGAGAGTCAGAATCAGTTTCCAGTTTTGTTTCAGTATTGAATTATTCATCACAGGCCTCTACTCAGGCAGCGCATTGACATAGAAAAAGTGCGCAATGGGAAATCGTAAGTTTCCGAGACTGCTTTGTGAGATTTTGTGCTTGAAAAGACATCGTGTCAGCACAATCGCAGCATCGAAGGGACGATCAGAGAGTAGAAGCGTTTAGAGCAGCCAGACGGTGGTTTGTGCCTGCGCGCGCACGCCCGGCGCCGCAAAGGCAGAAAGGCAGTTGATCTGGAGCATGGTCTGAAAGTACTGTTTTTCCTGTGAGCAATTCAGCAGTTCCAATGGAAGCAGCAGGTCCACCAGTTGCGAGCTTACCTCGTGAACTTTCACAGATGCGGAGGTCAGATAGGAACAGCGGCCTTCCTGACAGGGTTCTGATTCCGGACTGACCGGATGCTCTTCCGTCGTTCCTTCGGCCTGTTGATGACCGGCATGCGAATGACTGGCGGAATGATCGTGTCCGTGATGTGCATGCTCTGCCGCATGCCCGCACACAGCCACCGGTTGGCAGGAATCTTGTTGCCCGGCATGGCATTCGTGCGCATGATGCCAGCCACAACCCAGTATTGTGTGGGACAGCATCGAAAGCAGCATCAAAATGCCCGTCAGACTTTGGTACATAAAAACCCTTGATTATCGCAAAATGTCTGCTGAAATCATGTCACGAAACGGTGAATGTGTCAAGATCTCTCTTTTTTATGCAAAATCGGGACCACAAAACAGGTTCTTTTGCTTATAGTTCATAAGTAGTTCTTTAGTAGTCTTTTAAAGAGAATCTTTCAAACAGAGATCAACGGCGACCTGATCAATGCTGTTGTAATTTTGAATGCACTGCGATCAACCTGACTCCCGGTATTTGGGAATCATTGGTTCCTGAAGATTTTCAGGAGGCATGGACTTGAAAACCGGTTTCAAAAGTACGATCCTGAAATCATCAAGTATTCAAAATATTCACAAGGAAAAGGAGTGATTTGTGTCTGCGAAATACCGTGTATTAATAACTGATCGTGCCTGGCCGGATTGCGAAGTGGAACGCAAAGAACTGTCGACCGTTGATGCAGAAGTGATCGAAGCCCCGCCTGGCGCCGATGAACAGACACTCGTCGAATACGCAACCGGCGTTGATGCCATCGCCACCTGTTGGGCGACCGTGACGCAAGCCGTGATTGCTGCGGCTCCTGATTGCAAGACCATCGCGCGTCTGGGAATCGGTCTCGACAATATCGATGTGAAATATGCCACTTCGCTGAAGATTCCGGTCACCAATGTGCCCGATTACTGCATCCCGGAAGTCGCCGATCATACGATGGCGCTCATGCTGGCCAGTCTGCGAAATGTGGCTTTTTTGCATCATCAGACCAAACAGGGAGTTTATGATCTGTCGGCGGCCCCACTGCCGCGCAGGGTCAGTGCGCTGACGATGGGCGTGTTTGGCTTCGGTCTGACCGGACGGGCGGTCGCCCAGCGTGCCCGTGCTTTCGGGATGAACGTGATTGCCACAAATGCTTCCGGCAATGATTACGGCACCGGCACCACAATGGTGTCATTTGAGGAACTGCTCCGGCAAAGCGATGTCATTTCCATTCACGCGCCGCTGACAGAAGCCACGCACCATCAATTTGACGAAACCGCATTTTCAAAAATGAAGCCAACTGTTTTGCTCATCAATACTTCCCGGGGAGGGCTGATTGATTTTGCGGCGTTGAAAGCGGCGCTTCAAAATCAACGCATTGCCGGTGTCGCTCTGGACGTTTTTGATCCGGAACCTCCCGACCTGGCGGACCCGTTTTTCCAGGAGGAACGCGTCATCGCCACCCCTCACGCCGCGTTCATTTCGAAAGAATCACTGGACGAACTTCGACAACAGGCAGCCCGTCAGGTGGCAGATGTTCTCGTGGGGAGGGAAACCACGAACGTCGTAAACCCGGAAGTATTTGAATAATCGATACCATCCGCATAAAGATGTAGAAAATTTGCATCATCGGATCAGCGAAAACCACGAGGACTGCTTTTCTATAAGCTAGGCTAAATGTAGCTACTCTCTATTTTTAGCATTAAAAACAGTCTGAAAGGTAATTGATCCAGGTAAGAATGGATGGACCCCAATCATCACTCTCCTCAATCTGATTTGGAGCAGAAGCTGATCGCATCGCAGTCCGCCGCGGATTCCGATTCGATTCGTCAGGAAGAGCGTACGCCCCCAACTCCGCCGGATCAGACTCCGCAGCCTGAGAACAATGCTGATTTGATCGCTGCCGAAAATCTTCAAGTCGAAGAACTCCAGTTAGAACTTCTGGAAAAAGAACAACTGGTGGAAACGCTCACCGAACGTCTGGAGATGGTGGCAGAAAAACTGGATCACAGTCAGCACTCCCACGCAGAATCAGCGGCGGCAGATAAGCTTCGGTTTAAAGAACTGGAAACAGAACTGCGGGAAAAAGAGCAGCTGGTTGCCAACCTCAAAGAGCGTCTGGCCGAGGTCGCAGAAGAACTGCAACACAGCCAGCGTGTCAACGAGGAGCTGACTGCGGCCGAAAATGTTCGCGTTCAGCAACTCGAAGCGGAACTGCAGGAAAAAGAACAGCTGGTCGAGATCCTCACGGAACGCCTGGAGCAGGTCGCAGAACAACTGGACCGTCGGCATCGCACCGGCGCCGACCGCGGCATGACGATTTCCGGCGGCATCCCTCCCGAAGTCATTGAAGGACAGCAAAAACTTTCGCAAGATCTGCAAACGGTTCTGGAACTGTGGCAGGGAATGGAAACAGAAAGTTCGCTCTCAAGAATTGAACAACAGATTTCGGAACTCAAACAAATTGTTGAATCCGGATTCGAAAATGGCGCGGTGGCTCCCAAGACGTCCAGTCTGATCGAATATTTGGCATCGCCGACTCTGATGAGCTCCGATGCAGAACTGTTAAGCACGGATGAAGAAGAACTGCCGGAGGAGCCCCCCGTCGCTGCTCCCCCGGAAACGCCATCTGACAGTGGCTGGGAAGCCATGAAAGCAAAACTGCTTTCCGGACAGGGAGTGAACGTCTCCACCGACCTTACCAGAAAACCAGCTACGCCCCCCCCTGCACCACAGCCAGCAGCCGCGAATGTCAGTGCAGCAACTTCAGACACTAACGGCCGCAGTCTCAGCAGCTATAAACCTGACCTGCCAGCTGCACCGGCTGAGATCGATTATGAGCAGGCCTCACAAGATCAGCTGGTCGAGGCCATCAGGGAAAGAGATGAATATATCAGCCTGTTAATCAAGCGGGTGCGCGAAGCAGAAACGGCCATCATCCCCGTGAACTGGGAACTGTTGAATAGCGCCCCGGAAGAACTGCTGGAGAAATTACAGTCGCTGCACCACGATCTCGAACATAATCTGGGATTGGCAGAAGTAGAAATTTCCATCGAACGCGCCAGGCTCTCACGCACGGAATCGATGCTCCAGAATCGCGAAGCACAAATCCGTAAAAAAGAAAAACAACTCGGATTGAACCTGGATCGATCGGAAGATGCCGTAATCACAAAAGCACAGGAGCTTGACGAAGATCGTAAAAAGAGCTGGCTCGGTTTTCTCAACTGAATCGAATTAACCAAATCTTAACACTTCGTGTGTCTCTGATCTTAAACGCTGAATGACTGCCCCTTTTCGCGCAATGGACGCTCGCCTGTGAACCGGTCACATGAAATGTTCCCCCCGCACGCCAGCCATTTCACGCTGTTTTTCACGTCTGCCTGAAAATATCTCGCGTGAATTCGCCATTCGTCGTATTCAAGTTTATGGCTCGCTTCGCAGTCATTTTGCAATGCCCGACCATGCTGTTTGATTCTTGATAAATTGCCGTTGGTTGGTCATGATGATGCTCCAGACTGAAACCGCGGGCCTGCGCGGAATGTTCCATTCAAGCTTCAACCAGATATCAACCATTTCATTTTGAGCCGATTTGCAGGAGCAGCCTTTTGAGCAACCCGTTACCGGAACGACCAGCGCCCACAGGGCTTTTATCGCTGATGCTTCTCGTTTCCGGAAGTTGTGCGCTGGTGTTCCAGGTTGTCTGGATACGTGAATTGCGGCTAGTCTTTGGAGCAACCACGGCTTCCTCCGCCGCCGTCCTGGCCATTTTCATGGCGGGGCTCGGTCTGGGGAACTGGCTGTTCGGCAGGAAAATTGACAATTCAGATCGCCCACTGCGTTTCTACGGCCTGCTGGAAGTGGGCATCGCGTTATCCGCCGGTCTCAGTCCCCTGCTGATTGATGGGGTCCGCCAGTTGTATGTCGGCGTCGGCGGTCAGTCGGCACTCGGCTCCGGAACAGCAACCCTGCTGCGGCTCTTCGCGACGGCGGTCATACTTGCGGTTCCGACAATCATGATGGGAGGCACGTTGCCTGCCGCGGCGCGGGCGGTGGCAATCGACGCGGATCTGAATCGCCGCAGAGTCGCTTTTCTCTACGGCTTGAATACGTTCGGTGCAGTGATCGGAGCCGGCCTGGCAAACTTTCTGCTGCTGGAAATGTTCGGAAACCGCACCGTATTGTGGTCTGCGTGTGTAGTCAACCTGCTGCTGGCGACGGCCGCATTACTGCTGTCCCAAAAGTTATCGACCAGTTCGACCAGGAAAACAAAACCACAACAGCAGGAATCGACTCTGCTTGCTGCGTCGGAACCGGAACCGCGGCGCATTGGTATCGTCTGTCTTTCATCCGGAATTGTGGGCTTCGTCTTTTTTCTGATGGAAATCGTCTGGTATCGAATGCTTGGCCCCCTGCTCGGCGGCACGACTTACACATTCGGCCTGATTCTCTGCGTCGCTTTACTGGGAATTGGCGCCGGCGGCGCGCTGTATGGCATCTTGGCGCGATATCTGAAACCCTCCCTGCAGCTGTTGGCGGCAATCTGCGCTCTGGAAGCTTTCCTGATTGCAGTCCCTTTCTGGTACGGAGATCAAATTGCGTTCTGGGTGCTGCATCAGCAGAGTCAACCGATTACGTCGTTTGGTGAGCAGGTCTGGAACTGGTTTCAGGTTGGCGCTTTCGTGATTTTTCCCGCTTCGCTGGTTGCCGGTTTTCAATTTCCTCTATTGATCGCCATCGCGGGCAAGGGACGGCAGGATGTCGGCAAACATGTAGGCTGGACGTTTGCAGCGAATACCGTGGGCGCGATTTCCGGTTCCATCGCCGGTGGTTTTTTTCTGCTTCCGATCATGACGGCGCCCGGGCTCTGGCGATTTGCCGTCTGTTTGCTGGTGGGGCTGGGAGCCGTCGTTGCCGTTCTCGGAAAACGCTGGAAAACACCGTCTGTCGCGATGGCAGGCACAGTCTCCCTGCTGGCGGTGCTGGCTGTTTCCAGCCACGGCCCTACAGCCGTCTGGCGTCATTCCGGAATTGGTGTCCGGCGTGCGAAGATGGAAGGGGTCGGCCCGAATGCGGAACAGAACTTCGCGCACACCAAAAAACGCCAGTGCATCTGGCAGGCGGAAGGCCTGGAATCCAGCGTCGCCATTACCGCAACGGACAGTATTGCCTTCATCGTCAACGGAAAAAGTGACGGGAACGCGTACGGCGATGCCGGCACACAAATCGGACTCGGGCTCATTGGTCCGCTGTTGCATAAATCTCCGCGAGAAGGACTGGTGATTGGTCTGGGCACGGGGGAGTCGGCTGGCTGGCTGGCGGATGTCGACGGAATGAACGCGGTGGATGTGGTCGAGCTGGAACCCAGCGTCGTGCAGATGGCCGAACGTTGCGAGACGGTCAATCGTGGTGCTTTGGAAAATCCCAGACTGCATGTGCATTTTAATGACGCCCGCGAATTTTTACTGACCGTCAAAAAACAGTACGATCTGATAGTTTCTGAACCTTCAAACCCCTACCGGGCCGGCATCGCGAATCTTTACACGCGCGAATTTTACGAATCGGTTTCGACACGGTTGAATGAAGACGGCTTGTTTCTGCAATGGGTTCAGGGATACGAAGTGGACGACCGCACGGTGCTGATCGTTCTACAGACGATTCGATCCGTCTTCCCGGAAATTCAGGTCTGGCGGACGAAAGCAGGCGACATGGTATTTGTGTGTGGCCAGTCGGCCTCTGCCTTCCCGCAGGATGTTGATTCGCTACGCCAGAGATTGCAGGAAAAAACGATCAGCGAAGGACTCAACCTGGGCTGGGGCGTGAATGATGTGGAAGGGGTGCTCGCCCACTTTGTGTGTGGCAACCGTACCATTGACGCGCTGCTGAGTGCAGGCCGTTATCCGCTGAATCGGGATGATCGAAATCTGCTCGAATATGCGTTCGCAAAAACAGTCGGCAAAACGGTTCGGTTCTCCATTCAGGATCTGCATGTCCGCGCCGTACAAATACAGGATGACTCACCGGTTCCCACGAACCAGTTAAATCCGGAAACGATTGCACAACGCCGGCTGGCCATGCACGTGTACCTGGGCAGTTCCGTTCCGACTGAGAAACATCTCTCATCAATACAACAACTGCGGGCGGAAGCTTATCATCACTATTTACTGAAACAATATGCGGACGCCGCCGAGCGGTTTCTGCGACTGGACATCGATTTCACTTCCGCCATCGAATTAACGGCGTATGCACACACGCTGGCGGAAGCAGGTCTGCCTGTTCCCGAAGAGATCATGCAGGCGCTCACGAAAAACAATCCCACCGAAGCCGCCGCGATACAGGCAATCGCGCACTTCCAACAACGCCAGTTTGATCAGGCAGTGGAACAGATTCTGACGACTTTCAAGCTGCTGCAGGCCAATCCGTGGGGCAGCACGCAACTGTTGAATGCGGTCCTGCAAACATCGGTCGCATTATCGGATCTCGATGCCTCGAAAGTGTTACCGCTGTTCCAGCAGTTGAATCAACGCTTTGCCCTCTATCGGCTGGAAGACAGAAGACTCCTGGTGCGCTACATTTTATCCGAGAAGCTGGAAACGGAGAACACCCTGGAAGCGCTCAAATCGCTGGAACCGAATGTGCCCTGGAAAGGCTGGCTGCTTGAAAGCCGGGCCAAAGTTTACGCCGCCGAACACCACCCGCTGGCTGAACAGGCAAAAAACGAGCTGCAACAATTCAAATCCTGGAACAGGTAAAATCCACCTCTTTCTTCCCAGACAACACTCACTGCCAACGTGAAAACAGATGGCGAGGACACATCGATTGTGACCGTTGATTCAAACCTGCCGGCAGGTGATGCAATACTTCTGCAGCTCGAGAAACGCTGCTTTGATCTCGTTCACCAGTTGCTCCCCGGTCTCTGCTTCGGGCAGTTCGTTGCCGATAATCACGTCACAGTTAAAGGGAACCAGCAATGCCTCGCCACGGGGCAAGGCGCGACCGAGACCGTGCATCATTACCGGCGTCACGCGGGTATCGATCCGGTCGTGTACGATATGGTAGATGCCGCGTTTGATTTCACTCAGTTCTTCCGGGTTCCCGCGGCTCCCTTCCGGAAACAGAATCAGAATGTCCCCCTGATCCAGCGACTGATGGCAGCCCGCAAACAGTTCGGCTTTTCGCTGGCGCCCCGCGCGACTGATGGGAATGATGCCGATACAGTTGAGCGCAAACCACGCAAGAAACCGGTTCTTGAGAAAATAGTCGGCGGCGGCGACGGGCCGCACTTTATGTAATTTGGACAGCGGATACAGACTCATCAGCACCAGCGTATCGAGGTGGCTGTTATGGTTGGCCGCAATCATGGCGGGGCCCTGCAGCGGCAGATTCTGCTTCCCGCGCAGGTTCAAGCCAAGCACGACAAATACAATCGGCCGGACGATGAAGGCAAAAAACAGGATTTTGAGCAGACGATCCATGTTTTAATAGTTCACATAATACAGGAAGTGAAAAAACAGAGGCGAGGTAAAAATCAGACTGTCGCAACGATCGAGGATGCCGCCATGTCCGGGGATCAGAGTCCCGCTGTCTTTGATTTCCAGATCACGTTTGAGCGACGAGATCACGACATCCCCGATAAAACCGGAAACGCTGATCAGCAAACCGGCCATCACACTGAAACGAAACGTGAGCGGCGTCAGATAAGGTCCGAGAAATCCGGAAACGACGGCGATCGTCAATACGCCCCCGAGGAAACCTTCCCAGGTTTTGTTGGGGCTGACTTTGGGGATAATTTTATGTTTGCCCAGCAGCTTGCCCCAGATGTATTGGCAGACATCATTGAACTGTGTCATGAACAGTAAAAAGATCACGAGCCCGATACTGCCCGCTGCCGGATTTTCGACCGGCAGCACCAGTAAATACGCGATATGGCTGATACAGAACACGGTGAGCATCACCGCCCAGTGAATTGTGCCCGCGGAATGAATAAACCCTTTGGTTTCGCCAATCAGCACCATCCGCATCGGCAATAGCAGAAAAACATACACGGGAATAAAAATGATAAACATGCCGTACCAGCCAATACTGACCAGATAATATTGAATCGGGATTGAAACATAGGCCCAGAACAAAACGCGCCGGTCCGCCTGACGTGTCGGCACGATGGAGAAAAATTCTTTGAGCGCCAGAAAACTGATGAAGGCAAACAGGATGATGGCCGCGGTGGGACTGATCACCAGACAGACAAACAGGATCCCAATCATCCACCACCAGGACTGAATCCGCTGTCGTAACTCGGTGTAATCTTTGTCGGGTTTGCGGCGGGCCAGAATCAGTCGGCAGGTGGTCGCGGTCAGCAACAGTCCCAGCACAACCAGCATGGCATAAAACGAATGCGGCGGGATATCCAGCATATTCAGGCTTCCAGAAATTGACAGGCGGAAATGGTATGACGAATGAAAGTATCCACATCAGATTTGACAGAAGCAAATATAACCCATTCCATACGATCTTATTCCGCCTTTCGCCTCGTGAGCGGACGACGGGCGCCGGGTTCACTCATATCATGTCTTTCCCTGCTGCTGAATGAGTATCAATAATCGGCAGGTGATAAAGAGACAAAATGAAACAGCAACAATCAGCACGGGAACGATCGTGGCAAGTACACGCGGGGTTCCCATCAATGTATGCACACTCAGCAGACAGAACCCGGTCACACTGTTGACCAGAACGGCAGGCAGAATCACTTTCGCGAAAGGCTTCTGAAAATGATGAAACAGAAACGTAACCGCCTGCACCATCATCAGCGTGACCAGAAAACTGGCCGTCCCCTGTGTGAGTGCCGCGACCACCCCCGATTGTGGCGAACTGGCGGAATTAATATGGTAGGCCCAACTCCCCCACAGCAGAAATGCCAGGATCGCGGAGAGAAAATTAAACAGCCGCGTCGTGCGAATACTCTGTTCCATGGATGGCTGCTCATTCCTCAAAGAAGTCATTTCGCTGGAATTGTTTTAAGTACAAACCCTGTCTTTACAATCAAAATGATCGCAATTCACGTTCGGAAAGTATTCTGGCAGGGTTTATATTCGCAAGCAAGCGTGAAACGGATAAGAAAAAATCCTCGAATCGCATTTTTTCATAGAAAACACGAGACTCATTCATCAATCAACCACCCAAAAACAGCTGATCCACAATATCTCTGTTCCACGAAAGAGAAATCACTTACTTTTAAACCAGGGGTTTATTTTTTCTTGCCGGTCAAGCTTATCAATACTTCCATCTTTCTTATACCACACCCATGTCCCAACGGGTTTGCCCTCCTTATAAAAAGAACGCGACGAGAGTTCTCCGGTTGGATAGTAGCTCACACTTTCACCATCGATACCATGCTCACGATAATTCTGCACAACTGATCTTTTTCCATTGGAGTGGAATTGAAGAGTCTTACCATGCAGAGTTCCATTTTTATATTCGCTGCGTTGATTGACTTCTCCGTTAACGAAATACGTCACCCATTCTCCAGTATAATTCTCCGGCGGTTTCACCCAGACGGACTTAATTTTTTCGCTGAGTTTCGCATCAATCATCGAAAATCCAGGAACTCGATAATAAATCGTCAGCATAGAGATATCATCAAGGCGGTACATCTCCGATCCAGTACCACCACTACCAATTCCTCCTTGGAGTTCTGCCCCCAATGGTTCTATGAACTTATTTACTTCTTCCCTCGTTTTCATTTTCTTTATTTTCGCTAAAACTGAATTCCAGCGTGTCGGATCTGGAGGTGAATAAGAAACTCTGAGTTGCGCCGCCGCAAGATCACGATGATGCTGTGCGTGCGAGGACAGTTCCTGTCTGAGATCGCACCAGGAGGTATCATGTACAATCAGAACACAGAAAACAGCGAGTCCTAAAATGAATCGGTTGAGTCGCATTTGATAAGTACCAAAGAAGTTATCAGTCCAGATCTGCTCGATACAGTGCTTTATTTTACCAAATCAATACTGTGCATCACAGAGAAAATTTTTCCGTTCTACGGGGCTGGCCAGGTAGTGCTTATGGCTTTGAATGTGATTCCCATGACTGCAACCTGACCCAGATCGATTTTAACCGCGGCTAACGCCATGCAGCTCATCTTGTTCTCTGGTACTGTGACAGCCGGAAGACTTATTAGCCGAAGGGCGTTAGCCCCGGTTACTCCACTTTGATCGTTATAAGGATCATTCGGATTAAGAAACACGCCCCAGGATCCCCCCCTGACCTTGAAGATCTTCGATCGCCTCTTCCACCGGGGTTTTGGGAATGATTTGAGTTCCGTCCTGCCCCGAACAAAATCTGCTGCTACCTCACGCCATCGGGAAAAACTGTACGCCTAACAGCACGATCACAAAACCGGCAATGCCCATCATGGCGGTTAAGGGGGTGACGTATTTCAGGGTTTCGCCTTCGGTCATGCCGCTCATTTTTCCGATGACCCAGAAACCGCTGTCATTCATCCAGGAGATCGGTTTCGAGCCGCAGCCGATCGCCAGTGCCAGATAAACCGGGTGAAAACCGAGCGTCGTGGATTCGGCGATGCCCCCCAGAATGCCGACCGTGGTGATCATGGCGACCGTCGATGAACCCTGCGCGCTGCGGATCGCGGTCGTAATCAGAAACGCCAGCGTCACCAGCATCAGCGGAGATACATCGGGCAGCGATTCGATCAGAAAGCTGACGCCCGTCTGTTGTAACACGCCACCAAAGGCTCCGCCGGCGGCCGTAATCAGAATAATCACGCCCCCTGTTGAGAGCGCTGCCTGAATGGAGGTTGAGAGGGCGGCCAGAGAAGATTTTTTCTGGCGAATCAGCGTGAACAGCGCGATCACGGTTGCGATGCCCAGTGCGATGTTTTTATTTCCCAGCGTCACAATCAGCGACTGCATCTCGGGCGAACACAGGTTTTTGATCGATTCAAATTTTAACATCGTCGAGCCGGCAATCAAAAACACCGGCAGCAGAATGGGCGTCAGTGATAAACAGAGTCCGGGCAGATCTTCCAGACGACTGGAGGCCAGTCTGGTGAGGTCTTCCTGGGTCACGTCGGCCGAATCCCGGAACGGCAGGACGCAGCGTCTGTTGATCAAAACCGCGTAACCCAGGCCGAAGAGAGCCGCGATACTGCCGACGATCATGCCGCCCATCATCATCGTGGCGATATCGACGCCCAACTGTTCCGCGACAAACAACGGGCCGGGTGTCGGCGGAACCAGCGAATGGGCCATGGTGCCTCCGGTGACGATCGCCAGTACGTACAAGAGATAATTCTTGCCGGTGCGGAAGCGCATTGCCTTGCCGAGCGGAATCAACAGATAAAAGACCGTGTCGAAGAAAACGGGAATCGCCAGTAAAAAGCCGCTGGCCATAAACGCCAGCGGTGCCAGTTTCTCGCCGACAAAGTTGACAGCCGAACGGACAATGCGTTCCGCGGCCCCACTTTCCAGCAGACACATGCCGATGATGGCGGCCAGCGCGATCAGGATGCCGATTTTCGCACAGGTGGAACCAAAGCCGGCGGCCACCCGTTCTCCCACTGACAGCTTGCCTTCCCTGATGGCGGCCTGGTAACTGGCAGGAGTAATGGCAAAATCGTTTAAGCGAATCTGACGGCTGGCACTGTCATCGCGGATACTGAGGTCGGCAATCATTATTTTATTACTGCCTGCCGTGAACTTCGCCGTCACACGCTGTACTTCCGTCTCGGCGATGGGAATCAGCGGAAATTCGGGGGATTCCGTTCCCAGAATGAGCAGCAGCATGCCCGGCTGGATCGTGCCCGCCTTTTCCACTTCGACGACAATCTGGCGATTGTCTTTACTGACCTCAATGATTTTCAGCTTGTTTTTGCGGAGTGCCGTCTCTTCTATCTGTTGAACGGGCGTTAACACGCTCACGCAGACAGCCCCGGCCAGTAGTGCCAGGAAGGCGTGCAGGCGAAAAAAGAGGACGCCGCCAATCACGATGGCAACCCCCGACAAAATCACAACGATGACCCAAGCGCTTTGATCCATTGTTCTGCCAGTCTGGTTTTCAGGTTCAGATTATTTTATTTCGTGAAAATCACCAATTGTTCGACACATTCAGATCGAGAAAGGGTTAAATAGACATCAGCCATTCAATTCGAGTCTGTCTGACTCCTGGATCGACCACAGGAACTACATATTCCCTTTCCCATCAGGTGAAAAGTCATGATGAATTTTTCCGCGAAACGAATGACACAAATAGTTTGTATTTTTCTGTTTACCGTGTCGGTCCCATTATGCCACTCTTCGACTTTCGCGGCAACAAAGAGTTCCCCTCAATCGAACAAAGGGGACAGAGTCGGCGAAACCGCGGTAGCTGAGAAAGTCGATCAACTGATCGAAGCCGAACTCAAAAAATCAAAGGTGGAACCGGCAAAACTGGCCAACGACGAAGATTTCCTCCGCCGCGTGACTTTTGATCTGGCCGGCCGAAAACCATCCAGTTCGGAAGTGATCCTGTTTGGCCTGGATTCCAACCCCGACAAACGAAACACCGTGATCGATGAATTACTCAAGTCGGAAGATTACGCCGTCAACTGGGCACGCTACTGGCGCGATGTGATTTATCTGCGGGCCACCGATATGCGGGCCAGGATCAATGAAGCTGAGTTCGAAGAGTGGATGACAACTCAGTTCAAGGAAAACAAGAGCTGGGACCAGATCGCCACCGATCTGCTGACCGCTACCGGCGATGTGCGTGAAAACGGAAACACGGCGCTGATCTTCGCCCATGAAGGCGATCCGGCAGAACTGGCAGCGGAAACCTCGCGTATCTTCCTGGGCATACAAATTCAATGTGCCAACTGTCACGACCATCCGACCGACAAATGGAAACGCAACAGCTTCCATGAACTGGCGGCATTTTTCCCCCGCGTGCGAGTGCGTCCGGTTCGGGATGCGACTCCACGCACCTTTGAAGTGGTTTCCATGGATCAGGGTAATCAGGTAGCACAACGCATGCAGATGCTTCAGGATCCCACCATGCTGTTTAAAGCATTCGACCGTAACCGGGACGGCAAACTGACGGAACAGGAAGTCCAGCGGACCCGGATGGCAAGAAACTTTGAACGACTGGTTTCGCGTGCCGACAAAAACGGAGACAAAGCTTTGACGGCCGAAGAAATCAAAAGCATTCCGGTCCCCGACAATGCCCGGCGATTCAACACAGAATATCACATGCCCGATTTAATGGACCCGACCGCGGCCGGCACCGTCGTGCATCCGGTTTTATTTGTGGGCACGAAAGCCCCCGAAGGGATGAAAGATCTCGAACGGCGGGAAACGCTGTCGAAATTTTTGACCGCCAAATCCAACCCCTGGTTCGCACGCGCCATCGTCAACCGACTCTGGGCGGAAATGCTGGGCGAAGGTTTTTATATGCCCATCGATGATATCGGCCCCGAACGGAGTGCCATTTATCCTGAAGTTTTAGAGGCTCTGGCAGACGGTTTCACAGCCAGCGGTTACGATCTGAAATGGCTCTGCCGCACGATTACCAATACCCGCGCTTACCAGCGGGTGATGCAGACAAAAATCGAAGGACAGCCTCATATTCCCTTTGCCGCACAGTCACCCACACGTTTGCGAGGCGATCAGATTTTCACAGCCATCACGCAGGTGTTTGGCGTAGACGACCTGCAGGCAAACCGTGGCGGCGGGGATCGACGTTACCGGGGAAACAGAACCGCCCGTGGTCAATTCAGCAGCCTGTTTACTTTCGATCCTTCCACAGCGCAGGAGGAAATCACCGGCGACGTTCCGCAGGCACTGTTCATGATGAATTCTTCCGCCATCAACGGTCTGCTGGGAACCAGCGGGAATAACAAACTCGCGCAGATTGCCAGAGAATTCCCGAAAAACGAACACGCCATTCAGGAACTGTATCTGCTGACGCTCTCCCGCGAGCCAAGCGAATCGGAAATGAAGATCTGCCAGGAATACATCCAGGCCACAGACAAACGGAACGAAGCCCTGGAAGATTTGATGTGGAGCCTGGTCAATTCCAGCGAGTTCATCACCAAACGCTGAACAACGGGCGAGTTTTATCAGAGTCGCGTCACTATTCGAATCCACTTAATCCCTCACAATGAGGAGTTTTTCAATGAGTTTTTTCCACCACCAGCAAGTCCAGACACACCGACAGGGTTTTTCGCGGCGCAGCTTTTTGCGCAATGTTTCCGCAGGCGCACTGGCGGCGGGATCATTGAGTTTTCAAGACCTGATGAGTGTCTCCGCGGAAGAACTGCGTCAACAGGGACGGGCGATGATTCTGCTCTGGATGGCGGGCGGTCCGAGCCAGTTTGAAACCTTTGATCCCAAACCAAAGACCTCAAGTGCCGGCGAGAAACAGGCGATTCAGACTGCCGTTTCCGGGATTGAGATTTCCGAGGACTGGAAAAATACGGCGAAGGTCATGCAGGATATTGCCGTCATCCGTTCGATGACCAACAAAGAAGGCAATCACCAACGGGCCAGCTATCAGATGCATACCGGTTATATTCCTTCAGGCAGTGTCAAACATCCCAGCCTGGGTTCGAATATCGCACGGGAAATCGGCAACCGGGAACTGGATATCCCGACGATTGTTTCCGTCGGCGCCACTGACGGCGCGGGTTTTCTGGGCGTGGATTATGAACCGTTTAACGTGAATAACCCAGGGAATATACCAAACAATGTCGCAGCCACCGTTCCCGCGCAGCGCTATCAGAAACGGCTCGGTCTGTTAGGCCGTCTCGATTCCGAATTTGCGAGCCGGGGGGGTGAAGTGGTCGTGAAAAATCACAGCAAAATCTATAACAAAGCGTCTTCGCTGGTGCAGAGCCCGCAAACGAAAGTGTTTGATCTGAGTCAGGAATCCGCATCACTCCGCCAGCAGTATGGCGATAATAATTTTGGGAAAGGCTGTCTGCTGGCCCGCCGTCTGGTGGAAGCCGGTTCGACCTTTATCGAAGTCCGCTCCAATGGCTGGGACAATCACGCGAATATTTCCGAAGTGATTACACCGAACGCCCAGCAGGTGGACGCCGGGATGGCCGCTCTGATCGCCGACCTGAAACAGCGTGGCATGCTGGAACGGACGCTGGTTGTCTGGATGGGTGAATTCGGCAGAACCCCTAAGATCAATGCCCGTGCCGGGCGGGATCACTATCCGCGCGTTTTCTCAGCCGCTCTGGCGGGGGGCGGCGTGAAAGGGGGACAAGTGATTGGTGCGTCAACCGCGGATGGCTCCGCCGTCCAGGATCGACCGGTGACAACCACCGATCTGTTCTGTTCTATCTGCCAGTCGTTAAAGGTTGATCCCAAGAAGGAAAACATGAGCCCGCTGGGACGCCCGATGAAAATTGTCGACGGGGGCACCGTGGTTACCGAATTGTTTTCCTGAAACACAGAACCTGAAATTCAGCTTGGCGCTCCGGATGCAGCTGCTTCGCTGAGTGCTTTGGCCTGAGCGACTGAAGTATCCAGCGACAGAGTGATCGTCACCGACCAGCGGCCCTGATCGTCGGCGACAAATTCCCAGTGCGGAATCACCACCGAGCTTTGATGCACGAGTTCATAACCCCCTTCCGACTGACTGATGGTTTCAATCGGGAAGGTCCAGATATTGGCGGGCGCGGATAAATCCAGGGCGGCATCCAGACCCAGCCATTCATCTACCAGTCCAATCCGGTCGGTTTTGTGCAGGTCGAGTCTGGATTCTAACGGGCCCAGTTGTTTGCCCAGATGATTGTAGTAATAACGGTCGCTCGCGCCGGCGGCCATGCCGGCAAAATTAAATTCCACACCAAAATGCAACGGCACGTCGGCGGGTAACTCCGCTAATTCATAATGAAACTCCAGAGTGCCGGCCGCACTTTTCGATAAAGAGACGGTCTTGGTCAACTCCACCTGATAAGGGCCGACATAACCTTTCCGCACCATGCGCACTTCGCAATAGTCGTCCGTGCGACGCAGAAAACTCTGGTACACGCCCTGGACAAAATCGCCCATTTCGCCCCCGCCGTTGATGGCGGTCTGCAGATCGAGGCCCGGCTGATAAAAATGATCAACCAGCGATTTGCGCGGCGTATGGTCGTATTGCAGTTTTTTATCCAGATCGGGCTGTTTGAAACGAACGGCGTTGTGAATCTTGCCGATATCCTCACCCGGCTGACTCCCGTTCTTTTTCTCAAGTCCCGCTTTGCGGATGATGTCGTGGTATGGCTCGGGACGACGGTCCAGCGTCGCCAGGATATTCTGTTTGGCGCCGCGGACATCCAGTTCATACAGGTGCCCCCCCTGAGCCGGCGCAATAAAACCGACGATACGATTGCTGGCCAGCCGCACTTCCTTACGGGCATCCAGGTTGAAATCGGCGGCTTCCACTTCGATCCAGGTGGCATCGCGGTGTCTGATTTTTTCCAGTAACGTATCCGCCAGGATCAAATGCTTATAGATGGCATTCCGCAGATGCGGCAGATACAGCCCCCCGAAGGCACCGTGCCAGTACGGGCAATTGCATTGCGCGCGATACAGTTCGGTGCGTGCTTCATGCAGCAGCGGCAGGTCTTCCGGATCAACGCCGGTCGCTTCCAGGCTTTGCAGACGATTGCTGACCAGTAACATCCGGGAATACATTTCATTGAGTTCGGAATACTTCACACGGAAGTTGCGCCAGAAGCCTCCCCGCAGATATGGCTTCAATCGATCAAAGCCTTCCACTTCCGAGAATTGTTCTTTCAGTTCGGCCAGTTCCAGCTGCCGTTCGGAGGAGAGCGCCCACTCATTCATTTCACGATAGCTGGCATCGGGCAGATAACAGCTGCCGATCGGCGAGACGGTATCGACGGCTTCGGAAAGCGTGGTGACTTTTAACCAGTCGCCGTTCTGCTGCAGCAGATCCAGAAAACGCTTCAACCAGCCATCGCGGTAAACATGATCGTACGTGCCTGGCCAGGCGC
>CAXBFD010000081.1:0-30476 GCA_963974925.1 uncultured bacterium | reverse complement strand
TGGAACTATAGTAACCTGGTTGATACGTCCGACGGTATCAATGGCTTCAACACGCGCCTGGGGACACCACCTACAGCGAATTATCGACTGGAAGGGGCACTGTCCAGCAGGCATACCGGTGGTTGTCATATGCTGATGGCTGACGGCAGTGTGCACTTCATTTCCGAGAACATCGATGCAGGGGTTCTGGCAGACCTGACCACACGCGCCGGTGGAGAAGTAGTGGGTGATTTATAATTTCAACTTTTCATAAAAATTCGCCATCACGAAGAGTGTGAACCAGTTACGGTTCCCTCTATATGTTTAGAAATAAGGATACACGGTAATGATTCGAAGTGGGCTGATTCTCGGATTATTATGTTTCGTTTACTCTGGCTGCGGAACACAACTCAACGACGAACCCTTGCGTCGGGTTGTTCAGGGAACGGTGATTTATGAAGATTCACCGGTCACGGATGGACTCATCCGGTTTATCCCCCTGGGTGACAAGGGGGGGCCGGCTTCTTCCGCGTATATAGAAAATGGCGCGTTCGTCATTGATCATAAGGGGGGCATTCCGTTAGGGAAGCATCGTGTGCAGGTGGAGGCCTATCGCCCCGTCGACGAGAAAGTGGATGACAGTCCCATGGATGATGGCCCGACCACAGAACAGTATCTGCCTGTGGAATGGAATTCCGCTTCCACGCTCGAATTTCAAGTCGACGCGGGAAAGGAACCGCTCAAACATGAATTCAAACTGAAGAAAGAGTCAAAATAAAAAAGAGGGGGAGTATGAGATTACGTTTCATCTGCTGACGCTGATTGCTGTTTGCCAGCTGTCTCCGAAGCGGGCGGGGTTAACGTATAAATCGTCAGACCTTCGATCTGTTTTTTGCTTTGAGGGAGCAGCAGGCTGAACAGCCAGCCGCTGAAGGCACAGGTCAGAATTCCAATCGCGCCGTACAGAAAAAAATGAACGGTGCCCCGCAGTTGAACCTGATAGAGCACGAATGCACTCAGCGAAAAACCGACCAGGACCCCTGTCTGGGTCGTGCGGCGTGTGAAGATACCTGCAATAAACATTCCCGCCAGTCCTCCGCCAAACAGTCCCATGATTTTCAGAAACTGATCCCAGATCGATTGTGAGTTTTCGCGCGCCAGACAGATCGCAGTCAGCGTTCCGAAAATCCCCAGCAAGACTGTCAGCCAGCGCGCCAGTCGCAAGGCACTCCGATCGGTGGCCTGCGGTCGAAAACTCTTATAAAAGTCGGCGGTGATTGCCGTCGCCATGGAATTGAGACTGGTGTCCAGGCTCGACATGGAAGCCGCAAACAGACCGGCGATCACTAAGCCCGAGATACCGGCGGGAAGCTCATGCACAATGAACCAGGCGAAGATTTCATCGGTGCGACCGAGGGGGTCGAGTCGCTCCGGGCTGGCCTGGTAAAAGACCCATAATCCGGTCCCGAGCGCAAAAAACAGCGTCCAGACCGGGATCGATGCGGCGGCGTTGAGCCAGATTCCCCGTGCCGCCTGACGTTCGTCGCTGGTGGTCAGGTAACGCTGAATCACCCCCTGATCGCTGCTGTAGGGAATCAGAAATTTGAACAGGTTTCCCACAATCACAATGCCGATTCCCGTGGATGTCACATCCCAGGAATAATTCAACGCATGCAGTTTACCGGCGGAGAGACTCGATGACAGGGCCGTCTCCATCCCGCCCGGAATTTTCGACAGGATGACAAACAGACTGAGGAGGGCCCCGCCTATCAGTACGAGCACCTGTATGACATCGGTCCAGATGACCGCTTCGATCCCCCCCAGCGTCGTGTACAATGTTGCCACGCAGCCGATCACCAGAATGCAGGTATAGATATCCCAGCTGCTGACTGTCGAAAGAGCCAGTGCGGGCAGATAAACGACGACTCCCATTCTTCCCAGCTGAAATAGTAGAAACGCACTGCTGCCGACCAGCCGTGTCGCCAGTCCGAAACGATGTTCCAGGTACTCATAGGCTGTCGTCACCTTCAGGCGGCGAAAGAAGGGGAGATAAAACCAGATCACCAGTGGTGCGATCGCCAGAATCATATAGTTTCCCAGCAGATAGACCCAGTTGGTGCGATAGGCCATGGCGGGGAACGCCATGAAGGTAATGGCACTCATCGAACTGCCGAGCAGACTCAGTCCGGCAGCCCACCAGGGAATGCGCTGACCCGCCAGAAAGTATTCGTGGCAGTTCTGATTCCGCCGGGCAAAATAAACGCTCATTGCGATCAGCGTCAGAGAGTACAGCCCGAGTACAATCAGGTCAGCTTGCTGAAAGCCTTGAGAAAGCCGCTGTGGTTTTCCCCAGAACAATGCTTCCGGATAGACCAGCAATACTCCCTCCCGCCAGTTGCAGGCTGATAGAAGGGTTTCTTGAGATTGATCTGGCGTCGACATTAATGAAACAGGAGCCATACGCCAGGTGTCGGTGATCGTGTGATACAGCAGGTCATTACCGTCGGGGGGATCAGCAGGCAGCAGGAAATGAGAGGGCCCCAGCGTGAGGGCCGGCTGCCTGAACGTACTGCGCGGTGCCGCGCTGACGGCTTGCCATTGCTCCTGTTGCTTGTAGAGATACACTTCCGAAGATTGTTGCTGCAGCAGATACAGGCTCCCGTTCTGAACCCGCAGGACAGGCTGCTGGAGCTGTTTCACAGGGAGTTGCCATTCCTGCCAACGGGGTTGCTGACCCGCAGCAGCCGAAACATCGATCGACCAGCCTGTGCTGTTGGCGCTGTTTTCAAGCTGACCCAGTACATACAGCACCTCGTTCAAAACGGCACCGGCTGGCTGTTGGATCGGGGCTGGTAATGTTGTCAGAGAAGAAAGCTGCAGTCGGCCGAGGCTTGCCCGGATCAGTCGCACTTCTGCTGATGTTCCTCCCAAGCAGAGAACGCCGGCTGTGGTGGATTGCAGACTGGCGCCCTGCTTCAGTTGTTCAAACAGCAATGACCATTCTGCAGGGGGAGTCAGGTCAGGCTGCTGCCAGGTTGCCTCTGGCCCGGTGAGTGTGAAGATTCGGTTCTTTTCAGAGACGAACAGCAGCTGATCTTGCAGGACGGCATAATGACCGACTGTTTCAGCCGCTGGTAAGGCCAGCTTCTGCCAGTTCAGCGCAGCAGTTTGAGACTCGGCAGCGCGGGCACTTCCGCCGAGAGAGATCAGACACAGACAGATGAGGAGGAAATACCGTAAGAGATACAGCGGAAAGCTTCCTCCTGCGCTACCAGGAGTCAAACCTGCTGTATAAGTCATTCAGACACCCAATGCCGATACAGATCCTTGATATTGTCGGGAAGTTTTTCAAATTCTTCTCTGCGAACCGGGACTGCGTCATAATTTTTGCCTCCCGTTTCCAGCACCATCCGTTCATGATCGGGAGTACCGCGAATGGTGGGGGTCAGGTTGAGCCACCAGGGAGCATAGCGGATGATCAATGCAGCCCGCGATTCGTCGCTATAGTTCGGTGCGACGGCATGCCAGAGCCGACTGTCGTAAAGAAGGACACTGCCTGCAGAACCCGTGGCCTGAACTTCATCCGGATGATTCGCATCCTGATCGATGTCGCTCATTCCGCCGGCGGCAGGGTTATTATCATATTTATGGCTGCCGGGAAGAATAAAGGTCGCGCCGTTCTCTTTTGTAAAAGGGGTCAGCATCCAGATCGAAGCCAGATGCATTATCGCATCGGGATAGGGAGACTTGACGTGCGTGGTGTTCGTGGCATTGTAAGGCCAGTCGGCGTGCCAGTAGCCCCGATCATTTCCGGGATGCGTGACCACACAGTCCGTACAGGAGATGCGGACAAAGCCGCCGAAAATTTCTTCGGCAACTCCCAGTACACGGGGATCAGCCAGGTAGGGGGCAAAACACTGGGTGGTATTAATGACCTGCTTCAACAGCCCTACACCGATTACACCGATCCGGTGTCCGCGGGCACGCGTTTTTTCGAGTTCGCGTTCGGCTTCTTCGTGATGGGCCAGTTGAGTGGCGACCACTTCTTCACGGATGGAGTCGATCTTATCGGGATGAATTACATTTTCGACAACACAATACCCATCCTGTTTGAGGCGAGCGGCAATTTCAAATTGATCCATGGTTGTTCTGCTGCTTTTGGTGTTTAATATTTTCAACCGGCCTCGGGTTCCCGTCATTGAGATACAGCCGATGATTGTCTGAAAAAAAGCCTGGGCAGTCTCCCCTGATTGAAGAACTGCCTGATTACCACAGTAACATGTTCCTGATCGTCGTCTATTCACAATTGCGAATCGGATATTCTGATACGCGTCATTTTTGTGTCGCGGTGCAGTTGCTTCTTTCGCTTAAACAATTTGTTCCGGGCTTTGGGATGCCTGGCGAAATTCACCCGGCGTCTGACCGACTTTACGGTGGAACAGATCCATGAAATAAGCTGCACTGTTAAACCCGCAACGGTAAGCGATTTCCGTGTTGGAGAGTGTCGTTTCTGCAAGTAGCTCCCGGGCCCGTACCAGTTGCAGGCGAATGATCTCTGCTTTGGGAGAACGGCCCAGCAGCTTTCGAAACCGCCGTTCCAGTACGCGGCGTTCCAGATTGACCTGCTTCACGACGTCTTCCACCTGGATCTGTCGACAGGCGTAACGTCTGATATACTGAATCGCGGTTGCCAGTTCCGGATCGGTGACCGCCAGCGAATCCGTTGAGTGTCGCGATACCACCCGGCGGGGAGGGATCAAAGTCAGATCGGAAATCTGTCTGTTGTGCATGAAGGAGTCTAATACGGCCGCTGCCTGATATCCCACCCGTTGCGGATCCACGTCGATGCTGCTGAGCCGTTCGTCGCTGAGCTGACAGAGAATATCATCGTTGCCCACTCCCAGCACCGCGACTTCTTCCGGAACAGAAATATTGTGTGTCTGGCAGGCATTCAAGACTTCCCGCCCCCGTGTATCGTTACAGGTAAAGAGCGCCAGTGGCTTGGGCAGACCTTGTAACCAGCGGGCGATCTGTTCCTGTTCGCGTTCCCAGGAAGGGCCTTCTTTGCCGCCTCCTCGTGGTGAAAATAAAGCGCATGTGGCACCGGTTTCCTGAATCTGCTGCTGAAATTGAAGACAACGTTGATCCAGCATGGGCCGCACACCGGTACGGAATCCACAGGCAGCAAACGACTGATAACCCCGGTCCAGAAAATACTGAACCGCCAATTCTACGATCTGCTGACTGTCCGGCGCCACAAAGGGAACCGCTGGTTTTGGAACCAGTTCTCCCAGCAGATCGACTGTGGGAACGCCTGACTGCTTTAACAGCCGTGCGGTTTTAGCGGTATCAATGAATGCGATAATCCCATCCCCGTCCCAGGAGGAAATCCAGGAAGGCGCCACTTGTCCAAAACCGCAGGGGCGATACAGAATCGACCAGGTTTCGTGTTCCTGGATGTATTGCCAGACGCCGTGCAGAATTCCACGTCCGTACCCTCTCGACGTTTCCACAAGCAGCGCTACTCGCAAACGATCCACAATGATGAGCCTTGTTGTTTGAAATCGGTAATGTTCAGAAAGAAGTTGATCGGATTCTATTTGTCATTTCTGTTTGTAGAGTCTGTCGCCAGGAATAGCAAACCGATTCTGCCGTAAAAATCAGAAGTCGCAAAAGTGAACAGGTTATTCGCTATGTTGAATAGACGTCGGTTGCCTCAACGACAATCATGAGACTGCGAAATCAAGGGAGGCCACCAGATATTTTCAGACAGTGTCCGGGTGATTCGAGTAAACTAGAGGACAGGTTTTTCATCAATTCAGCACGGGAGCAGTGACATTATTTTCAATACGCAACGATTCATATTCCTGTTTTTTTTGCTGGCGGGATGGTTCAACGTTTCCGCTCTCTCTGCGAAAGAACCTGTCATCGACAAGCTGTTTCTCCTGGCAGGACAGTCGAACATGGTTGCGCAGGGAACTCTGGCGGAACTGCCGGAAAACTTGCAGCAGCCACCGAAAAACGTTTATTACTGGTCGAAAGGAACGTGGGTTCCCTATCACAATAAAGTTGCTTATGTAGAGCCGGGTAAGGAATTCGGTCCCGAGCTGGCGATTGCCCATGAACTGGCACGGGCCTATCCGGACCAGAATATTGGTCTGATCAAACATGCCAAAGGAGGCACGGCCATCCGTCTCTGGCAGCCCCGCATGCCTCTGGTCAGGGAACTGTTTCAGAAACTGGACGACGCACAGCAAGCCGGCGGGGGAGAAGTCGCTGCTCTGTTCTGGATGCAGGGGGAACGGGATGCCCGCTACCATGAACCGACTTACGAAAAGAAATTCCGTAACCTGATTCAGGCGGTTCGGCTGAAGTCGAGCCAGTCTGAGTTACCGGTTGTCTTCGGTCGGATCAGCAGGATCATTCCAGAACGGGAATATACCGATCAGATCCGTCAGACACAGCAGCAGGTTGCCGACGAACTGGCGAACGTGGTCATGATCGATACAGATTCACTGCAGCGGAAACCGGAAGAAATCACCGTCAACGGCGAGCCGACAAAGCTCCTGGCACATTATAGTTCCCGCGGTCAGATCGAGTTGGGAACGCAACTCGCGCAGGCTTATTTAAAACTGGCATCGACTGGTGGCGCTTCTCCCCGGTCTGACGCTCTGGCAACGCGGCTGTTGAACGCCGAACCAAATGAGCAGGCCTGTTGTGAGAATGCGGCCCGTTTCGAAATTGCCCCCGTCAATCTCCCTCACGATCCCCAGGGGGACAATGACCATTATGGCTGGCCCGTAGCAACAAAGTCGGGAGATTCCCTGATCGTCGTGCATCGCGCCATGCCGGGACACAATGTGAAACTCGCAGGAAAAGCGGATGCCGATACAACCTATTCGGTGATTGTTCGCTCAGCAGATGGAGGAAAAACCTGGTCTACACCTTACGATATCCGGGACTGTATGCAGGCAGCAGACCGTAATCGAGGCGGAATGATTCCCCTGTCCCATCGTTACAAATTCGGACCCAAAAACTTGAGTCCGCTCGGCTACAAAGTTCATCTGAATGCGATTGGCACGATGCGGGACGGGGCGGTCATTCTGGTGAGTAATCATGGTGTCTTTCGTTCTGATGACGCGGGGAAAACCTGGCATCATCTGAAAACCGCCTTTCGGGAAGACCAGCATACCGGCCCCATCGTTTATGTCGGGCCCCGAATCATCGACGATCCGAAACTGGGGCTGCTGCTGTTTGGTCATCATACGAATTATAAAAATAATCGGCCCGGCAGTATTGTGAAAGAACTGGCCCTGTATCAGTCGAAAGACCGGGGCGAAAGCTGGAACAATATCAGCATGCCGCTGCCCGACTGGTGTCATCAGGCCGAGCCTAATTTCATCTTTCACAAGGGTGTGTTTTATGGTCTGGCCCGGAACCAGACGACGCGCCATCTGATTCAGATGCGTGGCACGCCGGGAGCAGCGTTCGAAGTCAAAGAGACTAACATGATCAGTAAACGCTCAGTGGATACTTCCGATCTGATATTTAATCCCGTGTCCGGAAACTTCGAAGCGGTGCAGTCCGACCGCAGCAGCATGTCCATGAATCTGTTCAGCCTCTCACCAGAGAAATGGGAGACGGCAGACTGGAAGCTGGAGTGCCGACTGTTTGACCGCAAAGGAAAATTTTATGAGACTGCCGACGGCTTCCATACAGGGGGATCTGTCGTCGATTTAAAGAACAGCGTGCAGCATGTTTTCTTTTATTCTGGTGCTCCAGGCGGGCCTGCAGGCGTATTTCGACTGACGCGGCCCCTCAATACCATTTTATTAACGACTGATTGTCAACCGGAAAAATAAAACGAAACACCCTCAGAACAGAAAGTGTTATCATATGAATATTCCACGTCGCTCATTTTTAAAGTCCTCACTGACCTGTTCCCTGCTGGGTGGGTATTCTGCTTCGATTCTGCTGGCCAAAGGAGAGTCGATTGGCAAGAACCGTCCGCTCTTGAAGCCGATACATGATCAGATCGTCTGTCCCTGGAAGCCTCACTTTCCCCGCCACGATCATCAGTTGATCTTTCCTCTGGATGACGAGCGCCTGCTGCTGGTCTGGTCGGAGTACTACAGTCAGTCGGAGAACCCGTCACAGAAAAAGGGGCACTCCGGGATTGGCGATCATGTGGAGTGTCAGATTACGTCCCTGATTTCTAAAGATAAGGGACGAACCTGGGGAGATCGTCGGGTCATCCAACCCAACGAATGGAAACACAATGTGAAACATCCCAACCTGGTTCGGCTGTCTGAAAATGAGGTCCTGTTTTTTTATGTGGGCTGGGACAGTGCGAAACAGCGGAATGTGTTCTGTCGCCGTTCAACCGATCATTGTCAGACCTGGGGAGAGCAGCGTCAGATTTCCGAACCGGGCTGGTACTGCAATAACGCTGACCATGCCCTGAAGCTGAGTACCGGCCGTGTGATCGTTCCCGCGCATGGACCGTTTGCCGAAAAATACATCGGAGGCACTGCCTATAAAGGAGGCGATCTGCATTCGTTTGTCTTTTATTCCGATGACGGATTTCGTACTTGGAAACGGAGTGCCGACAGCATGACGGCCCAGGGACGCGGCTGCCATGAACCGGCAATCGTCGAGTTGAAAGACGGTCGTCTGTTGTGTTTTCTGCGCACTACCAACCAGAGACTCTATCAGAGTTTTTCCAAGGATGGCGGCGTGCATTGGAGTACTCCCGAGCCGTCAGAGCTCCCTGCGCCGGAAGCACCACCACTCGTCAAGCGAATTCCCACAACCGGCGATCTGCTGCTGATCTGGAACAATGTGGCCTCACCTTCAAACTGGCCGCGTACGCCTTTGACCGCAGCGATCTCTCAGGATGAGGGAAAAACCTGGAAGCACTTCAAAGATATCGAAAACCGGTCTTCGGTCGACGCAGCCTATCCCTCGGTGACGTTTGTCGGCGATGAAGCACTGGTGGCCTACTACTCTCGTTCCACCAAGTGGAAACGCGATTCGGAAGTCACGCTGCGGATATATAAAATCGATCAGTTTTATGCCTGATGACAGACAAGATCTGAACGTCCGGCCCTGCGTTTCCAGCGGAGGGCCATGTTCGCTTGATCGAGACTTTGGCTTTAGTTTTTGTGGTCATGATGAAACACTAACCTGCTCGAATATGCCGTCGAAATTGGATCGGGGTCTGGCCCACATGTTTTCTGAAGGAAAAACAGAGCTGTCCCGGGCTGCAGAACCCAGACGAACTGGCGATCTCTTCGACCGTTTTATCTGTGGAAATCAATAACTGTTTGACCCGTTCGATTTTGATACGGCGAATTTCGTCTGCGGGGGTACACTGCAAAAGTTGTCTGAATCGCTGTTCGAGGGAACGACGGGAAATGGGAACGGCGTGCAAGACGTCACCGACCTGAATGCCGGTATGAGCGTGTACCCGAATGAAGCGAAGGGCATCGACAAACAGGGGGTCGTCGAGGGCCAGCATTTCGGAAGACTGCCGCTCGATCACATGCAGCGGAGGCAGCGCAAGCACTCTCGGTTTCACTTTTTTCCCCTTCAGCAGTGACTCCAGAACCCGGACACTCGTCATACCAATCTGATCGCTGGCCAGAACGATGCTGGAGAGGGGAGGGGCCGAAATATGACAGAGTAACTCATCGGTATCCGCTACCAGGATCGCAATTTCTTCCGGCACACGGAAACCAACTGCACTACAGACCTCGGTTAAAAGGATTCCGGAATGCGGGTCGGCGGCGAAGATGGCCAGCGGGCGGGGGGCCTGCTGCAACCATTGGAGAGTGCGTTCCTGAACCGAAGATTTGTCACGTGTTGATGTTTTACTCCGAAATGTATCACATGAGAAACCGGCGGACTGTACGACATCCTGGAAGTGATCTCCCCGCGATTGAGAATACCGCTGGCTGGGGGGACCATAGTAGGCAAAGTGGCTGAAACTCCGCTCGCGAAAATGAGAGAACGCCATTTCTGCCCGTTTGATATCGTTCGTTTTGACGCGGTACCAGTCTGGATCGTCTTTCTCCCAGGAGGAAACATTGACCGTGGGCAGATCAAGGCCTCTGACGTGCTCGGCTGTTTTGTCATCACGGATGGCTGCGATGATGCCGTCTCCCTGCCAGTTACGGGGGACGCGCAATCGCCATTGTCGATCGCGGGGAGCAATCCACAAACTCCAGGGCAGGACATTGCGAACAGCTGATGCGATGCCTTGAATTACACTGCGTCCCCATGTGTCATCCGGATCGATCAGCAAGGCGATCTGTTTGTTATCGGGGATCGTCAGGGACTTAGAAGCGGGGCGGGGAGGCATAGGCTGGACCTGGAGTTACTAAAACAGATATGCGCATTTTCGATATTAGTTTGCGCATTCTCGGATTGTTTGGCAAGTCACCGGCGGTAGAGTGATAAACGCAGGTAATCATGCCTCATTTGAAAATATGCTTCACAGGTGCTTCGCAGCAGCGATTGCTGCTCAATGAAATCTCCTGAGAATCCTTCTTTTTACCGCTCGTTCATTAAGGTTTTCAATATTCGATTCCAGTTTATTTCTTTCCAAGGAGCCCTCATGTACCGGTATAGATCACGCAGGAATGGGTTTACGCTCATTGAATTACTCGTAGTTATTGCCATTATTGCGATTCTGATTGCACTCCTTTTGCCGGCTGTTCAACAGGCTCGTGAAGCAGCAAGAAGAAGTCAGTGCAAAAATAATCTGAAACAAATTGGCCTGGCGTTACATAATTACCATGATACCCACCGGGTATTTTCGCCGGGAGCCGTCAGTCTGGTCTCTAATACGACGAGTTCTACCTGGTGCACGAGCAGTTCTTCGAATCGGGGACGCGCCCCCTGGATGGTGCTGATTCTGCCGTTTCTGGATCAGGCCCCTTTGTATCAGGATTTTGAATGCGAGCAGGACTTCACAACCTGGGAAACTTCCTTCTCAGGCTTTAACGGGAGTTCCAGCAATGTAGCCGCCTGGAAGCATTCGATAGTCGCTTACAAGTGTCCGTCTGATCCCGTCGCTGGTGCAGAACAGTCGGCGACAAGTTACCGAGGAGTGCAGGGGGGGTATCACTCGTCTACCGGGTATTGTGGAACGTCATCGCGCCGGTTTTATACGAACGGGATTCTGTATGTAAATTCAAAGATCAGTTTTCGGGATCTCATTGATGGTTCATCAAATGTCCTGCTGGCAGGAGAGAGTCATTACAACACCACCAGAGCGAATACGAGTAATGGATCATACGTGGGTTGGGCATCGTCTGCGAATGTGAATAGTTCAAACCGGCATGCGATCAATCTTGCTGCCGCTGATGGTGGCATTAATGCTGCTCCTGTAGACCCGAATACCGGAGATCCCCGCGACTATCAATCGCATCACTTTGGCAGTTTTCATACTGGCGGCGGTCATTTTCTGATGGCGGATGGATCCGTACATTTTATCAGTGAAAATGTTGATATCACGATGTTCCGCAGTCTGGGGATTCGAAATGATGGTTTGCCCGTTGGTGGATTTTCACAATAGATATTCAAGTTGAGAGAAATTCAAGCTGAGAACACGGTAGATAATAAATCTGAAGTTGAAAATTTCCAACCGGAGTCATCTGCTCTGGAAAGGGGTGAAATCGATGGAAATATATGAGAAAATATATGTGGTACGACTGAAATACGTACTGGTAATCATGTTGGGGGAGCTCGTTGGTTGTTCGTCTGGTTCGAATGAGCTGGATCGTTATGCACTGAATGGGAATGTGACGTTTCACGGAGAACCGGTTCAGAATGGTACGATTACACTGGAGCCTGATTCCGCAAAAGGGAATCAAGGTCCTGCGTCAGTCGCCACGATTAAAGACGGGAAGTATCAGATCGAACAAATCCGCGGCATCGTGGGAGGTGCCTATGTGGCAAGGATTACTGGATATGGAGATACTGTAAAGAACTCAGGTCCCGATTCCGATTTCGGTCCGCCGCTGTTCGACGAATATGAAGTACGGCTTGAACTGCCTGCCGAAAGTTCGACCCGTTCGTTTGAGATAACTCCGGAGGAAAAATAGTGGCTTTTGCATTGAAGATGTGTCTGAGCATACCTTTTTTGATTTGCCTGCTGACAACAGGGTCTGCATTCAGTGCCGAACAGGTCGATTATGTGATCGAAAACGGGACGATCCATGATGGGACTGGTAAGGTCATCAAACGGGGATATGTGGCGGTGCGTAACGGAAAAATTGATTCCGTTGGACCCGGCGATGGTCCGGCGTGTGAGTACCGCATTGATGCAACAGGGCTTGTCGTCTGTCCGGGATTCATCGATCTGCATACGCACAGCGATCGCGGCATTGTCGATCCCAAATCGCGTGGGGCAGTGAACTATCTGCTGCAGGGATGTACAACCTCGGTTACCGGAAACTGCGGCATGGGGCCGATTGACGTTCAGGAATTCTATGAGAATGTTGACAAAGCAGGTGCCGGGACCAATGTGGCCCACCTGTTACCACAGGGAGAATTGCGATCACAGGTCGTTGGCAAAGTCAATCGTAAGGCGACCCCAGCAGAAATGCAGGAAATGCAACGTCTGGCAACCAAGGCGATGAAAGACGGCGCATGGGGGATGTCTACCGGGTTGATTTACACCCCCAGCACCTATGCCGACACCGAAGAACTGACCGCGCTTGCGAAAGTGATTGGCGCCAACGGGGGCATTTATGCCAGTCACATCCGTGGAGAGGAAGAGGGGCTGGTCAGTTCCATTCAGGAAGCGATTCGGATTGGCAAGGACGCAGAGATTCCCGTGCATATTTCGCATCTGAAAGTGAAGGGGACACCGAACTGGGGAACTCTCCGACTCGCGATTGAGCTGATTAAAAAAGCGCGGCAGGAAGCGCAGCGGGTTACAGCGGATCAATATCCTTATATTGCGGCAAGTACTTCGCTGGCGGCCACGATTTTTCCGCCCTGGTCCCTGTCTGGTGGAGTCGATCAACTGGTCCAGCGGCTGGATGATCCGGAAATTGGCGCCAAGGTGCGCGGGGCAGTTGAAAAAAGCCTGAGCATTAAAGAGGACGGTAAGCAGATTGTGATTGCGCAGTACAGCCCGCGTCCTGACTGGGTCGGAAAACATCTGCGGGAAATTGCAAAAGCAGAACAGAAAACACCATTACAGATAGCCGAAGAGATCATGAGAAATGGGGGAGCGCAGATTGTGAATTTCGCCATGAATGAAGAAGAGGTTCGGAACGCGATGCTGAATCCCTGGGTCGCCACCGCTTCGGATGGCGGGGTAATGGTACCAGATGCAACGCGTCCCCATCCACGTAATTATGGTGCATTCCCTCGTAAGATCGGCCACTATGCCATTCGTGAACAGGTCCTCCCCCTGAACCAGGCCATTCGCAGTGCGACCGGGCTGCCGGCGGATATTCTGGGACTGACTGATCGAGGCTACTTAAAACCGGGGCAGGCAGCAGATGTCGTCGTTTTCGATCCCAATACAATTATTGATACGGCTACTTTCGAAAAACCGCACCAGTACGCAGAGGGCATGCGGTACGTCTTTATCAATGGCGTGGCGGCTGTTTATGAAGGCACTCCCACCGGTGCGATTGCCGGCCGCGCCCTGCGGAAAAAAACGGCTCCCTGAACTGGGTTCAATACTCTGGAGTCAAGATCCTTTTCGGTTTTTATATCTCATTTCACACTGGTTTAAATTATGAATACTGCTGCAATCGATTCTTTAAAATCGCCTGTACCCGGATTGGAAACAATCAACACATATCGACGCATCGCCATCGCAGTGGGTAATGATGCAGCCTTGTCTCACTCGAAAACAGCCATGAGCCTGCTACGGTATCGTGGTGAGCATTGTCTGGCTGTAATCGACCCGGCACATTGCGGCAAAACGGCTCAGGAACTCTATGGCGTTGGCGGGACCACTCCCGTCGTCGCATCCCTGTCGGACGTTGATTCACCGGATGCACTCTTTATTGGCATCTCACCACCCGGCGGTCAGATGCCGGAAGATTTAAGTCTTGTGATCTCCGAAGGAGTGCAGCGCGGTTTAGATGTCGTTTCCGGTCTGCATGAATTCCTCGTTGAAAATGAAACGTTCTGCCAGGAGGCGGAACGGAGTGGCAGCCTGCTGATTGATGTTCGCAGGAACCAGCACCGTAAGACGGCCCATTGTGCTGATTTTCGTCCCGGCTGCCTGCGGATTCACGCGGTCGGCCAGGATTGCAGTGTTGGAAAGATGGTCACCATGCTCGAACTCGAACGGGGTCTGCAGCAACGTCAGGCAGATGCGAAATTTCTGGCTACCGGTCAGACCGGCATCATGATTGTGGGAAACGGAGTGCCTGTCGACTGTGTTGTGTCTGATTTTGTGAACGGGGCTGTCGAAGAACTGGTACTGCAGAATGAACAGCATGAGATTTTGCTGATTGAAGGGCAGGGCAGTATTACACATCCCGCTTTCTCTGCTGTGACGCTGGGACTACTTCATGGCTGCGCACCGCAGGGGCTGATTTTCTGTTATGAAGCAGACCGACCTTACGTCAAAGGCTTGCCGCATGTTCCGCTGAAGAAACTGGAACGCTATCGGGAACTCTACGAACAACTGGCCTCGGAACGGTATCCGGCGGAATTTGTAGGAGTCGCCATGAATGGCCGTAATATTTCTGCAGCACAGGCGGAGATTGAGAAGCAGCAGGTTCAGGAACTTCTGGGCTTACCCGTCTGCGATGTGTATCGTGATGGTCCGGATGTTCTGGTTGATGCCGTTCTGAAACTGAAAGAGAGGCTGACGGCGTGAAACTGTTTTGGCAACGGGTTGAACTTCCACTCAAGGATCCATTCACAATTGCGCGCGGAACGCTTCGTCATCAGCAGTGTCTGATTGTGAGTCTGTCTCATCAGGACATGACCGGCTACGGCGAAGTGACCTGCAATTCCTATTATGGCCACACCTACGAATCGCTGGAAGCTTCATTGTGCCGGGTGAAAGTGTTGATCGAGAATGGGGACCTGATTCACCCTCGTGATCTGTTTGATCGCTGTAGTGATCTTATACCCCACGACAAGTTTGCACTCTCAGCAATCGATGGTGCCGCCTATGACCTGTATGGAAAAGTGCATGGCATCCCGACAACGAAAATACTCGAACTTCCTGCCAGCGGGCAGACACAATCCAGTTATACCCTGGGGATCGATTCGATTGAGGAAATGGTGCGTAAGTACCGTGAACAACCTGACTGGCCTGTCTACAAGATCAAACTGGGAACACCGCATGATCTCGAGATCGTGCGGGCTTTGCGGCAGGAGACTGACGCGACGATTCGCGTCGATGCCAATTGTGCCTGGACGCCGGAGCAGACCATCGCTAATTCCCGCGTGCTGGCGGAACTGGGGATTGAGTTCATTGAGCAACCCTTACCCGCTGATGCGCCGCAGGAAGCACACCGGCTGGTCTTTCTCAACAGTGTTCTCCCCGTGATTGCTGACGAGAGCTGTCGGACAGAGCCGGATATTAGAAAGTGCCACGGCCTGTTTCATGGAATCAATGTCAAGTTGTGCAAGTGCGGGGGTTTGACTCCCGCCAGTCGCATGTTAAAGCAGGCCCGTGCACTGGGAATGAAAACAATGGTCGGGTGCATGATTGAATCCACGGTCGGCATCTCGGCGGCAGCACAATTGTTGCCATTGCTGGATTACGCCGATTTCGATGGCGCCACCCTGCTTGCTGCAGACTCTGCGCGGGGAGTGACTATTCGAGACGGTCGAGTCGAATTCAGTTCGGTTTCGGGGAGTGGGATTGAACTATTGATCTGACTGTCCTGACTTGACATTCCACTGATAGAAAAAAAACAGACTTCCTGAACCGTTAAAATGTAAGATAGATTCATCACTGAATGATCAACCTGGAGAGAACATGAATATTCACCTGAAGAGACAGATCTTCCTCATCTGCATGAGCATTCTATTCGTTGCGGGAACCAGGGCGCCGGCCAGTGCCGCAGATTTATACATCGGAGCGGCAACGACGAATATTACGCCGCCACTACCGGTTTCGTTGACCGGCCATATGCGAACCCGAATTGCAAAAAAAATCGAGAGTGAAATCAATGCTACCGTGCTGGTGCTGGATTCACGTCAGGCGGGGAAAACAGATGATTATGCGATTATGGTCTCCTGCGACCTGATTTGTATTCGCGGAGGAATTCTGGAAGCAGTACGTGAAAAAGTGACGCCGCTTCTGATAGAAGTCGATGTCAAGAAGATCGTGCTGAATGCCACACACACTCATACGGCTCCTACATTAATTGAAGGTCGCTACGATCTTCCAGAGACGGGGATTACTCATCCGGCCGAGTTTGTTGAGTTTGCATCGAATCAAATCGCGAACGCCATTCTCGAAGCCTGGAACTCTCGCGAAAAGGGAAGTGCGGGGTGGGGGCTGGGGCATGCTGTGATCGCGCAGAACCGTCGCGCCCTGTATGCCAACGGGAGTGCCAGAATGTATGGCAGTACTTCCGTTGACAGTTTTCGTGGTATGGAAGGTTGTGAAGATCATGCTCTGGAAGCTCTGTTTTTCTGGAACGAAAAAAATGAACTGATTGCAACGGCCATTAATATTGCCTGTCCGGCACAGGCCGTCGAAGGGAGCAGAGGAGTTAACGCGGACTTCTGGCATCCGGTGCGTGAACAGTTACGAGCCAAATATGGCGAGAAGCTGCAAATCCTTGGCTGGGCCGGTGCTGCAGGTGACCAGGTACCGCGTGTGATGTACCGAAAAAAAGCGGAAGAACGGATGAGAAAATTAAGCGGGCTGAGTTTACTTGACTCGCTGGCCAAACGGATTGTCGTCGGCTGGGAAGAAGCCTATGCGGGCGCAAAACAGGAGAAGCATGCGAGACCCGTTTTCGAGCATCAGATCAAGACCATTGCATTGCCGAAACAGAAAGTGAGTGACGACGATTATGCCCGCATTCAGCGGGAAATCGAAACGTATGCTCAGAAACCCTCAGAATTCAGACGAGTGAAATGGAAACAGACGGTTCTGGATCGATACAAAGAACAGCAGGCGGGCACCGAAGAACCCTACCAGATGGAACTGCACGTGATTCGTCTGGGTGAGATCGCGATTGCCACCAATGATTTTGAATTGTTCAATGATTTTGGCACCCAGATGAAATCGCGGAGTCCGGCTTTACAGACCTTTGTGATCCAGCTGTGTGGACCGGGCACTTATGTGCCCACGATCCGAGCCGTACAGGGCGGAAGCTATAGCGCCATCATCGAGAGTAATCTTGTGGGACCCGCGGGCGGACAGGTGTTGACAGAAAAGACCCTGGAGTCAATCGGACAGCTTTTTTCAAAACCGGAACAGGCGGTGGAGCAAAAATCTGAAGCCAGATAGACCATGCTCGCCCATCGGGGCCCAAAGAGGGTTGCACTTTAAGTTCACCGGACAACTGATTTTTGGAAACAAAAACTGGTCAAAGCACTGAGGTGAGTCGGCGCACGAATGTCGTGAATCGCCGTCGGTTGTGACCTTTCAGGAGCGAACGCGCGTACCTCCGAGTCACCGTAGCGGATTCAAATTCTTGCAAGCGCCTTTGGTTTTCACGACTTCCGGAACCGGGCCGTAGGCGAGTCGTTTTGAAGACTGTTTTGTACGTCACGGACAGCGGGATTACGTAAGTCTAAAAAAAGCCACTTACAGCCAACTTTCAGTGGCGGCAGGGCTCCGGAAAAGAAGTCGCAAATCATTGAAAACAAGTGTTTTGCGGAGACGGTGATTCTCTGATTGGCCGCACGAATGGACCTGTTTGGCCGCCTGATTGGGACCCCTGGAGACCGTTATTTCTGCTCCCAGGAGTGACGATTGCGAACAGTATGTTGATTGCTGTTCCGAGTGGTTCCACGTTGATTCATAGTAGAAATTGCATAAATAGAGTGTATTATTTTATTTTAGTGGGTAATTAAATAATAATACATAGGTATTTATATGTATGTAAATATTGCTTTGTGTTTATTTACAATACTAAACTATCTTCACCGATTGTGGAAATTTTTTAAATTCTTTTAATTCTATTTAATCTGAGATCTGAAATGATGAATGCAAAATCTGGAACAATTCGTTGTCGTGCTTTTACTCTGATTGAACTGCTGGTGGTCATTGCCATTATCGCAATTCTGATTGCTTTACTTCTGCCGGCGGTGCAGCAGGCACGCGAAGCAGCCAGAAGAAGCACCTGCAAAAATAATATGAAGCAGATTGTTCTGGCGATGCATAATTACCACGACGCGCACCGCTGTTTTCCCTATGGAAACAGAGAACTTTCGCATGGGGCCGGCTTCATGACCATTCGAGAAACCTGGTTCCAGCAGATTCTTCCTTTTGTAGATCAGGCGAATCTTTATAATTCTCACTCTGCCTACCACAATAACCAGATGACTACCAGCGGTGGGGGACCAACTTTGGGTGACAGAACTTTTGTCTGGGATACACCAGCTGCACTCAAAAATACTCCGATTGCGAGTTTTATGTGCCCCTCGAATCCGTCCGGAAGTGGTCAGCATAATAACGGGGGTTTTCAAGGGAATTATGTGACCTGTTACGGTGATGTGTTTATGAGAGGCGTCAGTGCTACTGCCGCAAACGGACTGTTCTGGGAGTCTTCATCAACCAGATTTCGTGACATTACCGATGGTTCATCGAACACGATGGTCATCGGTGAGATTATTGTCCGGGCTCCCAATTCAGCTACGACAACTTTCGGAGAGGCTGGTTCATACTGGCGGGGAGGTTCCTGGAATGAATATGGTTTCACTGCTTTAGAAACTCCTAATACAAATTCACCGGATCGAATTTACGGAGCGGGCTCACCGCCGACCTGTAAAGATTCCAATGATCCGAATGCACCTTGTATCGGACTGTCCTCCAGCTTAGGCGGAATCACGCACAACTTTGCCCGCAGTTATCACGTCGGTGGCGTACATGTGGGTATGTCAGATGGTGCTGTGCGGTTTGTTTCCAACAATATTCACCTGCCTACCTGGCAAGGATTGGCAACCCGAAACGGCGGCGAAGTAATAGGTGAGTTTTAATTACAAAAAACTTGAATATACCCTTTGCAGAGCAGGGTAATGATCTCTCGCGATCCCAAGCCCATGCTTTGCTTGAAAGTCAGACCAGGGATTGAGTCTCTTATTTTTTGAACAGAGGAATAAAATGAAAGCGTTATGCTTTGTGTTAATAGCAGCAATCGTATGTCAGTTGGGTTGCAGTAGCGAGGAGGGGCCAGTTACGGAAACGGTCTCAGGAACTGTAACTCTCGATGGTGCCCCATTGGAAAAAGGTCAGATTCGTTTTAGTCCGGTCGATGGATTATCCTCAGGTGGTGCTGGAATTATCGAAAATGGAAAGTATTCCTTAAAAACACCTCATGCGAATATGAAAGTGGAAATTATGTCTTTCCGGGAGATCCCGGGAAAAATGATTGAACCAAATCCCGGGGAAAAAATTCCCGCTACCAGGCAGATCATCCCAAAAAAGTTTAACGAAAAAACGGAACTGACAGCAGATGTCAAAGCCGGCCAAACGGAATTTAATTTCGAGCTGACTGAAAAGTAGAGCTTTTTATTGGTAAACGTCGTCTCTGAACTGCATCACGCTCGAAATCCAACTTGTGTGAGGGGCCGTATCCGCCACGGTACAAAGAGTGACAACAGCGGGCGCGGGCATTTCCCCACCTGTTCCTATTCCCGTCATCCCGGTTGGCAACGTGGTTGATGCATGTTTTAGCCTGTTCCGTGACTCGGGCAGAAGCGGGATTTCACGTTGAGGGTGTGGCCAGGAATTCACGCCTTTCCAGACGCATGAAAACCAAAACGTACAAACATAGAAATCGACGAGTCCCCGTCGTATCACGGCTGGTTTCGTAAAAAAATCGCAGGCTCAGAGTGTTTCTGCATGATTTTTGACAAACTGATACCAGGTGGCCGGTACTTTGTTTTGGACTTGGCCCGAATCCCGGTTTCCTTGGCGATCTTGAGAACCAGTTCTCGTTGAACGGCACGTTTTCCAGTCTACTTTTCGACTTTGATCTTGAACTCGAAGGCATTCGCACCATCGGGGCTGACTTCGGCTGTCAGTTTTGTTTTTGCATTATAACGAGCCGGCAGGTATTGTTCGGACATGGGTTTCCCGTCCGGTCCCAGGTTTTTTGAAGGCCGACTCGCGGTCAGGCTGACCCGTTTTTGACCAGCAGAAGTTTTAACGGAAAAATGTCCGGCTTGTATCTGGCCACTGTAGACGCTTCCTTTTCCATCGGCTGGCTCAAAGGTGATGGTTCCGCTTTCCAAGGGTTTTTCGTTCACAAATACTTCGCCAGCCGCATCGTACAGACTTGCAGGAACCTCAGTCCTGGAACATCCGGAAGAAATACAGAGTAACATAAGAACAACAAAACCAGATCGTAAACAGTCCATCAGCGGGTCCTCGGAATATCAAAAATGACGTATCAGATAACACGTTCTGATATGCGTCGTTTGAAGTGAAATTAAGCTATGTCCATTCAGAATATTGATCGTCGCAAGATCCCGGATCTGCACTCTCGCTGAGTCTGATCAGTCGAGAGTGTTTCAGGTCCGGAAAATGCTTTGCGTCTGACGAAGTGATTAGAAGTCGGCTACAACCTCATTACCTTCGATCGTACCAAGGTGCTGAAAGAGACTGGTATCGATGTTCTCTGATACAAACCGGACCGCACCATCGGCTAATGCGACATGTACTCCTCCCGTATGGCGACTGCGTGGCACAACGACCGTATTGTCATTGGAACAGTTTGTGATCGGAGCAAAATCAGTCGATCTCCCGCCCCAGCTCATTACATCACCGGCAGGTGAGTTCGGAGGGCGTGCGGTTACGATTAATGAGCCCATATGCACATAGTTCCAATACAGCCCACGCATGTCACGAGTGCCGCAGCCTGAAGGTACCGTTCCCTTTGTATCATCAACGAGATTGATTTCGCTGGCCATTACGGTGGAAGAGGCGCCATCTGTTAAATCACGCATCCGCACTTTGGAACGAGTATAAAACATACCCGTCGGTGTCGTTCCATTGATGTCAGTCACGGTTGTCGTAAGCCCCCAGGCGTACCCGCCTCCGCTCAGCAAATAATTCCCGGCAAAACCGTTGGTCGTGATCTTTCCCGCTTCAGGATCTGAAGGACACATAAATGCGGAAACGGGTGTAGAACGCAGGGAAAAATTCAGATTGTTCGTTCCTGCTGATTGCTCGGAAGCCCAGGTATTGTACAAGGGAGCCTGATCGACAAATGGCAGAATCATCGCAAACCATCCGCCGCGGGCCGAAGCCCCCAGTGTGGAATCTTCCGCCCAGTTGCTGATCGTATTCATCATCCCGGGGGGAAATACACGATGTGTGTCGTGATAATTATGGAGTGCCAGTCCGATTTGCTTCAGATTATTTTTGCATGAACTGCGTCTGGCTGCTTCGCGTGCCTGTTGCACAGCGGGGAGGAGCAGGGCAATCAGAATTGCAATGATGGCAATGACCACCAGCAATTCGATTAATGTAAAACCATGTTTTTGAGAGTGCTTCAACTTCATGCTTCTAATCCTTAATAAAGTCGTGAATAATTCGGTGATTACATTAAAACCGAGTTGATAAATATCGCTTGATTAAAACCTGTCTTGATGATTCATATAAAAACATTACGTCAGTAACTCCTGCACGACTCCTTTCCCTTCGAATCCGGTCAGCCGTTGTTCCAGACCGTTGTGATACCAGGTGAGCCGTTCGTGATCGAGGCCCAGCAGATGCAGCGCCGTTGCGTGTAATTCGTGGCTGTGCATGATATTTTCGACCGACTTGAACCCTAACTCATCCGTTGCGCCGTAGCCGATCCCCGGTTTCACGCCTCCACCGGCCATCCACGCCGTAAATGCGCCGGCGTTGTGATCACGGCCGCGGCCCCCTTTGCCCTGTGCTCCGGGTTGGCGACCGAATTCCGTTGTGCAAATCACCAGGGTGTCGTCGAGCATCCCGCGAGATTTGAGATCTTTGAGCAATGCAGCTGCGCCGGTATCAAGCACTGCGCCCCAGTAGCCATGATCGCGTACCAGGTCTTCATGGCTGTCCCAGTTGGGGCGAATTTTCTGTGCGGTCGTGTTTTCTGCACCGCAATAAATCTGGACAAAACGCACGCCACGTTCAGCGAGACGCCGGGCAAGCAGACACTGCCGACCAAAGGGGCCAATTTCGGGATGATCAATATCATAGAGATTTTTCGTCGCTTCCGTTTCGCCACTCAAGTCGGTTGCTTCGGGCGCGCTGAGTTGAAGTCGTGCCGCCAGTTCATACGCCTTGATTCGCGCGTCGAGTTCGCTGTTACCACTACGCGAAGTGAAGTGAAGCTGATTGATTTGCTGGAGAAAATCGAGTCCCGCATGATTCGCCTTCGCTGCAAATTCCCGGGGAGGGAACAGATCGGCAATTGGTTGCTGGGGGTTGTTTGAATCCAGCTTCGTTGCCTGGAAGACGGCGGGGAGAAAGCCGGCACCCCAGTTTATCATACCACCAGGGGGCAAACCGCGCGGATCAGGCAAAACGACGAACGCGGGCAATTCTTCATTCTCGCTGCCCAGTCCGTAAGTGACCCAGGCACCCATACTGGGAAATCCAGGCAGGGTCTGACCGGTATTCATCATAAAGCAGCCCGGACCATGCAGCGCCGTTTTACTTTGCATGGAGTAGATAAACGCCATGTCATCGACACAGGTTGCCAGTTTCGGAAAGAGATCGCTCATCCATCGGCCAGATTCACCATGTTGTCGAAACTTCCAGAAGCCTGGCTGGCAGTTGCCGGGTTTGGATGCGAAAAACTGCAGTTTTCCGTCGGGATCAAACGGTTTTCCCTCGCGGCGTTTCAGTTCCGGTTTGTAGTCGAACGTGTCGACCTGACTCATGCCGCCGGGACAGAAAATTTGAATGACGCGTTTTGCTTTGGCCCTGTGATGAGGCGCTGCCTGACCATTTTCCGTCAGTAATGCTGCCAGCGCCAGTCCGCCTAGACCTCCGCCTGCGGCTTGAAGGAACGATCGGCGACTGAAGGAAGACGAAGCATTCGCAGAACAATTTGAGGGCATATTTGCGTTACTAATCGACATAAACAAACTCGTTGGTATTAAAAAGAGATCTGCAGAAAGCAAACAGACTGTGTTCCCCGATGAACTGTAACGCCAATTCTGTCTCGTGGTCGGACGGAAGACGGCCCAAAGCTAATTCGAATGCCCGTTTCACCTGATCCGCGGCGAGTGGACCCGCTTCCTGTTCGATTCGTTTCGCAAAATATTGCGATTGCCGCAGGATGAAATCGTTGTTGTAAAGTGCCAGCGACTGGAGCGGGGTCGTCGTGGTAAGCCGCTTCGGCGTCATATTCGCCGGATCGGGGCAATCCAGGGTCGTGAGGAAGTTGTTCGGCGTGGTTCGAACAATGTAGCGATAAATGCTGCGTCGCCATAAGGCAGGTTCGTCGGCAGTCACGTAGGTGTAGATCGGAGCGTAGGCTTCTTTGTATTCAAAATCTTCAAAGCCGGGACCGCCTTGTTTCAAATTCAGCTTTCCACTGACGGCAAGAACCGAATCGCGAATCGCTTCCGCTTCGATACGACGAGGATTCTGACGCCAGAGGAGACGATTATTGGCGTCCACAGAAATTCCCGGCGCCTGTTTTGTGTAAGCTGATGTCTGTTGATACGTTTCGCTGCTCAGAATCAACCGGTGCAGTGCCTTGAGTGACCAGTTCTGGCGGGGTAATTCTGCCGCCAGCCAGTCAAGCAGTTCCGGATGCGACGGCATACTGCCACCCAGTCCGAAGTCACTGGGGGTGCTGACGATGCCCTGACCGAAATGCCAGTGCCACAGTCGATTCACGATAACGCGCGGAGTGAGCGGGTTTTGCGGATCTGTGATCCAGCGGGCCAATGCCACACGTCGTTCACGTTCAGTCGATTGGTAAGTGCCCAGATCGGGGGTCAGCATTTGCAACGCGCTAAATGCGCCCGGTTCCAGTGGGGCACCGTAAGGAGATTCCGAATCGCCCCGGCGCAGGAGGCGGACTTCGGGCATCTGATTCTGCGGAACGACGGCGTAGACTTCAAATGTGTCCAGAGCCGCGATTTTCTCATCGAGCACATTTTTCTCTTCGCGGAGTCTGGTAAGACGCTCGCGTTCGGCAGGAGTGAGCGTGTTCAAATCGGCTCTCAACCTGGGATTGCCGAATCCGATCTGGTCCATGATAAAACCATTCCCGCCATCGGTTGAGACGAGTGTCAGGAATTGCGCATGGCTGGGCAGAGGGATTTCGATGTTCTTCAAATTATCGGCACGCTTCAGTTTGTGGAACGCGGCAACTTTCTCATTGTCCACAAAAATCCATACATCCGCAAAATAATCGTCGCTCTGCTGTCCGAAGTAACCCACTTGTGCGCTGAACCGCAAATCACCCTGGCCGATTGCCGCGCGGGCCTCGGCAAGGTTAAAGGTGATACCCGAGTTGGCATGCATACTGAGCAGACTGTGCCCGCCTTTCGCAAAATCGATGCCCCCCAACTGACTGGAATACTGTCCGTTGACCGGCCCGCTTCGAATGATGTCCCAGGCGCTGCCATCCGCACCAGAAACTTGCGCCAAATCAATCGGGAGATTTTCAACTGCCTGACCGTTTTGGGGAATGAAGACTCCTTCGATGAAGCGATTTCTTGATCTTGCAAAACGGTTTGCCTCAACTTTGTCCAGTGAGCTAAGCTCCAGAGACGCTGCTTCACCTGACCGCGGATCGATACCCTGACGGATTTTTCCTGTCCCTTTTCCATCTCCGCCCCCCACGATGTCGGCTAAATCAAGTTTTGACTCAAGCAGATCAATCTGCTGCTCCAGCTTCACCCGTGCAGCTGCGAGATCGTCGGCTGCCTGCACGTTGATGGTTCGGTCTCCCCGATTCACTCCGGTAAATACGGCGTGTAACTGGTAATATTCATTCTGGGAAATCGGGTCGAGTTTGTGATCGTGGCAGCGGGCGCAATTAACGGTCATTGCCATCGTTGCCGTCATCACCTGCGTTGCCATGTCATCCAGATCGAGCGACCGGGCCGCACGCTTCAGGACCCCGCTCTTGGCCTCGACATGCCCCACAAAATCCCAGGGACCAGCGGCGAGGAAACCAGTTGCGATGATGGCCTGTTTCTGGTCTGGCCAGAGCACATCGCCGGCAATCTGTTCCTGCAGAAAGCGGTCGTACGGTTTATCTGCGTTGAATGCTTGAATGACATAGTCGCGGTAAGGCCAGGCATGATCGCGGCGTTTGTCGCGTTCGAATCCATGCGTGTCAGCATAATGTGCGATATCCAACCAGTGTTGGGCGAAGCGTTCTCCATAGTGTGGAGAATCCAGCATCTGTGTGACAAGTTTTTCATAAGCGTTCGGACCAGCATCATTCACGAATGCTTCCACCACTTCCGGCGATGGTGGTAACCCGTGGAGATCGAACGAAAGCCGCCGAATCAATGTGCGGCGGTCTGCCTTTGGCGACAGGGTCAGGCCCTTTTCCGCAAGCTTTGCCCGGATCAAATCATCGATCGGGTTTGCGCCAGCGTTTGCACTCGATCCTGGCTGACGATTTGAAATCGGTTGCCATGCCCAGTGTGCCAGACGTTTGTCTTCGCCAGCCAATGCATCAGGCCAGGGGGCACCGTCATCAATCCATTTTCGCAGCGTTGCGATTTCGGCTGCACTCAATCCTGCCCCTTCTGGCGGCATACGCATGTCATCGCCCTGCGGGGCGGACACATATTCGATCAGTGGACTCTCATTCGCTTTTCCTGGAACAATGGCCACACCATCGCTCAGTGCCACCGAGCGAAAATCGAGTCGAAAACCGGACTTTTGTTTCTGCGGTCCATGACACTCGAAGCAGTGTTTCTTAAAGATGGGTTGGATCTCTGTTGCGTAATCAATCGCCAGTACTGGAGAGGATCCGCAAACAACCAGACACACAACCAGGAAAAACCGTCCCATAATTTCAATTGTCTCCCATTTCCAAATGAGCAATCAGGTCATGAACGGCAGCACAGATATGATCCCGCATGGCTTGCTCTGCCGCACTCACGTCTCCTTTCTCAATCGCACTTAACAGGACGGCATGCTGGCGGAATGCCCGTTCGAAGCCGACCTCGCTCATCGTGGCACGGCGGCTTTCCCGACCTAAATCAGCGATGGAGTCCAGCATGATCCCGAAAAGATTGTTCCCGGAAATCTCGGCCAGGTGACTGTGAAATGCGATGTCGGCTTCCATCGCCTCTTCGAGAGACGAAGCCGCTTCCAGCAACCGCTGAATTTCATGCAACTTTGCGATACCCTGTTCGGTCGCCCGCTCTGCAGCACGCTTCGCGATTTCGGGTTCTAAGACCATCCGGACATCCAGTGACTGGCGTAAACGCTCCATATCATCTGGTAACAACAGCTTCGCGGCAGCACTCAAGGGAGCGTAAAGTCGATCAACAACACGAATCCCTAAACCCTGATGGATTTCAACCAGCCCCTGGAATTCAAGCATTTTTGTTGCTTCGCGAACCACTGGTCGGCTGACGCCAAACTGAGCTGCCAATCGACGTTCTGATGGCAACAGACCGTCTGGTCCGGTAAATCCATTTCGTATGGCCTTTGCCAGCTGGTTGGAAACTTCTTTCACCAAAGTCTGACGCTTGATTTCTACAATTTCCATTGTTCTACCGCCTTGATAATGGTAATACCATATATTGGTAATACCACCTTACCGGTAGTCGAGGGTGATGTCAATACTCCCTGGTTCTGAATCGCTTTTTTCAATTGATTTACGCTTTAAGAACACTTCGACCAGGCCTGTTTTTAAGGGATTTTTTATTCAGCCTTCCTTGGTCTTACGGGGAAATTAAAGGGGGGGGAATTAGCTTGAGACACGCTATGGTAAAATGTGATGCGCTCCAGGAACGCTCTCGGCGGACGAAAATCTTCCGCCGAGAGTCGATTTCCTGAGCGGCGTCTGCATGGATACAGACCATTCTGATTGCTGGGAAACCAGTTCGATGACAAAAGAGGTGCGAAAACTACACGCCAGCACCTGCCATCTGCCGACACTCATCCGCACAACGGCGGCATTCTTCCGCACAACGTTTGCAGTGTTCAACCTCGTGCTTTTCGCACTCGGCACCGCAAGCATCGCAGACTTCGGCACACAAACGGCAAAGGTCAGCCGCAAATTGTGAGTCACGACTCATCCATGCTGTGGCCCCCCAGCAGGCTTCTGCACAGTCCCGGTCGAGGCGGATGCACTCAGCCATCTTCTTGACATCCTGCTCGCTGAGACAGGCGTCTGCACAATTTTCACACACCTTCGCACACTTGATGCAGGCTTCAATACAAGATTGGTAATTTTCTAGAGCCATTAAATCTTCCTCCTGATAGAAAAAATACGGGCACAGTCCGCTTACTTTGTCGGACTTTTCTGAGGACCGTGTCGCAAACCATGTTCCAATGGTTCCGTTTTTACTGATTTACTGAATTGAATGGGAAATTCCCATCTCTTCCGTGGCGGTCCCTCTGGAACGCAAGTGGAAACCGGCGGCGCTTCCAAATCTGACTTCACTAATGGGGCCAGCATCGATCGCCACCTTCAATCCAACGGAATAATGGCACGCCATGTTCTGCTGAGTCATCCCTCTAGCATTGAATCGATCAGGTAATCGGAATTGTCCGAAGCCCATGACCACAATGTTTCGGAAATCGAATCCATCAGATCACGAGCAGAAAGTGTAGTTGTCGGCGGGTATTCTAACGACAATATGAGGGCATCAACGCCCTCGCCCTCTTTGCCAAATTGCGACAACTCTTTAAAGGCTCTCATTCCTGCCTGCATTGATTTCTTGAATAAGTTCTTCCCGTTTTTGATGATCTGTCACTGGTATTTAACTCCCCCAAAACGCAGAGGATCATTAAAGTCAAATGCGTTTTGATTAGATATTCAGGTGCAATTTATTGATTCCCAAGGAGATAAAGGGGGTAAAAACCGCTGATCGCAATGTTTAAGGAAACGAAATATAAACGCAGTTAAATCAATAACAAAACTAAAAAAGAATGATTTTTTCATATCACTGATGTGATCTTCCCCCCCCCGTTTCTTGGTCCGTCCCATCCCTGACTCTGTTTTTTGTGTTGTTCAACGACACTCGCTTGCTCTGTAAATGACGTGTAAGAGAAGCGGATCAATTAACGGAAAAGGGAGGGCTTCGCAAAGAAGGTCTGCTCAGAAACAGTGTTGACTACGGAAAAATAATTCGCTCGGAAACGACTCTCGGATCTCAATAACAGAAGGACAAAAAAGTGGTAAAAAATCAATTTGATTTTGACTGGGAGGACCGCAGTGGATACAATGAAAGGTAATCCATACTTGGATCGGTTCCAGGCTAATCCAGGTGGGAAAGGTCGGATAGAGGACAGGTACGATGGATAATCCCAAGCTTGGCGAGCCCGATGCGCACATGATGATGCGCCATGCAAAAACGATACTGCGTCTTTTGCTGATTTTGGCATTGATTGCTACGAGCACACTCTTACTATTCTTGCCTTCGGCGGCCTATCTGGCTGCATTTGCAGTGCTTGTGCTGTTTATTGGTTTCGTACTTGTGAGTTACCTGGAACGGCAATCACAAGCGAAAGTGCTTCGCAGCAGAAATCAGTCGACCATTTCGCAAAAAGAAGTGGAAATGGATGTCCAATACGCGGGCATTTCTACCGCCATCGCTTTGACGCTGTTTCTAGGTTTGGGGGCTTTCATCCTGGCAGCAACGTTGGTCGAAGATTGGTCGATGGTGGGTATGGTCGCAGCAATTTTCTTTCTCCTGTCGATATTTCTCCTTTTCCCTTTCATCCCACTGTTTATTAAAGAAGCAAAACGCGACGAGCAAGACAAGATCCAGCACGAAGCTGAGCTTCATGAAGAGCCCCAAAAATGAAACCGCTATCAGATGGATTGATGAAGAGACGAATCGGCCATTTTTTGTGAAAAAGACATCAAGGGTTTCTTTAGAAACGTCAATACCAACAACAGAAATTGAAGAGGAGTCTTTCATCGAATGTCCCATCCTAGTAAAATACGAGCTCACCTGAGTGGCTCTAGCGACTGTTCGGGTTGAAAACGATGCGGCTTCGCGATCCAGCTGACCCACGGTGTCGAAATGCACCAAGGACTCGACGATCTACAAAGTCGTAGCTCATCCCTGATGGCCATCAGGGATGAGCTCTTATCAATATAAACCAACAACGTCTTACCTGTAAAACAGGTCCAACAGTGCTCGTATCCAAGATACTAGGACTCAATAAATAAGAGTCCTGACCCTTTTATTATCCCCTGTCAGGTCGAAAGCCGCTCGTTGACCCAAGTTCCGAAATACACAAAACCGTATCCACCGTGAGGCTTTGCCAGACTCGCGATGTCCACAGCATGCTGATGGTCGGTAACTTCAACGGACACGGCATAATGTCCCAGTTTCAGCTCTCGGATGCCGGTTTGGATGATGCTGTCTTCGGAATCTGCGAAGAAGAATCTATTTTGATTTAACCGTTCCAAAAGGTGAATGCCGTCTTCGCCGTAAAGCAAAGTAACCGCCGTTGCTTGATAACCGGCTGCTGATAAAGCATCTGCAAACGCTTCGAATTCAACTTTGCTCTCTAGAAAGCCGATCACTTTGCCGGAGGGGCCGTTGAGGGTTTGTCCGTGGTCAACCATCGGTTCACGTGTCATGTGCTTGTTCCTAATTATCGAAGTTTTTTAACGGCGAATTAAAAAATGCGTTTCGGTAAACTTGGGCTAATTACGCCTTAATTCGACGCGAATTTAATCGGCTGCAGTTCGCAGCAAATCTAATCTCAAGTCAGGAGTATACGGCTCCAATCCTGGTTTAGTACGAATCCATCAGATCAATCAAGTTCGGTAAAAATGTTCCTGTCGCTTTTTGATCATCTGTAATCACTCCTAACGTTGTACCAGGCCCGTAGGCACTTTCGCGAAGAACGCCCATTGATACGAAGGAATATTTTCCAAAAGACCTGGCAGATGAAGTAATTGTGACAGCTTCTTCTGTCCCTGTTTCTCCAGCGACCATTACCATTGTACCTGCAGGTGGAATCATGATCCATCCAGTCCTTGAAGAATGGCGACTTCGCTATTTCCAAAGTGTCTGGATTTCCTCGTACGAATAGGTCTGAACCCTGGATGTGCGGGCCGCTGTTGCCTTTTCCTGAACAGTTTCGGGAATTCTGATAGCAGTAAATTCAAGATCTGAAGGACGCTTCCAGGAAAAAACTGGAGCTGTACTTAGCCATC
>CAXBFD010000080.1:0-30656 GCA_963974925.1 uncultured bacterium | reverse complement strand
CCACAAGCGGTTGGACTATGCAAACTTGATTTGAATCAATCATCATACCAGTTTGCCAGTTTCCAGTGCCAGTAAAGCGGGCAGGAAATCGCAGGTCATGAGGTTTGCAGTGTGACAGTCATCCTACTCAGTAAAAAAAGGAAGACTGTTTTCAGTCTTCCCCGGAAGTGTTATCAGAGCTCAAATTGGTAATCTGGAACTCACTTCGTTTTTACTTTCAGATCGAACTGCAGCGTATTGCCGCCGGCAGGGACTTCTGCTTCGACTTTCGTTCGTTCCATATTTGTATACATTGCCGGTAGCTGCTCGATGCCCATAGTGGCGGCGTCTTCGTCCGGTAGAAGGGGAGAACCATCTGGTTTCACAAATTTGGAAAAGATGACTTTGTACTTCCCGGCTTCAATGCCATTCTCGCCGTTGCGATGCTTCAGCGTGAATGCGCCTGTTTCATCGGTGACGGCATAAGCACCCGTTCCCGGCGTTCCATCCAGGGGTAAGAATACCAGTTCTACCTGACTCCCCGGCTCTTCATTGATGGTCACTGTGCCCGTTACCGGTTCCAGTTTAATTTCCGGTCCTGAACTGCCGCCAAAACAGCCCGCCAGCATCAGCAAACCTGAGAGAAATATACTTAATCGAATCCACTGAAACATCCTGTTGCCCTGTTCTATTTATTAAAGCGTCGATGGTCTGATTTCAAGATTTTCAATACGCGACTGGCGCGAAAGACGGCATCGCGAGCGCAATGCCGTCTACCGTCGGAAGTCGCGGATTTCAGAGAACAAGCAGAGTATCACCATTCTCCAAGGGGATTGCCATCGGCAATTGCTGAGAGGTTCCGTAAGGTGGTAATGTCTGTGTTTTCGCTGACAAAGCGGACTGCGCCGTCGGCCAGCAAGACGTGAATGCCACCTACGTGAAAACTGGCGGGGGAATAAGGATTCCATGCAACGCCGGCAACGTCAGGGCCCCCCAGGGTGGTATTGCCCCATAAATTCAAATCCCCGCTATCCAGTACGACACCACCATAATCATACCATTTCGTGTAACCCCAGGTTTCCGGCCATCCATAACCGCGACGTACCTGACGGACACGTTCGACCACGGCGACGGTATTGCTGCTTCCGTCGGTTATATCGCGCATCCGGCAGCAGCCATCCAAGCCGAACATGTGACGTGAAGAATTTGTTTCACTCAGCCAGCCCGTGCACCACTGGAAGGATGTAATACTAAAGCCGTAGTTGGTGTATGCACCTTTGTAGGTACCGGAAGTATAAATTCCGTAATGCTGTCCCACTCCAGCAGCAGTTCCGTTATAATCTCCTGTGGAAGAAGGACAGGTGAAGACCGGAATTTCACGACTGACAACAAAGTCATTCTCATTTCCCGAACCTGGCATGCCCATTACCGTACCCGTTCCATCTACAGCAGAGGTACTCGCGGCGACAGAGAAGTTAAATTTGTTATACAGGGGGGCCTGGTCGATATACGGCAGCAGCATTAACCAGCCTTTGTGATTCAAAATCGGTCGTGCGGTCGTGCAGGCGCGTCCCTGGTGCGAACTGGCATAAGGGAAAACACGGTGTGTGTCGTGGTAGTTATGTAACGACAGGCCAATTTGCTTCAGATTATTTTTGCAGGTACTTCTTCGGGCTGCTTCGCGTGCCTGCTGCACCGCCGGCAGAAGTAAAGCAATCAGAATTGCGATAATGGCAATGACCACCAGCAGTTCAATCAGAGTAAAAGCACGACAGCGAAATGTTTTTGGTTTTGCAATCACAATTTCAGATCCCAGATCAATAGAAATAAAAAGTTTATTAACTAAACGTATTATAATAGTCCACTCTGATATATAACAATACTTATTATAATAGATGGTAGTGCTTATTATTTGTATTTCTTATATTACAGGGACTTTCATAAGCATTTGAACAGGAAATGAGGGGTTTCACCCATTTGCATCGCTAACATTGTCTGAGATATCGGATGATTCAACCGCGCTGGGGGGAGTTGAGATGACGTGACAGAAAAATTCCATATCAACCGTGCGCGTATCCGGGTTGCCAGGAACCTGTTTTCCTTCGAAACCAAAATTACCTGAGATCGTCTTTCAATTTGATGTGCACGAAAGGGCGTTGAAATGCTTCGTTTTGCTTTTCGTCGGAGGATAACCCGAGTTCTAACGCGATGGCATCGTATACCACGTCGAGAATGTTTCCGCCTTTGATGGGAATCTGATCCGCGCCTGTGCCGATCGCTCTTTGATAACCTTCAGCCTACGGACCTCACAAAACAGAAACAGGCAATGGTCACAGTGAAAACGGGCTGGCATTTCCTGATAGAGAGCTTGCTGGAAGAACCGTTCACAAAAATCACACCGACAGAAATGGACCGGTCTGGATCGTGCAGGAGCCTTCGACGATTTCTACACCCGTTGTAGTCATGATCACGGCTTGAAGTGGAATGCCCGTTTTACTTTCGCTCGCACCGGCAGAGTTGCAGACAGCGATCGCGATGTTTTAATCCGGTGGCATTTTTGATGAAATTTTACCGGTCTGTCATGGATAAATTATAAAGCAGATCGGTTTGGGAATTCCAAACATTTCCCAGGTTCTGGAAGTATTTCGTCAGACGAAAAAGGGGGGGGATGATTCGAAAGTAATGATTTCAAATAGCACAGTATTTTGAGGATTCGGTCAAAAAAAAACAGTTGATTTCTAAATAATCTAAATAATCTCAATGAACTGTTTTCGCGAAAAATTTATGTTGATCGACGAAGAATTGTTAGTTAATCTAAAAATACTGCCTGCTGAAGATGACGTGGAATATCAACGTTAAATCAAATCTTCTCTCAAGCTACCCCTCTGATATGTGGTGGACTGGCATGCTTCGTTTTTCGTAAATTCATCAATTGAGATGAGAGCGATTCAAAGCATGGCTGTTTACAGTCCCTGCCGCTCTCCTCATTGATGACTAACCGGAAAATTATTTATTTCCAAATTTTTTTCTAGTGCTCAGAGGAGATCGAAAATGTCAAAAGCAAAGTACCGTTCTGCATTTACTCTTATTGAATTGTTGGTGGTGATCGCGATTATCGCCATTCTGATCGCGTTACTTTTACCAGCCGTGCAGCAGGCCCGGGAAGCAGCAAGGCGATCCACCTGCAAAAACAACTTGAAGCAGATTTCACTGGCACTTCATAATTATCATGATACTCATCGGGTAATGCCATCCGGGATCATTGTCAAAGGGTACGTCAATGGGACTTGCAATCCCACTGTGCCCTCTGGTTTCGATAATGCAGGAGCCAACTGGATGGTGATGATTTTACCTTATATGGACGAGTCGAATCGGTACAATTCATTTAATTTCAATGCTCACTTTACACCAATTTTCAAAATCACCGCCGGTGTGCCTGCAGCTTATTCTGGTACATTATCGGTCAATTCTACCGAACAGAACCGTGCACTTCCTAAATATCAGTGTCCATCGGACCCCCGTTCACAAGGTAGCACGGCCAATAGTAATTATTTCGCCGTTATGGGTGGGGGAGCGCGTCCCGCAACAGGAACAACAATGCCGTGTACTGCCCTTGCAGCCGGTCGGGTCTTCTTTGACACCGGGATGTTTGCCATTAATACCAGCAAAAGATTCCGGGATGTCATCGATGGTACAACGAATGTTTTCATGGTTGGCGAAAGCAAATATATGAATACAAAGGAAATGCGTCCTGCTGCCTACAATACCTGGGCATCAGGTCCCCATGTCAGCGGTGGAAACTGGGTGATGCACAGTGCGGTTGCCGCGATGACCGATCAGATTAATAGTGTCGCAGTTCCCGCAGGTGGCTCCTGGGATATTGATGGTCGTCTCTTTGGCAGCGAACATGTCGGGGGCTGTCACATGTCGATGGTAGATGGCTCAGTGCATTTCTTCAGTGAGAATACTGACATCACCATTCTAAGGCAATTAGCAAATTGTGCAGATGGATTGCCAGTAGGAGGCATCGGTCAATAAAGACCTGATGCTCTTACCTGCGTTGTTGAATACGGTGCGGGTATCGCCGCCTGTTCCGTATCAAGAGCACTGAAGACTGGCTTACAGTCCCTGCAGAAGCGCCTTATCAAGGCGAGACTGCAGGGGGCTGTTTATTCTCTCAATCAACATACATTGATATTACTGCAGGACCCAAATGAAAATTCTAAGTCTGATTTTGATGTTAATATTGATCTCTTTCGGCTGTAGTCAGGGAGAAGCGGATGGACCTGAGAAATTTGCTCTATCCGGGAAAGTCACTTTCGCTGGAAAACCAGTCCCGGCGGGAGAAGTCAGTCTGGAACCTGATTCTGCCAAAGGAAATTCCGGACCTGCTTCGGTTGCCATAATCAAGCAAGGCGAATATGCCACAGAAACCGGCAAAGGGATTATCGGTGGGCCATATATCGTGCGAATCTCAGGAAACGATGGTGTATCGGTCACCCTGCCAGACGGAATGCAGCTGCCTGAAGGCAAGCAGTTATTTGGATCGTATGAAACAAAAATCGAATTCGCGAAGGAGAATGCGACAAAAGATTTTGAGGTACCAGGTGTACCTGCAAAGAAATAAAGTGAATATACTTTTTAACTGAAAGAATAAAGAGCGTTAGAATCTTAAAATGGCATTTGGAGAAATATCGCCAGCAGACTTCATAAAAATGTTTGAAGGTACGGGCAGATTTAGTCGCGTTATTTCGTTCCATGCACCGATCAAACAGAAGAATTCCAGGACTGGTTTAATCAAAAGCCATTTCCGAACGGGTAATCACCCGGCAGCATCAAATCATATCTGACATTGTTCGAAAAACAGCTCTCTTCGGCAGCCAGCTGTTAATACGTTGCTGCTGCTGAAAAGCGGTGAGGTTGCGCTGCTTGCAAACCCCCGGATCAAATCGCTGATCGAAAGCAAACCAATCTGGTACACAGACGACCAAATTCAGTTGCTTGCTTTAGCCTTATCAGGATTGGTGCAAATAAAATGTTTTACAAAAATAACGTTTATTTCCGGGGTATTATGCGTCCAGAGATGTTTGGGAAGCGTGGGTAATTCCTGGATTTAACAAAGTGGCACACCAGTTGCTTTTCAATTACTTCAAGTCAGGAGACTCAACTTACATACCACCGCTTGAATTCATATTTAAGGAGAAAGTAATGACGACTCGTGAAGAAATACGTGGGAACTGGAAACAACTTCGTGGTCGCATTGAAGAACGCTGGGGCCAACTTACCTCGAATGATCTTGATGAACTGGAAGGAAAAACCGATCAGCTCGTCGGAAAAATTCAACAGAAGACCGGAGAAACCAGTCAGAAAATCGAAGCAGAATTAGACGCCATTATCAAAAACCTGTCAGAGTCGGCTTCGTGTGCCAGCGACAGAATAGGTGAATCTGTCAAGAAAACAAAAGAACAACTCGCTCAAGCTTCTGAAGCAGCTCGCGAACAGTATGAGCGAGTCAGCGAATCAGTTCAGGATGGCTATCATCAGGCTGAACACACGGTGCGCAAACATCCTGCCGAATCAGTGGCTGTGGCTTTTGGGACAGGACTGATTGCCGGCGTGATCGTGGGGCTGGTCTGGCGTAAATAGATCACCGCGCGGGTCAGTTGCTTTTAAAAAGAGAACCGGATTAAAGGAGAAAAAAATGATTCATCAACAGGAAGATGTTGCAAACCGTGTCTCACAGACACCCCCGCCTGTCTCTGACAGTGACAGTGGGACAGAGCAGAATCTGTCTGCAAAGTTCTGCCAATACATTGAAGAGAAACCTGCATCGTCCGTATTGATCGGGCTCGGGGTCGGCCTGGGAACCGGAGTGATTCTGGGCTCGCTATTACGCGGCTCGTCCAGATACTTTTCTCCCGATGAAGCGTTTGTCGAACGGATCGGAAATAATGTGAAAGATTCACTGGCGGAGATCATCCCGTCTTCTTTCAAAAAGCACTTCCGTTTTTAGTTCGGAATCAGGCTCACACGTGCATTATCAGGGGACTGCTGGATCGCCTGGCATGAGGCTCTGTTTTTGGGGAAGAACTAGCAAGACAGTAGGAGACAGAATTGTGTCTGAGCAGTCAAAATCGAATCGCGCTGCCCACATCCGCCACGAGATGAAACTCCTTCGTCAGGATATTGATAAAGATATCCATCAGGTAAAACAGAGTGCTTCGGCTCTGACGAAATGGCAGTATTACATTAAAACATATCCCTTGGCCAGCATCGGGGTGGCGGCGGTTATCGGTTATTTACTGGTACCTAAAAAACAAGTGTTTCAGGGTACGGATACAAAAACACTCGAAAAGCTGATTCGTAAACATCAACCGGCACTCGAAAAAAATTCGAAGGATGAGACAAAACATGGAGTAATGCGAACAGCGTTTACTTTTATGGCGGGATTGGCCTTGAAGGCAGCAACCGCACAAATCGTTCACCATCTGGCATCGGGTAGTCAGGGGGGGGCGGTACAAAATGATTCTACAGGATCATCATCGCCAGGATTTGGAGAAGGGATATCTTCTTCCGTCTCATTTTCCAATGAGAATTGATATCGCAGGAGACAGACAGGTGATGCAGGAAATTAAGCTGAAACAATTTGGAAAATTTCACAGCAGGGCCGTCTGCAGCGATTCAACGGAGGCGTTGAAGAATGGCTGCAACACTGAGCCCGGAACTGATATTGGAGGATGGGGACAATGTCTACAAGAACACATCACGAATCATCCACAAATGGCTTTGAAGGTCGGTTTGCTGGCGGGAATCGTCATGGGCTGGTGGGTGAAGAGATGAGAAATCCTAACGGTCAGCCGAACCGGGCCCGGACATCCAACTTACAGGGGCATTTAGGCAACCTGGGGGCCGACATAATAAGCCTCAGTGAGTTGCAGCTGGAATTGATCGCCGTCGACACGCGAGACGCCTCACGGGAAGCCTTTTTCCCCACACTGATGGTCTGTCTGGCGACGGGCTTGTGCGTGGGAGCTTGCCCCGTTGCGTTATTTGGTTTGTCATTATGGTTGACTGAGGTCTCTGGGCTCAGTCAGATCGCCGCTTTATTAACCGTTTCCGGAGCCGGGCTGGGGATCGCAGCCATCCTGTTTTTTCTCGCCGTCGAAGGGTTCAAAAGAAGTTTTTCTCTCCTGAAGCGATCGCGCACTGAACTGCAAAGTAACATTAAATGGATCAAAAAGATCCTTTCTGAAAAACACAGTTACCACTAGAAACTGAGGTAATCAGATCTTTTAACCAGTTATTAACTCCCTTGGAAAGGAGAATTTCTCATGAATGCGACAACAACCACTCAATATACTACAACACCCCCACAGCGATCGGTTTCAAATAATCAGTCGTCTCAGAACGAGGTTTGTGATCAATTGCAACCTGTCGAGGATATTCTGGATTATGTCAAAATGTACGCACGCCAAAAACCGGGAACGGCTGCACTCTGGTGTTTTGGAGTCGGTTTTATTGTAGGCTGGAAATTAAAGCCCTGGTAAGGTCGCAATGGCGAGGCAGGGCAGGGACTCGCGGTCGAGGATCGGATGACCGATTTTCTCGTGCTGAATGGAGTATCAATTCTAAGGAGTTAAAGCGGTGTCCACGTCCAGTTCCTCTCGAAATATTATTCACAGCGCTGAGCCGCAACAGACCGCCTATGCTGCTGAGCCGAAACAGGATGCGGACGCTGTTGAGTCACAGACATCGGATGACGATCGCGTGGCTGTGAACAGACCGCCTGAGAAAATTGTGACTCACACGTATGGACGGCTTTCATTGGCGATACTAGCGACACTGGGAATTGTGCATGCCCTGTATTTTGCACGCGCGATTCTAATCCCCATGGCACTGGCGATTGTACTCTTTTTTCTACTGGCTCCCGTGGTGCGTTTCCTGACTCGCTGGCGTCTGATGACAGAGTCCATCGCTGCTGCGATCGTCGTACTGGTATTGAGCACGACGATTGGTTTCACCAGTTATTTCCTTGCGGGGCCGATTTCCGATTGGGTTGCCAATGCTCCTGCCACATTTCGTGAAGCTGAACAAAAACTACGATTCTTCACGGATCCGGTAGACAAGATTGACCAGGCGTCTGAACAGGTTTCGAAAATTGCTTCGGGATCGGAAAAAGATGATGTTGTAAAGGTTTCCGTTCAACAACCTGCAGTCACAAGTTATCTGTTGAATTCGACTCTTAACTTTCTGGCGGGAGCGACCATCACCATGGTACTCGTTTATCTGCTCCTGGCGATGGGACACCGTAACGTGAATTCCGTCGTGGAACTGATCCCTACGGTGGAAGATAAACGGGGCTTTGTGACGATGATACGTAACGTAGAGCAGGGAATTTCGCATTATCTTCTCACGATTACCGCGATTAACATCGGGCTGGGCACTGTCATTGGCGTGATCCTGGCTCTGTTGGGGCTCCCTGATCCCTTTCTGCTGGGAATCATGGCGGCGACGCTTAACTTCATTCCCTTTGTGGGACCATTCGTCGGTGCTGCAGTCACGTTTTTGATTGGCGTCGTATATCTGCCCACGCCGGCAGAAGCTGTGATTGGTCCCCTGATCTATATTTTGATCAATGTTCTGGAAGGTAATGTGATTACGCCTCTGATTTTAGGTCGATCCATGAAATTAAATCCTGCCCTGGTTTTTATCTGTATCGTCTTTTGGGGCTGGGCATGGGGCGTCGCCGGCATTCTCCTTGCCGTTCCGTTAATTGGAATCATTAAAATCTCTTGCGACCATTTCAAATATCTTCAGCCGGTGGCCCGCATCCTCTCAGGGTGACCTTACGAAGTTTCATTCAGCAGGGAATTTAAAATCGCGCTGGCCCCAGGGAGCCGGGGTGGAGCCAGACCAAGCAGTTGCAGGCAGATCGGCGTGATGTCGACAATACGCAGGGCGTCAGGCAATTCAAAATTCTCAGGCAATCCAGCGGCGATCAGGGGAGCTGTAGAATCTAAATAATGCAAAGAGCCATGCGAACCCGCCGGATTGCAATTGAGTTCTGGCAGACAGAATTCCTTACCCAGTTGAGCCGTGACCCAGATGTTACCTGTTTTTTCAGAGAAGCTGGCTGCGATGCGTTCGAATGCGTTTGGGTAATTTCCATACTCAATCCGGTTCTCGGGAGTGACAGAGGCATCAACGGCAGACAAGTCCCCCTCCCATTCCCAGGGTGTCCCATAACAGTCGGTCGCGTTTCCCTGCCGAGTCATTGCGGGTTGAAAGACAAGGTGCCCCCGGTCGCTTGTCTGAACGTGAAATGCAGCCTGTTTTGTGCCATTCAATCCGCTGTCATGTTCACACCAGATCACCTGATCGATCGCCTTGCATTCCAGCAGACAGCCGATCACTTCTTCACGCCGAGTCCAGATTTCAGACCGCAGATAGATTTGAGCGGAACGCATGTTCGGGCAGACCATCAAATCTTCAGAATTGTTCCAAGGCTTGCCCGCCTGAACCAGTGGGAACTTCTCAAGCACCTGATTTAAATCGACGACCGGGCTGTCATCCAGATCACTTTGAGAATGATCTCCCGTGATCAAAACAGCAAATTCTTCGAGCAGCTTGTCTATTCCCCCTTGTGCTTCAAATAATTGTCCTAAATTGACATCAATGGCTTCCAGAGTTGAGAGCGCATTGGCAGGGCCGTTGGCATGACTGTCGAAATCGTTATTGGGAAAATACGCCAGGGTAAAATCGGGGAGCGCCTGCTGGTCTGCCAAAGCCAGGAGGTAGTCGGCGGTTGTTTCATCATGAAACCCGAAGCGGCGCGACAATCCTCCTCGAGCCGAGGGATACGTGCCGTACAAGGGAGTCGAAACGAATTCCCCCAGGAACATGGTATGCGGCCCGCGCATGTTGCTGGCCAGAGTGACACCGGGAATGAGTTTGAGCAGCGTCGGGGTCGTCGTTTCATGATCAACGGTACCGCGATACCACATGAAATTGATCACCGCGTCAGACAGGGAACCATGCCGCTCAATGTGTTCAAAAATTGTGGAGACCTGCAACCGATCTCTGTTCAACTTGATTTGAAAGTCATTGATAAAATGATTCATACCCTCATTCATAATCGCCGGCAGGTCAGACCCGAAATAGGCGACCTCGTCGTCGTCGAGATCGTACCAGTAGGCCCCTGAAATACCATGTTCGAAAGGGTAAGCACCTGTTACCAGGGCACATGTCGCTGCCGGAGTGATTGAGGGAAAAATCGAAGTGCACTCGGGACAAAAGGCTCCTTTCTCCACCAGCCGCTGGAAGTTTGGCAGTTTTCCCTGCTCAAGAGCGGGGGCGACAACCCGCGTTGCCAAGGCATCAATGATGATTAACAGAACTTTTTTCATTTAAGACCGACTCACTTTTATCCGCTCAGAATGGAATTCTGCTCAGTCACAAAAAATGATTGAGTATAAAACATGAGATTAGCATTATCTTCAATGAAGAACAATTGATTTCCCTACAGTGATTACAATTAAGATGGTAACTTCGCTGCCTTGTATTTCGCTGTATGGTCTCTGTCAGTTTCGCGTTCAATCACAGACAGGAAATTCGAGACGCTTGCAACGCCTGGTAAAAAAACTGCGGGTTGCAATAAGTGCAACCCGCAGCGTCAGAACCAAACTCAGTCGAGCTGGATTATAAATCACTCTTAGGTTTCGTGTTAATATCCACATCCAAACCGTTGCGTTTTACGCGAACATCAACACCATATCGTTTATGGAGATCTTTCGTAAATTTCGGATCAGCAAAGTTTGGCCAATGGTCATTGTCAAAACCCTGGGCACCATCGAGCTGCTTCTGAGTGACATTGAGCACAAGCACATATTCATCCTTGTCTTCCGGATCCTGTTGGATCTTGAAAGCTTCAAAGGGAACAGCAAACATTTTGCTTCCGACTCCCAGAAATCCTCCGTAGGTAACGGCGGCGTACCGAACTTTGCCTTGTGAGCTGTCGAGAACGATGTCGTTAATTTCGCCTACGCTTTTTCCTTCTGAGTTCTGGATATTCATGCCAGACAACTGACTGGCACGAATGTTAGCACCGGCCGTTTTCTCGTCTAGCTGACCGGCTTTCGCCCGGCTCTGATTATTCTTTCGCATTTTGGTATCGATGCCGTAACGCTTATCAAGCTCTTGCGTAAATTTCGTATCCGCAAAGTTTGGCCAATGCTCTTTATCAAAACCCTGGGCGCCATCGAGTTGCTGCTGAGTGACGTTGAGGATTAAAAGGCATTCATCCCGGTCGTCAGGATTCCGTTTAATTTCGAACGCTTCAAACGGAACGGCAAACAATTTATTCCCGAATCCCAGAAACCCTCCGTAAGTGACAGCGGCGTAACGGGCTTTCCCGTTTGTGGCATCCAGCACGATATCATTGATTTCACCGACATTTTTCCCCTCGGAATTTTTAATGTTCATTCCCATCAGTTTACTGACGCGGGTATTGATGCCGGCTTTCTTTTTGCCCTGGTGAACGGTTTTTGTTTGACCGGTTTCCGTGATAACTTCCGGTTTTTCATCATTATTTGGATTGTCATTAGCAAGAGCATTTCCTGCCAACAACAAGGCCGAAATACCGCATGCTAACGCACTCGTTATTAGCGCATGACGTTTCATGTTCTTATCCTTTAAATAAAAATTGATCATGTTTGAGCTACACAATACCCGTGAATTTGTTCCTGAACGAATTCTGCCATCAGGTGACACGCTACATGTCTGGCTTTGGAGTAAAGGGAAACAATACTTCCTGATGCGACGCTTCGCGGTCAGATGTATCTGAGTCACCACTGGCAGAGTTATTCGATGTTTTAAAAATCAGTAAAATCTGTTTGCTGATTTGAGTTTAGCAGTGGCAGGATGATTCAAACTGTGAAACCTGCTTTTCGGCCTCTTCTTTTGCGATGCCATATCGTTCCTGAATCTTGCCGACCAGCTCGTCGTGTTTTCCATCAATTTTGTCAAGTTCGTCGTCTGTGAGCTTACCCCACATCTGCTTGGCCTGACCTTTAAGTTGCTTCCATTTACCTTGCATTTGATCGTTGTTCATTTTCCTTCTCCGTTGATTTGAGATTATTTCAAGATTTATCAGTTACACATTATTTTGCCGATCATTGTTTACGATTCGGCAAATATTCTCTCGTATTGTTAAAAACCGGGCTGCGATTATTTTTTGTCGATATCGACATCCACTGCACCGGTACCCCGGTCGCGTTCAATTTCAATCTCGCCTCCTGGCGTTTCAATATCGAGTACTTTTTCCTTGTTGTCACAACCGACCATTGTGAAAGCGGGCGTGACCATCAGCAGGGTTGCAATCGTGTGCACCCAGATATTTTTCATATTTTGTTTCATTGGATCTTCCTTTATTTATTCTCCGGTCAACTCAGAATCGTCCCATTAAAACCAGGATGAGGACGATGATTAAAATCAGACCGAGGCCACCACTGGGGCCATATCCCCAGTTCCGGCTGTGTCCCCATGTAGGCAACGCGCCCAGGAGCATTAAAATCAGAATGACGAGTAAAATGGTGCCCAGCATTGGAGTGTTCCTTACTCTGAAGTAAATGGACTTGAACCGCTGATTCGAAATATCCTGTTATTTTCAACGTCTTAAATCTGACGCAGATTTAAGGTAGTAGGTCGAAAACTCAGGTAAGCTATTCCCGTTACCAATAAGTCGGTCGCCCGTGAAAATCGTAAAGTTGTGTTTCGTATGCGCGGTTTACTGGCAGCCGTGGATCATAGACGGGTGCGTTTTTCACCTGGTCTTGAGTCAAATCAACATGAGCTTTCCGGTCATCCCATGTGATATGGGTAAGCCAGTCGAACGCAATAATGACTTTTTTGCCCGGAAACCAGTTCCGAGTATCAATAATGAGGTAACGCAACGACCAGCTCTCGGTGTCGATGATGATGTCTTCCACATGACCGACCGTGCCTTCCATACACTGGATTTCATATCCAGTGATTTCAGAGATACTTCGCAGATGTGGGTCTCCCTGCATCTGCTCGGGTTGTGTTTCAAACTCGGAATTAAATACTTTTCGCCCCATCAGAACGGGTATCGTTGTTCCCCAATACACGGGCCAGTTATAATATTCCGACAGCTCATATTCGTGCTGTCGCGAGACGGGGCTATGGGTTTTCAGAGACGGCGCGCCTGCTATATCTGCCTTCGAAAGTACTGTCGGTAGCTTATGAGTATCCAAATCGGGCTCTCTCATTGCGACCGGCGAAATCAAAACTTGCCGACTGATAAGCCAGCTGCCTGTATCAACGACGACATAACGCGTAATTTTCAATTCATCATCAAACAGAAAGTCTCTCACTGTTCCAAATTCCCCGTCCGTTGCAAGGAGCGTGTAACCTTTGAGTTCGTTCGTGCTGCGAAACATAGTTGTCTCCTTTTCTTTTACTGGCTGTAAATGAAATGCAGATCGTGTGCCATTCGCAGTTGTTTTATTTTGATTTTGATTGAATCAACACGACTTCCTGCTGATCTCTCGCCATTTCCAAGATGTTTTTCTGATTCCCCATGGAAATAACGGTTTCCTGGTGAAGCTGCCGGTTAGTGAAAGAATGCGTATTCAGCGAACGCTGATGAACCGATCTGCTTGGCGAACAACCAGCAGAAGCAATACCCGCGGTCAAGTAATAAAAAGCTCTGTGTGCATAAGAAAGGGCGCCACGGGGCTTTTTTCACTGGCTTGCAAATGACCTGATCAGTACGACCGGGTTGAATTCTCCGATGTGCCGCTGAGATTGCTGTCCAAACCATAAACGTGACAGAGGTCTGGTTAATCGGGTAATTTTGGCCCGATTTCGTCATTCCGGTAAAAATCAAAGAGTAGAAACGACACGATTCTCGGCTCAGAAAACAACAATGTTGTTCTTACCCGCACGATTCAGAGATTTCTGGAATGTTGTTCCCAAGTGTCCAATCCTGAATAAAAGTTCGATGAGATGCTATGCGTAATCAGTACATGTACTGTAAGATCCATTGATGCAAAGCGATATCATGTTGCAGGGATCAGGTTCGTCTGGCTCATTCGTTGTAATTTACGCCTGCGGGCAGCTTTAAATATGACATCCCTTTTGATAAAATGAACAAAATCAGGGAATGTAATTCAATAACAATAGGACTACTGAAACATGCCAAAAGCTTTGGTTGTAGATGATGACCGTACCGTGCGAGAAATGGTGCGCCGTTCATTAGAAAAAATTGATATTGAAGTCATCGCTGTCGGAACAGCTGAAGAGGTCCTGGAAGCAATTCACGCTGAGGCACCGGAAGTGGTGTTACTCGATATTATGTTGCCCGCGATTTCGGGTCTGGATGTCTTTCGTCAGATCCAGAAAATTGACAGGCGTCTGCCGGTTATCTTTATCACATCATCGAGTGAAAGCGATGTGGCGATCAAAGCCATGCAGTTAGGAGCCTTTGATTATCTAGCAAAGCCACTCGACCTCCCCAGACTGACTGAACTGACTCTGAAAGCCATTGAGACGCGACGGTTGATGAACATCCCTGTCGCATTACCACTGGGTGATATGACGTCAAAGCGGGGAGATCAGTTCGTTGGCCGTAGTCCGGAGATGCTGGAAGTATTCAAATCCGTGGGCCGCGTCGCAGCAGAAAATGTGAATGTACTCATCCGCGGAGAGAGTGGTACAGGAAAGGAACTCGTTGCACGGGCCATTTATCAACACAGTCCGCGGTCAGAGGAATGTTTCATGGCCGTCAACTGTGCGGCACTCACCGAAACGTTGCTGGAAAGCGAACTTTTCGGCTATGAAAAAGGGGCATTCACCGGGGCTGATCGGCAACGCATTGGTAAATTTGAGCAATGTAACGGGGGCACGATTTTCCTGGACGAAGTCGGTGACATGTCCCAGTTAACCCAGGGAAAAGTACTGCGACTGCTGCAGGAACAGAAGTTCGAACGTGTCGGTGGCAATAAAACAATTGAAACTGATGTCCGTATCATTGCAGCTACGAATCGAAACCTCGAAGAGATGGTCAAGAACGGTTCGTTTCGCGAAGACCTGTTCTATCGGCTCAATGGGATGACGATCCTGCTGCCCCCCTTGCGTGAACGGGGTCAGGATATCGTCTTGTTAGTGGAGCATTATCTGAACAAGGCCTGTCATGAGATGGGACGTACTGAAATTGAAGGTGTGTCTGCTGAAGCACTGGAGTTGTTTTTGCAATATCGCTGGCCAGGAAATGTAAGGGAGCTACAAAGCCTGATTCGACAATCGCTTCTGAAAAGTACCAGTCCGATCATTGTTCCCTCGTTTCTGCCAGACGAAATGTGTCACCATTCTCCTGTTCCGACCGAATCCAAATTGTCTGAGCCGGAAAATATATCCGAAAACGAGGTGCTTCCAGCGTCTGACCTGCGTCTGTTCATCGATCAGAGACTGGCAGCGATGTCTACAGACCTTTACAGTGAAACGCTAGAAGCGATGGAGCGCTACCTGCTCACGCGCGTCTTAAACGAAACCGGTGGCAACCAGACTCGCGCCGCCGAAATTCTGGGAATCACTCGTGGAAAGATCCGCGATCGAATCGCCCAGTTCGGTATCTCATTGGCGAAAACCGTCAGTATCGACGACGATGCATGCTAAGACAGCCAGATGAGTGTATGGTGGTTTCTTTTCTCAGCATGCTGGATCACGGGAATTATTAAGGCCTGAGCATTCACTTTTTTGCCCACCCTCTGATGAAACAGGGGAAACCTGTATACAGTCTGGCGTATTCCACAGACGGTTGCTGACCACTCAAGACCGGTTATCGATCGATCGCCGGGCAACCATTTTCCGGCTATCGACGGATGTTCTCTCAGTTCGCCTACGCCACTTTTATTTTCCTATCATCCTTTTATGTAGTGACTTACATAAATTTCATTTTACTGTGGTCTGGTTTGGCACAGCACTTGCGGTTCTATGTTCTATCGCAACAACGCGATCAAAAAAACAAAGTAAGTCGAGCGAACCGGGTTAAAAACCTGGTCGGCTGGAGTTTGCTGACTTTGTTGTTGGCCCGGCCGGATCGGAAAACAGAACGCCGATTTCGGATAAAAGAACCACACATACTGAAGGGGTAGAACCATGTTAAGTTGGGCATTGATGTTTTTAATTATTGCTTTGATCGCAGGGCTGTTTGGTTTCGGGCTGGTCGGTGGTATGGCCTATGGCGCTGCTAAGATCTGTTTCTTTGTCTTTGTCATTCTGGCTATCATCAGCATGCTGACCGGTAAGCGAGTTCCCACGGAATAGTCTGGGAACGCGAGATCTTCATAATTGTGTTGAACCAAACTGCCGACGGCGTACTTAATGTATGTCGTCGGCTTGGTTATTATTCAATCATGGTCATCTTAAGGAAAATACAAATGCAAAACTTGATTATCGTTGTGTTAATCATTGTTGCTGTGGTGGCGATGGTGCTTGGTGGATGGGTATCATTCTCCAATTTTAATGACAACGCGGCCATGACGATTCACAAAAAAGAAGTCAAAAAAGATACTGAAGAGGCTGTTCAGAAAGGCGAAGAGTTCATTGAAAAAGCAGCGGACCAGGGGCGCAAACTGATTGATCAGTCTAATGATTCCCGATCACAGCAGACAGATTCAGAGTCATTGGAACAAACTGAAACACGCCGCAAGTGAGAACGATGAATGTGTTCTTGCAGGTTAGAGATCGAACAGTTATCAATCACAACACGTCTAAATAAAATCATATTGGCTAAGAATCACTAACTGACTGTGCTCTGTTTTCATGGAAATCCACACCAGATTCTGCTATCTTAATGGCTGATCCTTCCTGTCTCCAATCCACCTCTAATTTCTATGGAAATCCTATTTTGAACATTTAAATAAAGTCGGGCACAATGTGATAATGACTGACAAGGATAAAATATCGGCTAGTGGGTTATGGGCATCTGATGATCGTCTGCAGGCAATTATAGATTCTGCGCTGGATGCCGTGATTACAATCGACATCGAAGGCCGTGTGATTGACTGGAATCGGCGTGCAGTAGAAATCTTCGGCTGGTCACGCGAAGAAGCGACCGGAAACACTGTCGCCGAATTGATTGTCCCACCACAATATCGCGCACAACACCTCGATGGACTTCGCCTGTTCAAATCCACCGGCCAGGGACGCGTGTTCAATCAAAGACTGGAACTGACGGCCACTCGAAGAAACGGTCAGGAATTTCCGATTGAGCTCATGGTGACTGAGATACACTGGAATGGACAGACCATTTTCAACGCGTTTGTGCGAGACGTTTCGGACAAAAAAGAGGCCGAGCAACTGATCGCACGTGAAAAACTCGAAGCAGCCTTACTGCAACAGGCGAGTTTTTCTTCCTCGACGACAGATGCTTTAGAAGACGCATTACGTATCTGTGTCACGAATCTCTGTGAGATTACCGGTTGGCCGGTAGGCCATGCTTTCGTCCTTAATAAAGCTGGCAATCGACTCGTGTCTTCCCGTATCTGGCACTTTGCAAACAATAATAATTTCTGCGTACTACAGACTGTTTCGGAACAGGTCGCTTTGTCACGGGGAGAGGATTTACCAGGACAGGTCTGGGAGAGAGGCGAGGCGTTATGGATTACAGATCTCGAACATGATGAGCATATCATTCGCAGAGGTGAGAATTTGAATCTTGGAGTTAGATCAGCGTTTGGCTTTCCGGTGAAACTGGATGGTGAAATTATCGCAGTGGTCGAATTCTTCAATACCCAGCAGACCCCTCTGGATTTGAACATTTTGGCGTTCGCACGCAGTGTCGGCAATCTAATCCGACACGTCATCGAACGCATACAATGGCAGGAAGAACGAACGCGGCTGGCAGCAATCGTTGATTCCTCAGGCGATGCCATTATTGGCAAAGCACTTAACGGAACAATTACGTCCTGGAATAACGGTGCCGAAGAAATTTATGGCTGGCAGGCTGAGGAAGTAATAGGCGAAACGGTCTCTATCCTGCTGCCTCCCGGGATGGCGCGCGAGGAATCCGAAATTTTTGAAGCAATGAAGACGGGCCGTCGGCTGGATCAGTTTCAAACAAGGCGGATGCGAAAAGACGGAACCATATTTGATGTATCTGTCACCGTTTCGCCGATTCGTGGTTATGACAATCAGGTTGTCGGTTCTGCAACGATTGAACGAGACATCAGCATTAGACGACGTCGCGAAGAAGAACTTCGCAAAGCACGCGATGAGGCCGAGCATGCAAATCGTGCACAAGGAGAATTCCTGGCCAATGTGAGTCATGAATTGCGTACCCCAATGAATGCAATCCTGGGTATGCTGGAACTGACATTGCAAGAAAATCTCACGCCCGTGAAGCGGGATTACCTGCAGACGGCGAAAGATTCAGCCGATTCACTACTGCTGCTCGTGAATGATATTCTGGACTTTTCACGGCTTGAAGCGGGGCGTTTTGAACTCGAACCAGTGCCTTTTAATCTCCGGGATTTACTGGACGACGTTGTCAAAACCCTTTCCCTGCGCGCTTATGAAAAAGGATTGGAACTGGCATGTCGTATTAACCGGGATGTGCCGGGACGCGTGACCGGTGATCCCATCCGGCTGCGACAGATCTTGACCAATCTGGCTGGCAATGCAATTAAATTCACTGAGCAAGGCGAAGTTGTCGTTGACGTCCAACTGGTAGAACCAACTCTGCAGCAAAGGGGTGATTCCACAGGTGACCAGGACGTCCGCGATACTTCCCTCGCGATCCAGCCTGGCCAGGAAGTCATGTTGAAATTTAGTGTATCCGATACAGGAATCGGCATTGCTTCTGGGGATCGGCAACGTATTTTTGCCCCGTTTGCGCAAGCTGATGCATCAACCACAAGACAATACTCCGGCACAGGTCTGGGCCTGGCAATCTGTCATGAACTCATTGGCTTGATGAACGGACAGATGCATCTCGAGAGCGAATTGGGACAAGGCAGCCGGTTTTACTTTACCATCGCTTTAACAGTTTCTGAATCAGATGAATCAGAGACGGTGCGAGAGCAGGCAACCGTTGACCAGTTGCAAGGCCTCCCCGTACTTGTTGTAGATGACAATCAGACGAATCGCATGATTCTGGAAGAGATGCTGACAAACTGGTCCATGTCTCCGACTCCCGTCGAATCAGCGCAGGGGGCCATGCAGCAACTCTCCGTAGCCGTTGAGACGCAGCAATCGTACCCGCTGGTCATTGTAGACGCATTGATGCCAGAAACAGATGGTTTTATGCTGCTGGAACAGGCTCAAAAAGCAGGTCTGCTTGATACGGCAACCATTCTCATGTTGTCTTCTGCCGACCATCAGATTTTCTACGATCGTTGTGAAGGTCTCGACATCTCCGCATTTCTGGAAAAACCGGTTTCTCAATCAGATTTACTTGATGCGATTATGACGGCGCTGAAAGGACCGCAGCTGGAACGCGAAATCATGACTCAAATCAACGAAACGAAGCAGACGTTCCATGTTCTCGTGGCCGAAGATACGCTCGCCAATCAAAAAGTAATTACGGCAATCTTGAAGAAACGCGGCCACAGCTGCGTAATTGCCAACAACGGACGTGAAGCCATCGATTGCCTGCGGAGCAAGTCGTTTGATATTGTGCTGATGGACGTCCAGATGCCGACAATGGATGGATTACAGGCAACCGCCATGATTCGCGAACAGGAAGAACATTCACAAGACCATATCCCGATCATCGCCATGACCGCTTACGCGATGCGCGGCGATCGAGATAAATGTCTTGCTGCTGGAATGGACAGCTACATTTCAAAACCAATTGATGCAAAAAAACTGATCCACCTACTGGAGAAGTATGCCATGAAATCCACAAAAAAACGTTCCGCATTTGATAATCCGAACAAGGAAAACTCTTCCGAGAAAGATTCTGTTAAGGCGCGGCAAATCACAAAAGCGAACATGTCGGAAAGCGAGAAGCCTGTCATCAATATGCAGGCTGCACTCAGACGCGTTGGTGACGATCTTGAGATACTCAACGACATGGTGAATTATTTTCTGGAAGACAATTCCAGCCTGTTGCAGCAGGTTCGCGCTGGTGCGGAAAACGGTGAGTTCGACGAAATGATTCGGGCCGCCCACAGCTTAAAAGGGCTCTGCGCCAACTTCGACGCACAGGATGCGTCCAATGCTGCTAAAACGCTGGAGATGATGGGGCAGTCAAATGATCATGCTGTGTTGAACAATGCCATTGTGCAGCTTGAATCAGAACTCTCACGACTTACGGCAGCATTAATTCAATGGCAGGCGCAGAATACCTGAAGCGCGGCAACAGGCAACAATCTTTGTCGTCAGCTCAGGCTTTGTCAATTCCGGTTAAGATGCTGTTTCGGTTTGCCATATTCTCAATTCAGCCGTGAAGCAAGTTGCTGCCAGTGATCGTTCATTGCGCAATTCGGCTGATCAGCGATCGTCCATTCCACTCTCGCATCGATCAGTTTACAAAAAACACGAAAAACAGCCTGTTTTTCTGTACTACCTCTGAATCTACTCCGCAGATATTTAATTGGTACGATATCTGCTTTGAATCAACTTAAGATTAATTTGAAACATGACTTCATTGGGAGATTCTAATGTATCCGGATACGGAAAAAGTGTTCTGTCGGATCAACGAGCAAATTCACTGTGAGCTTGATGCCTGGTATACCTATCTGGCAATGTCGACCTGGTGCAGTAAAAAATTCTTTCCCGGATTTGCGAAATGGTTTAATTCACAAGCACAGGAAGAGTACATGCATGCCATGAAACTCCGCTGGTATCTTGTCGCGCGAGGCAGGGTCGTCAATTTAAAACAAATCGAAAAACCCCAGACTGAGTTTGCCTCCGTTGTCGACCTGTTCGAAGCTGCTCTCAAACATGAAACAGAGAATACTCGTAATATTATTGAGATCTTCCAGTTTGCTTTTGAAGAGAAGGCTTATGCCTCTGTAACCGAACTGCAGTGGTTTAGCAGGGAACAGGTGGAAGAAGAAAAGACGTCAGAGACGAACCTGGCACATATAAAAATGGTTGCCAACGATCCGGCTGCCTTACTCGATCTTGATAAGGCGTTCGGGGTACGTGAATCTCTCTTTCCCGTTCCCGCCACCGTTTGAGCTCCCTTTCGTAGCAGGATTCTATGAAGTATCCCAATACTGCTACTGTGCCTCCATTCCAGAAAGGAATAAAGTAATGTCCACGAATCTACAACACCAGGTACAACCTCAGTCATCCGTCATTGCCGATATTTTACGCATCATTCTGGCAATCATTCTGCCTCCGGTCGGAGTATTGCTTCAGGTTGGCCTGGGGATGCACTTCTGGTTGAATATCGTACTCACATTGTGCGGTTACATCCCCGGCCTCGTGCATGCCGTCTGGGTGATAGCAAAGAAATAACAGCTAAGCTTTCCGGGTTAAACTCAATCACGTTCTTTTAACCCGAAAGAGGCCATGGTAATGCGATCGTCGAATTCCTATTCGGCGATCACATTGATCCCTTCCCGTATTGTCGACATGAGTTTTCATGGTACCACGGACTTCAATCTGAAGGAACCGTGTTTTTGAGTCACAGTATCAGAAGGCAATTGACCTCACGCGAAGGAGAGACCTTTTATCAACTGGCGCGGGCCAACAGCTTGCACATAAACGGTTGCTCGAGCTTGAGTCATTGTCAGTGCCTTTCATTTTGATCACATGTTTGTCAGACAGCCGCCAGACGTCTCTCTTCAGCCAACCATTCAAATCCGGCAGGTGAGTTTTTCCGCACAAACGTCACATCAGCCCTGTCAGCGATATGCAGGTATTTTCAAAGGGGCACACACAGAAATGTGGGACCTGCTAAAAGAAAACCTCATGTGAATCAAGAGTTTTTGTATTCTAATAATCACTTATTTGAGTGTAATTGACTTCATGCACTCTGCCGCTATGATGAATCTTCAAACAATACAGAAATTGATGAATTATAAACAAATAGATCGCAAATAAGCTTTTAGTCTCCAAAGAATTCACCAGAGGAATCATGGGTAGGACACTGCATTTTCTAAAACACACATCTGTGGTTGTGGAATATGATGCTGACAAAAATCAGCAGTCAGTGATAACCGTATCTGGGCTTCAGCAGCCTGCCTTTGATCCTCGGCTCTTTGTTCCGCCGACCACCTTTCATCCTGCGTTCAATACTTCTCTGTCTGATGCTCCCTCGAGTCTCAAGAATCGACAGAAGGTACCGGGGTTCAAAAGAGTTCCTCGAATTTCCATTCAGCACCTGTGCGCAAGTCAAATTCACAGGTAGATTCAAGTGTTCGGCAATGTTGATGATACAAACAGAGCACAGGTAGCCGATACCGCTCTGGTGAAGTTTGAAGATAATAAAACAGAGCAAAGGAATGGAATTTACAAGCTATGTTTGAAAACACGCATCAACCGCGTTCGTCACGTTATCGGTTTTTCATCCGGATGGTGGTCTTCACGGTCGTTGCTATGATTGTCGACGCTATTGCGCTGGGGATGGGGGCGTTCGGTTTTCACTTCCTGGAAGGGTTGAGCTGGTTGGATGCCTGTCTTAACGCCTCGTTAGTGATGACCGGCAATGGCCCTCTACATCACCCGCACTCTTCAGGAGGCAAGCTGTTTGTGACCATCTACGCAATCATGGGTGTGATCCTGTTCGCTGCTGTTATCGGCGCTTTTCTGACTCCCGTATTCCAACGGGTTCTTCACGGTTTAAATCGTCAGCGTGGAAACAGTCATGCTAAGCAGAAGCAATATCATGTCGGTGAGGGGGAGGACGAAGGGGGAGCATGAACCGCCTGCCAGGTTATCATGTCAGATCAGGCAGCACGGTCTGACTCAAATGGATTTCAAACAGCGTCTGTACTTAAAGAAGTGAAGGAAACAGTAATTTGGCAACGCATGCTGACAGTCAGTCACTTCCACTCATTTATCTCGCACGACACGGTGAGACCGCATGGAGCATCTCAAGACAGCATACCGGCTTGACCGATTTGCCTCTGACAGAACGCGGTGAACGCAACGCCTGCCGGCTGGGAGCACGACTCGAAACCGAGAGTTTTGCCCGCGTATTGACCAGTCCGCTGCAGCGCGCTTCCCGAACGTGTGAGTTATCCGGTTTCGGCGCGGTTGCCAGAGTGGATGAGGACCTCGTCGAATGGAATTACGGCGATTATGAAGGCAAGACGTCTGCGGAGATCGAGCTGCAATGCCCCGGCTGGGAAATCTTCCGCGATGGTTGTCCAGGGGGCGAGTCGGTCGAACAGGTGGCTGCCAGGGCAGATCGTATCATTAAACGGCTCCGCGCTGCCGATGGGAATAGCTTGCTTTTTGCCCATGGGCATCTACTCCAGATTCTCGCCGCGCGCTGGGTGGGACTGGAAGCGATGGCTGGCCGATACTTTTTGCTCAGCACAACCGCGATGAATATTCTTGGCTATCACCACGACCACGACGATCCAGTCATCCGGCTCTGGAATGATTGTAGTCATGCAGGTAATTAAGCGATAATTAAGTTATGATCATTCATCTGGCGGGCGGTCTGCGCCAAAGATCCACCAACGGTTCCATCAACATGGCACGATTTATGGCCGCAACATAAGGAAAAACATGAGCGAAAACATAAATTCGACAAATTTGTGCCCGTTTTCGCCCGATTATCGTGCTTCCGGCCTGCTGCTGCATATCACATCGCTGCCCTCCTCGTATGGAATTGGTGATCTGGGGCCGCAGGCGCGGCTCTGGGTTGACCGTCTCCAGGAAGCAGGGCAAACCTGGTGGCAGATATTGCCACTCGGCCCGACAGGGTACGGAAGTTCGCCTTACCAACCCCTGTCTTCTTTCGCCGGCAACTGGCTCCTGATCAGTCCGGACGATTTGATCGCGGAGGGACTGTTAGAGGCCAGTGAGACGAGCGGAGACTCCTGCTCTCCCTCTGTAGTTGACTACGCTGCGACCATTTCATTCAAATATCGGCTACTGGAAGCAGTCTGGTCTCACTTCAACAATGGAAACGGCCATGTCCTGAAGTCTGACTTTGCACAGTTTTGTATTGCAGAGCAGCACTGGCTGGAAGACTATGCTTTGTTTCAGGCCCTGCAGGACAGGTATCGGGGCGCGTGTTACCTCACTTGGCCGACCGAACTGGTTCGGCGGGACCCGGTTGCTTTGGACCAGGCGCGACGGGATCTGGCCAATGAAATCGATCAGATTCGTCTGGCACAGTTTCTGATATTCCGACAGTTGAATTGCCTCAAGGAATATGCCCGAAACAAAGGGGTGCGTTTAATTGGCGATCTGCCGTTTTTTGTTTCCCCCGACTCAAGCGATGTCTGGGCTCATCCGGAACTGTTTTTACTTGACGAACAGTTACAGCCTCGGTTTGTTGCCGGCGTCCCCCCCGACTACTTCAGTGCTGAAGGGCAACTTTGGGGCAACCCGGTCTATAACTGGGATGCGATACGCCAGACCGGCTATCGCTGGTGTATCGAACGTGTGCGTGCTTTAATAACTCACGTAGATCTGATTCGTCTGGATCATTTTCGTGGTTTTGCCGCTGCCTGGCAGATACCATCCGGATCTTCGACGGCGCTGACGGGTGAATGGGTTCCTGGACCGGGGAGTGATTTTTTCAATGCGATTCAGGCTGACCTGGGCACGCTCCCGTTCATTGCGGAGGATCTGGGACTCATCACTCCGGATGTAGAAACACTGCGAGATCAGTTTCAGCTGCCCGGAACACGCGTGCTTCAGTTCGCTTTTAATGGCGATCCAGAGAATCCGTATCTGCCACACAAGTATGTATCGAATACCGTCGTTTATACAGGGACGCACGACAATAATACCACACGCGGGTGGTACGAAGCATTGACTGACGATCAACGACAACTTATATGTCATTATCTGAAACATCCCCAGATCGAAAGTAGTGAAATCGCAGCGACATTGTTGACTCTGGCGTGGTCGTCGAAAGCGGCTCTTGCTGTGATTCCCCTGCAGGATTTACTTAATCTGGGAGAGGACGCCCGGATGAACGTACCGGGGTTCGCTGAAGGAAATTGGCGCTGGCGCTGCACAACTGATATGATGTCCCTGTCAGCCTTCCAATGGCTGCGCGAATTGACGACAATAACCCATCGATTACCTGTTCAGCAACCAACACTCGAATCCCTGCCCAACTCGGAGGTAAGACTATGAAAGCAACTCAGAAACTCCACGATCTGGGACAAAGTCTCTGGCTTGACAATATCACACGTGACCTGCTTACCAGCGGAACGCTCCAGCGTTACATTGACGAACTTTCAGTGACCGGGCTGACCTCGAACCCGACCATTTTTGATCAGGCCTTCAAGAACAGTAAATCGTACGATACTTCAATTCAGGAGAAGCTGGATCAAGGTCAAGAGGGAGAACAACTCTTCTTTGAGATCGCCCTCGAAGACATCACGCAGGCCGCAGATCTGTTTCGACCGGTTTGGGAGAAAACCAACGGCGTGGATGGCTGGGTCTCACTCGAAGTATCACCACTTCTCGCGTATGACACTGCCAGTACATTGGCTGCAGCAAAAGACCTGCATGCCCGTGCGGGGCGTCCGAATGTTCTGATCAAGATTCCCGGAACCGAACAGGGCCTTCCCGCAATCGAAGAAGCTATTTTTGCCGGTATCCCCGTCAATGTCACACTGCTGTTCTCAAGTGAGCACTTTGTTGCGGCTGCCGAAGCTTACCTGCGTGGCATCGAACGACGAATTGATGCGGGCCTGAATCCCGATATTGGTTCGGTTGCCTCATTGTTCATCAGCCGCTGGGACCGCGCCGTAATCGACAAGGTTCCTGATTCTTTGCAAAATCGGCTGGGCATCGCCATCGGTCAGCGCAGCTACAAAGCGTATCGAGACCTGCTGAATTCGCAGCGGTGGCAGCGTGCCTGCAACGTTGGTGCCCGGCCGCAACGTTTGCTCTGGGCGAGTACGGGAACCAAAGATCCCAAGGCGTCCGACATTTTATATATCAAGTCACTCGCGTCTCCTTTTACAGTGAACACGATGCCCGAGCAAACATTAATCGCGTTTGCCGATCATGGTAATCTCGATCAGACGCTGCCGGCAGATGGCGGCGACTGTGAAGCTGTTTTAGCGGAGTTCGCCAAGGCGGGTGTTGATCACAGCGCTCTGGCCACCCAGCTTCAGGAAGAAGGAGCAAAGTCATTCGTGAAGTCCTGGAATGAACTCATGGCGGAAATTGCTGCAAAGAGCGACGCACTTGCGAACGCCGATTGATGAACTTCACAAATTAAGACGCGAACCGAAAAGGAATAGGAATATGACAACCAGTGACCAGTCACTCTCAGAGTGTGCGGCGTGGAAACGCCTCGAAGCCCACTATGAAGAGGTTCAGGGGCTGCACCTGCGGGAACTTTTTGCCAATGATCCTACGCGCGGTGAACGGTTGACGGTCGAAGCTCTGGGGCTTTATCTTGATTACTCGAAGAATCGGATCACCGGCGAAACCTGCAAGCTGCTGCTGGAACTGGCCGAGGAAACGGGGCTGCGCGCACGGATCGATGCCATGTTCCGGGGTGACAAAATCAATCTCACTGAAGACCGGGCGGTCCTGCATGTGGCATTGCGGGCGCCAAAAGGGGCAAGCATCATAGTTGACGGCGTAAATGTCGTACCTCAGGTTCACGCCGTGCTGGACAAGCTGGTTGATTTTTCACAACGGGTTCGGAGTGGTGACTGGACAGGGCACACCGGTCAGCGGATTCGCAATGTCATCAATATCGGTATCGGCGGCTCTGATCTCGGGCCAGTGATGGCTTACGAAGCACTCAAGTTTTACAGCGACCGCGATCTCAACTTCCGGTTTGTTTCGAACGTCGACGGCACCGATCTGGCAGAAGCAACGCGCGACCTCGATCCGGCGGAAACCCTGTTTATCATCGCTTCCAAAACGTTTACCACGTCGGAAACGATGACCAATGCCCACAGTGCACGCGACTGGCTGCTCAATGGTCTCGGCGGCGACATAAAAGCAGTCGCGAAACATTTCGTAGCCGTTTCGACAAATGCCTCAAAGGTGTCAGACTTCGGCATGGACACCAGCAATATGTTTGAGTTCTGGGACTGGGTCGGCGGACGTTATTCCATGGACTCGGCCATTGGTCTCTCGACGATGCTGGCCGTTGGTCCTGAGAACTTTATGGCGATGCTGGACGGCTTCCATCAGATGGACGAGCACTTCCGTACGGCGCCGTTCGAAGAAAACCTGCCCGCGCTGTTGGGGCTGCTGACAATCTGGTACACCGACTTCTTCAATGTGCAGACGGTGGCCATTCTGCCTTACGAACAGTATCTGAAGCGATTTCCGGCTTACCTGCAACAACTGACAATGGAGAGCAGCGGCAAACATGTCACCCTCAATGGGACCCACGTAGACTATGATACAGGACCGATTTACTGGGGTGAACCCGGCACGAACGGTCAACATTCATTTTACCAGTTGATTCATCAGGGTACCCGGCTCATCCCTTGCGACTTCCTCGCGTTTGCACAATCACTGAATCCAGTGGGCCGTCATCACGATATGCTCCTGGCAAACGTCTTCGCGCAGGCTGAGGCGCTGGCCTTTGGAAAAACGTCAGAACAGGTCCAGGCTGAGGGAACTCCCGACTGGCTTGTACCGCATCGGGTTTTCGAAGGCAATCGTCCGTCGAACATGCTCCTCGCCGAACGACTCACGCCGGAAACACTTGGCAAGCTGATCGCGCTCTACGAACATTCCGTTTTTACCCAGGGAGCCATCTGGAACATCGACTCGTTCGACCAGTGGGGTGTCGAGCTTGGCAAGGCGCTGGCCCAGCGTATAACACCGGAGCTTGAGAGTCAGACAGAACCGGAACTCACTCACGATTCTTCAACGAATTGCCTCATTCATCGCTACAGGAAGCTTAAGAAGAATTAATCAATTCCTGGAGTTGAACCATTGACGTGCCTGCAATTGTTGCCAGCACACTAAAATTAAAATATTAATCTCGGACTTTATAAAGGCATTTATACATGACCCCTTCCGCTATTTCTCCAGAGTCTCTGGACGAACTTTGTGTTAATACGTTACGTCTTCTGGCAGTAGACATGGTACAGAAAGCAGGATCAGGCCATCCGGGCCTGCCATTGGGTTCTGCCGCGATGGCTTATACCTTGTGGGACCGTTTTCTCCAGTTCAATCCGACCGATCCGAACTGGCCTGACCGGGACCGTTTTGTACTCTCGGCCGGCCACGGCAGCGCATTAATTTACGCAATGCTGCACGTGATGGGATTTGATCTGCCACTGGAAGAACTGAAACAATTTCGACAATGGGGCAGCCGCACTGCGGGGCATCCCGAGTACGGAATGACGCCGGGAGTCGAAGCCACTACGGGGCCGCTGGGGCAGGGGTTTGCCAACGCCGTCGGAATGGCGATTGCTGAGGCTCATCTGGCAGCAAGGTTCAACAAACCGGAGCATACCGTGGTCGATCATTACACGTACGTGCTTGCCAGTGATGGGGACCTGATGGAAGGTATCTCCTCAGAAGCCGGTTCACTGGCCGGCCACCTCGGTCTCGGAAAATTAATCGTCCTTTATGCCGACAATCATATTACGATCGAAGGCAACACGGAAATCGCTTTCACTGAGGACCGCGGGGCGCGTTTCGCGGCCTTCGGCTGGCACATCCAGCATGTCGCGGATGGCAACGACCTTGAGTCCGTAACTCAGGCGATTCAGTCTGCTCGGGATGAGAAAAACCAGCCTTCGCTGATCGCCGTCCGCACACACATCGGCTACGGAAGCCCGCACAAACAGGACTCTGCCGCAGCCCACGGTGAGCCTTTGGGTGTGGATGAAGTACAGTTGACCAAGGAGCGCCTGGGCTGGCCTGCAGAACCCGCGTTTCATCTCCCTTCGGAAGCCATGGAGCATTTCCGAGAGGCAGGTACAAGAGGCAAGAAACGTCAGACCGAATGGGCGGCTGGTTTTAAAGAGTATGCGAAGGCCTATCCCGAGCTGGCCGCTGAATTTGAGCGGGTCATGCGCGGAGAGCTGCCTCCAGACTGGGATGCGAATCTGCCGACTTTCAAGACAGAGAGCGGAACCCTGGCGACCCGTGCCGCATCAGGCAAATGTATCAACGCATTTGCTGCACACCTGCCCGAATTCATGGGCGGTTCCGCTGACCTTGCCCCGAGTACGCAAACATTCATGGATGGGATCGGCACCTTTCAGGCAAATGACCCAGCGGGGCGGAACATGCATTTTGGGATTCGCGAACATTCCATGGGGGCGATTGTCACTGGCATGTCACTGCACAAAGGGCTGATTCCCTATGGCGCGACGTTTCTGGTTTTCAGCGACTATATGCGACCACCGATCCGGCTGGCGGCCATGAATCATCTGCCATCAATTTATGTTTTTACCCACGACAGCATCGGGATGGGCGAGGATGGTCCGACTCATCAACCGATCGAGCAGCTACTCTGCCTGCGTTCTATTCCCGGCCTGTTTGTCATCCGACCTGCCGATGCCAACGAGACTGTTGCTGCCTGGCGCATCGCCGTTGGTCGCCGGAATGGACCGGTGGCGCTGGTCTTAACCAGACAGAAACTTCCCATTCTCGACCTGGAACAGTATCCAAATCTCCCTGCTGGAGTCTCACAGGGGGGGTATATTCTGGCGGAAGCTGCCGGGAAAGGGACGCCCGATCTCGTCCTTGTGGGAACGGGGTCTGAAGTCCATCTTGCTGTGGAAGCGCAAAAGATTCTGGACGGCGAAGGGATTCGAGCACAGGTCGTCAGTTTGCCTTGCTGTGAACTGTTCGCGGCCCAACCTGAGGCCTACCGACAGCAGGTCATCATCCCCGGTGTACCGCGACTTTCCATCGAAGCCGGCTCAACTCTGGGCTGGGAAACTTATTTCGACTCCCAGACCGCTGCGATCGGCGTGAATCACTTTGGTGCCTCAGCGCCGGGAGAGACTGTAATGCGCGAATTCGGTTTCACGGTCGAAAACGTCTGCGAGCGGGCTCGGGTTTTGCTGCAGCAATCGAAGGAGTAGAGCTAACGCGTATCGGTCTCGTTGCCGACCATGGCGGATTTGCCCTCAAGGAAGAGACCATCCTCTTCCTGAGGGAGGCCGGTCATGAAGTGGTTGACTTCGGCGCACGCGCGATGAAAGCCGAAGATGACTACCCTGACGACATCGTGCCTCCGTCACAGGCTGTGGCGAAGGGCAAAATCGAACGGGGGGGCTGCTTTCTGCGGCAGCGGCGCTGGTGCGTCTATCGCTGCCAACAAGATGTCGGGCGTTCGTGCCGGACTGATCCACGACAGTTCTCGGCTCACAGGGAGTTCAAGAGGACGATATGAATGTACCCTGCCTGCGTAGTCATGTGATTGGCGTCGAACTGGCAATAGAACTGGTACGCTTCTTTCTGAAATCAAGTTTCAGCGGTGACAAAAGGCACCAACGGAGACTGGATTAAGTTGTCGCGTTGGAACGAGACAATCTCTGTTGATGACAGAAAAATCAGGCTAG
>CAXBFD010000079.1:0-31312 GCA_963974925.1 uncultured bacterium | reverse complement strand
TTCAGACGTTTTCTCGGAACGAGTATCTTTTGTGTTTTGCGACGAAACGTATTTGTAAAGAGTTGTTCTCGAAATCTTCAACGTATCACAAATGTCGTCTATACTGTTCGATTTATCTCGAAACAGCTTTTGTGCCAGAACAACTCTAGGGGACTTTGGATCTAATGATGGCCGACCTCCCTTGCGTCCGCGTGCTCGGGCTGCAGCTAAGCCTGCTTTAGTTCTCTCTTGTATAAGTCGCCTTTCAAATTGGGCGAGAGCAGAGAAAACATGAAAGATCAGTTCTCCTGAAGGTGTTGTCGTATCGATGATACCATCAGAGATCGAACGAAAGCCGATTTCTCGTTCCTTCAGGTCTTCAATCATAGTAACAAGATGACGCAGTGATCGTCCCAGACGGTCTAGTCTCCAAACAAGGAGAGTATCTCCACGTCGCAAACATTCTTGGCAAAGCAAAAGCCCCGGTCGATCAGCTTTAGCGCCCGAGAGCTTGTCACAGAAGATATTCTCGCGTTTGACTCCATGTTTTAGTAGAGAATCAATTTGGAGGGAGAGTTCTTGGTCACCTGTGCTCACTCGGGCATAGGTGGCGAGGCAGGTGATACTCCAGATGCAGAGCATTATCAGTAGTGTGAGTGGAAGTAACTTTGCCATGGTTTGCCTATAACAAAAAGGATCAGTGGGCGGGCAATGGGTGTTGTCGAGCGCAGCGAGCCCGCGACCTTGTCCCGCTCCACTGCATCCGCAAGTTAGGTGATGGCTGGACTTCCCCAGGAATAGTGGGCGCCTGCCTGAGAGTGTATACTCTCTGAGAGGAGTTCAGTATGTCCAAAAATGCTAAATCATCGTCGTCAAAATCTAAGGTATCACGACGCGTTTATTCCGAGGAATTCAAGCTGGATGCGGTGCGTCTGGTGACTCAAGAGGGCTATTCACTCGCTGCAGCTGCCCGGAGCCTGGGAGTCCACGCCAGCCAGATTCGTAAATGGAAAGAGAAATTCATGCCCCAGGACAAAGAATCGCCTTCGCTGACGGAAGATGAAAAAGCAGAACTGAAGCGATTACGCGAAGAGAATCGTCGTCTTAAAATGGAACGGGACATTTTAAAAAAAGCCACCGTTTTTTTTGCGAAGGAAAATCAATGAGTTTTGCCTTTATCGAAGAACACGAGCAGTCCTTTGAAGTCACTGCCATGTGCCAGACCTTCCAGGTCTCACGGAGTGGTTATTATGCCTGGAAACAACGCGGGCCGGGTGTCCGTCAACTTCGTCAGCAGAAGCTGACTGAGGAAATTCGTGCGATCCATCAGGAGAATCAACAGGTTTACGGCTCACCTCGGATTCATCAGGAACTCCAGGAGCGTGGTCGCAAATGTAGTGTGAATACCGTGGCAAAATGGATGCGGGAAGCAGAAATTCGTGCTAAAACGACGAAGAAATTCTGTGTCACAACGGACTCGAATCACCATCTGCAGGTGGCTGGGAATCTATTGAATCAGCAGTTCGACTCTCCCACGCAAGCCAACCAGATCTGGGTGAGTGATATCACATATTTGTGGACTGATGAGGGCTGGTTGTATTTGGCTGCCGTACTCGACTTATATACCCGAAAAGTTGTGGGCTGGTCGATGTCAAAGACCATGACAGCTGAGCTGGTAGGCGATGCCTTGAAAATGGCCATCGGCCGGCAGCATCCTGGGGAAGGATTACTGATTCATTCTGATCGCGGGAGTCAGTACGCCAGTGATGCGTATCAACGGTTGTTGAGAGAACATGGGATCAAATGCAGCATGAGCCGGAAGGGGAACTGCTGGGATAATGCCCCCATGGAATCCTTCTTCGCAACGCTGAAAAAGGAACTGGTCTATCAGGAACGGTACACAACTCGTCAGACAGCGCGATTGAGTGTCTTTGTCTACATCGAAACGTTTTACAATCGCAAGCGAAAACATTCGGCCCTGGGCTATAAAAGCCCCGAACAGTTTGAACAGGCCACCTAACCTTAACACCGCGCCCAATATTCCTGGGGAACTTCAGGCCACTTCAAACTGCCATTAGCGTGGTGGTGACCCCATTACTGTGCGAAGCCCGAATCGCGACGAGATGATCCAGCAAGCCGCGGCCACGCCTGCGGCGAGGAGCATCGGAAACCAATGCGGTACCATCAGCCGGAACTCACCGTTCGGGATCGTGCCCACCCCAAAGCCCAACATTGTCCGTGTGGCTCGGTCTAAACGCTGCCGCGTGCCGTGCCATCGGCTGCTCTGATCCCAAGGCCCGAGGTAATGGACGCCCACTTCGCCGCCATGTCGAGGATGCAACGTGAGGACAATGCGCCCCACACCGGACCAAATGCCGAAGGGTTTGGCATCGGTCGCCTGCCAGACTAACTCTTCGCTGTACGTAAAGCTGCGCCCCCACAACCCGGCAAGCAGGACGATTGCAACGACGCAAATAACAATTACTGCGACTCTAATAGCCGACATTGCTCTTGTGGTCGCCATTCACACTTTCACCTAACTTGAATTAGACTGGATTATTTCAGTATCACCCATTAACGGTTGAGTTAATGTATTTTTGTTTAACCAAGAATGAATTGTCAAGCAAGAAAAATGAGGAAGGCGTAGTGAAAAAGAAGTTATGTTGAATGACTCGAATCGGGAAAAGAGGAAATCTGAACGACGCCCCAAACTTATTGAACAGATGCGGCAGCAGTTGAGGACGATGCATTATGCCTACCGCTCCGAATGGAATTCGCCGTCTTTCAAACTCACTTCGATTGCATCAACTTCAATTGTTTGAAGGTCGATGTGAACTCGATTCGGTGAACCGACCGAAAGATGTTTCCGAGAAAACATTCGATTTAACGAACTGCGTTAGAATGGTGCGACACTCATTTCGGGTTAGTTGGAATGAGTCCTGACTTCTCATACGCGAAATCATAAGCCCCGTTTTCTGCTAAAGCGACCAGATCGCTGACAGCATTTCGTAGAACTGAGACGCGAAGACTTGACCCGGACTACCTAATCCCCCTCACTCAAACACCAGTCCCACAGCATCGATAATCGCACCGCGGCGGCCGTGGATGCCGATTGCTTTTTTGCCGGCTCCGTCTACTGTCGGTGCCTCTTTTTCGGAAGGCGTGCCGATCCATTCGCTGGTGTAGGCGTCTGCCGGATCGAGCTGGCCGTCAGGTTTGATGCGCTGGAAGATGATTTGAACGGCGCTGACGTATTTGGGGGCGTCGATCTTGAGAGCCCCGACGGCGTAACCTTCTTTTGCCACGATTGCGGTGTTGCGGCCGCGGGAACCGGTTCGCTCATAGAGCGGTATCAGGTTTCGGAGGGCCGGTTCGCCGGCCCAGCTCCCCATCGAATACTGGAAGCCGCGCAGTGTTTTTCCCTCACCGTTGACCATCCGGAACGGAACCCCTCCCTCTGAATTACCGATGAGCTTTGAATCGTTGGCGTTGCCAACCCCTTTCCCGTTTGGAGTTGGAATCGAATTCTCTGGTTCCGGGGTGGGGGGGCCTGGTTGGGCAGGGGGCCTTCCCGGTCTGCTCAGCATTCGATCAGGAAATCGGTCTTTAAATGGGCCGGGGCCCTCCGACCTGAGGTTGGGGGGAGCGAAATTCGGTCTTCCCGTGGGAGGGGCAGAGATATTTTCTTTTTCCGTAGGTTGATTGTTTCTTGAGATGGGAGCAGGCGCAAGGGGATTCGGAATGGCCTGTGCAGGATTGGGAAACTGTGGAATATCCTGTGGAAAGTCGGGGGCCTGTTCGCGGACGGCGATTTGATTACCCGGCCCTGGGACGCGCTCGAAATAGAATCCCAGTCCGACGGAAAGCAGGACCACACCGACAATCGCCATCGCTACGGTGATGAGGGGCTTGAAGCCTTCTGCGTAGCGGTCTGGAAGTGAATCGCGTTTTTCAACGGGAATTCCCGCTTCTGTGAAGTGACGGGCCAGTTCCTTCAGCTTGATCTTATTAGGGATGCCGATCATCTCAACCGTCGAATTGATTTTTAACAACATGACGGAGAACGATTTCCCCAGAACCCGGTCCGGGATAATCAGGCAGCCTGTGATGGATTCGTTGGGCCATTCCTGAATTTCCTGCCATGACCGGAACAGTCCCAGCGAGATGTACGACCGCTGATGGAGGAGATGATCGTGATAAATCCAGAGGGAACCGGAGACATGATCACGACGAAAAAACATCGCCAGAAAGGCGGGCCCCAGTCCGAGGATGCCTCCCATAATTATAGACAGCGAAAGTCCGGGCGGATTCTGATTAAAGACGAACAGCAGGCTGAAGATGCCGATGGCGGACGCCCAGACTGCCAGCACAAAACCACAGCGAATCAGCAGGTCCCCGCGTAATCTCAGCCGGTAACAGGTCGGTTCCTGCCAGTAGAAAATGGCAGAGGTAAGTTTGATCGGTTTCGTTAAAAATTCCCAGATACCCATGTGGAGCCCTCACAGAGTAATATGGAGGTGATGGATTGCGCATAGCCTCTCAAGATCAAACATCAGTATTCCGAATCAGCAACATCGTATTCTAAACGACGCCATCCTGGGATTCCACAAAAACTCTTTCCGATGGGGCACTTATTCGCGTCATAAAATGGTTTAAGTCACGCCAGGAAAGCAGGATCAGCGGAACAGGGCGGAAGACGCCCCGTGAACGATTTGAGGTTGAAACGGCGTAATGGGGTTGACATGGCTACGTTGCGTAGTCATTATGGCGACAAGGTGTAGTCAGTATGGAAAGAAGGAGCTGTGATGGGAATCACTGAATTGTCGGCGGCGGAGCAGGAAGTGATGGAGGTGGTCTGGGATTGCGGCGAGGTGACCGCGCGGGAAGCCCGGGAGGCTTTGTCTCGTGACGTGGCCCGGAACACCGTCCGCACGTTGCTGGAACGAATGGAAGAGAAGGGCTGGGTGACGCATCGCGAAGTCGGTCGTGCGTTTGTGTACCGTGCCGCGCGCCCGCGCGAGGAATCCATTGGCCGTAAAGTGCGGGAACTGGTTGATACCGTCTGTGGCGGATCGACGGAAACCCTCGTTGCCGCACTATTGGATTACCGCGGATTGCGTCCGGGGGAACTGGAACGCATCCGCAAGATGTTAAAAGAGGCGAAGGGTGGCCGGTTGAAGAATCGTTGAGCTTGTTTTAGGGGAGCACGCTGCAAGGACGGGTGGGATCACGTGAGGAGAGTGGATCAGGTCTGCATGTGAAGGAGAGGTAATCCATGGTGATATTGATCGGGGTGGCCTTGGTAGCGACCGCAGGTTGGATCATCAGCCTGAGAAGCCCGAATTCTGCGGCACGACGGCATCTGATTCTCACAGCTGCTCTGGTCACGTGTCTGCTGCTGCCACTGGTATTGAAACTTCGGTCTGAAACGGGCTGGACGTTACTGCAAATTTCGGGTTCAAGCGACACGCGCACAATGAGGTCAACCGATTCCGTTCCGCCGTCGAGTGAGCAGCCGACATTGAGAGAGCAGCCGACTGAAGCGCGTGTATCGCTGCGTGATCAAAGCGAAGAGAGTGACGCGCGTTTGTCTGTTGCCGTTGGGGACCAGGAAAACCTTCGTGGGACCACAAGCCGTGAGGCACAGGGGCATTTCGAACGTCTACAGCCGACTGTTGAGAGTGAACCGATCTCGTCTGGCACGTGGGGGCTGGCGATGGATTGGGGAGCGGCGGTATATGCTTTCGTCGCCGGTGCGATGTTGTTCCGATTACTCGCCAGCCTGATTGTGATTCAGCGAGTAAAACGGCAGAGCATTGAGATCGGCGTGCCACACAATGGGATTCGCGTGCTGGAAGCAGATGTGGCGGTGCCGCTGGCGATTGGTTTCGGAAGATCGGCGATTGTGCTGCCTCGCGGCTTTCGCGAAGTCGTCACACCAGACACACTGCAGGACGTGCTTGATCATGAAGCAGAGCATCTGCTGCGCGGTGACCACTGGGTTTTATTGTTGCAGGGCATCGCCGCGGCCATCTATTGGCCGATCATTACAGTACATTTACTCAACCGGGGACTCTCTCGTGCGCGTGAGGAACTGTGCGATAATGCCGTGCTGGCCGGGCGGGATCCTGCTGACTACGGACAGACATTGCTGGCGGTGGCGGAGCAGGCAAAAAGCCGGCGCTCAAACGCAACGCTGCTTGCCCCTTCGATCATCGGACGCGGTGAACTGGAACGCCGCGTTGAGGGAGTGCTGGACTGTCGGCGGGATCGAAGAACCCGGATGAGTCGGCGCGTGCGCTGGACGGTTGCGATGAGTCTCATGGGACTGGCGATACTTGCAGGAACAACACGAGTGGTCGCCGTCGCAGATCAGACGGCTGTCGATGCAAAAAAAGTGGTTACACCAGACGCTGCCGAGAAACCGTTACCGAAAAAAAATATAAACTGGACTGGCAGACCGCTGGTCGATTCTGAGAACCCAACGTTGCACCGGGGCATTGTGCTGGGGCAGGACGGACAACCTCTGGCGGGCGCAGCGATCTACGCCGCCAGCACGATTGAACTGCTGGAACGGGATCATACTGATAAAGGGGGCACTGCAGAAATCGGTCCTGTGCGGGCAATCACCGATACCCAGGGGCGATTCGAATTTCACGCGGACGACCTGACCTGGCTCACCACAGGCGGAGTACGAAAGCGGTGCGAAACATTGCTGGTTGCGACAAAAGCGGACGTTGCACCGGGCTGGCTCAAGACGTGGGGCGAAGATCGCAGCGTCCGTTCGCACTGGAACCCGCATCCGAACCTCGAAGTGGTTTTGCGGACACGTCCGCCAGCAACGCTGACAGGGCAACTCTTTCTGGAAGGAGGAACGCCGCTGGCGGAGGCCCGCGTTCATCTCACAGACTTGATGGCGCCCCTTGGGTATGACCTCGGCGTGCACATTCCCAAAGAAGAAGATAAGCTGGCGCTGTTTCAGGGGGTCGATTACGCAGAGTCGCTTTCTCGTCCTGCAGTGCTGCCGGGGCTGAAGACGGAAGCGACGACAGACGAAGACGGTCGTTTCGAACTGGCGGGATTACCCGAGGGCTTCATCGCACAAATCAAAGTCACGCATCCGCAGGCAGAGACCACGCGTCTGCGCGTCGCTGTGCGATCGATGGAGCCAGTCTACCGCAAGTCATTTTTAGAAAAGGACAAGCCGACGCTGACACTGTATGGTTCGGGGTTCACAGCAGAATTGCCTCGAGGAGCCGTGCTGCGAGGACAAGTCACCTCCGGGTGGGGGGCAAATCAAAAAGCGGCGGCAGGCGTGATCGTTGCGCTGGCAAATCATAATGCCAGGAGTGGGTTGTCAGGACAGCAGTTTCTGACAGACGCTGATGGTCGGTTTGAAGTGACGGGTTTGTGGAACCCTGCCCAGGGCTACGAATTGGCGTTTACAGGATCATTCGCAGCGCCCTACGCTGATCTTCGCCAACGGGTTGCGCCCGGTGAAGATGCCCGGGTGAATCTGGCGCCGGCGGTGACGTATCGGCTGAAGCTCGTCGATCCGAAAGGCAATCCGGTGGACCGGGACGTTTACACCAGCGAGGTGCAACCTGTCCCGGGAGTCATCCACAGTGGTATCAAAGAACGGTTCAATGAAGCGAAACGCGTGGCTCCCGGTCTCTACGAGGGAATAGTACCGACGGGACCAGCGGCTGTTCTCGTCAAACGCGGCGCGAAGACCGACCGACCGGCGGCCGTGAATCCCAAAGCGTTTTTCGCACCGGGGCGCACGGATTGGACGCTGGAAGAGGAACGATACGCCTACGGAGATCTCTGGCGCATTGCGCAGCCTGCGATTGTCACAACGGAACGACTCAGTGTCTGGAAAAATAACCCAATCGACCAGCTCGAATTGGCAGCCGTCCAGTTTACGAACGCACGGGAGAAGGACGGCGTGCTGGAGCTGACTGCGACCGTCTATTCCGACCCGCCGGTGGAAGTGACACTCGTTGATACTACCGGTAATCCGGTCAAGGGAGCCCAGGTAAAGAGGCAGCTCAAACAGTACGACGATCAAGATCTGCCAGCAACATTTCCTGTCTATGGTCTGCATCCGGAGCGTGCAGAATTTCTTGTTTTCACCGACGAGGAACACGGTCTGATCGGGACGCTTTCCACCAGATGGACCAGCGGCCCTTTGCGTGTCGTCATGCAACCGACGGCAACGCTGATCGGACGACTCACAGACGAGACAGGCCAGCCTGATTTTGATTTCGGCATTCGCATGTCAGGTCACGGTCTGGCGCCTGATACCTTTGTGGCAGGGCGGATGCGTATGGCAACGGATGAACCGGGAAAGCGGCGGGGGGAGTTTTCTCTGACGGTTCCGCCGGGTCTCGAGGTGCGTGGCGCGTTCGTCAGGATGACAGACCAGCACGCCACACGGCCCACAGTCGGCACCGCGTTCGCGCCAGTCATTCCCAAACCGGGTGAGACGGTGAATCTCGGGGACCTCATCGTGCCCTGAATGGAATCTCAAACCGTGTCAAACAGCCAGTCTGTGAGTCAGGGACTGCGCACGAGCTGAGTCGAGTTGAAAATTCGAGTCGACTTCGTTGATTGGTCTGACAGCATTACAGTCTCGCCAAAATATCCTTCTCATCCTCAATTTCGCCGACGATTTCCTCCAGTACGTCTTCCAGTGTCACAATGCCGACCGTTTGGTTCTTCTGTTGAACGACAGCCAGATGCTGGTGACGTGTGCGGAACTCCAGTAACAGTTGGTCGGCGCCCGTCTCGGTACTGACGATAAACGGCGCGTGCCTGATCGAGAGGATCGGCGTCTCTCCTTCACCATCAGCAAGCATCCTCAATACATCGCGGGCGAGCAGCATACCCTGGACATCATCGGGTGATTTTCCGAACATCGGATAGCGTGAAAAATCCTTAGTACGAATGATCTCTGCCGCTTCGCTGACCGTGGCCGATGCGGGAATGGAGATCACTTTTTCCAGTGGTGTCATGATATCTTGAACCCGCCGATCGTTGAGGCGAAACGTTCGGAAGATCATGTGGCCTTCGTTCGGTTCGATGTGGCCCCCCTTTCGCCCCAGTTTGACGAGCGCGCGTATCTGCGTTTCCGTTCCAATGCTCCGTTGTCCCCGCATCAAAGTGTTGGAAAGCCAGGCGAGCGCCGCGCTGAGCGGATAGATAGCGAAACCCAGATTACGAATTACGGGGGCAGACCAGCGCGCCAATAGCGGCGCATAATGCGATCCCAGCGCCTTCGGAATCACTTCCGAGAACACGATCGTTCCAAGCATGAGCACAATCGTGATGGGAAACAGGGCCCCCGGGCCGTAAAGCCTGAATGCCTGCTGGCTGACGAGAATCGGGCCGAGTACATTGATCAGGTTAGTGAGAATCACAATCACGGCCAGCGAACGAGTCAGTTCCTGTTTCACTTCGCGCAGCCGTCTCGCACCGTGTTTGCTGCGTTGAATCAGTTCATCGATCTCCGGGTGAGAAACACTCAGGAGTGCTGCGTCGACAGCGGCCATCAACCCGGACAAGCCGATAAATACGATAATGGAACCTAGCAGCCAAACCATGAACGTACTTCCCATGCTAGAAGAATCTGGTAAGAAGATATTCCTGCATCGAATATGTCACAAATTCGACTTGATTGCAACTTCTTTAAGAAAGCAGGTTTCAGCGAAGGATGGCAGACGTATCTGCGATCATGGGAGAACCACGAAAAGCCCGGTTATTAAACCGGTCATTTTCGGTGTGCGTTATTCGACCCGGGAGTTTTGTGACAGGCAGCGACGCCAGCCTCAAGCTTTAATCCTTGTCGGTGCGAAGCACGGAGACAAAGGCTTTCTGGGGGATATTGACGCTGCCGAACTGTTTCATTTTTGCCTTCCCCTTTTTCTGCTTTTCGAGCAGCTTTTTCTTGCGCGTCACATCGCCGCCGTAGAGCTTTTCGGTGACATCCTTGCGGAACGGCGCGATGGTCGTGCGGGCAATCACTTCGCCTCCGATGGCGCCCTGAATCGGGATCTTAAACTGGTGCCGGGGAATCTCTTTGGCAAGTTGTTCGCAGTAATGCAGCGCCCGCGTGCGTGCTTTGTCTCGATGCACGAGGTAGGACAGCGTGTCGACCGGCTCTTTGTTGACGAGGATATCGACTTTTACGATATCGGTGACGCGATATTCAATCGGCTCATAATCAAACGATCCGTAGCCGCGCGTCAGCATTTTCAGTTTGCCATAGAAGTCGAAAAGGACCTCTCCCAGCGGCATCACGCTGGTGACTTCGATCCGGTTGGCGGAGAGATAATTCATCGTCTGGCTTTCCGAGCGATGTTCCCGGCAGAGTTCCATCACAGGACCGACATACGTTTCAGGAGTCAGAATCGAAGCTTTGATATACGGTTCGCTGGCCGAATCGATCGCCGTGGGATCGGGCCAGTAAGAGGGATTATCGACTTCGAGCGTGGAGCCATCTCTCAACGTTAAATGGTACTTCACCGAGGGAGCGGAGATTACCAGACCTATGTCAAACTCGCGCTGGATACGTTCTTGAATCACGTCCAGGTGCAGCAGTCCGAGAAATCCGCAACGAAAACCGAAACCCAGTGCCGCGGAACTGTCTTTTTCAAACGTGAGTGCCGCATCGTTGATCGCCAGCTTTTCCAGCGCTTTGGTGAGTTCCACGTAATCACCCGTGTCCATGGGATAAATGGAAGAAAAGACGACCTGTCTGGCGGGCTGGTAACCGGGAATCGGCTCTGCGGCCTGTCGATTCAGCAGAGTAATCGTATCGCCGATCTCAATGTCCTGCACACTTTTGACGCCCGCGACAACATAACCGACTTCACCGGCGCTGAGCTGTTTTTTGGGAATGAGTTTCATCTGATTAAAGCCGACTTCATCCACTGTGAAGTCACGACCGGCGTGCATGAAGTGGATCGTATCGCGCGGTTTGAGTGTGCCTTCCATGATGCGGCACTGCAGAATCACGCCGCGAAACTTATCATAGTTCGCGTCAAATACGAGCGCCTTCAGCGGCGCTTCGGGATCGCCTGCGGGAGGCGGCAACTTCTCCACAATGCCCTGCAGCACGTCTTCAATACCAATACCGTTTTTGGCGGAGATCGGGATCGCCTCGAACGGATCGAGGCCCAGTTCTTCATCAATCGATTCTTGCGCCCGTTCGATGTCGGCAGCCGGGAGATCAATTTTGTTGATCACAGGCAGCAGCCTCAGATTATGTTCCAGAGCCAGATAGAGGTTCGCCACCGTCTGGGCTTCGACCCCCTGCGAGGCATCGACCACAATCAAAGCGCCTTCGCAGGCCATCAGCGACCGCCGTACTTCATGCGAAAAATCAACGTGGCCCGGCGTATCGATCAGATTCAATAAATAGTCTTCGCCATCCGAGGCCCGGTAATTGAGGGTGATCGAATTGCTCTTGATGGTGATGCCCCGTTCACGCTCGATATCCATCGAGTCGAGCATTTGTTCATGCAGTTCGCGTAGTGACACGCCTCCACAGGTCTGAATGAGGCGGTCGGCGAGCGTGGACTTGCCATGGTCAATATGGGCGATGATGCAGAAGTTGCGTATATGTTTCATCGCGTAGTTTTAGCAGAAAGCAGCAGAAAAAAACAACCGAGAAGGGGATCGGCAAGAATTGCGGTGGAGCAATTCATCGTTTTCCAAACTGGTGGCGTAAACGCCTGGTTTTAGAAACAGGGCATTTGTCGTCATTTGCTCACGCGTTAGCTCAATTAGAAAGAACCCCCGTCTGCTGAACGGGGGGCTCTTTTAATTCTCCTCACTGATACAGACTGATTGTTTCTAGTTTTACTTTCCCTTGTTGATGGTACTGCTTTCCTCAAGCGCCACGACTACCGTTGAGTCCGGTCTTTTCAAAACGATTCGATATCCTGAATCAGACTTTGGAACAATTAAGTATACAACAAGGCTTCTCGGAAATTCATTTGAATCGAGACGGTAAATTTTTCTTCCCAACTTGAGAGGATCGGGTGTCCGTACCGGCTCCAACTTCACCTTAAGGTGTGTATTTGCGATTTTGGTGCATATGGTCTGATCACCGAATTCGTTCAGCGAGCAAGTATTTGGATTGAGCGTCAAATCAATCATTTTCTCATCTGCAATCGTGCCGATAAGACTGATGAATCTAAATCCGTTCCCTGCGCTTATACCAAAATCCAACGGAGCGGTCTGGTACGTGGATTCTAGATGTCTTCTTTTTCCTGTTTCGTTAGAGCCGCCTGTGGATTGTTCCTCTTGCAAAAGTTGAACCACATCGACTCTGTGTTTTCCATTGGCATCACGTACCACCACTTTCTTTACAGCTTGATTCGCAGTAAATTTGGCATGCACGGTAAACAGTGTGATCAACTGAATGACGCCTCCGGCAGGACGCTTGATTTTGAAATCAAAAATGGGGGGGAAAACGTCTTCGGGACCAAGCTCCAGGCAATTCTTAAAACCACTCGTTCGATGCACGCCGTTGGCGAAAACGAATACTGTATCTCCATCCTGTATTGCTGCATACGCCGCAATACCATGTTGATCACATTCGCCCCCCTTCGCAGGAGTGTTTGATCCCGCTAATAATATCAGCCCACTCAACATCGTAACTAATGCAGATGAAGATAATGTCTTTATTTCTAACATTACTCTTACCCCTTTAAAATGAAAGTTCATTATGGCTATTACTTCCGTGTGCCGATCCGTAACGGCATTTTTTACTACTGAATAGATAAGAGGACAGGGTTCGATATGAAAATTCCTGACCTCTTAAAATCTGTGAAAAGTAAATTTGAATAAACGGAATACACAACAAAATGAAAGAGGTGTCTGTTAGGAAACCGAAAATGGGGAGTCTGTCAGATCACAGAATTAGAAATTAAATAAGAAAAGCAGTTAATATGCAGATTGGAGTGTTCTCCAATCATAAAAGGTTTCTCAATCTGACGTTATCTCAGATGTAGGTCCAACGATGAGTTGATCAAGGGAGCATCAATGCCCACACAACAAATAAGAAAAATGAGCAAGTACTGTAAGCAGAGGAAGAATTTTAACGCTTTATTAATCAACCTGAAACGCTAAGGGAGCAGCAGTCGAAATCCGCCCCGCTGGCTATCCCCAAAGACACGCCCATCCGACGGGTGAATTTATTCAGATTGACTCAAATCAGCCAGTTCAAATAGAATTCGCGTCAAAGGAGCACAAGGATGTTAGCACGCTATACCAGTATTTTCGCAGTGTCGTTGTCTCTTGCGACGGTAAGTCTCGGTGCCGAACCGGAAGCGTGCCCTGATACCCAGAAACCTCCCCAATCGGCGCACGAAAAGAGCGATAGTCTGTCGGCCCTGGATCATCTCCGCGCAGCGATAGAGCAATTGAAAGCAGCGGGGCTGATCGAGGAAACAGTGAAGCTGCGAGAACTGTCAGACCAGCTCAACCGGCGAATCATGGAAGAACGCGCCGAGTTAGCGCGTCAGGTGGAAGCACTTCAGGAACAATCGGAACAACTGCGACGGTTGACGGGAAGGCCGGACAAAATTCTCTGCCGCTGTTGCTTTCTTGAACTATCAGGCAAAGCCGCCGCAGAATTTGCCGCGGCAGCGGAGCCGGTGAGTTTCACAACCGACCCGCAGAGTCGTTCCAATTCCACGGTCTCGGTTTTTAAGAATGCAGAGGCAGCCATCCAGTTACTGAAACAATCAGGCAGGGTAGCAGTGGTGCATGCAAGTCCGGACATTGTCACTGCTCCCGGCCAACCGGCAACGGCAATGAGCGGTGGCGAATTTCCGATTCTGATTCCTGCAGGGGACAATCAAACTTCGGTCGAGTGGAAGCGGTTCGGCGTGTTCTGTAAGGTCGTGCCGTGTCTGCTCGACAATGGAAAGATTCAGCTCCAGTTTAGCCCGGAGATTTCGCACCTGGACTTCAAGAACGCGGTCAAAGTGAATGGTCTGACCGTCCCCGGGCTGACGGTGCGTCGCGTCAACACACAGGCTGAACTGAACCTCGGCGAAACGCTTGTGGTAAGGACGGTCTCGAATACGGGAAGCCAGGTCGAGACGGCGAACGCGGAATCCGATACCGCGCCTGCGGAAAACACCATATCACTGTTTATGGTGACGCCTCTAGCCATTGATTAGCGGTTCCCGTGCCACGCATTGTGATTCGGCTATTTGGGTTGGGTTTGTGATTTGTCCCAGCGGGTCAACCGCTCAAGATAAAGGTACGATTCAACAAATTTGCGATGCTCTTTATCGCTCATTTTTTCCAGTAGCTCCAGAGCCGAAATGTAGCTGGCAAGGTTGCCGTTAGAGGAGAGAAATTTCCCATCTTCAACGAAGCTGATTGTCTGGTCATCTTGAACCGACAAGGCGGGGTATTTTTCCTGGAGTTCCTTTCCGCCGCCGATGTAGGTCACGATCTTGTGTCCGTCGGCAATTCCTGATTCTCCAATCAAATGAGCTCCCGCACAATTGCTCATCGTGAAATCAGAATTCGTGTTTTGTTTTTTAATAAACTGGACGATCTCGCCATTGCGAACAATTTCTTTCATGTCATAAGCGCTGGGAACCACCAGCACGGTCAGTTTGGGACAATCAGCGAATGTATAGTCGGGAAGCATCCGGAGACCGCTCTCGGTGGCGACGGGCTGCAATGTTTCTGCAACGGTTACGACATTGAACAGTTTAATCCCGTTCTCGCGTGGTTTGGAAAACACGTCAATCGGTGCTGTGACCTCGGTCATCAACACGTCATCGAACAGGATCACGCCAATTGTGGGCAATTTCTCATCAAACGTTTTTTTGCGGCTGGTCAGGTTGATGACGCAGGTTTCACCCCGTGCAACAGTTGACATATTCTGAACTGGAGGGGCCGTGTTTGTGGTCTGTTGCGGTTTGTGTGTTTCGCAACCAGAGGCGACGATGATTAAGGGAACGAAAAGGAATGTAATAGTTTTCATATTGGATTTCTATTTTGGAAACGCTCTCAAACCGAGTAGCATCTCGGCTCGCTCGGTGAGCGGTTTGTCTGCACACTTTGGGTCGGTGAATTCTGCGAGGTTGCTGGCGACGAGGGAATAGACGGTCTGACGATCCTGGCTGGTGTCGACTTCAACACACTTGTTTTTGCTCTTGAAGTGTTCCACGGTGGGGAGCGTTTCCGCCTTGAAAGTGTCGAATCTCAGCTTGATACTCTCTACGTTGTCGTCACTCCTGCCGGAGTATCGGGCGCGGCCCAGGATACGCTGTTCGAGAACGGGGTAGGGGCATTCGAAGTACAAGATTTTAGGCAGTTCCGCTTCCTTGCCGAAGATCTCGTGCCACGCTTCCAGATTGGACAGAGAGCGGGGGAAGCCATCCAGCAGGAAGTTGTTTCTGCCGGTCGTTCTGATAACCGTCTCCATCTTGTCTTTCAGCAGGGTCACAATAATTTCATTGGGGACCAGCTTTCCAGCCGTGATGAATTCTTCGATGATAGCGGCGTTCGGACCTCCCGCCTGTCGCGCGGCCCGGCAGAGATCCCCCGTGGATAAGTGAGTCCAGCCGAGTTGTGATTCGGCAAGTTCACACATCGTTCCTTTTCCCGCACCGGGGCCGCCGAGTACAAACACGACGTTGGGCTTGGGGCAGGGCTGTCGCGGGTCGTAGTGATGGATTGTCACTTGAGGCGCAGGTGCGACCCCTTTTTTGTAGACGTGCCATTCTCTGTCGGTGGGGGGCAGCGCATCTTCGCAGGTGATGTCGTAGGCAAGATGACCATCGAGACGGCAGATTCTCCAGGACGTGTAACTGTTGGAGTAAGAAAGGGCAGGGCTTCGGGCAGATTTTCCATCCGCGCGATCCCAGGCCCGCTTGCCGTTCCAGTAACCGGGGCTGGAGATGGTTCCCGATTCCGATTCCACCGGCGGTGCCGTGGAAGGAACGAAGAGACCATCTACTTCCGGCAGACCAGATCCAGACACCTCAATAAAAAAAGTGTTGGGTGTTTGCTCATTTGGTTCGACCATTGTCTCTGTTCCTGATGAAAAACTGCCTGGGAGATACCGTCTGCCTGAAAAGTGAATTGGTCCGGACGCCGAACGCGACCGGTCTGCACGAATTGCTTTTATAAACAATCGTACTGGGAATGCATAGGGCGCGCAAATACATCACACCCGCAGACCTGTTTGATGCGATGAAAGCGTATTTAGAAACCGGTTGATATTAGCGATTCCCGAAATACGGATGCGCTGCCGGATATCCATTGACAGCGTCCAGGTCAAGGACAGATCACGCCCCAGCGGGGTAGTCGAGATGGAACCAGGGGGCTTTGTTGTTCACAATTGAATGTGACGTGTTCGATTCGCATTTAAAATTCGCCAAGCACCTGTCCGTCATTGCGAGCGGCCAGATACAGCCAGGTGGAATTGTCAATGCTGTAGCTGAGGAATCGCACTGATCCGTCGGCTAACAGAAAATGTCCGCCGCCGGCGTGACGACTCCAGAAGTGATCGGCGTGAATCTGGTCGGCTGCGTTGTTTCCAAAATAGAATCCGTTGCCCGTTCCCATCCAGGAGTCGAGTTCGACGCCGGCACAGATATCCCAGCCCCAATTTAACGTCCGGTCGACAGAACGTTCTCCGACCAGCATCGTATTTGAGGCGCCGTCCGTCACATCTCGTAACCGAATCGAGCTGAGTTGATAGAGCAGGCCGTTATTTTGTCTGGGGCTCAATCCGCCTGAGGTTAAACCATTCGGAGGGTAAAGGATTCGCCGCCGATCTTCCGCGTTGGCATAGTGGGGAACGTCGTTGCCTCCGATGCCTAAATAACTTCCCACAAAATACGGCAGGCTTGCTGAATAGGGGGCGCTTTCCGCATAGGGGTCGGAAGGACAACCAAACAGGGGCTTAGGCGAATTTGATGCGGCCACACCTAACGAATGCAAACGATCGGTTTCCGTGCGGCACTCCCAACAGCCACCGGCACCGCCACTGCAGCTTGCTGAATTCCCCGGAGAAGAGTTGTTGTTGAAATTGATCTGGTTGTAACTGGCGGCACCATCGATGAACGGGAGCAAGTGAGCGCGAAAGCTCCAGGCCGCGCCATCGCTGCCCATCGGGAACAGTCGATGGACGTCATGGTAGTTGTGTAGCGCCAGGCCCCATTGTTTTAAATTATTTTTGCACTGTGATCGTCTGGCTGCTTCTCTTGCCTGCTGGACAGCCGGCAGCAGCAGAGCTATCAGGATCGCGATGATGGCAATCACGACGAGCAGTTCAATTAAGGTAAAACCCTGAGACTTATTGCGAGTAGAATCGGATGGTCGCATTGCCGCTCTTTCTATTTGTTTTTACCGGTTTGTTTTGATAACTCAAAGTCCGCACCTTTGGTGGCGAGATCTTCAGTGACAGTCAACTCGAATTCCCAGGGGCCGCCAGAAATGGGATTCGCGTTTTCAGTTGATTCCTTTGATGGAGGCGGCTCTTTAGTGGGGAGCGGTGGATTGATTCGAACGCGATACCTGCCGGCACTCGGACCTTCGGTGCCATTGAAGCGGTACTTGCCCGCAAGAATATTTGTACTGGCGGGCGAACCGTTTGCGTTGTCCTTTGCAGGAATAAACGAAATCACCCCGTCACCCGCGGATATACTGTTCAAGGTGATCTGGCCGTGGAGGGGAATATGTTCTCGTTGATCGGTGGCCGCTGAGCCGCACCCGGCTAAATAGAACAGAGAGAAAATGAGCAGAGAGAATTTCAAGGCCCAGTTCGAGACGAATCGCATCGTATGCAGAATCACGGAGATACTCCAGGCAGATACTCTTCTCATACGCCGCGCTGGAACCAATCCAGGCTCGTAAGAATTTGATTATAATGTACAATGTAGACGTTCGTCAATCTTTTAATGGAGATTTACAGATAACGGGATACAGGCCAGGTACTGTTTATTGATGGGTTTTGATCTGATTCCCAGGACTGCAACCTGACCCAGGTCGATTTTAACCGCGGCAATCGCCGTGTGGCTCATCTTGTTTGCAGGTACATTGACAGCCGGAAGGACTTATCAGCCGAAGGGCATTCGCCCCGGTTGCTCCACACTGATAAGGACGATTCGAATTCAGAAACACGACTTAGTCGTGTCGTAAGGCGGTGATCGGATCGATGCGTGCGGCCCTCCGTGCGGGCAAGATCGTCGCCAGGGTGGTGACGGCCGTGCTGAAGGCAAGGACCACAGCCAGCAGCCACAGCGGGAACTCAATCACCTGCTGCTGCTCGAACGTCTTGTTCAATTCGCTTTCGAGGATCGAGATCGTCAACATTTCGATGGGAATCCTGATAACCAGTCCGATTGCCAGCGCGCAGACGCCGCCGATCAAACCGATCAGTGCTCCTTCAATCAGAAACAGCATTTGAATCTGCCCTTCGCGAGCCCCCAATGCTTTCATGATGCCGATTTCCCGTGTTCGTTCGACGACGCTCATGACCATCGTGTTGGCGATTCCCACAGCGGAGATGACCAGCGCGAAAATGGCGACGAGGGATACGATCAGCGTGACCTGGCGAACCTGTTTCTGAATGAACTCGACCATCGAGATCAACGAGTATTCACGGAGGCCCATCTCGCGAATCTGTTCCGATACGACTTTGAGGTGCGACTCATGGTCCACCAGCACCGTTGCATTATAAAAACCTGACTTTTTGAGGTGTGGGTTACGCAGCGCAAACTGTGTGGCGGTTTTGATCGGCAGCAGGAACTCGGCAAAACCGTCCGTGCGACCGAGTCGCACAAAGTCTTTCGTTTCAGCCTCGGTGGGGCTGCGATAAATTCCGGCCACTGTAAACTCCTCTGCAATTACGCGCTCGACCGGTTGAAGTGTCTGATCCGGCTCAGCTGTCGTCGATGGAAAGGCTTTCTTTAGAACAGCACGCTCCTGCTCAGGCAAAATCAAATCATCGATCATGGAGGGGATGCGATCCAGCGCACGATTTAAGACGGTTAACTCTTCCTTGCTGAACTCAACATCGCCACCGTTACGATACGAAAGAGAATGCGCGATGTTTTCCTCGCCAAAGCGTTGTTCTATCCTCACCCTGGTGCCGACCAGTCCGCGCATCTGGGAGGGAGAAGTAAATCCCCATCTCCAGGCGACATACTCGTTGAGCAGAATGGTCTGCTCGCTGTCTGATTCGAACGCATTGCCGACGAGGATGCGTTCATGCAGAACTTCATCATCGGCAGCGATCGACGTACAAATTCCCTGCAGTTCGTTCTGGCCTTGTATGAGTGTGACGTTGGCCGACATTTGAGGGTGAACGCTTTGCACATGCGCAAGCGCTTCGATTTTTGCTATTCGCTCGCGCGTCAGGCTGACGATCTCACTCCCCTGCTCGAACTGCCAGTGGTGAATGAGCAATTGTCGAATCCTTGCTCGAAAGTCCTCGTCTAAATCGCCGTCAACTTCCAATTTCTCTTCCGGTATCTCCACTTCCTTCGGCATCCAATTCTGATGGACCTCGATCTGCCGCATTTGCTTGCTCATACTGAAGACCCGCGTGACCGCATCCTGAACGCCGCGTCGCGAGGCCAGGGCGAAGAGCAGCATCAGCGAACCAATTACCACTCCAATCAGTGAGAGGGCCGCGCGGGTTTTCTGCCGACGAATGGCGAGCAGTGCCATCGAGACGATGTCATAAAAATTCATACGCCGCCCGCTCCCGAATCGTGATCCAGCCGGCCATCCAGCATATGCAGCACGCGTGTGGAAAATCGATAGGCCAGTTCTTCGTCATGCGTGACAAGAATCGTCGCTGTTTGGGAATTTTCAGTGAATCGGCCGAGTGATTCGAGGATCTCCCCGGCGGTCGAGGAATCGAGATTGCCCGTCGGTTCATCCGCCAGCAGCAGTTCCGGCTTGTTCATCAGTGCCCGCGCAATGGCGACCCGCTGCTGCTCTCCCCCGGAAAGTTCGCTGGGCCGGTGCCCGATTCGCCTGGCTAAACCCACTGCCGCTAATGCCTCTCGGGCCGCCGTTGCGCGCTCAGCCTTTCCCCGGCGATCAAAGACCATCGGTAATTCCACGTTCTGTAAAGCCGTGCGCCAGGGGACGAGGTTGTAAGCCTGAAAGATCATCCCCACACATTCCCGTCGATAGTCAGCAATCGCAGCCGCCGAAAGCTCGGAAAGTATCCGTCCCGATACGCAGATTTTCCCGACCGTCGGCCGATCCAGCCCGGCGATCAGATTCAGCAGCGTCGATTTGCCCGAGCCGGATTTACCCAGCAGCGCCACCCGTTCGCCACGACACACGACAAACGAGACATCACTGACGGCATTCACAGCCGGGTATAATTTTCCGTACGATTTCGACACGCCGGTAAGTTCTACGAGTACGTTGTTGTTCGCTTTATACTGCATGTATTGTAAAGGTGCCCTACAGCGGATAAGTAAAAATTTTTATTTCCGCTTATCATACCCCAATAAACGAGTATCGCAAACAAATTCAGGTGAGAACGGTTTGTCATTTCTGCGTCTGTATTTTGTTGTTGAATGAATGAGGGCCATCCGACCGCGGTAACCGTTCAATCTCCAGCAGGCTGTTCATTCTGTTTGCGTCGAAGCCGGACTGACTCAAGGGAGTTGTACGTCAGCAACAGTGCCCCCTCGGCAGCATATTTTTCGAACAAACTCGTGATCAGATATTCCTCACCAGGCCAGGGAAAGGCGAAAACGACGTCAAAATCTTCGAGTTCCAGTTGCAGTTCTTCGTATCCCTCTTCCGCATCTGTAATGAGCCAGGAAAACTCGGAGTTGTTTTCGGCATAGGCTTCCTCGACACAGGATTCGCCGCCCAAGGGAATAAAGCTGCCTTGAACGAATTCCACAGGCAGTCCAAAGTGTTCTGCCAGACTTCGGGAAGCATCGACCAGCTCTTCCTCAATCTCAATACCGCAGGCCATAAATTCCAGCATCGCAGCTAACGAGGCTACCACGCCGAAACCGCTTCCCCATTCGCAGAACGAATTTCCGGGGGCAAGATTCGTGTCGGTGATGGCTTGCAGAGCGTGGTAAACCGTTTTGTAATCACTGGGTACGAAACCAGTCGCACGGCGTGGACTGTCCTGGAGAAACTGGCTGACTCTCAGATCCGCTTCGCGTAGAAAGGCAACGATCTCGTCGGGCAGGACCGAACCGTGATTCGAGAGTTCAATTTCCACTAAAGACACGTCAAGTCATCCTGCAAGAGATTCGGTTCCATGCGGGACACCCCGTCCCGTCATGTGAAGAAACAGTCGATTCCGAATCGACTGCGGTAGACTCAGTCACGCGCAAAAAACAGCCAGTCGGTCTGCTCTACGTTAATCAGATTGTTGAAAACGGTCACCGGTTCAATACGAACTTCGCGGAACACCTTGTGCAATGCGTCGACAAACGGTGAACTCTCTGCGTATGACCAGACGCCGAGCACCCCGTCTTGAGCAAGATGACGCTTCGCACGCTGCAGTCCGTCGGCGGTGTAGAATTGACTGTTGGCCTGGTCCAGGTTCTCATCCGGCGAATGATCCACGTCGATCAGGATCAGGTCATACTTCTGTTCCGGCGGGCGGGCGAGACGCTGATAGACGTCACTCTGAGTCACTTTGAGACGATTGTCCGCGTTCAGCTTGTCTGACAGCGGAATCAGTCCCTGCTTCAGCCAGTCGATCACCGGCGGAAGAAACTCGATCACCTCGCATTGTGAAACGCGATCAGATTCCAGCGCTGTCCAGGCGGTGTAACCCAGGCCGAGGCCTCCAACCAGAACGCGCAGGCGGGATCCTGAATGCATCTGCAGCCCGATTTCCGACAAAGCCTTCTCGGAAGCCGTCAGGTAACTGCTCATCAGGAATTCGTGGTCGAGCGTGACCTCAGTCACGATCGTGCCTGGCTCGCACAGCAGTTCGCGCCGACGCAAACACAGGATACCGAGCTCTGTGGATTCGTAGGCGAGAATTTCGAAGAACGGAGGTTCCATGGAAAAGCGGGTTTCGTTACGCGGGAATGGGGAGCCTGACTGGCAATGGTACGTATCTATTTATTCTTCTTTTCCTGTTTCAGCTTTCGTTTTTCCTTTGGTGTAAGCAGGGCCTTTTTCTGTTCTTCCCTTTTGCCTTTATCTTTACTTCCCTTGTCAGCTATTTCTGTTTCTCCGTAGTTGAAAATGAATCTTGCACTCGGTTTTGTCAGATCGGCTTGACGTGTTCGGCACACGGGCCTTTCGGTCCACTTCCTTCGGTGTATGACACGCGTTGTCCTTCCTGAAGTTCTTCGAATGTCACTCCTTCGAGATTCGACGAGTGGAAGAACAAGTCTTTGCCACCTGCGGTATCAATAAATCCAAAACCTTTCGGCATCACTTTTTTAATTGTACCTTCAGCCATGTTCAATGCGATTCCTCAAAAAGAAAATTTCTCTGCGGCGGTGCCTGGGATAACATCTTAGAGACCACTTGGCCGCATAGACAAATGGTACCGGTCAGGATGTTGTTAAGTCAACCGGCAGCGACAGATTCAGCTCTGAGTTCCCGCAGGGCAGCAGATGCGTCAGCACAGAAAATCCGGAGAATACACTGCTGGCCAAGCCCGGAAGCGGACCCTTTCGCTGAACCTGATACCTTTGGTTTGGTCTGTCACGTATGGAGTCCGCGAATTGGGTCGTTTCAATGTTTGGTTTCAGAAACATAGGATTTGATAGCTTTTGCTCCAGTATTAACTCGATTGGATAGAGCACCGGTCTTCGGAACCGAGGGGCAGAAAACGCTCCAAAACAAGATAACTAACTAGAATTCACTGAAATATCCAAAGAGTGCCTCTTTCGTATTCCGTCTTCAATCCTGGGTAGCACTCGTTTCTGATTCTTCCGGGATCTCTAACGGCGGACAATTTGAACGACGTCGAAGCCAGTTGATGCTGCGTATTGCAGGTTTTTGTGAAATGACCCATCTTTCAAGTTTAAACTTACCTGGAAAGTCAAGAAGCATGATTCCAATGATGACCGTCAGGAGCCCTTGACCAGGTAGAGCGAGTAATACTATTCCGACTACCACAAAGATGAAACCGAGGAGATTTTTACCTATTAGTAGAATCCCTCGAATGACAGGATGTTGCGAAGCCCATGGCAAAGTCTTTCGTCCTGTACGTTTGAAGTAGTCAACTGGAATTCGGACGACCAATATTGGAATTATGATAACTGTTCCAATGAACGTGAGTAGCGAAGCTACGGCCAACCATCGCAACAATTCGGGAGACGGATGCATTCTTTCCTCTAGTCTGTAGAACGCGCACCATAATTACGTGCAATCAACTATCAGTTTGAGCCTACTATATCATAAATGAAGATTAACGCATCCTTATAAATAACGTTGATTAAAACGTGCATGCCAAAACCCGTCCAGACGGAAATCCTCTCATCGAATCGGAATTCGCGAAAATGTATGGCTTCCACGCACACGTATGGAGTCAGCTAAATGGGTGGAATTAAGGCACGTACCGAAAAACGCATGAATTGATCTGATTACTAAAGTGGCCGAAATAGTTGTATCAAATGTGGCACAAGCGCCAACGCTTCCCGAACAGGTACATCGGCTGAGTTTTTCACCTCGCACGGTCGCTGTTCAGGGATGCTGCCTCAGGGCTTCATCTCGCGCAGGGATGCGATTGCTTCTCCGCTAATGTTTTTCTGCAGAGTCGAAAAAACGGTAGTGGGAGTAGCACTTCAGCAATTCTGATTTATTCTTTGAGATCAAATTTCAATTCGTTGCTGCCTGCTTTGACTTCCGCCTTAAGAGTGCTTTTATTTGATGTGCGGAACTCAGGAGGAATATTAGAATACGTTTTGATTTTGGCTGCGGGTTGACCTGGTGCAGGCGGAACGGGATCTGGATCTGGAGGAATGATGGTGACGGTGTACTCGCCCAGTACAACGTTGGGAATCGTTGCAACACCCTGCGCATCCAATTCTCCACCTCCGCCTTCTCCTGTTGTTGTATTTTCCAGGTTGACCATCCCTTCGGTAACCGGTTCACCGCCGTAAGTAATTGCGATCGTGATTGATTCACGCGGTTTGTCAGAACCAGGCTGATGACTGCCGCACCCTGCTGGAAATGCAGTGCTGAAGAACAATATTATGCAATAGAATGACGCGGTTAGTTTACTTTGCGGTTGGTTCACAAGTCGTACCTTTGGTATAGACAGAATGATTTGTGGGAGCAAGGTTGTATCAGAGCAAAGAAACCTCTACTGCATGCAGTAGAGGTTTCTTGATTGGGTGGAACTCTAAACCAGTTAGAATTCGCCGATAACCTGACCGTCATCTTTAACACAAAGCTGTCGCAGAGTCGGCATGTTAATGTTGTCGGAAATGAAACGGACAGAACCATCAGTCAACAGTACATGAATTCCTCCCACATGGAACGAATTAAGAACGGTATTGACTTTGTATTCGTTGCTGGCACTGGCGTGTGCCCCTGAATTAAAAAAGGCATTGGGAGGATGTCTGACCGTTGTCATGCCTCCCATATAACCATTCGTAGAGGGGACGGCGGCAAGATTCGCATTATGAATCAACAAAACGGTATTTGAGGGAGTGGCACCCAGCGAGTTATTCACCCACCCATGCCAGCCACCTAAAGGATTTGCACTAGCCTCTTCACCGTTCACATTTCCAGATTGCTCAGCGATAATAATCGTGTTACTTGATCCGTCAGTACAATCCCGGATTCGCTGGGAAAAATAGGCCGCCATCATACCGTTCTTGCAGTAAGCGCCGCTGGCGATGACATCTCCGGTACAGACGGTGGTACGACCGGCTGGATCAGGTGTTGCTCCCGCCACTCCGACATAATCCATCACCATCGATCCGTTGTTAGCGGTCGGCATCTGGGCTACATTTGTGGCACCATGTGGACTGGAAGGACAAATATAACCAGGTACAACTAACGTTCTGAGAATGGCATTACCTGAGAAATTTGTATGAGCCCAGTATTGACCTGACGTTGTATTGAGTTGCTGATAAGCAGGAGCCTGATCGAGGTAAGGCAGAATGCCGACGCGCCAGTTGGCTCCCTGAGAGTTTACCCCTCCTCCCATTGGAAATGTGGTAAAATTGTCGTTGTAATTGTGTAGTGCCAGACCAATTTGCTTCATGTTGTTTTTGCATGTGCTGCGTCTGGCCGCTTCACGTGCCTGTTGTACTGCAGGCAGTAACAGTGCAATCAATATGGCGATGATGGCAATCACCACCAGCAATTCAATCAGTGTGAATCCGCGTTTTTGGGTTTTTCTCATGGGGGTTCTTCAATAATTAATGTAAAGTTTAGTAAATAATAATTGCAGGATACTTAAGATATTTTATCCAGATCATAAACATTTGCAAATACTTTGTAAGATTTAGTATGCAAATATCTTACATGATGTGTGATCTAGATGTGCCAGGAATATGTGACAATATGTATACTTAGGAGCGGTTGTGGAATATGAGAGTCTTTGTGTACCGGGGTTAATATGCGGGTGTAGGGCCACATTTTACAGGGCAGCCACAACCTGAGGCCTGAAGTGTATACGGAAGTGAAGAAAGCCTGCCTGCAGTCAGATGTCATATGATAAATTCTGGTATTGAATTCATGTGTGTCGGTCATTTCAGGTACCGTTATCAACAGGGCAAGAGTCAGAGTCAGAAACCGGCAACGAGGAGAATAATACCGGGAGAATCGAGAGTCGATGACATCCCGTATCCTGGTTTTGTTGTGGAGATATTCCGCTGAGATTCGTTCCGGCAAACGAATTTGATCGAAAACTCATTGCTGTCAAAGATCAATATCGATACAAAGTGCAAGATGACCGACGCGTTTGGCGTTCACTTCTTTTAATTGTGCAGTGCCTGTGTGAAAAGAATCCGCGATCCCCTGACAAGGCACACCTCTAGCAGCGAAGAGAGTTGCGATGACGTTCTGGCTTGGCACCCTGATCTGCGTATACGTCGTGTTGATGATGGGTCTCGGTTTGTATGCCGGCGGCCGAGTGAAAAATGAAGAGGACTACCTCGTCGCGGGCCGGCGGTTGCCGCTGTGGTTGGCGTGGGGGACACTGCTGGCAACCTGGTTCGGAGCGGCGACGGTACTTGGCTCCAGTGAGGCGGCCCGCGCGGAGGGAGTGCGGGGGACTATCCTCGATCCGTTCGCCTCCGGACTGGCGCTGATCGTCGCCGGACTCTTTTTCGCCCGACGTCTCTGGGAAATGAAGCTGCTGACCGTGGGGGACCTTTTTGCACAGAAGTATGGACGGAAAACCGAATTTGTTTCCAGCGTGGTTCAGGCGTTGGGTTATCTGCCGTGGGTTGCCGCGCAGTATCTGGCGCTGGCCGCGATCATGGGGCATTTTTTCGGCATCGATCACACAACGGGAATCATCGGCGCTGCGTTGTTTGTGACCTTTCTGACGATGATTGGCGGGATGTGGTCGGTGACGTTGACCGATACGGTTCAAATCTGTGTGGTGCTGGTGAGTCTCGTGCTGCTGGGAGTCAATTTTGCCTCTGTGATGGGGAATGGGGCGGTTACTGCGGGAATCGGAACGACCTGGGAACGGACGCCGGCCGACTTGCGGACGCTGCTACCCGAGGCTGGTCTCGTGGCATTACTCGGGTGGTTTACTACCTGGGTGAACGGCGTATTGGGTAACATTCCGGGGCAGGATCTGATGCAGCGCATCTTCGCGAGCCGCAGCGGTACGGTCGCCTCTCGCGCCTGCATTCTGGCGGGCTGTGTTTACATCGCCTTTGGACTGCTGCCGGTCGGCCTGGGTCTGGCCTCGCGACAACTCTGGCCGGACGAACTCCCGCAGGGGAGCGACGGGCAGGTGATTCTGGCGATGACGGAAATGTTTCTGTCACCGGCCGCCATCTGTCTGCTGGTAGTGACGCTGCTGGCGATTGTGGTTTCGACGTGCACGAGCGCCATGCTTTCACCGGCGGCGTTGCTCTCACACAATCTGCTCGATCGGCTGCGCTGGTTCGATGATCGGAAGCTGTTGACGAATCGACTGAGTGTCGGTTTTATCGCGCTGGCCAGTCTGCCGCTGGCACTGATGACGGAAGAAATTCTGGATCTGCTGGAGAGCGCGCTGGCAGTAGGGCTCGTGGCGCTGCTGGTGCCGTTCGTCGCCGGTGTCTTTCTGCGGCCGCGCGGCGAATTGCCGGGTCTGCTTTCGATTGGCGGCGGCAGTTTATTCTGGATTGCCCATCAGGGAATGGCGCTTCTGTTTCCGTTCGATCCAATGCAGCCGGAGACGCTCGCTTCGATGTTGTCTGGCATTCCGCCTGAACTGACAGGCCTGCTGGCCAGTTTCGCCGGTTATGTGATCGGTCAATGGTATTCGCCTGAATCAATTGTCTCGACAGTCGAATGAATGTGGCGTACACTGTTTTAGTCAAGGCACACTACTTTCATAAGCCGTTCCCAGCGTTTTGCGTTTCGTCTTGCAGGAGAGAACCAAATGAATCTGCACCGCGCTTTTCAGGCATTCGTCCTTACCTTTGTCATTTTGTTTTTTGCGTCAGAGCATTCCCCTGCAGGTGACACGATCGACTTTGAGCCGGCGGTTCCTGTTCTCAAACTGCCGGAAGGGCTCACGCTTGGCCCGTGTTCAGCCGTGGATTTTGACAGCCAGGGGCGAATGTATCTGTTTCATCGTGGCAAGCAGCCGATTCTCTGTTTTGACGGGAACGGAGATTTTATCCGCTCTTGGGGCGACAACCTGATCGGTCAGGCACACGGCCTGCGCATTGACCGTCACGATCATATCTGGGTGACTGACATTGGCCATCACATGGTGTTCCAGTTCAGTCCGGAAGGAAAACTGCTGCTGGCGCTGGGGAAATCGGATCAACCGGGAAACAGTGTGGACCAGTTCAACAAACCAACTGATATTGCCTTTGGACCAGAGGGAGAGATTTACGTCTCGGACGGCTACGGCAACAGTCGTGTGATGAAGTTTGCGACGAACGGAAAATATCTCAGCCAGTGGGGAGAGCCGGGTAAAGAACCGGGGCAGTTTCATCTGCCGCACTCAATCGTGATCGATGCCAAAGGCCGCGTGCTGGTGGGGGACCGGGAGAATGATCGCGTGCAGGTGTTCGACACGGAAGGCACGTTGCTGGAAGTCTGGCCCGGCTTTGCTCCTTATGGCATGGAATATGATTCTAAAGGGGCGTTGTTTGTGGCGGACGGTCGTGCGAATAAAGTTCTGCAGGTCAATCCAGCCGGCAAGGTCGTTCACTCCTGGGGGAAAAAAGGCAAGGGGTTGGGAGAATATAATCTGCCTCACATGCTGGCCGCCGATACTGCGGGGAATCTCTGGATCACAGAAATCGGCGGTCGCAGGCTGCAAATACTGAAACGGAACAAATGATGTGCGATTGATCCGCGCTGCATCAGCCCGGTGCGACAAATGCAACTTGATTGTGTCAGAGTTCAGTCGGCTTCTTTCGGAGCGGGCCAGTTGAGGTGCTTGTGCAGGAAGTCGTAAGAACCCTGCTCATGAATCGCATGCGGACCTTTGATGTATTCGATTTCGGCCCGGTCGCCGATTCCCAGTTGTGCCTGGTAGAGAAACCGTACCTTGGCATATTCCTGGGCAACCCGGTCGTCAGGTTCGACGCCATCAAAGTGACCACGTTCTACCATGAAAGGACGCGGACAGATGAGGGCCGCCATCTCTGCATAGTTGAAGGTACTGCCCAGATTCCATTCGAAGATTTCATACTCGCCTTTATTCACGTAGCTGTAGCGCAGCGAGCGTTTGTCGGTGGCAACATTTTTCCAGACCCATTCTCCAAAATCAGCCGAGCAGATTGAGAGGGCATAATTCTTCACCAGCGGGGGAATCCGCATGGCAGATTTGCCGCCGTAGGAAATTCCGTAAAAACCGATGCGGTCCTGATCAACAAACGGCTGCTTCGAGAGCCAGTCGGTGATCTGCTGATGTTGCGGGACCGCGATGGAAAACAGAGTCCGACCAATCGACTGCGATTTGAACTGCAGCGTGCGAAAACGATCAAACAGAACGTACGGATTCTGGGGAGCAAACGTGATGAAGCCCCGTTCTGCCAGATGGGTCGAGAATGATTTGTAGGCGCGATAACCTTCTTCGCCAACCGTGTGTTGCGGACGTCCTTCCAGTCCGTGCTGACAGACGACGACGGGGCGTTTTTCCGAACCGTCCAGTTTCATGTCTTTAGGCAGCGTGAGAATTCCATACGCGGTGACATCGGGAAACACATCCAGTTCAACCTCATAGCTGATGGTTTTCGGACCTTCCTGGTACTTTCGTGTGCGGGCATTGTCGGGCAGCAGTTCCAGGTTAAATGCGCCGATGACATCATCGCGAAAGATTTTGCGATACGGTTCGGTCGATTTCTCGAAATTCTCCAGCGAATCCGTTTTGAGGTTCTTCATGAATTCGATCCGGCTTTCATAGGCCAGTTGCAGCAGACGTTGATTGTGCCTGAGGATTTCCGCCAGCTGATCCGCGTGGCGCTGGTCGGCCTGTTCGCGCGACTGGAGCTCGAGTGGTTTTGATGCGGGGGCCAGCGACGCGTCTGCATCCAGACTCTGAATCAATGCCGTGAGTGTCGCCTGTGATACGGGCACTTCCGATTCCACCAGTTCCAGGGTGGGCGCCTCTGGTTTCAGAGCGGCGACAAACTCGCGGGCCCGGGCCACTTCGGTTTTGACTTCTGCTTTATCAGGGACCAGTAATCGCCCCGGTTTGCCTTTCAGAGCGGGATAACCGTCCTGTTTGACTTCCAACTCGCCCGAGGCGGTCGTGCGAAAGCCATATTCCGGACAGGTTCCCGATTCAATGATCAGCGTCCGCGGCGCGACGAGGCTGGCGATTTCCGCATCGCCGAACGAATTGAGCAGACCAAATACGGTGCGATCGGCGGGTTCCTCCCAGACAAGCTGTCGTGAACCGAAATAACCGCAGATGGCAGCGCTGTCGATGCGCGGGTCAAGAGCCGCGGCGTATAACGCCAGTCGTCCCCCTTCACCCCAGCCAATCACACCCACGGGACGATTGTCGTCGCCGCTGGTCTGCTTCAAAATGCTGATCCCCGCCATGATTTTCTGCGTTTCATAACCGGCCAGCGTCCGGCCCAGTTCGAAAGCAGGGCGATGCGCCCACTCGCGATTACTCATTTTCCATTCGTTGTTTTCGCGGTTGATCAGAGTCGGAATCAATACTCGAAAACCGGAACGCGCGAGCTGCTGCGCATAGGCGTCCGCGGGATTATTTGCCGAGACCAGGTCTTCCGGCACCTGATCGGCTTCCGGGACCGCGATGATGTCTCCCCGGATTTTGCCCTGGGGCACCAGTAACAGACCGACGCCGTTGAGATCATCCAGCGTCGGCCAGCTGACTTCAAAAATAGTGAATTCATCGGAAGGTTGAGCCGCTGGTTCACCGATGTAGGAGATACGACCGGAGACGAGCGGATCGGTGAGACCCAGTATTGCAGACAGTTCCTGTTGTTTTTCAGTGATCGATTTTACATAGGCGTCCGGTGAGGAAAGATCCCGATTCCAGAGTTTGGGGCGTTCGACGGCTGCTTGTGCGATCTGTTTCAGGAGAAACCGATCAATGCCGGCAATCGTTTTTTCGCTGAGATCGCCGGCATCAGTTAATGGTTGTGTCTGCGGCAGAGGCCGTTGATCGGACGCCGGTTTCAGGACTGCCCAGGGAGGGGTTTCCGTTTTATCCGCCGCTGTTGACTGGGCCGGTAGAAGCGGAAACAGGCTGACGATGAGCATGGCGAAAGGGACCAAAACAGCCACTCGGACTCTGTTCGAAGTTTTCATGATGTTTCCCTGGTTGGATTCTGTTTCCGATAAATCGTGCAAGCAGATCATTCGATGATACCTCTGTCGTTAGTGTGTCGGCAATTGAACCCCGTCTTTTTTCCAGATTCAATGAATGTTGTGCATATAAAAATAACGTACTCGGTTCTGCTCCCTGTCCCGCCGGTGAGACCCGCCGTATGCAGGCAGCCGCGTCATTTCTGATGCGTGTTGCTTTCCAGAAAGGCGAGCAGATCTTTTAATTCGCGGTCGGTTAAGGAGTGGACCAGGCCGGAGGGCATGAAGGAGACTGGTGATTCGACCATCGCTTCCACGTCACTGCGGTCAAACGTGAGATTTTGTCCGTTGGCATCACGGATGGTCTCTTTAATATAGGATCGCAGTCGAATTCCCGTAAAGG
>CAXBFD010000078.1:0-31512 GCA_963974925.1 uncultured bacterium | reverse complement strand
GTGACCTTTGGTCTTTCGTCGTTTTCTCCCCAGCAATGAGTTCCCCTTCGGGAGAGCACGCAATGCGGCCGAATGTGGAAGTGATTCGATCAGTGGTATCAGCGCAGAGTCGGCCTTGATATTTCCAGGTCTGACCCCGGTCATAGGATCGAGAGAGATGAACCTGCGCGTTCGCTGCTTCGAACGCTTCGGCCAGCGTATACATGCTGATCAGAGAACCATCCGCTAATACGGCGACAGACGGGAAATAGGCATGAATACTTTTGACATGGGGTTTCTCGTTTTTGAAGATGATTCCCGTATTCAGGTCATTGAGTTGCAGTTTTCTGTCTTTAATTAGCATTCTTCCCTCGTTCCTGTTTTCGCATAAATATCAGCACGTCGCGTCGGCCTGCCTGGATCTGTTCGCTCATGATTTGACGGGAGAGGTCGGCGTCCCGTTTTTTCAATGCGTCCAGAATCTGTTCTTTGCCTGCGCAGGTTTCTTCGGCACTTTGGGGGGTAATGATTTTGTGTTTCAACTGACGTAGTGCGTAAAACACGTCGGTAATCGCCCGCTGATCCTGAATGACTTTTTTCAATAAGCGATTGCGCGAAGCTTCGATCAGGATTTCATGAAATTCGGTCTCGCAATCCACCCAGCGCTCGAACTGGGTCGGCGTAGTATGTTTCGCTTTACGTTCGATAATGGATGCCGTGATCTCGCGCAGTTCATTAATAATAAACTGCAGGTCTTCCAGTTGCGATGGCGTGATATACAAGGCGGCTTCGCCGGCGGCGAAACTTTCCAGCAGATCCCGCAGTACATAGAGTTCGTCCAGATCTTCCCGGCCGATCTCCCGCACAAACGCGCCCGAGCCCTGAATATGTTCCACGAGGCCTTCGGATGCCAGACGGCAGATGGCTTCACGTACGGGAATCGCACTCACACCCAGTTCCGCTGCCAGTTTCCGGTTTACCAGCCGGGCACCCGGCGCAAGAACATTCTGTTCCATTTGCTGTTTGATATATTGATAGGAGTGCTCGGTAAGATTTTTTGAGGTTTCTTCCATTGGCTCTTCGGTACTGAACAGAATTCTTGACAGCGGTTATTTGTGACCCGTTAATATATCGTGATATATCATCCGCGTCAAGTTTCCGGATCTCGCAGTACAGATCAGTGTAGCGAGCTCATTCCGTTTCTGAGTCTACAGATTGGAATAGGAACTGAATTGAGGGAAAGACCTGGCTGTTCATATCTTTCCCTCAGAGAAGGCTTCAGTGGTATTTGTTGTCATGCTGTCTGCAATCAGATTATTGCCTGTCCTTCAATTTGAGATCAGCCGTGTAGATTGCGGTGATCGGTTTTCCCTGTTCATCTTTTTCGTGGCTGGAGTAATACGAGATCAGTGCGTGACCGGGTTCCAGCAGCAGAAAACCGGGATAGGAATTATCGCCGCCACTTGGAAGCGACGCGAATTCATGCAGTTGATCGTTCTGGAACCAGTAGAGCGACGTCACATATTTTCCGTTTTTGCGCTGACGACCGCCGACCAGATAGTGTTCGCCCCACTTTGCGAGCAGCGGGCCGCCGATGTAGCGATCGAGTTGTTTGCGTTCCCACTTTTCAAACGGGGGACGCGATCGCATGACCCAGGCGGGCTTTGATCCGCTGCGTCCGATGGCCAGGAGATCGCCGTTTTTTTCAAACAGGAATGCGGTTTCATCTCCTTGTTTCTCATTGAACAGACTGGCGGTTTTCCAGACGAGGCCGTCATCACTTTCCAGAATCGCCGTTTCAATCAGTTCCCGTCCCTGATCATCTTTCTCAAAGTGATGAATACGACGACCACAGAGGTAGGCTTTGCCGTCATAAGCGGCGGCCCGCCAGATGTAATGGCCGTAGGTTCCTTCCAGCATGATCGGTTTTGACCATTTTGTGCCGTCCGCTGTCCAGACAGCGTATCCCAGATGTTCGTTGATGGTTCTGGTTTTCGGTGCAGAATCGCCGCAGAACCAGGTGCCGGTATAGATAAACAGTTTGTCTTTGAAAATCAGAAAGTGCGGGTCGCGCACATCCCGTCTGGGGACCGAGAATTCCTCGACCTGCTTCCAGTTTTTGGCGTCATCGCTCTGCAGGACCAGGATCCGCGAGGTGGGAAACAGCATGTGGCCCCCCGGACAAGTTCGAAACGTCAGGTAGTATTTGCCTTGGAATTCAATCATATCGGTAAACGCGTTGTGTTCGCCGTTATCAAAAACTTTGCGGACGTTCGTGACTTCCACTTCAGGTAAGGCGGCGTCTTCGCCCGCAATCAGCGCTGGGCTTCCCGGCAGACAGCAGAGCAGCAATGCAAAAAACGGAATCAACGAGGGGGAATGTTTCTTCATTTTGTTGAGCCTCAAAAATAAATGATGTTTATTCGCAGGATGTTTCGGGGGCCGGCATCAATAAGTATTTCAAGTGGGAACGCATCACGGAGCGGGCGCGTTCGACGTCGCGATCCTGAATTGCGCTGACCAGTTCAAAGTGCTGCCAGATGATACGGTCATTCACATCGTCTTCCAGCACGGGGGATTTTCTGGCGGGGTACGAATTTTCAAAAAGTGACGACAAAAGTTTCTGCATGTCGGCGATCAGAGACGAATTGGACATTTCCAGAATTAACCCGTGAAACTGTCGTTCCACATCGATCCGTTTTTTGCGATCTTTTTTTGTGTTGGCGATCTGTTTGAATTCTTCGGCGAGCGCTGCCAGTTGTTCAATCTGTTCCGCGCTGGCCTGTTTGACGGCCAGCTCCACCGCGCCGACTTCCAGTGCATAGCGAAACTGTGCCAGGTCCGCCAGTTTCTCCTGCGACCGGACCAGCGAGGGCAGGCAGTTAGCCCAGACTTCGACCGGATCGGGGTGCCGCACAATGAGCCCCAGTCGCTTGCGTCCTTCCAGCAGTCCCAGCGCACACAGCCGATTGACGGCTTCGCGGGCAATGCGTCGTGAAACTTGATATTCTTCAGCGAGTTCGGCTTCGGTGAGAAAAAAATCACCGTCTGTAAATTCAGCCGACTGAATCCGGTGGCGGATGCGTTCCGACAGATTCAAGGCGAGTGTATTCGAAGGCTCTTTGTGAATAAGTGTCATTACAGGTCTTTAATTCTTGTTTAAATCTTGAAAAATTGTCGTTATTGCGTATTATATGGCATTTAAAGTTGGTGTCAAATTCAGAGGCTGGAAAAATTCAATGACGATGTTGGCAGAACAGGTATTACATAGTGAGATCCTCGTCGCCGGCGGCGGGATGGCTGGCTGCTGCGCTGCACTGGCTGCGGCACGCGCGGGGGCGCAGGTCATTTTATGTCAGGATCGCAGTGTCCTGGGGGGTAACGCTTCGAGTGAGATTCGCATGCACATCGTCGGTGCGAACGGGACAGGGCGCTTTGATCGCGGTGCGGAATTAGAGACCGAAGCCCGCGAAGGAGGCGTCATCGAAGAGTTGCGACTCGAAAACTGCGTCCGCAATCCGCAGCGGTCGGCGGCGATGTTTGATCTCATTCTGTTTGAGAAATGTCAGGCGGAACCGAATCTCACGCTGCTGCTCAACACGTGTGTGACGTCGGTGAAATTAAACGGCGATTGCATCGAACAGGCGGTCGCAGAACGACAGAGCACCGAAGATCGGTTTACGATTCACGCACAGATCTTTATCGACTGCACCGGCGATGGTCGACTGGCGGCGGAAGCGGGGGCGCTGTTCATGGAAGGCCGCGAGGGAAAACAGCAGTTCAACGAAACACTGGCCCCCGATGCGGCTGATAACCATCGACTCGGTTCCACAATTCTGATGCAGGCCCGCCGTCACGAGCGACCGATGCCATTCACCGCGCCGGAATGGGCGCGCAAATTCGACAAGGATGAATTGAAGCTGCGTCTCTACGCCACGCCAGGCGAAGAGGAGCCGACGCACGAGTACGGTTACTGGTGGGCCGAGTGGGGGGGCGTGCTGGATACGATTAAACAAAACGAAACAATTCGTGATGAGCTGTTGGCGGTCGTAATGGGCATCTGGGATCATGTGAAGAACGGGCCACCCGGAACGCCCGCGGGGGAAGATCCGTTTTCAGCGTCGCACTGGGCGCTCGACTGGTTTGGATTTGTGCCCGGCAAACGCGAGAGTCGGCGTTTCATCGGCCTGCATGTTCTCACCGAGCAGGATTTGCTCTCGTCACGCGATTTTCCTGATGCGATCGCGTATGGCGGCTGGTCGCTTGATCTGCATCCTCCCGAAGGCATCGACGCGCCGACGCTGGAACCCTGCACGCAGCATCCCGTGCCGCACCTTTATAATGTGCCCCTCGCGGCTTGTGTTTCTGCGAACCGAAGCAATCTGATGTTTGCGGGCCGCAATATTTCCGCGACGCATGTGGCCTTTTCTTCGACGCGCGTGATGGCGACCTGTGCGGTCATCGGGCAGGGGGTGGGAACCGCCGCCGCGATTGCGGTTCAGCAGAAGTTGCAGCCGACGGAAGTGATTTCGAATGCGGCAGTCATATCACAAATCCAGCAGCGGCTGTTAAGGGACGATGCGTATCTGGTGGGAGTCAGGAATCAGGATGACTTTGATCTGGCACAAGTGGCACAGATTTCTGCGAGCAGTGAGCAGCCCGGTTACGCAGCGATCAACATAATTTCCGGACAGACACGGAGTGTACATGGTGCAGCGGGGGCACCGGAAGGGCGTGCTTATCCCGGCGGGCATCGCTGGATGTCGGACCCGGCGGAGGGTTTACCGGCAACACTGCTGCTGGAATGGGAGACGCCGATTACGTTGAGTGAAATTCAATTGATCTTCGATACGGGCCTGCATCGGCACCTGACGCTCAGTCATCATGACGGTTACACGTCTCGGATGATCTGGGGGGAGCCACAGCCGGAAACGGTACGGGATTATTCGATTGAAGTGTATAATGGTGCTGAATGGAACACGCTGGACACGGTGGTCGGGAATTTTTTACGTCGTCGAATGCATCGTGTGGAGTCGGAAAATTCTGTGAGTCAGTTACGTGTTGTGGTGACGGATACGAACGGCCTGGATCATGCTCGGATTTGTGAAATTCGAGTTTATTGATAATAGAATTGGGTGCTGTTTGAAGCATTGTCGGGCAAGCTGGCTGTGGCACACAGGAGTTAATTACAGGTAGGGTCATGTGATGATTTCAGTTCGTTTATTAGTCAAGCTGGTGATCGTGAGCCTTGTGCTTTCGAAGATGTTGGAACTGAGCACGACTGTTGCTGCGGACTCTGAAACAGAGACGGCGAAATTGGAAACAGTGGAACTCTTTCCGCGGATTGTTGCGGTTTCGTTTCACAGTGCGAGTTTGAATAAACGGAAACGTTGTGTGGTGGTGCTGCCCGTCGATTGGCAGACGATCAAACCGGCGGACCGTCGTTCGCTGGTCATTCTGCATGGTCGCGGGCGGCATGAGATGTCGTTGATTGATGACAAGACGATTCGAAAACAATTACTCGATTCCGGTCTGTTTGTGATTCTGCCGGACGGCGATGATGGCTGGTATGTCAATTCACCGGTGCGCAAACCGGACATGTATGAAACGTACCTCGAAGAAGTGCTGGCACTGATCTCTCAGGAGTTTCAGTTACCCGCCCAACGGGAACAGTGGGCGATTGCCGGCTGGTCGATGGGGGGCTTTGGTTGTGTGAATTTTGCCGCGCGTCATCCTGATCGCTTTGCCGCCGTCAGTTCGATCATCGGTCTGCTGGATTTTCCGCGTACGGGGTTACCAGAGGGGCAGTCGTACAAAGTGCCCACCGAGCGGTTCGGCACCGACGAAACCGTCTGGGAACAATTCAATCCGCTTCACAAAGCCGAGAAGCTGAAGGAGATGTCCGTATTAATCATCACTGCAGACAATGCCTTTGACCGGACGATGAACGAACATTTTCGTGAGCGGCTCATCAAACTGAACCAGCCGCACAAATACGTGGAGCTTAAAGGGGGCCACACGTTTCCGGTCGTGCGGGAAGCGATGCCGCTTGTGTTGGCGTTTACGCAGAAAAATATCCAGCAGGCACCGGATTAATACAGTAATCGAATCCATGTGAACCGAGCGGGTACTACCAGATGTAGAACAGAGGTTGCGTGCAATCCAGGAATGTTTTTTCGATTCCCGAATTCTACTGAGCGGAATGGCGCCAGCTACCGTTATTTAAAACGCCCATCAGACATAACGGTGGCGAGATAGCGTTTCTTAATTCAAATGCCTCTTTGCAAATGGGAGGAACCGGGGCTAATGCCCTTCGGCTAATCAGTCATTCCAGCTGGCAAGTTAACTAAAAACAAGATCAGTCGCACGGCGTTAGCCGCGGTTAAAACCGACCTGGGTCAGGTTGCAGTCCTGTGAATTACATTTGATCGCAGTTTTATTGGTCGTGACACATTTGTTTTCTTGTAGTCAGGCCGCGGTCTCCAGTATGATCGCTTTGAGATTCTTTTATCATTCGTATCCTCTTCTTCTTCTGCTGTTGTGAGTCCCGCCGTGAAAAAAAATTCTGTTCTGCTGGCGTTTGCTTTTCTATGTTCCTTTTTTTCTGTTTTGGTTGCTGATGAAAGGCCGCGGGTTCAGAATCTTTTGCAGAATCCGGAATTTCGCTTGCGGAAGACGGCTGTGCCCGATTCGGGTAAATCGATTCTCTGCTGGAACACAGATCGCTGGGGTGACGTGAGTGCGGGGAAGGGAAATGGGAAACTGTCACTCAAACCGTCGACGAAAGCGGTTGAAATTCAGCCCGGCAAGCGTTTCTGGCAGTTTGCGACGCTGCCCGAACTGGGGTTGAAAGCCGGGGATGCGGTCAGTCTGTCGGTGAACGGGTTTCAGGAAACAGGCGGGGCACTCCAGGCGCGGCTCTGTCTGATGCTGGTTGAAAGTGCCGACGGAAACTGGTTGCCGAAAGACTTTGGTCTGTCCGATCAACGCACGTTTGCGAAGCAGGGGCGAGGCGAACTGATACGATCAGCGCAACAGGAGACGTCCTCGAAACCGACTGGTCAGGAATTTATGCTGAAGCTTTCCGGGCTGAAGATTGATCCCCGGTTTAAGCTGCAGCGCGATTCGGATGCCTCGTTTCGAAATGTAGTGGGCGTACTGGTGGAATTTGTGAATACCTCGGAGCGCCCTGTCTGGATTCATTCGCCCGCGCTGGTCAAAGGGGATCAAGCGGTAACTGAAACGGCATCGTCCCGCGCGCTGCCGGAATTGTATCGACAGATTCCGCGGACGATGCAGAAACTGACGTCCGGAAAACCGCTGACGATTCTGACGCTCGGTTCCAGCATTGATCGTGGCAGCGCCAATCCGCGGCTCTATTTTTATGAAGAGGACCCCGCGAGCCCGCATTTCAAAGAGCCGTTGACTGCCGCGCGACCTGCAGAGACGGACTCTCTGAAAGAAGTTCTGGCAGAACGTATGCAGCGGCCCGATCTGCAGGATTATGTCGGCTGGTCTCAACATTATTTCATGTATACCGGACGGATGCGGCAGGAGCTGCTGCGGAAGTTTGATTATCCGGTCGAGAAGATTCTGTTGAATGTGATGGCCTGCGATGGTTCGTCGATTGGCGAATCGCACAGCGGCTTTCGTGAATACGCGGCGCTGGAGCTGGCACCGAGTCCGGACACGAACGGTCATCCGGCCGGCAAGTCGTGGCAGGAACTTTATCCGGCGCTGTTTGAGAACGGGAAAGCGCCCGCCCCGGATCTGGTGATTTTTGGACACGGTCATAACGAGCACATTGACCGGCCCGATGAAATCGCCGCCTATGAAGGAGCGGTCCGCTGGTTCCAGCGACATTATCCCGATGTCGAATTTGTCTCGTGCATGTGGATTCGGGATAAAGGCGAGGCAAATTCCATAACGGAGCCGATGCAGAAACTGTGTGCGCATTACGGTATTCCCTTTGTCGATCTGGGGCAGTTGCTGATCGATTTGAAAACAACGTGTAACTATTATGCCCTGGCGCCCGACGGAGGACACCCCGGCGCCGCCAGTCATTATCTCTGGTTCAAACAACTCGAACGCGTGTTCGAAATGCCGGAAGCGGCACAGCCGGGAATTCCACAACGGCATCTGCCCGCGCGCATGAATGAGTTTACTAAAAACTGGGAAGGGGAGATGGTCCGCTTTGAAGCCACCAGCCCGCGAATTGTTGACGGGCGGATGCTGCTGCTCGAAGAGGCGGCCTTTAATCTCTGGGCTGACAACAAGCGGGAGCTGATGCAGTTGCTGATCGACGGTCAGCCGGCGAAACACGCGGGTCACGGACGACACAGCTTCTCGAGTGCGAATCCGCGGAATTCGACGTTCGTGCATGGACGGCTGTCGCGCGGGGATCGGCACATCATTGAGGTTCCCGACAAGAATGCGCGGCTGAGTGCCGTTGACTGCAAAGTGGGACTCAACCGCCGCTTTTATGGTGTCGATGCGAAAGGCTGTCGAGGCACGCAGGCCGTGAAGACGTTTCAGTCGACGTGGGGTGCTCCCTATGGAGAGCAGGCATTTTACCTGATGCCCGGGGAAACGATCGAAATTGATGTAGAAGCGACCGACCTGTCGATCGCCTGGCTGGATCGTGCTGACGGAGGCATGCTGACAGCGGTGGTCGACAAGAAAAATGTCTGGTCACAGCCGACCAGTGAGCCGTTTACGGATTCACAGGGACGGACGCATTTGATTGAGAACCGCCGCGGTGTTGCGGGGCTGCCGTTCGGCAAACATCGGATCAAATTGCAGGCACAGGAAAAACCGGTCTGGGTGCTGGGCGTGTTTGGGTATGACGGTCGGTAGAGCTGTGTGATTGGTTTTCATCTCAGGCAGGATCAGCGCTGCGAGGTTGTTCGTGCGGTGACTCGTTTTGTGTTTTTGTTGATCGCATGGAAAAATTTCTGCTCGCTGCGCTCGACTCGAATAACATTCGGGCTCAGCCCATAAACGGGCGCAAGCTGTTATCACAGAGTGCCTTTCGATATGTGATACGCTTTTTGCCGCCTGTTCTTTTCTTCGTGAAATTATCTTTTTGCAAAAAACTGCGTTAGATTGAGGTTCGTTGAACTAATGAACTAGTACGGAGTGCTGTTTTGATGTGAATACACCTTGCGCGCGGGAAGGGTTTCAGTTTTGCAAAATCGTGATCTCGATGAAGAATATGTCTCGCTGATTGCTTCCAGCCAGCCTGTGTTGCGGGGGTTGCTGACGGCGATGGTGCGTCGGGCCGCAGACGTGGATGATGTGCTGCAGGAGACGAATACCGTTTTGTGGCGGAAGCGGGCTGAGTTTGACTGGGAACGCGAATTTCTGCCCTGGGCGTGCCGGGTGGCGCAACTGCAGGGGCTGGCGTTTTTTAAACGCGTCCGTAATGTCGGTCAGCCGGCATTTGAAGAGCGTGCGCTGGAACAGATCGCGGTGATTGCCACAGAGCGGGCCGTGCAGACGAAATCGCACGCCGAAGCGCTCGTGTACTGCATGGAAAAACTTTCCCCCGAACATCGCCAGCTGGTCGAGAGCCGTTATTGTGAAGCGGTGCCGGTGAATCAGATTGCGTCGCAGGCAGGACGCACGGCGGATGCGGTGTCGATGTCGTTATACCGGATTCGAAAAACGCTCATGGATTGTATTCAAAAAACAGTGGCTCAGGAGGCACAGTTATGAATCAACCTGATGATGCCATTCGCAAAGAACTCGCGGCGCTGACCTGTCGGGTTCTGGACCAGCAGTTGACAGCCGACGATGACGCACGGCTGACGGAAATTCTGAGTACATACCCCGCTTTGATCGAAGATTATACGAATCAGATTCATCTGGATTCGCTGCTGACTTCGAGGCTGTATGAAGGAGTGCCGACCGGGGTCAGTTATGAATTTCTGGAAGCCAGTCTGCTGGAAGAAATTCAACCGACCTGTGTGGAAACGACGCCGGAGCCAGTGGTTTACAGTCGCGCAGCTTTTCTTTCACCGTCACGCGTGGCAGCGCTGGCGATGGTTGTGCTGCTGGTGGGGGTTGTATTCTGGTGGAATGAGGACGGGCGAGATGCGGTTCCCGATCATCGGGTTGCAGCGTCTTCTGAATATGTGGGCATTCTGCTCGATACGGAAGATGCGATCTGGGGCAACAATGATCTGTCAGATGACATTCCGTATGGAACCAAATTTGCGGCCGGGCAGGCACTGTGGTTGAAGTCGGGCATTGCGCGGATTCGGTTTCAGAGTGGAGCCGGCGTGGTGCTGGAGGGGCCGGCGAAAATTGAACTGTGTTCGCCGCTGCAGGCGCTGTTGCATTTTGGCAAACTGTCGGCTTATGTGCCTGACGAAGCGCATGGGTTTACCGTGGAAACGTTGAAAATTCAGATTGTCGATCTGGGAACCCGCTTTGGTGCGGTGGTTGATGAATCGGGCGAAGCGGAAGTGCACGTGTTTGAAGGCGAGGTTGACGTCAAGCCGATGGCGGCGGACAGGCAGGTGACGAATCTGAAAGCCAGCCAGGCACTGCGGTTTTCGCCGGAAAACGCGAACGGAGCGGAAATCAGTGTGACGCCATCCAAGTTTGCCGATGTACCAACGCTGGCACAGCTCACCGCGGCGAAGTTCGGCAATTATCCGCCGCAGGAAACGATTCGTTTTGACAGCCAGGAGCCGTTAAACCAGATCTCGCTGATCAAGCGGAAATCGGTGTTGCCTGTCGGCATTCTGGCGGGCGAGGATTTTGAATATACGACGACGTCTCTGCTGCAACAGAGCGGGGGCGTGGGGTTCAGTTATGAAGGCTGGTGGGCCGATCCGAGTTTTACGCGGCTGATGATTCCCGAAAAACGCATGCGACGGGGCGCGCTGGAGGGGGGGCCGATGATCCTGCATGCCCGCGGACATCATCAGGCTTATCCCGCGCTTGCGCATCGGATTGCCCGTAAGCTGGAAACACCGCTCCGGTCTGAGTTTTATTTCAGCATGCTGGTGCAGTATCACGGCGTGGATGAAGACGATTTTTTCGGTCTCTGGTTTGACGATTCCATGGGGGGGATGGGAACCAGCCATTCGGGAGTGCCCAGTATCGGCTTTAAGGAAGGGCAGTTCTTCGCCCGGTTTAATGTGAAAAATGAGCTCTTTTTTCAGCAGCCTGTGGACGATGAAACGTTTCTGCTGGTGGGACATCTCTCGAAAAAAAAATCATCCAGTTTTAACCATCTGGAATTCTGGGTGAATCCGGTCGGGGATCGGCGGGACTCGCCTGATGTCATTGTCAAGCGGCTTCCAGCGGCGAAACCGTTGAAATCGATCAATGCGCTCGGCGTGCGGATCGGGCAATACACTGAAATTACAGATTCACTTTATCTGGATAGGCTGGTAATTGGTGATTCGTATGAAGCGGTTACGCAACCCGCTGATCAAAAATAGATTTTCACGTTTGTTCTGAAAGCATCATCATGTCTTGCGCTCTGTGGACTTTTCTCTTCAACTTACGACGGCGGTGCGGGTTGCTAACCTGTGGTCTGCTGTTGTGTTGCACGCAGCAGATGCCGGGACAGGAGTCGCGGCTCGCGCAGGGTTTAGTGAATCAGCAGTTTGACTCACTCAAAAAAGAGAAATCCGGGTTTGGCTGGAGTGGAGGCTGGATTCTTTCAAAGCAGCAGCCGGCACTGTTTGTGGTCGCGCAGAAAAAAACAGCCGACAACGAGAAACAACTTGTGATTCAGCATGAAGCGCTGATTCAGGGATCTGTCGAACGCAACAACCCGTTACGACGGGAGCTGACAGAAACCTATCAGGGGCAGGAACTGTTTCTGCGGTTCCGGTTCCGTTATGCGGCCGATGAGAGGCTGCGCGATGAAGGGGAGTTTTTCGTGTTCTGGCTGGACCGTTATGAAGGTTCGGATCAGGCCGTGCATGCGAATCACGTACCCAACATCGGCGTGCATGTGGCAGAGAGCGGCCCGCAGAAGGGCAAGGTCGTCTTCATGGTGCGGATTGGCAGTCACAAAACAGCGTGGAGTTCGGTGGAACTGGAACGCGACCGTGAATATCAGATTGTCGGGCGACTGTCGAAGCCTGAAAAATCATTGCGTGCCGGTTTTACGCGATTCGATTTGTGGGTCGATCCGAAACCCAGTGATTTGACGCAGCCGGTCGCAACCGCAGTGAATCCGCAGAGTGTGAACGGCGTACGCTGGGTTGGTTTTGCGACCGGTTATAAAACCGAACGGGATGACCGGATTTATGTGAGCGATCTGGTTTTGAGCCGCACGTGGAGTGATGTGCTGGATGTGTCTCCTTCACAGATTCCGGCAATGGTTCCTGAAAAGAAGATCGCTTCGAGCCAGCCAGTTCATTTTGAAAAAGACATTTATCCGCTGCTCAAACAGCGTTGCCTGACCTGTCATGCCGGGACGAATCCCGATTCCGGTTATCGGCTGGATGTGTATGACGAGCTGCTCGGTTTCAGCACCGGAGAGGCGTTGATCGTGCCGGGAAACAGCGAACAGAGTAAACTGGTTGAACTGGTTTCGACGCAGGTTGCGGAAGAGCGGATGCCTCCCGTGGATGCCGGCGCCGCATTATCGAAACCGGAAATTGCGAAACTGCGGGCCTGGATCGATCAGGGGGCGAAGTGGGATTATCGTCTGCTGCCGACACCGAAAACCGAGTCGGATCACTGGGCCTTTCAGACGATTCAACGACCGGCGGTCCCCACGGTGAAAAGCAGCAAGCGGCTGCGCACGCCCGTTGACGCGTATATCAGTCGCGCCTGGCAGAAAGCGGGAATAGAGCCTGCACCCGAAGCGGACAAAGCAACGTTGATCCGTCGTCTTTCGCTGGATCTGACAGGCTTGCCGCCGAACGCTGCAGAGATTGAAGCGTTCGAAAACAACACCGATCCCGGCGCGTATGAAGCATTGGTCGAACGTTTACTCGCTTCGAAACATTACGGCGAACGCTGGGCGCGCTTCTGGCTCGATCTGACGCGCTGGGCAGAGAGCCACGGTTATCAGCATGATCTGCCGCGACCTTATGCGTGGCGGTATCGTGATTATGTGATTCAGAGTTTTAACGACGATAAACCCTACGATCAGTTCCTCAGAGAGCAGCTGGCGGGGGATGAACTGCAGCCTTATGCCGACGAGTATGTGATCGCGACCGGTTTTTTGGCCTCGGCACGCATCAGCGGAAACCAGATGGACAAAGCGGCTCAGCGGAATGATGTGCTGGTGGATATTGTGAATGTGACCAGCAGCGCGGTGCTGGGGCTGACGCTGGAATGTGCGCAGTGCCACAATCATAAATTCGATTCGTTGACGCAGCGGGACTACTATCGGCTGCAGGGTTTTTTCGTGAATGGCCAACTGGGGAATCTGTCTCTCAAGGGGGACGGGCTGCCGAATCCGACGGAGATGAAAACGTGGATGCCCAAAGGGACGTTCGATTTTTATCAGCGCGAAGCGAAAAAACTGATCAGTCGAAAGCGATTTGCGCATACGAAAACGCCACACACGTGGGGTTATTATTCACCGCTCACAGGGCAGGAGCAGATTGAACGGTTGCCGGTGGTGAATCGCGATCCGATACCGTATTCCGCAGAAGCGTTGAAACAGGCCAAGTCGCAGATTCTGATTCGCGGCGATGTGCATCAGCCGGGACCGGAAGTGGGCAAAGGCTGGCCGGCCGTGCTGGGCGCAACGACGGCCGACTCGGACCAACTTTCGCGGACGGCGCTCGCAGACTGGTTGACGGATCGCAAGAATCCGCTGGTATCGCGAGTCTGGGTGAATCGACTCTGGCAATATCATTTCGGGCGAGGGCTGGTGGCGACGCCCAGTGATTTCGGCGTGCAGGGGGCAGCGCCTTCGCATCCTGAGTTATTAGACTGGCTGGCGGCTGAGTTAATGGAGCAGGGCTGGAGCACGAAACACATTCATCGGCAGATTGTGCTTTCGTCAACGTATCGACAGGCGCGTGCCTTTGATGAGGCGAACTTTAAACAGGATCCCGAGAATCGCCTGCTCTGGAGCTGGCCGCGACGGCGTCTGGAAGCGGAAGCGATTCGCGATTCGATTTTAAGCGCGACAGGAGAATTGCAACGCGAACTGGGAGGGCCGAGTGTGCCTCAGGAACGCGAAGAAGAGAATCTGCGGCGGACGATTTATCTGTTCCAGCGCCGGAGTGAGATGCCATCGGTGATGGCAATGTTTGACGCACCGGACAGCATTGCCAGTTGTTCGCGCCGACAGGTTTCCACAGTCGCGCTGCAGCCTCTGTTTATGCTGAACAGTCAGTTTATGGATCGCCGGGCACAGGTGCTGGCGAAAAAAATTGTGGCGGAAGCGGGCGACGATCAGAGCCGGCAGGTAAAGAGTGCGTTTCTGCTGGTGCTGGGACGAACGCCGGATGAAGCAGAGCAGATGCGTTCGCAGGCGCTGTTACAGAGCGCGGGATCAGCGGCTGAGCAGACTCGCCGACTGTCGATGTTGTGTCATGCGTTACTGAATTTGAACGAATTTATTTATATCCCTTAATCTCGAAAGTTCTGATGTTAACCGACAAACGAAAACAGAATCTGTTTCCTCACGCCGTTACTCAGGGTTTCTTGAACCGACGTGAGATGCTGGATCAGAGCGTGCTGGGTTTCGGCGCACTAGGTTTGATGTCACTGCTCGCGGAGGAGGGGCTGCTGTGTGCGGAAGACGGGACGCAGGTGGCGCCCGGCAAAAGCCATTTTCCGGCGACGGCGAAAAGTGTGATCTTTCTGTTTATGTCGGGGGCACCCAGCCAGGTAGATACGTTCGACCCGAAACCTCTGCTCACGAAACTGGAAGGCCAGGCGGTGCCGGACAGTATTGCCGCCCGTGTGCCGGATATTCCGCGTGCCGGTCTGAATTCCAAACTGATGGCTTCGCCGTTTGCATTCAAAAACTATGGTGAGAGTGGCATTCCCGTTTCAAATCTGTTTCCCGCAACCGCACAGCTGATCGATGAAATTTGTGTACTGCGTTCGGTCAATCATCGTATTCCCGTGCATGGTCCCGGCGAATGTATCGCGCTGACCGGTTCCGCCATTGGTGACCGGCCCAGTCTGGGAGCCTGGATGACGTATGGTCTGGGGAGCGACAGCCGCGATCTGCCAGCGTTTATCTCGATGCTTTCGAACAGCAGCGGCCCGGCACCACAGACGCCGGGCTGGGGCGCCGGTTTTTTACCGTCGCGGTTTCAGGGGACACTCGTGGATGGCAAACGGGGGATTCCCTACACGCAGATGCCCGCCGGTTATTCGAATCAGCGTCGCCGCGAACAACTCGATTTCATCAAATGGATGAATCAGGAACATTTAGCGCAGCTCGGTCAGGATTCAGAACTGGAAGCGCGGATCGCCTCTTACGAACTTGGTTTTCGTCTGCAGACGTCGGCTCCGGAAGTGTTTGACCTGGCAAGTGAAACGGCAGAAACCGCGAACCTGTATGGCCTGGATGACAAGCCGACGGCGGAGTTCGGCAGGCATTGCCTGATCGCCCGACGTCTGGTCGAGCGGGGCGTGCGCGTCGTGCAGTTGCGGAATGGGGGCTGGGATGCGCACGGTGCGATCAAAGCGAATCATACGAATCGCGCGCGGGCCACGGATGTGCCTGTCGCGGGGTTGCTTCACGATTTGAAACAACGCGGGCTGCTGGATGAGACGCTGGTGATCTGGGGCGGGGAATTCGGAAGAACGCCGACGACGGAAGGTTCTGCGCAAGGGGATCGGCGGGGCCGTGATCATTTACCGACGACTTACTGCATGTGGATGGCGGGCGGCGGCGTGAAAGGGGGACAGATTATTGGTCAAACAGACGAGCTGGGTTATACGCCGATCGAACGTCCCGTTTCACCCGCGGATCTGCACGCGACGCTGCTGCATGCACTGGGCATTGATCAGCACAAATTATTTTATATGCACAATAACCGGAAAGAAATCGCCACTGTTCTGGGAGGGGAAGTGATCGGCGAGGTGTTTTAGACGTTTTGTTTTCTGAGTGGAATGCTGTTTGGAAAGCCTTGATGCAGCCTCTGTCGGACAAGCCGACAATGGCACACGGAGGGCTGGTCAGGACAGACGGGGAGAACTGGTTGTGAGGCACCACGGAGAGTTGGTTGTGGTATCACGACGATTTGATCTTAGTACTGAAGTGAGCTGTTTTATTCGAATTTACTCTATTGTTTTAAGGATTAAAGAGGAAGAAAACATGAATTCATGCAACAGAAAAAACCGGAAGGGCTTTACTCTGATTGAACTGCTGGTAGTGATTGCCATTATTGCCATTCTTATCGCTTTATTATTACCGGCCGTTCAACAGGCACGCGAAGCCGCACGTCGCAGTACGTGTAAAAATCAACTGAAGCAGATTGGTCTGGCATTACACAACTATCATGGGACACATCGGATCTTTCCGCAGGGAGGATACGGGCAGTCAATCGGGTCCGCATCTGCCACTGCATTGAATAACGTCAGCATGACTTTTCTGGTAATGATTCTCCCCTTTGTGGATCAGGCTCCCCTGTATGACACATTCAATCACAATCGGGGGTATTCTTATTCGGCGAACCTGGAAGCATGCCTGGATGTACCACCTGTTTACCTCTGTCCCAGTTCGAATAAAACTCATTCCACGCATGCCAATGAAGTCGTTGGTTCTGTGCCGACATTTGCTTCGCACTATGTGGGCAACATGGGACCGGTGGGAACGAATGTGGCGACGGGCGCTCCGTACCAGCTGGAATGTGAAAACCCCTCTTCAGCAACTTCGGTGCCCAATTGTCGTGGGGGAAATGATGTTGCCAACCTCGGCGTGCTGGGAGGCCCGCGTTCGAAAATCAAGCTGCGCGATATTCTGGATGGTACTTCCAATACGATTATGGTGGGAGAAATGTCGGGACACAAATACCTGACCGAGCCGATCGCGCCCCGCAGCTGGAATCGGGGCTGTCACAGCGATTCCTGTGGCAGCAGTAAAAACGTGAAGTACGGCATTAACGTGCATGGCTTCGTTTCCGGCGAATTCAATAACATGAGTTTCGGAAGTGTTCATGAAGGGGGCTGTCATCTGCTGATGGCCGATGGCAGCGTGCATTTCGCTTCGGAAAATGTTGACATGAATATCTATCTGTCGACGGCCAGTCGAGAAGGCGACGAAACGGAAACAATGGATTTCTAGCCGTCCCTCTGAAACCGACATCTCCCGTTCGATATTTCGGGAGATGTTTTCATCTCTTTTAAAGCGGGGCATTCAAATCATGTGGAATTTAATGAATCAGAATCAGTTCGCAATTTTATTGACCGGCCTCGTCTGTCTGCTGAGTCAAAGCTGTGGAGGGGGAGGAAGCAGTAAAAAATTATTCGATGTTTCAGGCAGCGTCACGTTCGCGGGTAAGCCGGTTCCCTATGGCTCGGTTTTGTTCGTGGCAGACGCGGACGAAGGAAATTCCGGGCCGCAGGGGGTGGCGACGATTGAAAACGGGAAGTTTAATACAGCGGAAGCAGGTCGCGGCGTTGTTGGCGGTGCTTATACCGTGATCATCAAGGGACGCAGTCAGCAGTCGACGGATGACGAGGATGAAGGCCACGCCGATCCCCCCTTATTTATGGATTACCAGACCGCGGTTGAGTTTCCGCTTGAGAATACAGTTCAGGAATTCGAAGTGCCGGAAAAACGCGAGCAAGTTAAGGTGAAACGTACGCAAAGTTATGAGTGAATTCTGACCGCGTTCCTGTTGTTTACAGATCAAACTTGATGCCCTGTGCCAGGGGGAGTTCGGATGAGTAGTTGATCGTATTCGTCGTGCGGCGCATATAGGCTTTCCAGGAATCCGAGCCCGATTCGCGTCCGCCGCCGGTCTCTTTTTCTCCGCCGAACGCGCCGCCGATTTCGGCACCGCTGGGGCCGACGTTCACATTGGCGATGCCGCAATCGGAGCCGGCGGGGGAGAGGAACCGTTCTGCTTCCTGGAGGTCACTGGTCATGATGGCGGACGACAAGCCTTGCGGGACCTGATTGTGCATCTCGAGGGCTTCTTCCAGACTGCGATAACGCATGACATACAGAATCGGGGCGAAGGTTTCCTGCTGGACGATTTCCGTCTGGCCGGGCATTTCGACTATCGCGGGATGCACGTAACAGCCGCCTGCGGGAACGCCTTTTTCGATCCGATTTCCAAAATGGATCTTGCCCCCCTGGCTTTCCGCCGTGCTCAAAGCGTCCTGCATGGCGGCGAGGGATTTCTGATCTACCAGCGGACCAACCAGGGTGCCTTCACTGAGCGGATTTCCGATGGGCAGTCGCCGGTACGCGTTTTTGAGTGCCGCCAGCAGTTCGTCTGCAATCTTTTCATGAACGATCAGGCGGCGTAATGAAGTACAACGTTGTCCGCACGTGCCGACCGCTGAGAACAGGGCAGAGCGAACGGTCATTTCCAGATCCGCCGATTCGGTGACGATCATGGCATTGTTGCCCCCCAGTTCCAGCAGGCAGCGACCGAGTCGCCCGGCAACGGTTGTCGCGACGGCGCGGCCCATGGGCACCGATCCCGTGGCTGAGATCAAAGCAATCTCCTGATGTTCGGTTAATGCTTTGCCGATTCCCGCGCGGCCGATGAGCAGGTTTGCAATGCCATCGGGGGCTTCGGGAAAATCTTTGGCGACGTTGTTCACGATCTGCTGACAGGCGATCGCGCACAGCGGCGTTTTCTCGGACGGTTTCCAGACGACGGTATCGCCACAGACAAACGCGAGCATCGCGTTCCAGGCCCAGACCGCGACGGGGAAGTTAAACGCGCTGATGACGCCGATCGGTCCCAGGGGATGCCATTGTTCCATCAGCCGGTGTCCCGGCCGTTCGCTGGCGATGGTCAAGCCGTAAAGCTGCCGGCTCAAGCCAACCGCGAAATCGCAGATGTCGATCATCTCCTGAACTTCGCCCAGTGCTTCCTGCGTGATTTTGCCTGCTTCCCAACTGACGATGGCGGCGAGATCGATTTTTTGCGCGCGTAACTCTTCTCCCAGTAAGCGCACGAATTCGCCGCGGCGGGGCGCGGGGACCAGTCGCCACTTCAGAAACGCATTTTTGGCGGTATCGACTGCCAGGCCGACATCGCCGAGTGTGGCTTCATGAAACGTAGCGAGTGTCGTACCGTCGATGGGGGATGTTCCCGTGAGAACTTCTCCCGCGCCTTGTTGCCAGGTGTTGCCGACCGCGACCGCCGAGGGTTGACCATCGAGACCGATTCTCTGTAATACGTCTTGTATGGGATGTGTCATGCTGCTGCTCACTTGATGAATGTCGAGGGTTCAGAGAGCAATTTCTCTGTTTCAAAATAACTTCCGAACCGGTTGTTGATAAATGTCTCAAACGGGATGTCTTCCTGTCGGATTAATCCGGTTCCGCTCAACTGATTTTGTAGGACCAGATCCACGACCGCGCAGATGCCGGCGCCGGTCGTCAATTGAATCGCGCTCCATTGTTCGCCGTTGATTTCCTGGGCATACAATTTGCGCATGTCGCTCTTTTCGACAAACTGTCCGTTTCGATTGCCTCGGACCGTGCAAAATACAATCACGACGTCCTGAAAGGTAATCGGAATGGCATTTTCCATGACGTCTTTCAGCAGTTCACGACGGTCCGCCAGTCTCAGGTCGTGTAACAGAAAATTCATAAGCATGTGATGGCCAGGGTAACGAATGGTTTTGTAGCTCAGTTCGCGGACCTGGCCGTTCATTGTATCGCATAAGGTTCCCAGGCCGCCGGATGTATTAAATGCTTCGTAAACATTGCCATCCAGTGTGAACTGTTCGAGTCCTTCGAGGGGTAACTGGTTTTTGATTTTGCGCCCATGGATCACTTCGCAGGGATTGCAGTATTCGTTGATCAGTCCGTCCGTCGACCAGGTCAGGTTATAACCTAACGCATTGGTCGGATGCTGTGGCAGCGCGCCGACGCGCATGCGGATCGTATCGATTTCGTCGAACCATTCCATGACGTGTTTTGACACGATGGTCACGAAACCAGGCGCCAGTCCACACTGGGGCACGAATACCTGACCGGGAACGGCATCGTCGGCAATTTCTTTGACGGCTGCTGTGGTCTGACGGTCTTCGGTGAGATCAAAATAATTCACGCCCGCTTCCAGAGCGGCCCGCGCGACCCCCGGGTTCTCGCGGAAACTCAATGCGGAAATGACCGCGCTGCAACCTTGCATCAGGTGAAGCAACTGCTCGTGAGAGTCTGCATTCAGAACGTGGACTTCCGCCGTGGGGGCATGTTTCTGGATTCTGTCTAACGCGGCGGGAATGCGGTCCGCAATGCGCAGCCGATAGTCGCCGGTATAATTCAACATCGAGGCGATCATTCGCCCGATTTTTCCCGCGCCGATCAATAATATGGTTTGTGACATTTCGGGTCCTCCAGACAGGAACTCTAGTTGTGATATAATATTAGAAAGACCTCCGCATCATTATATACGCTGGAATTCTCTTTTCTGATTGAGTTACTGTTTTAGCGGGAATTCTCGTAATAATAAGTGAAAGGCCACTTGACTCTGAATCGAGTCAGGCAAGTATGGGAATAGAAGGGGATAAGATATGACCAGCGAACCACTTACAGCTTATAATTGGAAACGGTATCCGGAAACCGCCGACTTTGTAAAGGGGCGAATTGAGGCGTTTTGCACACAGTCTCCGCGGCTCGGAAAATTTGCGCAGGATCTGAATCGCAGGACGGGAACCCGGCTGCGGGACTGGGTGGATCATTTCGAGTTGCATTGGACGGACGAGCTGGAAGAAATGTTGCTCGGTCTGGGTTATGAAGCCGTCAGCGGTTCCACGGTCAAACTGTTCCAGCATCCGGCGGCTCATTTTCCGGCGATTCAGGCCAGCAGTTCGACGTCAGAATGTCTTTATCTGCGCGTGGAGTCCGTGGTCGATTTTTTAGCCGTTCATCAATATGCGCTGCAGTTGCCGATTGAAGGGGACTTTGGTTCCGCCGTACGACACAGGCTGGCGTTCCAGGAGGAGGGGGTCGAGTTGCATCTCATAGAACGGCACGGCGCTCCCATCGACGCGTCTGCTGAGATGTCGCAGCCCGATCTGAAAGATCTGCTGTTTCACGCCGAAGCCTTTCTACTGCGAAACCGTGATTTTTCCGATGAGACGGCAGGTTTTGAACACGCCGAATTATTAATTAAAGCCGCCATTGCGGATCTGGGGGTTGACCGGACGTGCGACCTGTTTTTCTTTGCAGAACGCGCGTACTGGCAGCAGCGAAACGAAGTCGCCCGCATTCAGAAAGCCCGCCAGGATTCGATGGGTCTGGGCTGGGCAAATCACGATCACCATACGTATCGTTCCAGCCGCAATCATTTCTGGCGATTGATTTCCGTTCTGGAATTACTGGGTTTTCAGCTGCGCGAGCGATTTTACGCCGGCAAAGAAGCGGGCTGGGGCGCGCAGGTGCTGGAACATCGCACAACAGGTGTCGTGATTTTTGCGGATGTGGATCTGGCGCCGGAAGAAGTGACCCAGGATTTTGCCCATGAACCGCTGCCGCACATTTCCAAACTGGGTACCGTAGGACTCTGGTGCCGCCTGCATGGCGAAGCGTTTCTGCAGGCGGGCATGCATCACCTCGAATGTCAATTTGACTTCGAAGCGGCCCGGGATCAACTGGCGGAAGAAAACGGAGTGAAAACGATGAAACTGTTTACTGATTTTCCGCATCTCAAGCAGGCATTTACGGCGGGGGAAATCTGGCCCGTGAAAGAGGAGCGGATTCAGGCATTGCTGGACGATGGTTTGATTACGGCCGACGAAGCGGACAAATTCCGCAGCAAAGGGGCGATCGGATCACACCTGGAAATTCTGCAGCGGGAAGAAGGTTTCAAAGGCTTCAATCAGACCGGCATCAATGACATTATTCTGGAGACAAACCCGTTGAAGATGCAGCAGAAGTAAACCTTGCAAAGGCTGTGCGCGACGTTTATTGATATTGTGCCCGGATTTGTTCCATGTGGGGCAGGGGACCATCGGCGCTGATGGACTCGGCCCATCCGAAGCCGCCCTGATGGTGTTTGAGGTCCCAGCCATTCTGCGCGCAATACGCTTTAAGTTCCCGTTCGGAGGGAAAACGGGCCAGCAGAATCTGTTCGCGCCGGTCCACAACCAGTACCGTTGGAACGGATGCGAACTGCAGGCGGTAGAGAGTTGCCGGATCGAACTGGTTTGTGACGAACGTAGCCTGAGGGACCCGCGGGAAGTGGATCGCGGAGAGTTGCTGTTCTTCTGTGGTCAGCGACTCGTTCGGAAAATCCCAGGGGAAGGTATCGCTGCGAATCTCCCATTCACAGAACAGCGGTGCGAACAGCGACAGGCTTAAGACGGCATTCCGCAGCAAGCCCCGTGATCGGGAAAACTCAGTGGGAGATTTTTTTGAATTCACGGGCGCCGTGGAGAATGCAAATCCGAGCAGACACAGAGCGGCCGGCGCGACGTGGATTAACAGGCGATTCATCGACGTCGAAACGTGCCAATAGGGGTTGTAAGGGGTCAGCAGATAAACGCAGTAATAACCGGCGACCTGCAAGCCGATCGCCAGCAGCATCCACGGCAAGGGATTTTTTCTTCGCAGCAGGGTGACTGCCAGCAGGACGGGAATTGCCCAGAGCAGAATGCCAGCTGTTTTCCAGGCCCACATCTCATTCCAGAACTGGTTCCAGATCAGTTGATGTCTTTGGCCGTCTTCGGCCTGATCGAGACGTACGAGGAGGGGGAACGAATTGAAAACGACTTCGGGCTGCAGCACCTGACTGATTTCGAACGCCCGCTGCGGCTCGATCAGATCGTTGGGGGGCGCCAGACTGGCTTTGAACCAGATCAGAAAGCAGAGAGGAATCAAAGCGCCCTGAAGCATGGCCCCTAGAAGGGAGCGTTGGGAAAACCGCGGCGTATTTTTTGTTTCAGGAGCATTCAGAATTCCGTTGCGCAACTGCAGCAGGAACAATGCACCGAAGAACGAAACCATCCAGAGTTGTCCTTCGTTTTTGACTAAGGCGGTCCAGGTAACCACGAACGCAGAGACAGCCCAACCGCTTCTGTTTTGTTCCTGCTGCGCCAACTGATACCAGGCCAGCGAGGTGAGGATGGCATACGAGACCATGAAGTCCAGCGATTTGATCGCATGCAGGTAAATCAGAAACGGTGTTCCCAGAATGACAGCCAGTGTGAAAAATCGACACAGCAAATTGCGATTGTTAACGCAGTGCCACCAGCCGACCAGGATCAGCATCCATCCGGCAAAAAACGGAATTGTCAGACTGGCCACTGCCAGTGAGGACTGGCTGCCGTCCAGACTCCAGAGTGGAACCAGGGCCCACGAGAACAGAGGCGGGTAATCGGGGTGCAGTAATGCGAGATCATTGCTGAAGCCCTGTGTCCATAAATCGCCTCCGTCGACCAGAAAGCGGGCGCGCATGATCCAGGTAAACATCGGGTCCCAGCTTCCCCAGGGGACGCGTTGATGGACCTGGGCGGCTATCAGAAACTCGCCCAGAAAAAATGCGAATAGAATCCAGAATGTAATGGGCGGGAACACAATCGAGATGGATTTGAACTCGCTGCGCTGCTGAAATGCAAACCAGATCAGCCCGCAGAACAAGAGAGGCAAGGTGATCCAAGCCGGAATCGAAAGCAGTGTTTCCAGCAGACCCGCCAGTGCCAGTACTGATACCCAGACGATCGGCAGGCTGCCCCAGGCCAATAAGCGCGCCGGCTGCGGCGTGCGTCCCCATACGATCAGGCCCATGAGAGAATAAAAAAGTAATGTCAAAAGCAGCGCGATCATTCTCACCCATTCACCAGAAAACGGAACGGCTCAGACAGACCGGATCACCTCCGTATCACTGGAGAAAGAATGACGAGCTGAAATTCCTGTTGTTATGAATAGTGACAGATTGTAACTGTACTTTGGCAGTGTTTCATCCCTGAATTCTAAATTAAAGCAATTTTTGGGATGATGTCATCGCAGGATTAAGTCATCAGAAGTCACGAAAGGGCGCGAAAAAATATTGATCGCGTTTCCTTTCGGAATATCACCGATTGCCGCTAGACTGTAAAATTGTCGTTTACGGTTTCAGTGGAATTTCGCGATACGGTTTTTTCTGCTGATACAGGGCAAGATAGTCGCGTGCCTGTTGCCGGGCGGCTTCACTGAGTGTGGTGTGTTCCTGCTGGAGAGCAATAGCCTTGTTCATGGTTTCGACTGCCTGGTCAAATTTACCTTCGGCAGCGTAGAGACCGGCGAATGACTGTGCCAACCGCCAGGAACCCGGGGACGTGAATTTTTCCGCCTGCGCCAGATCCTGCTTTGCACCTGCGAGATCAATGAACTTCGGATCGGAGGCGGTAATTTTCAACCACGCGCGACTGCGGTACGCGTCCGGATGTTTCGGGGAGATCTGAATTGCCTGGTCGAAGTCTTTTAATGCCTGTGCATAATTGCCTGTTTTACGGTAACAGATACCCCGATTGCGATGGGCACTGCGATAGGTGGGTTTGATGGCGATGGATCGGTCATAGTTCTGAATGGCTTTGGCGAAGTTATTTTCTGATTGAAAATTCGAGCCGATTTTATAGTAAGCGAAATAACGTTTGGGGTCTAACTTGAGCACGTTTTCGTAATACTGATTCGCCTGTTGAGGGTCTTTTTTGATATCAAAATATAATGCCATGCCCCACAACGCATCTGTGGAAGCAGGGTCGATTTTGAGGGCCGCCTGGTAGTCCTGCAAAGCGGCTTCATAATTTTTGAGTTCCAGCTGGCAGTCTCCCCGTTCGGCAATTGCTGACGAGTAGGCGGGGAGCAGTTTCACGGCGCTGTCAAAATCTTTGATGGCTGATTTGAAGTCATCTTTCTTTTTATAGGACATCCCCCGGTTTTTGAAATAGATGGCTTTTTTCGGGTTGAGTCTGATTGACTGTGTGTAATCCGCAATGGCTTTGTCAGGTTTGGAATCGCTGGCATAGAGTACTCCACGGTTGTTGTAGCGCGTGGCGGATGTGGGATCCAGCTGGATGGCCATATTGATATCGGCATACATCTGCTTGCGATTGCCCAATTTGCTGTGGATGGAAGCCCGGGAGTCAAAATTTTTCGCGGAACCGGAGTCGAGGCGGACAGCTTCGTCTAAATCATTCAGGGCCGACTGGTATTTTTTCTGCAGGAGATAAGCGTCTCCCCGATACCGATAATTACTACTGCTGGGGTTGGCGTTGATCTGAGAGGTATAGAACTCAATCGCCTCGGGTATGGTCCTGGCAGTGGTTGAATTGATCCAGCCCAGCGTCCCTTTGTGTTCCACCCAGTACCAGGGGGCACTGATATCTTTAAAGACGACTTCGTACCCTTCGTGGAGAGTCTTAAGAACTTTGCCTTCCACGGAGATGTCTGCGTCTTTCGTGACGACGAGCAGCGTCTCCCCTTTCTTCTGGGCCACGACTGTTTCGGGTTGAAGAATAATCAGCGACAAACTGAGCAGAAGCAACATTCTCATCGAACTGTTCCCCGACGGAAGAGAAGAAATGTGTGAGAGACGTGACAGAGATCAGTATTTAAACATACAGACTGACGTTTACGGTCACAAGTATTATCTGGCGGCTGCACGAATTATCTCTGATATGAAGTTTTCTGGTGTATGGTTGATTTCAATTTTACTACCACGAAAAAGACGAAAGGGCACGAAAAAATATCAAGATGAACCGTTGCAAATGGATTGATCAGGAACCGGGTATAACACCCTGCGGCTAAAATTTCATTATGAGGAAATCAGACTTCAGGCAGTACCCACGGAGCGCGCCATTCTTCGCGGCCGCGGAGCTGGTTGGCTTCTTTGTCATTCACGAAGAGTTCGGTGTTTGGATCAAGGGTCAGCGTGCGACCGACGCGGGCTGCGATGTTGCCGGCGTGGCAGAGAACGGAAGCGGGGTGGCCGACGGTTTCCAGATCGCAGACCGGTTTCTCGCGGGTCTTGATGCAGTCGAGAAAGTTCTGCACGTGCCCGGCGGCGTCGCTGTTCCCTTTGACTTCCTTGATCAGTTTGCCGCGTTCTCCGTAAACGCGCCAGCGACTGTTGCCGATGGTCATGTGGGCTTTGTCGCCATAGATGACCGCGCCTTCCGATTCGCCGTGATAAGCATAGGGAGTCCAGACGCGCATTTCATAAGTCAGCAACTTGGGCGTTTTGCTTTGATATTCATAAGTGACCTGCAGCGTGTCGGGCCATTCCTGCATATCGTCGAAATACCACTTGCCCCCGGTGGCTGAGATTTTGGTGGGCAGGCTGACTGCTGCGTCCCCCTGTGCTTCGCAGGCGGCATTCAGCGCGGCGAACGCCATATCGAGGCGATGCACGCCGTCGTTGCCGAGGTCTCCGGTGCCATAATCGTGGAACCAGCGCCAGTGTCCGTGGAACCGATTTTTGTTGAACGGTCGTTTTTTGGCCGGACCAAGCCACATGTCGTAGTCGACAGTTTCCGGCGGTGTGCTGTCAGGCGGATTGCCGATGTTGCCTTGTTTCGAACTTTCCCAGGCTTTGGCGACGAGGCAACGACCGAGGGCGCCACTGCGGATATAGTCGAGAGCCGACTTCAGACGTTCGGTCGAACGATGCTGCGAGCCCATCTGCACGATGCGTTTGTGTTTTTTCATGGCGGCGACCATGCGCTGGCCTTCGACGATATTATGGCCGTCCGGTTTTTCAACGTAAACGTCTTTGCCGGCCTGGCAGGCGAGGATTGTGGGGATCGCGTGCCAATGATCGGGGGCGCCGACCACAATGGCGTCAAGGCTGTTGTCATCGATCAGCCGACGAAAATCCTGCACGACGTTTGGCTGTTTACCCTGGAGTTTCGTTACCGTTTCGACCGTGTTTCCCAGGCGGGCCGAATCGATCTCGGCGATCGTCACGATTTCTGAATTGGGATTCGCGGCAAAATAGTTGTTAAGGGCCGACGCACGCCCCGCGGCCCCCATCACACCGACACGCACGCGTTCACTGGCAGACGCTTTCGCAACCTGTTCCAGAGAGAGACTGGCCAGACCGACGGCGGAACCCTGTAAGAATTTTCTGCGATCCATGTTTGATTGTTCCCATAATTGAACAGTGGCGGCGTAAGGAAGGAATAGATCAACGAACTTTTATTATAGAAAACGGGGCGCGGCGTGCAAAACAAAACTCGATGAAGTCCGCATTTAATTTTACTACCACGAAAGTCACGAAAGGATTTTCCATGGGATGCATTAATGGAGGTTGTCTGTTGATCTACTGATGCCGGATTTTCATCTCTGCGATGGAGTGGCCTTGTTGTAAAATGTGTGTCTGCGGCTGTTGTGGAACGTGAGTTGTTACACGGCGGGCAGACTTGCAGATTTCTCTTCTGCGTATTCGTCATTGTGAGTGGCTTGTGCAATCGTTATTTGTGATCGGGGAAATTATCTGATGGTTTCTGAAATCCGTTTGATTGTGAACTATTTTGGTGAAGGGCGCGCGGTGGTCAAGGGGGATCGGCAGAATGTATTGTGGCGAGGGGGTGGTGATCTGTGTCGTACTGGTGACGGGATGTGTTGGCAGGGGGGCGGTGTGTGTCGAACGCGTGTCGATAGGAATGATCTGGTGGCCTGCGATTTTGGAAATTGTTCTGAAACGAGAGGTTTTTGTCATGTTGGCTTTCGACCGGTTCCGTTTCTTCACCTGAACCCCCAGTGTTCACGCGCGCGACGCACATCTGCAGAGGATCATGGTTGAAGGCGTGATGCTGTCAAGAGATTTCTTTTCACTGAAAATGGAAAAATTCCGGAGCTTACTGAGGAGATGTTCCCGTGTGTCAGGTCTACTTCATCTGTTCCAGCCGTAAAGTCGGGAGTTAATTTAGAGTGTTAAAAAATGACGCTGCGCGATTGTTCTGCGAGTCAGGCATTTTCTGAGTGGGAACTGGGGAAAACTAAATAAAAGTGATGCGAATTTAGTTCATGGATCGGCGTTGATGCCTTATACTGGACGATGATGGAACTTCAGACCTGATCAACGTTTTTGATTCCCTCCCGGTCTGAGCTTCAAACGTTAAGAGTCGGCTTTTTGTATACGTATTGATTGCGTTCCTCACTGAAAAGCTTCGAGAAGGAGAACTGCCTTGCGACTTTTCCTGTATTTTTCAAGTCTGGTTTTGCTGCTGACCGTCTTGAATATTTTCAACGGTCCGTCGGCTGATGCTCAGGTTCAGGCAAAAAAAACATCTCCTCAAAACGAGCAGGCGGGGATTGAATTCTTTGAGAACAAAATTCGTCCTGTGCTTATCGCGCATTGTTATGAGTGTCATTCAGGCGAGCCCGATCCGGAAAATGCTTCGTTTGTTCTTGATACGCGCGAAGGCATCCTGCAGGGGGGCGATTCGGGAAACGCGGTCGTTCCGGGAAATCTGAAACAGAGTCTGATACTGCAGGCGATCGAACACGACGCTGAATTTTACGCGATGCCGCCGGATGAGAAATTGCCGGCCGCTGTGATTGCCGATTTTCGCAAGTGGATTCAAATGGGCGCGCCCGATCCCCGGAAAGGGACAGCGAACAGCAGACCGCAGACGAACAAACCTGCGCTGACGATTGATTTTGATAAAGAGCGCGAGTTCTGGTCATTTCGCCCTTTGAATAATCCAAACGTGCCCACGGTTCAAAATCAAAGCTGGTCTGCGAATCCGATTGATCGCTTTATTCTTGCGAAACAGGAACAGGCGGGAATGAAGCCCGTTTCACTGGCCGACAAAAGCACGCTGGTCCGCCGCGCTTATTTTGATCTGACAGGTTTGCCTCCTTCCCCGGAAGAGTTGCAGAACTTTCTGATCGATGAATCGCCCCAGGCGTATGAACATCTCATTGATCGGCTGCTGGCTTCGCCGCGGTTTGGTGAAACGTGGGGACGCCACTGGCTCGATCTGGCCCGTTATGCCGATTCGAACGGGCTGGACATTAATCTGACGTTTTACAATGCCTGGCGTTATCGGGATTACGTCATTCAGGCGTTTAATGAAGATAAGCCTTACGATCAGTTTATCCGCGAGCAGATTGCCGGCGATTTACTCCCTTATGAAAACGATGAGGAACGCACGCAGAATATTGTCGCCACCGGTTTTCTGGTGATGGGCGCGAAAATGCTGAGCGAACGGGATAAAGAAAAATTACGGATGGATGTGGTCGACGAACAGATCGATGTGACCGGTCGGGCGTTTATGGGAATGACGCTGGGCTGTGCCCGCTGCCACGATCATAAATTCGATCCGATTCCGATGACCGATTATTACGCGCTGGCCGGGATCTTTCGCAGTACGGAAACCGTACACGGGAACCGCCTGGGTAATCAGTTTGTTTCCGGGTGGATGACACGTCCACTGCCGATCAAACCCGAACATGCGGCGGCGCTGAAAAAACATGCAGCCGACTTGAAAACGCTGGAAGATAAGCTGCAGGCGGACTCGGATCAGTTAAAGCAGTTGAACGGGGATACGAGCCAGCAGAAGCATCTGAAAAAACTGGCGGGCATCGTCGTCGATGACACGCAGGCTGTGAAAACGGGCGAGTGGAAAGATTCGGTCTTTTCAAAAAATTATCTGGGCGTGGGTTATGTGCATGACATGAACGAACACCAGGGGAAAAAGGCGATTCGCTTTACTCCCGATCTGCCCGCCGCCGGAAAGTATGAAGTCCGATTTGCCTTTCCCGGCAGTAAAGGACGTGCGGACCGCGTGCCCGTGACGATTCATTCGGTTCAAGGTGCGAAAACGGTTTATGTCGACCAGACGAAACAGGGGCCCATCGATGGGGTTTTGACCTCGCTGGGCAGTTTTGAATTTGCCGAAGCTACAGCCGGTTCGGTCGAGATTTCGAACAAAGGGACTTCAGGTTACGTTGTAGTGGACGCGGTGCAATTCATTCCGCAATTTGAACTGCCGAAAGGGGAAGCGGTGCTCGTGGCGAAAAAGCCGGGTGGCGGTTTAGCAGCAGAGGCTCGCGTCGCGAAAATCAAAACGCTGGAAGTCAATGTCAAAACTCTGAAGACACAGATCAAGGAACTAAAAGCGAATGCTCCCCCTGCGGCACCGATGGCGCTGGCTGTGGGGGAGCAGCCCGATCCGGCAGATTATCGGATTGCCCGGCGGGGAAATATTCATCAACTGGGTGATAAAGTGGATCGCGGTTTTTTGACGATTGCATCGAAACCCGAACCGCCGGCGGTCAGTCCTCAACAGAGTGGGCGGCTGGAGTTGGCGAACTGGTTGAGTCAGCCACAAAACCCGCTGACTGGTCGTGTGATTGTGAATCGGGTCTGGAAACATCTGTTCGGAAACGGGCTGGTGCGGAGTGTTGACAACTTTGGTCACCTGGGAGAGCAGCCAACACATCCGGAACTGCTGGATTATCTGGCCCAGCGATTTATCAAAGAGGGCTGGTCGGTCAAAACGCTGATTCAGGAAATTATGCTGAGTCGCACGTACCAGTTGAGTTCGGAATTCAACGTCGCTCTAAATGAACAGGATCCAGAAAATCGTTTGATCTGGCGGATGAATCGTCGGCGTCTGTCTGCGGAAAGTATCCGGGACGCCGTCTTATCGATTTCCGGTCAGCTTGATCTGCAGCAGGGGGGCTCGTCGGTCGCGCATTATCCGGAGCAGGCCATCAGTCCCAATAAGAATGCCAGGCTGGATCAGCATTCTTCCGAGTTCCGGCGCAGCGTGTATCTGCCGATCGTACGCGGTAATGTGCCACCTTCACTGACCGTTTTTGATTTTCCTGCTCCCGAAATGCTGGTCGGAAATCGTCCGGTGACGACCGTTCCCGCCCAGGCTCTGTTCATGATGAATAGCCCGTTTGTGATCGGGCAGGCTCAGGCGACTGCTGAACGACTCTTAAAAGATGAACAGCAGAACGATCGCGAAAAGATTTCCCAATTATATCTGGCCTGTCTGGGACGTGATGCGAATGCGGCAGAGCAGGCGGAAGCGAGCAAATACATTAAATCGTTAATAAGTCAAAATACGACGGAAGGTTTGGATAAACCAGCCGTGCGTTTGCAGGCGTGGGCATCCTATTGTCAGATTTTGTTTGCTTCGACCGAATTTCGATTTTTGAATTGAGGTTCGGTTTTTATTATCAGTTCGTACTCACCTTGAAATGAGATGGATCAACGATGGACTCACTCAATTATTCCCGTCGGCAGATATTGAAATCATCGGCTTGCGGATTCGGGTATCTGGCGCTGGCGGGTTTAAGCTCTGAGGCGGCATTGAAGTCGCAATCTCCACTGGTCTCAAAAACGCCTCACTTCGAGCCTCGCGCTAAACGGGTGATCTTTCTGTTTATGCATGGCGGCCCGAGTCAGGTTGATACCTTCGATTATAAACCGCGTTTAGCGAAAGAGG
>CAXBFD010000077.1:0-31739 GCA_963974925.1 uncultured bacterium | reverse complement strand
TGTGACCTGCGTAAGAAATCGCAGACGGGTCGCTGGCACCGCCGGTATTGCCGCTCTTTTTTGCCAGATCCGTTCGGATTTTTTCATCGCGGACGTTCTCTTTGGCAAATTCCCAGTGCAGGACATCGTCCTGCTCGATAATGACGGTTCCATGCGTACCGGAAATTTCCGTTTTCTTGAGCAGACCCGGGAAAACACTGGTACTGGCTTCAATTACGCCGAGGGCGCCATTTTTGAAACGAATGGTCGCTACGCCCGTATCTTCGACTTCAATCCGCTTATGAGCCAATGTACCCGTCATGCCGTTGACGTCGGCCACATCACCCATGAACCAGTACAGGAGGTCGACATTATGAATCGCCTGATTCATATACGCGCCACCTCCGTCCATCAGCCAGGTGCCACGCCATCCGCCACTGTCGTAATATTCCTGGGTGCGCCACCATTTGACATAGGTATCACCGAGTGTCAGTTTGCCAAAGCGGCCTTTTTCGATCGCTTTTTTCAGTTCCTGATTGGCGGCGCCAAAACGGGACGGCATGATCGTTGCCAGTTGAACCTTATTCTTCTTGCAGGCGTCAATAATCGCATCACAACGTTTGAGCGTGATTTCCAGTGGTTTTTCGACCACAACATGTTTGCCGGCTTTCGCAGCGGCAACAGCGGGGTCCATATGCGCACCGCTGGGAGTGCAAATGGTGACGACGTCCACTTCGGGATCTGCCAGCATTTCGTCTAAATCATGATAGGCCGTGCAACCATTCGCTTCTGCAAACTTATCAGCTGATGCCCCAAATCGATCAAAGCAGGCGACCAGCTTGGCTCCTCGAATTTCTGCGAGTGCCTTTGCATGAAAATTCGAAATCATTCCACAGCCGACAATTCCAAAACCTGTTGCCATTACTGTTGCTTTCTGTATTTCGTTCCAAAAGTGTCTGTCTCCGTCCCTGTGCCAGACACAGAAACCAGAGAACAAAATAAACTTTCTTAAGCGGCTAAAACAACGTTTTACGAAGTATCTGGTTTGAATGCAATGCGCGCGGAATCAATTCCCCCGAATGCGAAAAAAACCGGGTCGATTCCGGTCGATCCGGGATCAATCGACTAATTCTACCTGACAGAATCGTTTCTTGCCGACCCATAACAGGAGGCCCGATTCCACGGGAATCTGCTGATCATGGGCTTCGATTTTCAATTTCTCTTCCCCCATTTTTGCCCCTCCCTGTTTGATTGAACGGCGGGCATCGCTGGTGGAATCGCACAGGCCCGTCACTTTCAATAAATTGGCGGCAGGCATTGTTCCCGCATCGCTTAATTCTGATTTTGAAAGCTGTACAACAGGAATTTCGGAAGGTAAGCCGCCCGAACCAATTTCCCGCTGCCAGCGTTCGGCTGCCTCGTCTGCCGCAGCCGCATCGTGATACTCGGTAATAATTGTTTTCGCCAGCCGCACCTTGGCTTCTTTGGGGTGTCCCTGCAAAATGACGGCGGCTTCGTCCAGTGGGAAATCGGTCAGCAGTTCAAAAAACATCTGCATGCTGTCATCCGAAAGCTGCATGAATTTTTTCATCATGTCATACGGGGATTCACTGATGCCGATGTAGTTCCCCAGACTTTTTCCCATGCGACGGACGCCATCCGTGCCAACCAGAATCGGCGACATCACGCTGACCTGCTGATTCAGTCCCTGATCTTTTTGCAAATCGCGAGCCAGCATGAATGAGTAAAGCTGTTCGGTTCCTCCCAACTCAATGTCGGCTTTGATTTCGACCGAGTCCCAGGCCTGCATGATCGGATACAGACACTCATGCAGGTAAATGGCGGCTTCCTCGCGGTAACGCTTGGAAAAATCGTCGCGGGTCAATAACTGCGCTACCGTCACTTTACTGCAGAGTTCCAGAATCTGAGCAAAATTCATTTTGCTGAACCAGTCGCCGTTCCGCACGACTTCCGCATGTTCCAGATCGATCACTTTACCGACCTGTTGGAGATAATCAGTCGCATTGGCTTCTACCTGTTCGATCGTGAGGCGGGCCCGGGTTTCATCCCGCCCGCTGGGATCACCGACCAGCGCCGTATAATTACCAATAATAATGACGGCCTGATGCCCCAGCTCCTGGAACTGCCGCATCTTCCGCATGGGGACGGTATGCCCGAGATGGAGGTCTATGCCTGTCGGGTCAATCCCGTATTTAATCCGTAGAGGAGTCCCGGTTTCCCGGCTCCATTTGAGTTTTTCCGCCAGTTCCTGTTCAGGAACGATTTTCTCGACGCCGCGGCGGATGACAGCCAATTGCTCTTCAACAGGCAAAAATTGCATGGAACGTACCAGACTCTAATCTCTAAAAGTGTAATTCTGAAAAACGGGGTTCCGACCATTTTGTCGACTCACCCCACGAGCGTCAATCTAAGCAGCAGCATGTTACCGGTTATTTCAATACGATTTGACCAATTGATGCCTGGCATGATAAAATCCGCTGCGCGTTCACAACTTTACCAATCAAAATCCGAACCTCATACAACGGACATTGACATTCAGAACCGAACAACTCCGTCTTAACATTTTTACAAAGAGTGAAAGTTTTAGACTGTACAGCGAAAGAATGGGATTGATAAATTTCCGTCAAATCCGTTACAAGAATCGAACGCCGAGAGTCGTTCTGACCACTTTTAAATTTCATTCACACCCACTATCCACACGCCACTCAGTAAAGCCCGTCATTGATGGACATTGCACACCTATTTCAATTCAAACAGGACCGGGAATTTTCCAGACTCCTGCATCATGATAACTATATCGATCTCACCACAGCAGCGCTCGAACTGGCCCGCGATGATCAACCAGAACTGCAATTTGACTCGGTTTATACATGGATTCGACAACGGGCCGCTGAGCTTTCCGGCCGCGTTGCGCTGGCCAATGATGATCGAACTCTTGTGAAAAGTGTTGTCGACTGCCTGGCCCGCCAGCACGGATTAGTCGGAAACACAACCTGTTATCATCAGGCTGAAGGCAGTTACTTAAATCACGTGGTTGAAAAAAAACAGGGACTGCCGATTGCCCTCTCTCTGATCTATATGGCTGTGGGAAAAGAGCTGGGGCTCGACATCCAGGGGGTCGCTGCTCCCATACAATTTCTGGTACGTTACGACTCTCAGGCAGGCCCGCTGTTCATTGACCCATATGCAAAAGGCGCCATCTATACGGAAGAGGAATGCGTGGTGCGGTTGGCTGAGCTGGGAGAATTCACCCGCAGTCAGCTCACGAGACTTTTAAAGCCGGCCAGCCATCGCGAGATTATCGTGCGGATGCTGATGAATCTGAAACGCATTCACGAAGAACAGCAGGATTACCAGAAAGCCTGGAATATACAACGCCGCCTGTTTGCATTGAACCCGCTTTCCAACGCGCACAAAAAAGATATGGCGGCTCTCAGTTTTGAAACAAAACAACTGAGTCTTGCCGTGGAATTACTCGAAAGCTGCCTGAAAAGTTGCCCCGAGTCGGAACAGGCTGATATCAGACTGATGCTTCAAAAAGTCCATACCGAGCTGGCAAAATGGAATTGACCGGCACGTTCATCCCGTGAATTGAGACGCAGCCGCCTCGATCTGGAACTGAAATTTGCCCCCGCTCTGGAACAGGTGATTCTCTGAAAATCGACTCCAGGCCAGACGGATTACCAGAAATTCCATCACCGGTTTTTCCAGGTCAAATGTAATGGCAACTTCACGTGAGGTAATCGGTTTGCCATGGGAAAAGGAAATGCCTTCGACGGAAAGATTGCGGCCTTCGACAACCTGCAGCTCTGGTTCCAGTTGTTGAGCTTGTCGATTGAACAGCGCCAGACCGATGGGCCGCTCGCAGGGAATCCGATGCCATTTACGGCTGCTGATGGCTGCGGGTTCAAGATACCAGCTGGCAACAACTGTTTCAGCCAACTTGTTCAATTCCGGAATCCGACGCAAACAGGGAAACCGTTTCGTCTCTTGCAGAAACGCATCCCGCTTGTCAAATTCGAACTCTGAACTTTTCAAATCCCGCATACCGGTCAAAATGGTATCACTCTCGGATGCCTCTACGATTTGTTTCATGTCGATTTGCTCTTTTTAATTTTTCCGCAACTGAACAATAAAACGCCGCTGTCAGTGAGATCAGGATCTGTAAAATCAGAGCGCAGCGTTTGAAAATAATCGCTGACTCAAGAAATGTTGTCTGAGGGTTGCAGGGAGAGAGATACCAAAAACTTACTACGAAAAGAAACCAGCGTCAAATTTCAGTAGATCAGCAAGTTTATTCGCGGACCGTCACTGCCGACACAATCACACCAGGCAGATTAATCAGCCCCTCCCGGCACAACGACAGGAAGTGACAGAAACGCCGATCATCAATCCAGGCAATGCGTTAGATTCTCGACAGAAAATCTCGCCAGGGATGAGAGGTTTATTCTTCATTTTCGGACTCTGAAAGAAAAAGCAGGATCAAGCCTGCTGCCATAGGCGTTTCAGTTCTGTCTGCACTTCTGCCATCACAGGCTCCCAGTCACCCAGTTTTTCCTGCCGAAACAGGCGGGCCGTCGGATACCAGGGGTTGTCTGTTCGATCAAGTAACCAGCGCCAGTCCGGAATCTTTGAAATCAGAATCCAGACGGGAACTCCCAGAGAGCCTGCCAGATGAGCAATCGCAGTATCCGTGGTAATCACTAAATCCAGGTTCTGAATCAACGCAGCCGCCTCACGGAATGAGCCTGCCTCTGTCTGATATTCAGAGCCGGGTTGCAGCAGGTTCCAGGACTCTTTCAGGGGTTCAATCTGTTCCAGCCCATTGACCTGCTGCAGGCTGACGAGTTGTACCCCGTCCACTTCCTTCAAGGGCAGGAATGTCTGTAGTGGAACGGAACGGAATTCATTCCGCGAAAACTTGAGATTGCCACACCAGTTTAAACCGACTTTTTTCCCCTCATATTTTGAGAGTGTGTCGTGCCAATAAAGTTGTCTTTCCGGATCGGGAACGACAAACGGAACTCCCACAGGGATTGTTTCCAGGCTGGTTTTCAAATGAAGAGGCACGCTTAATAAAGGGGACTGATAATCGAAACGGGGTATCTCATCCCCCTCGATCAGAATCTGATCGATCTCAGGAATGCCTTTCAAGAGCTCAGCCAGCTCTGTCTGACAGAGTAACAAGACTCGAGCGGCACCGCGCCGCTTTAACTCAATCGCAAATCGCATAAACAGCAGCGTGTCACCAAATCCCTGCTCGCACCATAAAAAGATCGTTTTCCCCTCCAGCGGTTCTCCCTGCCAGCGCGGACCAGGATAACTCGGCTGAGACGTCGGATCGATGTCGACCCGCCGCTCGTATCCCTGCCAGCCTGCAGCCAGATCCCCCTGCAACATCCGCATTGTCGCAAGATTAAACTCCGCCATGGCAAAATCGGAACGCAGACTCAGTGCTTTTAAGAAATTCTCACACGCTACTTCGATCTGATGTTCCAGCTTAAACGCAACACCGAGGTTGTTATAGCCTTCAGGCTGATCAGGGGCCGCCTGAATCGAACGCTGCGCCGTTTTCACCGCCGACGGACCATCTCCCATTAATTCATAGACGTAACTCAGACTGACCAGAATCTGATAATGGTCGGGGTTCGTTTCCAGCACGGCTTCATACAAACGAATCGCTTCCGCATACTGACGCTGCAGCACTAATACATAGGCCAGTTTCATTGAGACATTAAAGTCGTCCGGTATCTTGATCAGAAGCTCCCGGTAAATGTCCGCCGCCTGTTTCCATTCCCCCGTTAACTTCAAAACATCAGCCCACTTCTGACAGGTCTCCAGATTATCCTTGTTCAAATCGTAAGATTTTTTGTAGCAGCGGGCAGCTTCCGTTAATAAACCACGGCTTTCCAGTAAGGACCCCAGATTGAAATAAGCACGTTCATAATGTGGATGAATCCGAATCGCCTGCTCGAACGATTCCCCTGCCTCCTGCCACTTCCCGCTTGCATGGTAGGCCACTCCCAGATTATTGTGTACATCCGGCATTTCGGGCCGCAATTGAACCACTTTGAGAAAATTCTTGATACTCGGGTCCAGCTCGCCGCGCTGCAGTTGCAGCGTTCCCAGATAATACAACGCCTCCCACTGTCGACCATCGGATTCCAGAATCTGCTGATAGATTCGTTCCGCCTGATCCAGTGCTCCTGACTGATGATGCACCAACGCCGTTTTCAGTTGTTCCTGTACCTCAATCATGTAAGAATCTCTTCCATTTTCGTGCTGAGGAAGTCCAGATCAATAGATTTGGCTCTCCGGCTTTGAATTTGCCGCTGGCTCAAAGTAACATTCTAGCAGCAGTACTGCAATCACTGTTAGCTGATCCTTGATACAGAAAGTAAATCACATGGCCGCTCTTGTCTCCTGCCTGACAAATTCCTATGGCCGCTTCGGTCCCGTCGCCGCCATCGAAAATATCCACGATGCCGGGCTGGAATTCCTGGAACTCAATATCAAAAATCAGGGCGTCCCTTCATTCTTCAAAGAGACCCCGCTGCTGACCAATGCCTCAACTTCGAGTGATCTCGATCGCGTGAAAGACCTCCTGAAACAACATCAGGTGCAACTTTCCAGTTGTAATATTACCAGTGGCAACCCCCTTGATCCAGAAATCGTCCTCATCATCAAACAAAAACTCGATCTGGCACATCAGCTGGGAGTCAGCCTGGTCGTCGGAGGTGCGGGGGAAATTGAACAGGAATCAGACAGGAACACGCTCTATCAGCATTTACGAGACATCGGAGACTACGCGGCTGCGAAAGGCATTACCTATTGTTTTGAAACGCATCCCGGAATTTGCGTCAACGCAGCAGGCATGTTGCGCACGATGACTGATCTGGATCACCCGCACTTACGCCTCAACTTTGATACCGGCAACATTAATTATTACAACAGACGCACCAACGTTCTGGAATCCCTGCATGAAGTCGTAACTTTTGTGAAACATGTGCATCTGAAAGACTCTTACTGCAAATACCAGGACTGGCACTTTTCGACCCTCGGCGAAGCGGGAGGTATCGACTTCCTGCAAGTTCGTTTTATTCTGGAAGATCATCAATTTGAAGGTCCTTACAGTCTGGAAATCGAAGGCGTCGACGGGGAACCCGAACTCACCCTGGAAGAACAGCACAACCGCGTGAAACAGAGTGTGCAATACCTCATTGAATGCGGCTTCTTTGATTGACGACAGGCAGCCCTCAAAACCTTTGAAGGAGCAACAGAATTCTCGCTACGAAGACCGCCTGCCGCTGGTCGCCGCTTGCCTGTGGCGAATGACTCTGAAAATGCGACAGTCAACCAGGACACAGCAGGCCAAGGAAAATACACAGGCTGGCCCTCACATTGAGAACCAGCCTGCAGACAGGCATTTCCTAATCAGGGATGGGGCCCAGACGTAATTCCAGATCTTTAAAACGGACCTCCATCGGACCGCCGGAATGAATCTGGAATGCGATAATCCCCGCTTTCGCCCCTTGCGGATCGTTTAAGTCGGTACAGAGATTCCCATTAATGTAAGTCCGAATCTGAGATCCCACCGCGACAATCCGGTATTCGTTCCACTCATTTTCGCGCACGTGCTGTTCTCCCGACTCTTTAAACAGCAGTCCGCGCCCCAGCTCTTCATAAAGTTTGCCCCACCAGCCTTGACCTGCGTCCGCCTGATAACCTTTGACATGACCATTCGACTCAAGTGTGCTGCGAAACTGAATCCCGCTGTTGCCGGCATTCGGTGAGAGCTTGACTTTGGCTTTCAATTCAAAATCGCCCACCAGCAGGTCACTCACCAGAAACTCATTCGATTTAATCCCCGGCGAACGTCCGACGATCTCACCATTTTCGACAGACCAGAGTTGACTGTTACCAGTCCAGCCTGTCAGATTCTGACCGTTGAAAAACAGTTTCAAATTATCATTGGTGGCTTTCATGGGAACCTGCTGTCCGCTGGCCAGGTAAGCCACCAGGGAACGAACTTCAACCCGACTCAACTGCTTCCACAAATTATCCGGCATCATCGATTTATCGCTCAGACTCATCTCATCAATTTCTTCTCGAGGAATAACCACCGTTTCATTGGCGGTCGCGACCGTCACCGCATTCTGATCCTCTTTCTTGATAATCCCGGTCACAATCCGCCCGGATTCTGTCACGATCACCACCGGTTGATAGTCCTTCGCCATCACGGCACTCGGATCAATCACATTGGATAACAGATAATCCATGTTGGCCCGGTTGGAACCGGTTAGTTCCGGACCAATCGATTCGCCCGTTCCAAACAGCTTATGACACTGCTGACAGGTCTTCGCAAACACAGCCCGCCCTAAATTCAGATCAGGCGTAGGATGCGGACGCGAAAGAATGTCTTTGTAACTGGCGATCAGTTTCTTCTTATCCGCTGCCGACTCGCGCACAATGCCCCAGACTTTACCGATTTTTTCGTTCAGACTTTGATCTTTCAGATTGCCTAACTGACGAATGATCTCTGCCGACAAATCTTTCGATGCAATCTCTTTCGCTTCCACAGCCGCCATAAGCTGATGCGCATAGCCGGCCCGGCTGGCGAGTGTATTTAACGCATCCCGTTTCTCATTCAAATCGAATTGGGGATAGCGTTTCAAGATCGCAGGCGCTGTTCCCGCATCCGCATATCCGGCCAGTCCCCGCAGCGCTTCACGCCGCAAGTTTTTTTCATCCAGCAGCGGGATCAGAATCGGAACCAGTTGAGGATCCTGCGCTCCCAGCAACGAAACCAGCGCTGATTTTCTGCCTGCCAGATCGCTTTTTTGATCAATGGCGATTTCGCGCAGTTTTTGCATCGCTGCCGGATCACCAAAGGTCACAGCCAGCGCCAGGGATTGCGATTTCACCGCAGAATCCGGACTCTCGATCAGCTGCTTCCCGACTGCAGTCCAGGGTTCGGGCATCGGGAATTGACGGCGTCCGCGTAACGCACTGTTGATCGAATCCAGAAAAATCTTCTGACGCTCCGTTGTCTCTGCCTGCCCCAGTTGCTGCACAAGAAAGGCAACCGCTTCTTCAGTGCCGATGTCCGCAATCCGTCGCAGGGTGTATGACTCGATCAACGGAATCTTCGCGTTTTTTGCCAACGCGAAAGAACGTTGCATGTCATGGAGCGCCAATGGTTCCACTGCGTACCAGTAAAGCAACGGCAAATTATGATCGTTCTGATCTTCGGCATGACCGACCAGACCCGCCAGAATCTCCCAGCGCTGATCGAGGGGTAATCGATTGGCGGCGGACCCCAGATACAGCCGCACGACGGGGGAAGGATCCTGAACCGCCAATTCTGCAAGCTTCGATAGCAGCGCACCGGAAGGAACGCCGGTTTCCAGTGCCAACTGAATCGCCCAGCCCCGCATGAATTCGCTGGGATCTTTCAATGCCTGTATGATTTTCTGTTCTGAAAGGCCTCCCGTCACATGCAGCGTCCATAATGCGCGCAAGCGACGTGTTACATCTTCATGCTGGAAGGCCATTTCCGCCAGTTGGGCGTGCACTTCCGGATCGGCCCCCCGTTCCTGCAGAATTCTGCGGGACTGTCTGACATACCAGTCATTCTTGTGCAACTGCAGTTTAACCAGTTCGTCGCTGGGCAGTTTCTGTAAATCTACTTTGACCGGTTTGGCGTTCTGGTAGGCCACCCGGAAAATCCGCCCGTTGGAACGGTCGTGTTTTTGAAATTCGCGGTGATGACACTGATTCGTATCGTACCAGTCAATAAAATAAACCTGTCCGTCGGGCCCATAACGCAGGTAAAGAATCTGTGAAGAGCGGTCATTCGCAAACAGAAAATCAGGAGCAAAATCTCCTTCATAACCCGATCCTTTTCGGGCCAGTACATCCTGATTGAGCCGGGCACCGTGAATGTTATTCATAAACAGCTGATTGCGATATTTTTCCGGCCAGCTTCCCCCCAGGTAAATCATCGCCCCCGCATGGGCGTGCCCGCCTCCCACCAGATCCGAAGCCATGCGGTCAGACTGATTCCATTGACCGCCGGTCCAGTGGCGGTGCCTGGCGATGGTTTTGATATCATCATAGGTATAAGGATTAAAATGCTGTCCTGCCTGTCTGCGATAACGGGCCTCCTGCACGATATGGAACAGATGAGGAATCACACAACAGGTCAGGAAACATTGCCCCTGATCATTAAAATCCACACCCCAGGGATTACTGGTTCCGTGTGCAAATATTTCGAATTCATGACGTGTGGGATGATACCGCCAGATACCGGCGTTGATTGGCTGTCTTTGATCATCGGGAGTCCCCGGCTTGCCAACGCGGGAATGAGTAAACACGCCGTGACAACCATAAAGCCAGCCATCTGGCCCCCAGATAAAGGAATTCAATGTTTCGTGCGTGTCTTCGTGGTGCCAGCCATCCAGTAAAACCTGAGGCTCCGCATCCGGAATATCATCGCCGTTTTTATCGGGAATGAATAACAGGTACGGCGCCTGTCCGACCCAGGCACCACCAAAGCCGACTTCCAGACCGCTGACCAGATTCAATTTGTCTTTGAAGATTTTGCGTGTTTCAAATTTTCCATCCCCGTCTTTGTCTTCAAAAATCAGAATCCGGTCTTTCCCTTTTCCTTCCGGTTGTTTGCTCGGATAAGCATAAGACTCGGCCACCCATAAGCGTCCCCGGTCATCAATGGTCATCGCGATCGGCTGCTGCACATCAGGCTCTGCTGCAATCAGCGAGACCGAAAAACCTTCGGGCACCGTCATCACCTCGGCAGCCTTCGTTCCGGACAGACCATCGTATTTCTGTGTATGAGTCTGGGGAGGCGCGCCACTGTTGACCGCAGCTAACGCCGCCGGTTTCTTTTCATGAAAACGAAAATGATCGAAGTTGATGTGCCCCCAGCCGCCACGATGCTGATCGACCAGACGAATGAATATTTCCCTGCCCTGATGCTTTGAAAGATCGACCAGTTCCTGATGCATTTGCTCATGGTTACGACCGCTGGCTTTGGCGATCACCTTATCCGTCGCGCGGTCTACGATTTCCACACGCGTTTCTTTGTGCGATCCACCTCCCACATAAAAGGAAGCGAACGGCTGTGTCACTTTGATCGAAGCCGACGTTAATGTGCCGACCGGTTTGTCTCCTAGAAATTCGAACGTCCCCACCCAGAACTGTCCCTGATGATGGCTCTGCATGTCATTACGTCGGGCATGAACCGTATCTCCTTTCGCAGGCTGGCTTTGAAACGCTTCCCCCTCGGAAATCCAGTCCTTCAGATTGCCCCGTTCGAAGTCAACATTCACACGATTGCCTTCGGCGTTCGTGGCGAAAAACTCACCCGGCTTCAATTCATTTTTCAGAGACACTTTTTTGGGTAAGAACTTTTTTGGCTGCGCTTTCTCCCACTCTTCCTTGCTGACTTTGATTTTTTTGTGGACCAGCAGATACACGCCCGATTTATTGCCCACCACCAGATCAGGCAGCTTGTCTCCCGTCACATCCCCGGCAACCACCTGCGTGCCCACTCCCGACTGATCGTTGATGAGAAAAGGCAGAAAATCGACGCCCTCTTTCGTACGCACTGTTTTGAACCAGTAATTGACAGACGCGTCTTTCGCACCGGGATCGTGCCCCTGATGTGCCCAGAAACGTTTCCCGGTCACGATATCTTTAATCCCGTCGCCGTCCATGTCCACCAGATCAACGGCGTGCAACTGGGAGAACACGACGCCATATTTATTGTCTTCAGGTTTGCTCCCCATAATCGAATGTTCGACAAACGTAATTTCGTCATCCTTTTTCACATTTTCAAACCAGGACAAACCATACGCATGGGCGGCTTTACTGGTGATCACATCCTGATCTCCGTCACCGTCTACATCGTACGCATACATCTGGGCGCCACCGGCATCGGCAAACTTGACCGGATGAAGCGACCAGAAACCCGGCTTATTGAGATCGGCCGGTTGTTCCCACCAGCCATTTTTTTCGAGGATGTCCGGCTTTCCATCGCCGTTCACATCACCGACACCCAGTCCATGTGTGAAACGACCATACTTCAGATCGGGAGAAACCGGATGAAAACTCCAGGGCTGTGTCGGATCTTTTCCCGGCCCCGCGTAACCGAGTTGCCCCCCCGTATGAAACACCAGCTCCGGTACTCCGTCCCCTGTCAGATCGGTATAAGTGGGGGACTCGTTATCGACGGCTGGATGTGCCAGATGTTTTTCCCAATGCCCCGGTTTACCCTGCGGATTCGCATACCAGAAGGCTTCCTTTCCGGGGAATCCGATAATCACAATATCCTGCCACTTGTCTTTGTTCACATCATGCACAAAGGCAAAAAAGTTATCGGAATACCCGTTCACATTCCATTCTTTGACTGGATAGTATTCGTGCTTTGTTTTGAAGTCGGGCCCCTGAAACCAATACGGTCCCGAGATCAGATCCTGATGACCATCGCCATTTAAATCGCCGAAGGTCCCCCCCTCTGCATAAAACGTTTTTCCCAGTTGCATCCGCTCAAACTGATGGACGGTAAAATCCTCAGCGGCATCAAGTGGGGCTGCAAACACCAGCAGCATCAAAAACAGGGAGTAACGAGCCATAACCATTCCCCTCGGTAATATGTTTGAATTTTTGTCGATGGAATCGGAGAAAGAAATTCGTGTTCCAGTTCGCAGTTTACTCCAGCGTGAAGGCGGGCAGCTTTCTGATTTCGCCTCCGGCCACAGCCGATTCATGAGCCAGGATGCCAACACTGGTCCAGTTTGCAGACAAGGGCGCATTCGGCCAGGGCTCACAACCTTCTACCAGAGATTTCAGAAACGCATTCACCAGATGCGGATGTGACCCACCGTGGCCGGCCCCCTGCAAAAAGGAAAGATGGTCGGCATCGTGGATCGCCCGGGTAAATTTCTGAATCTCCGGCGGCAGCAGATGGGCGTAGTCGGGCACGTCTACACGTGTGGGAATTTCCGGTTCCGGTTTTTTCGCCGTATGCAGTACCGGTTTTTCCCCTTCGATTAAAGGCCATTCAAATGATTTTTTCGTGCCATACACGTCGACTGATTCGCGATATTGCCGCGCCGTGTCAAACAGGAACCGCCAGATGTGCGCGGCGATATCGGAATCCTTGATCTTGATATGACAGGTTTCCACGGCGAATCGATTGCCCGATTTTTCGGCAATTTCGTCGTTCACCGTACCGGAACCGAAACAGCTCACATACTCGGCACGACCGTTGACCATGCCTAACACCGGGCTCACCACATGCGTGGCGTAATGCATGGGAATCATGCGTTCCCAGTATTCAGGCCAGCCTTCCATATCTTGCGGGTGACTGGCCTGCATGTATTGAATCTTACCCAGCTCTCCTTTGTCATACATCTCTTTAATGAATAAAAACTCGCGGCTGTAAACGACGGTTTCCATCATCATATATTTCAATCCGGTCTCTTTGACCGTGTTCACAATCTGCTCGCACTCTGCCACCGTTGTCGCCATCGGCACCGTGCAGGCGACATGCTTGCCGGCTTTCAGCGCTTTGATGGACTGCGGCGCGTGATCGGGAATCGGCGTATTAATATGGACCGCATCCACATCCGGATCGGCCAGCAGTTCATCGTAAGAGGTGTAACGTTTCTCAATCCCGAACGTATCACCAATCTGATTCAGATGATCCTCCGACCGTTGACAGACACCATACATGTTGGCGTAAGGATGCGCCTGATAAATCGGGATAAATTCGGCTCCGAAACCAAGTCCCACGATCGCAATATTGATCTTCTTCTCACTCATGACATGCCTTCTACGCTGCAAGTATCTCTGTTGTTGGTTGTGATCAATGATTCACCGGCGGATCAATGTCCTTTTCTTCATTGTAAAACGTCACAAATGAAGTACCATGTAAACTTGCGCATAATAAATTGAGATATTTCACCGCACCGAATCAGTCCGTAGTCTGCAAATGCAGGGAACATTACGATTTCCAGCGGAACTCGTTGCGCAACCCCCTTAAGAATATTACCTTTACGCGAACTGAACTTTGACGCGCGTGTTATCAGATCATGAAACAACGACCTTCCATCGCCCTGCTCATCGAATCTTCGAATTCCTACGCGCGGGGACTGCTGCGCGGAATCATGGCCTACATCCACGAGCATCATCCCTGGTCGATTTACCTGCCCGAACACGGCAGAGGTAACGTCCCCGTCAACTGGCTCAACAGCTGGCACGGCGATGGTATTATCGCCCGCATTGAAAACGCGAAAATCGCGGAAGCCGTTGTCAATAGTGGTGTGCCCGCCGTCGATATGAGCGCGGCACGCCTCGCCCCTTCTCTCCCCTGGGTAGAAACGGATGACCGCGCCATTGCCACACTGGCCGCGCAACATTTAGTAGAGCGTGGTTTCCAGCATTACGCCTTTTGTGGTGATGATCGTTTCAACTGGTCCCGCTGGCGCGAAGATCATTTTCAAGCATGTATCAAAGACACAGGCTTTGTCTGTCATAGATATCCACAAGCAAAGGGTCGCAAAAAAAACATTCCCTGGGAGCAGGAGCAACAGCGACTCTCAGACTGGATTCGTCAGCTCCCCAAACCGGTGGGCGTGATGGCCTGTTATGATATCAAAGCGCAGCAACTGCTGGATGTATGCCGCACGATCAATGTTTCCGTTCCTGAGGAAGTCGCCATCATCGGCGTGGACAATGATGAAATCCTCTGCAATCTTTCGGAACCGCCGCTCTCCAGTGTGATTCCCAACACACGGCTCACCGGTTACGAAGCAGCCGCGTTGCTGGATCGTATGCTGGCCGGCCAGACGGTCTCTTCAGAAGCGCACTTAATCAAACCGCTGGGAATTGCCACGCGCCAATCCACCGATATTCAGGCCATCGATGATAAATTCATTTCCGACGCCGTCCGTTTCATCCGGCAACATGCCTGCGATGGCATCAATGTGCAGGATGTGCTTAAATCAGTGCCTTTATCCCGGCGAATACTGGAAAGCCGCTTTCAAAAAATCATCGGCCGCTCCCCTCACGAAGAAATCGTGCGCATCCGTCTCGATCGCGTCAAACAGCTGCTGGAAGAAACCGATCTCTCTCTGATCCAAATCGCAGAACGCACCGGATTTCAACATCCCGAATATCTGAACGTTGCGTTTAAAAAACAGACCGGCATCACCCCCGGCTCGTTCCGTCGCAATCAGAATCATGCGGCACGTGGAATCTGAACGCTTCAGATGCCCCGTTCGAATCACATTCCTAAATCAGATTGAATAACCGTCAGAATCTCCAACTTCACATTTCTTTTCCTGCATCAACTCGTATATTTATACTGATCTCCTCTTCTTACTCTGCATTCTTTCCGGAAAAGCTCAGACCGAATGACAAGCTCAGCCTCACTCCCGTTAGACTCTACGGCGACCAAAAAACGCATCGTCTCACTCGATCAGTTTCGCGGCTACACGGTTGCCGGCATGTTTCTCGTGAACTACATGGGCTTTTTTGTCGTCTGCCCGGTCGTGCTGAAGCATCACAACACCTACTGCAGTTATGCCGACACGATCATGCCGCACTTTATGTTCGCGGTCGGTTTTGCCTTTCGACTGACGTTCGGACGGCGGGTGCAATCGGAAGGCGCTGTTTCCGCTTACATGCGCGTCGTGCGGCGATTACTGGGACTGGTACTGGTTTCATTAATCATCTATCGGATTTCTCCCGTTGCAAAAACCTGGAGCGAACTGCAGGCCATCGGCGTATGGGATGCCATCGCAGGACCACTCAAACGAAACTGGTTTCAGACGCTGATGCACATCGCCGTCACTTCCCTCTGGATTGTGCCTGTCATCCGGGCGCGGGCATCGGTGCGAATCGCTTACATGATTTTTTCAGCCGTAACGCATGTGGTTTTGTCTGATTACTTTTATTTCACATGGGTCAATTCTCCCCCCAATGGCATTGATGGCGGACCACTCGGTTTTTTGACCTGGACCATTCCCGCGATCATCGGCACACTCGCCTGCGACTGGGTGGTTGAAGCGGAAGGCCTGCCGCGCGTGAAACCATTTCTGACCTGGTCCTTTGCCCTGATGCTGCTGGGCTGGGGCATCTCGTGTGGCACACGCTTTTATGATGTACCTGTCACAGATCAGACGAACCCCGCGATCAAATCAGAGAAGCTGGCCGCACATCCGGTCATTCCTGACGAAGCACAAATCAAAGCGAAACAGGGAGAACCATTCACCGCTTATCTGGCGGAACCGCCATTCGTGAAACCTCCGGAACAAGAGCAGCGACAATGGAACTACTGGATGATGAGCCAGCGCGCGGGCACGCTCTCGTATCTGGTTTTCACGGCGGGGCTGTCGCTGTTTGTTTATCTGCTGTTCCACCTGGCCTGCGATCGGGGGCACTGGCAGAGTCCCCTCTTTCGCACGTTGGGCACGAACGCACTGGTCGCTTATATTCTGCATGACCTTGTGATGGAAGCAGTGAAACCCTTCGCCACCAGGGATTCCCCCGCCTGGTATGCCTGGGGGAGTTTTGTCCTCTTTTTCTGGATCACCTGGCTTATCGTCCGCCATCTGGAGAAAAACAGAATCCATTTGAAACTCTGATCTGTGCCCAGGCAGCCTGGACTATGTGCCGTTTTATTGGAGCGTCTCCAAGGCCATTTGGACCGAGTATCGTTAAACGAGAGACGCGATGCGTTCCTGGTGACAAGGCAATTGAGGGCAGTCGAATCAGAGGCTGAATCATGAACCTGATTTGAAACCCGGCGACCGGTTCTCAGACCAGCGTCACCGCTTTTTCGCCTTCGGTTACTTTACCGAGCACATGAACCGGGAATTGGCTGGCCTGCAGTTTTTCCTGGACCGCTTTGGCATGAGCGGCGCGCACGATGGCTACCATACCGATGCCCATATTGAAAACCCGAAACATTTCCTCATCATCAATGTTCCCCAGCGATTGCAGCCAGTCGAAGGCAGCCGGGACGTCCCAGGCGGACCTTTTCAGCTCGATCCGCCGATTCGCGGGCAGAATCCGCTCCACGTTTTCAACCAGTCCCCCGCCGGTAATATGCGCTAAACCGCTGAAAACAATCTGATCGGGATAAGCACGGGATACGGAATCGATGGCAGCCGCATAAATCCGGGTTGGCTCCAACAGCAGACTGGCAACCGTACGCTGATTTAATTCTTCAATCGGATCGTTAATTCCCAGACCAGCCATCTCGAACACCACTTTGCGAATCAGGCTGTAACCATTGGAATGAAAACCACTGGATTCCAGCCCCAGCACCACATCACCTGCCTGGATCGCGTGGCCGTCCAGGATCTGGTTCCGTTCTACGACACCTACGCAAAAACCGGCCATGTCGAAATCACCATCGCCATACAGATCGGGCATAATGGCGGTTTCCCCACCCAGCAGAGCTGCTTTGGAAAGGATGCAACCTTTGCTGACCCCTTCCATCAGTTCGACCAGCCGATCAGGGTCGTCTTTGCCAAGGGCGATATAATCCAGGAAAAACAGAGGCTCTGCCCCCAGACAGAGACAGTCATTCACGCACATCGCAACCAGATCGATACCAATGGTATTATAAACCCCGGCTTCGATAGCCACTTTGATTTTGGTCCCCACGCCGTCAGTTCCTGAAACCATTACCGGATCCTGATAACTGCGACCCGCTTTTTCCGGATTATTCAGACGAAAGAGCCCGGCAAAGCCGCCCGGAAGATCCATCACACGCGATTTTTGTGCGGCATGAGTTTTGATTACCAGAGGATGAATGGAAGACATCGCTTTCTGATAGAGATCCAGATCTACGCCGGCATCTTTATAAGTCGCTTTAGTCATAATATCATCCGAATTTGAAAGAATTTAACAGGAATTGTTTCTATGTTTTGCCACTGTGTTTATCACTGTGCAGTGCAGGCAATCAACTGTTACCAGCATAGCATTCCCTGGATGATAAGAAAATCTTACGTATCGTTTATTTGAGAGCCGGGCGGGGAAAACCTTTCTCATGATGGATTCTAAAAAAACTCTCTGATATGATCCTGACGTTCACTACGTGCGTAACCGGTGACAGCATAAGATTCCTGCAATTCATGAAATGCCTGTTTCTGTTTATTACACATTCGGCGCTAAGGAGAATAACTGCATGAAGTTGGCAACTTTGAAAACGGAACAAGGAAGTACCGTCGTCTCGGTGATTGATCAGGACAACGAACTGACATATTTCGACCTGCACGCTTTTGATGAAAGCCTGCCGCGTTCCCTTAAAGAAATTCTCGCTCTGGAGGGAGGGCTGGAACGTGCCCGACAGGCAGCCAGCCAGGCGGAACAGGCGAGACAGCAGATTACAGGCACACTCTTAGCACCCGTTCCCCATCCGGGAAAAGTGCTTTGTATAGGCTTAAACTACCGGGATCACGCAGAAGAAACGGGAATGCCCTTTCCTGATGAACCAGTCTGTTTCAGCAAATTTTCCAGTTCTGTTACCGGTTCTGGTCAACCAATCCGCATCCCCGCGATTGCAAAGCAAGTCGATTATGAAGCGGAACTGGTGGTGGTCATCGGAAAAACATGCCGTAACGTGAGCGAGACAGACGCTCCCCATTACATCGCAGGTTATATGAACGGCCACGATGTTTCGGCGCGCGACTGGCAAATAGGACGGCCGGGCGGACAATGGCTGTTAGGAAAAACAGCAGACACGTTCGCGCCGACTGGCCCTTACCTGGTAACGGCAGATGAAATTAATGATGCCAACACCCTCCCCATCAAATTGACACTTAATGGAGAAGTATTGCAGAATTCCAATACCAATAAATTTATCTTTACCATAGAACAGGTAATCCAGTTCGTGTCTCAGTTTCTGACACTCGAACCAGGCGATATTATCTTTACTGGAACGCCTCCCGGAGTGGGAATGGCCCGTAAGCCCCCCGTATATCTCAAGCCTGGAGACCAGGCTCTTGTCGAAATACAGGGGTTGGGAACATTACACAATACCGTAGAAGCGTGGAATTGAAATGGCTTCTACTCGGAAGTAGTCACTCGAACTGCACGCAGGCCACGATCACTCTTTTCGGTTTCAAACTCTACAGTTTGACCTTCTACGAGTTGATCGAATGTGATGCCATCCAGTGATGAGAGGTGAAAAAAGATATCCTGTTGACCATCGTTGATGAAGCCAAACCCTTTTTCGGTAATTTTTTTAATTGTTCCAGTGGCCATAAAGCCCATCCTCTAGCTTAAAATTCTCTCGACAATAAAACGGAGTTTATTATCACTCTTTAATTGATCACCATTCAGAGCCAAGCGGCAATAAAATAGTGACACACTGAAAAATACGCACAGCGTATTATGACGCAAAAATAACAACTTGACTTTCAGGAATGAGAGATCAGACAGCTTGCCGAAACAAGGTTATAAATCAACCTTTTACTCCCTCAATCTGAAATTAGTGTGACAAACCCTTATCCAATTAGCAAACTGTTATATCAAAGTTTCTCATAAAAATTTTGAGAATTCTAAAAAGCCCATTCTCAGCCATTTCTTCATAAATCGCCTGTTTATTGAAGTTTATACTTGATCTTTTCCCTGCTTTTTGGCACTCCCTCCTGACCCGCTGACGGGCCCGTTAAGTCATCCAATTGACTTATTCCCCATGACTGTTACAGCAAAAAGCGTGAAATGACTCATTCAATACGAAAAATCTCTTTCTTTAACCGATTTCAAACTGAATTATGACTTTAACTACTTTAAGTCGCTTGAAATCTAAGGGAACTCATTTTTTAATGCTTTTAGACTGAATGTCTGCGACAGACAGAATACACCAGCCTCATTTTTTAACCTCTAAGGATTCGGAAAGGACAATACAATGTCTTTGACAAAATTAAGCCGACTGTGCGTCGTGCTTGTTACTGTCAGTATCTCAACCTGGGCCGTCGGCTGCGGCAGCCCCGCTTCTACCCCCACCAAACCTGCTGCTGAAGGTACTCCAGATGCTCCTGCAGAAGCTGGCTCCACAACCGGCGATGCCGGCGCAGAAGTGCCTGAAGGTGGCGAAGAGTCTAAAAAAGAAAACTAGCCTGTGTCCAGGTTTACTGTAGTGTTTCCAGGTCCATTCGGGCCAAGCATAATAGTACGAGAGACGCTATGGTTAAACGGGACGCACTCCCGGGCAGCAAACTGCCCGGATACCAGTTCTCTGGTACCAATCTGAATTAAAAACGCCCGTTATCACAAACGGGCGTTTTTTTGTTTCCTGAAATCGAAATCGCTGATCATCTGGATGCGAACTTTACCGCTCACGCGCAAATCCAGGGTGGTATTCAAATTCTGGAAAGTTCGCTGACAAAACCGTGCTATTTCCTGCCCGAAGGATTATAATGTCCCTTCTTTCCTCTAGAAGGATCGCCGTTCATTTCCTGTGCAACATTCCGCCGGGCCGGCGGTCAAAAAGGGGCATCTGTGTGCCCTGGTTCGTTCTCCGAGATTCAAGGAACATTATAGTGAAATCAAAATCAGCACTCGCGTTTTGTCTGTATCTGCTGTTGAGCCTCGGCCTGCCTCACACGATGCCAGCAGAAGAGGCCAGACCACAAGGCAAATGGATTCCGCTGTTCAATGGGAAAAACCTGGATAACTGGACCGTAAAAATTCGCGGTTATGATGCGGATGATAACTTTGGAAATACGTTTCGCGTGGAGGACGGACTGCTGAAAGTGGGCTATGATCAATACGATGAATTCGCCGAGAAATTTGGCCATCTGTTTTACAAAGATGCCTTTTCACATTATATCATCCGTATTGAATATCGCTTTACAGGAGAGCAATCAAAGGGGGGCCCCGGCTGGGCATTTCGTAACAGCGGAATCATGGTTCACGGCCAAACCCCCGAAAGCATGTCAAAAGATCAACGATTTCCCGTTTCGATCGAGGTGCAGTTACTGGGAGGCAAAGGTTCGGGAGAACGCACAACGGCTAACCTGTGCACTCCGGGAACACATGTCGTCATGAAGGACCAGCTCTTCAAACCACACTGCACGAACTCCAGCTCGAAAACCTATAATGGGGATCAATGGGTGACCGTGGAAGTAGAGGTCCGTGGAAATGAAATTATTAAGCACATCATTGACGGCAAAACGGTTCTTTCCTATACGAAACCGCAGCTGGATGATCAGGATGCCGATGCAAAAAAACTGATTGAAAAAGGCGCTCCGATCATGTTGGACAAAGGAACCATTTCCCTCCAGTCCGAGAGCCATCCCATTGAATTTCGTAAAGTGGAACTCTTGAAGCTGGAACCTTAACAAATTCTGCCCGGTATTGAGAATCGGTATCAGGAACCTGCGGCCCGAAGCACCTCTGAAGAGAGACCCTGTTTCAATACATAAAAACAGGCAATTTTGATGCTCTTCGCTCTGGAAGAAGTTGGCTCAATCGCGAATACTACCTTAACTGAACGATCAAAACGGAATCTATTCTGTCTGGTTCTCTGAATCGCCAGACTTACAAAGAAAACACTAGAGAAAGTAAAAGCCATGAAGGGTAGTCAGAAAATTATTGATGCTTTAAACGATGGATTAACCATCGAACTGACGGCGATCAACCTGTATTTCATCTCATCAAAGATGTGTAAAGACTGGGGCTTCGATAAGCTGGCCAAACACTTCTATGATGAATCGATTGAAGAAATGAAGCACGCCGAACAAGTGATCGACCGCATTCTTTATCTGGACGGAGTCCCGGAAATCGCCCGTTACGACGTAATTCAAGTCGGGAAAACGGTAGAAGAACAGATTCAGAACAGCCTGACTCTCGAAACCAAAGGTGTCTCCACCTATAACGGAGCGATCGAACTCTGCCATCAGGAAAAAGATGCCGGCAGCCGCGAATTGATGGACCAGATGGTCGTCGAATCAGAAGACAGCATCGACTGGTGTGAATCGCAGCTGGAACTGATCAAGCAGGTCGGAATCCAGAATTACCTCGCAGAACAGATTCGCGTCTAAACCAGAACTCTCCACTGAACGATTACGTCGTCTATCATTGATGATATTCGAGCCGAATCGCCTTGGAGTCGCGAGAATTACCTGGGTTTCAGGCGGGAACCGTGTCAACCTGGACAGCACAGAGACAACGCCGTTTGGACTGGCCACAATCGCCACACGACCCGACCAGCAGGTCTTTGATTCGACAATGGCAGGCAGTGCAACCCTTTCCGGCACCGCAACCACGCGTCACTTCATGCACCGTCTCTGCACTGGTCGCCGTGATACATTGCTGCACTTCCTCAGGCGTCACTTTCAGGCAGTGACAGAGAAATCGACGACGCGGGGCAATTTCAGGCGTCTGAATCGCCGCTGTTCGCTCTAACTTGCTCTCTGTAACGATTGACATATCACATCATACCCAAGCGTCTGTTACATCCAGTGTGGCAGACGCTTTTTTGATTGAGAGTTAAAATCTTGGTTACTACAGGGTTCTTCAGGCGGGACTCGCGATAACCCCAGTTTCAGGTTTGATCTCGTGGCAAGTAGACGATGAGACTCAGTCTCAACTACATCCAGTATATCGGCCTTTTAAGACCTGTCAACTACATGAAAAAGAATTTTTGACTCTGCGGGAATTTCCACACCCCAAAAAAGCGCACAAACCAACACTTCCCCAAACACAAACAGGCATCCGGGAGGAAAATAACCCCGTCGGGACATAAAAAAAGCCTGCGGGGAAAGCAGGCCTGGGGCAATCAATGGGGGAGGAATAACATTACGATGTCTGCTTTTTAAATGCGGAATCTGGATCGCGGAACCGATATCCTACACCCCGCACGGTTTCGATCAGTTCGGAATGTTTTTCCAGCTTCTGACGTAATGCCCGAATATGCACATCAATGGTTCGTTCCAGAACCAGCGCATCATCCCCCAAAGCCGCATCAATCAGTTCGGCTCGCGAGAAAACACGGCCCGGCTGCCTGACCAGTGCTTCGAGAAGTTCAAACTCACTCCGCGTCAATGAAACCGGAATATCATCAATCATGACCCGATGCCGCCGACGGTCAATCATCACTCCCTGGCTCACAATCGTGTCAGAGGCCTCTCCGTTAGTTTCACGGCGTCTGAGCAATGCTTTGATCCGCTCAAGCAGAATTTTGACACTGAAGGGCTTCGTCACATAATCATCTGCCCCCAGCGTAAAGCCAACCACCTGATCCGTCTCCTCTGATTTGGCGGTCAGCATCAGAATCAGTATGTTGCTGGTCACAGGATCGGATCGCAGCCTGCGGCAGACTTCGAGACCATCCATTTGCGGCAGCATCAAATCCAGAATGATCAGATCCGGTGCCTTGAGTTGTGCCTGCCTCAGCCCATCCATTCCATCCAGGGCAACAACGGCATCGTATTTCTCCTGTCGCAGATTGTATGCGAGTACTTCAGAGAGAGAACGATCATCTTCAATTACAAGAATGCGTTTCTTTGACATATCTTTTCTCTTACATCCATCATCTGTTAAAATACAAGTCAGGTGGAAAATGTTTGCTTATGACGATGACGAACAATTTCGCCTTCTGTTAAATAAATGACATCTTCAGCGATATTGGTCGCATGGTCGGCAATTCGCTCGATATGGCGTGCTGAAGAGAAAAAATGCAAGGCAGGTTTGATCAGTTCAGAGTCGGTATGCATCAACTGATAAATTTCATTGATGATTTCCCGATTATAACCATCGACAATATCGTCGCGCCTGCAAACATCGCGTGCTTTTTCAGTATCAAAATCGACAAAGGCATCAATCGCATCACGCAGCATGGAAACCGTGATTTTGGTCATGGGCTCCAGCGAAGCGGGAATACGGAAATTCGGATAATGGGAAAGCCCGATGGTCCGCTCGGCGATATTGACTGCCAGGTCGGCAATTCGCTCCAGGTCGTTGTTAATCTTCAAGACGGTTGCCGTTTCGCGTAAATCGACAGCCACCGGCTGATGCAGTGCGAGGATCTTCAGGCAGTCTTCTTCGATTTTAACTTCGCTTTCATCGATCGCATGTTCTTTCTCAATGACTTCATTCGCCAGATCGACTCGCACTTCATAAAGCGCGCGGCTGGCTTTGGAAATCATCTCTTCCACCAGCGAAGATTGAGTGATGATTTCCCGTTCAAGTGATTCCATGTCGCGCTGTAAATGTTTTGTCATTGGCTCATCCAAACCTGCCGGTAATGTAATCTTCAGTCTGCTGTTTTTTGGGATTCGTAAAGAGCTCTTCCGTAGCCCCGGACTCCACCAGTAAACCTTGATAGAAAAAAGCAGCCTGATCGGAAACCCGCGCTGCCTGTTGCATATTATGTGTCACAATCACAATGGTATATTGTTCTTTGAGCTCAAAAATCAAATCCTCAATGCGTGCCGTGGAAGCGGGATCTAACGCCGAGGCCGGCTCGTCCATCAGCAGAATATCAGGGTCATTTGCTAAGGCACGGGCAATACACAGTCGCTGCTGCTGTCCGCCGGATAAATTCAGCGCTGATTCACTTAAACGGTCTTTCACTTCATCCCAGAGTGCTGATCGCTGCAGCGAGCGTTCGACAATCTCGTACAACTCTTTTTTCTTACTGATACCGGCAATTTTGGGACCGAAGGAAACATTGTCAAAAATCGACTTGGGAAACGGCGTCGACTTCTGAAACACCATCCCGATCCGCTTTCGCAACGTCACAATATCAGTACGGGGAGAGTAGATATCCTGGCCTTCCAGTAAAATTTCCCCTTCTACCCGTGTGCCTTCAATCATGTCGTTCATCCGATTGAAACACCGCAGAAACGTTGACTTGCCACAACCGGAAGGACCAATAAACGCCGTGACACAGCGCTCGGGAATCGAAAGCGAAATATCTGTTAACGCACGATTTTCCGAATAATAAAACGACATGTCACGCACACTGATTTTCTCAGTGGCCTGCGCTAATTCATCGGCTGTCCGCATGCCTTTGCCTTCCGGAATCGAAGGTCGGACAACAGGAGCTTTTGAATAATCGGTAGTCGCCTTATCGGATGGTTGCATAATCTTTTTAACCGAGGGTGTTGAAGCCATGGATTGAAAATCCTTGCTGAGTCCAATTATAGATGCTTTTTATGAAATAGATTATTTTTTTTCTCGTTACTTTGAAAAACCGCATAATTACCAGCGGATTTTTTTCCCGTATTTATGACGCACAAAAACCGCAATGGCGTTCATGCTGACCAGTAAGACCAAAAGTACCAGAATTCCTGCAGCAGCCAGGTGGTGGAATTCCGCCTGAGGCCGCGAAGTCCAGTTAAAGATCTGTATCGGCAAAGCCGTAAATTCGTCGGTTAGTTTTTCCGGTACAAACGGCATATACGCCATCGCACCCACGGCAATCAAAGGGGCTGCTTCTCCCAACGCACGCGAAAGCGATAAAATCACGCCCGTCATGATTCCCGGCAGAGACGCCGGTAAAACCTGATACCAGACGGTCTGCCAGTGAGTCGCCCCCAACGCATATGCGGAACGGCGGATCGAATCGGGCACAGACCTCAAAGCCTCCTGAGAAGCCAGAATGATTATCGGCAGGACAACCAGTGTCAGTGTCAGAGCGCCGGATAGTACACTTCGTTCAAAAGCCAGAGCCCTTACAAACAGACCCAGGCCTAAAATCCCATAGACGATCGACGGCACTCCGGCCAGATTGGAAATATTCAGTTGAATCAACTTACGCCATCTGCTTTTAGGCGCATATTCTTCAAGATAAATGGCTGCTCCCACTCCCAGAGGAACAGAAAACAGCGCCGTCAGGCCAATCAGCCAGATGCTGCCCCATAATGCGGTCCTGATTCCCGCTTTGTGAGGGAACCGGGAAGGAAGCCGCTCGATAAAGTCCCAGCTCAGCCACCCTTTACCCTGCAGAATGATATTCCAGATCAAGAGCAGCAACATCAGGACACAGGCCATCGTCGCCAGAAAGCAGACTGAGCTAAACAGAAAGTTAACGAACCGACCACGTCGTTTGGCTGTATAGATATCGAGTTTTGTGCTCATTCGTAACGTTCTCCTACGCGGGAGAGAATATACTGAGCGATCACGTTCATCGTCATCGTTGTCAGGAACAGTGCTAATCCCACAGCAAAAATGGTTCTGTACTCAACGGTGCCCGTCGGCGTATCACCCTGACTGACCTGCACGATATAGGCGGTCATCGTCTGAATACTTTCCAGAGGGTTTAAGGTCAGTTTGGGAGTCGCGCCGGCGGCTAAAGTAACCGCCATCGTCTCGCCGATGGCTCGGGAAACCGCCAGAAGAAAACTGGCGACAATACCGGACAGAGCAGCGGGCACGACCACACGCACCGTCACTTCATATTTGTTGGCCCCCAACGCGAAAGCGGCCCCTCGCAGAGAAAGCGGCACCGACTGCAAAATATCTTCGCTTAAGGAAATAATCATCGGCAGAATCATAATTCCCACCACAATACAGGCACTCGCGGCATTGAAAACCCCGGCACTCGGAAACACATACCGAATGATCGGAGACACAAACACCACTGCCAGATAACCGTACACAACGGAAGGAATTCCTGCCAGTATTTCCAGCATGGGTTTGACAATATCACGAAAACGGGGGGATGCATATTCGCTGAGATAGATGGCTGTTCCCAGACCGATCGGTACGGCAACAACCGCAGAACCAGCGGCCACCAGCATCGTCCCGCACATCAAAGGTAAAATCCCGAAGTGCTGAGGTTTCAGCAGGGGCGCCCACTGGGTGCCTGTCAGAAATTCGATAATCGAAACGTCGTAAAAAAACTGAACCGACTCATACAGGAGAACAATCACAATGCCCACGGTAACCAGCACGGAAATGCTGGCACAAAGAAACAAAATGAAATGAATCAATCCTTCATAGTAAGGACGCAGGCTGACCATCAGGCCTCCTCCTGCCCTTTCCAGGGACGTAGAGTGAGGCAGCTTGATAACTGCTGCCTCACTGAGTTCCATCTTGATCGATTGTTCTTTGTCGGAACGTGGTTCGGTCACTTGGATAATGCTCCCTCAAGGGCAGCCTGGTTTGCTTTTTCGACTTCATCAGAAACAGGCACATAACCTACGTCTTTGGAAAGTGCTGCGGCATTTTCCAGATAAAACTTCACAAATGCAACAACCTCAGGCCGCTCCAACGCTGACTTACGCACATAGATAAACAACGGACGGGAAAGCGGGGCGTAAGAGTTGTCACGAACCGTTTCGAGAGCAGGCTGAACACAACCTTTACCACCATCGACTCCCAGCAGTTTCAGCTTGTCTTTGTTCTCTTCGTAATAAGCGAATCCAAAATAGCCCAGAGAATATTCATCGGCTTGTACCCCGGTTACCAGAACATTGTCGTCTTCACTGGCCGTATAATCAGAGCGGCTTGCTTTTTCTTCTCCGACAATTGCTTCTGTGAAGTAATCAAACGTTCCGGAATCGGTACCCGGTCCGTACAGTTTGATGTCTTCGGCTGGCCACTTGGGATTGAGATCTTTCCACTGCTTGACGCCACTCTCAGGTCGCCACAATTCTTTGAGCTGACCGACAGTCAAACAGTCGCACCAGGTGTTTTTGGGATTCACAATCACTGCCAGTCCGTCAAAGGCAACGGACAGCTCGATAAACTCGATCCCCTGTTCCTTACAGGAGGCTGCTTCATTCTCCTTCATCGCACGCGAGGCATCGCAGATATCAATTTCGCCGGCAATGAATTTTTTCATTCCGCCGCCGGTTCCATGCACGCCCACTGTAACACGCACTTTCGGCTGCACAGCACGAAATTCTTCAGCAACCGCTTCGCTGATGGGATAAACGGTACTGGAACCATCAATTTGCACGGTACCACCCAGTGTTTCGCCCCCCTCGGTATTTGACTCTGCATTTTTTGTAGCGGGTCCGGAACTGTTACTGCTTTCCCCTTTGCAGCCTACGCCAATCAGGGAAACGCCAATGGCCAGGCACAGCAACCCCATTACTTTCCCTATGTTTGTCGTGATCATTTCGTGCGATTCTCCCCATGCGGTATGTTTGGTCAACAAGTAAGATGTTTGCTTTTTGAATCCAGGTGTCAAACTGGCCAGCCAAAATAAACCGGCACCGGAGACCCCCTCTCTCAGACGTGCGTTAACATACCCGCTAATTGTTAAGAATATATTAAGAAATCGTGAAGTACTTAATCTTTCACGAACACGGAAACCACTGAGAAAATCCACGTAAGCAACTTAATCGATAAGACTTACGTAACCGCCACCTGTCAACTAGCCCTTGGGAAGCCGGACGGAAAAGGTACTTCCCTCCCCCATTTTACTGGTCACGGCAATGGTCCCGTTGAAGGACTGAACAAGATGTTTGACAATCGAAAGCCCCAATCCTGTTCCGCCTAATTCGCGCGAGCGGGCTTTATCGACACGGAAGAACCGTTCAAAGAGACGTGCCTGATATTTTTCCTCAATCCCGATCCCGGTATCCTGCACCTGGAGCAGTACCATTTTGGCACTCTCTCTCTCCCAGCGAATGGTGATGCGTCCCTGGTCGGGAGTGTATTTAATGGCATTATTAACCAGGTTCCCCAGAATCTGATGCAGCCCTTCGTCATCCGCTTTGACTTTAATGCCGGGCTCTTTTTCTTCGATCTGCAGTTCAATATTCTTCGCTTCGGCAACCTTTTGATGGTCGATCAGACAGGATTCTACAAACGGCCTTAATTCGATACTGATAATATCAAAGATCTGATTTCCCGATTCAATACTGGCCAGACTGATCAGATCCAGAATCAACTGATGCAGGCGATCGGCCTGTTCTTCAATACGCAGTAAAAACGTCTGACTGATTTCCGGATCATTCATCGCCCCCCGAATGAGCGTTTCCGTATAGGCTTTGATTGAACTTAAAGGCGTCTTCAATTCATGCGAAACATTCGCAACAAATTCCTGCCGCAACGATTCCAGCCGGCGCAGTTCGGTCATATCAAACAACACGATCACCAGTCCCGGACAGGGAGTTCCCGGTAAAGGGGTTGTGGTCACCCCCAGAATCCGATCGCTGGTGCTCTCCAGTTCGACTTCCATACGTTGAGGCTCCAGAGTCTTCAAGACCTCCGTCACCGCTTTTTGCAGCTGATGATTGCGCACCGATTCAAACAAGGCTTTTCCCTGCGCCTGATCAGGCGCGAAAAACAGCAGCCGTCCCGCAGATTCATTGGCGAACAGCACATGCTGGCGTTCATTGATGGCAATTACTCCTTCCACCATGCCTTCCAATACCGTGCTCAAGCGGTCGCCGCTTGCCTGCAGCTGTCTGACGCGCTCCGCCATTTCCTTACTCATATGATTAAACGACTGCGCCAGAATTCCCAGTTCATCATGCTGCGGAAAATAGAGCTTTTGATCATAATCCCCGCCTGCAATCGACTCGGCTGCATTGGTCAGAATCGTCAAGGGACGGATCATCCGGGCTACAACCCAGTACGTCAGCAGCATCACCGTAAAACTGACCAGCAACGCAATACTCCAGATCAGCTTTTGAATGGAAGAAATTTCTGTTTGAATTTTGGCCATGGTCATGGCCATCCGCACGATTCCCTCAGGCTCTCCCGCTTCTTTGAACAGGACTGCATAATAGAGCATGGGCTCGCTGACAGTAGGACTGAGTCGTTTCGATTCTCCAGCCCCGGTAGACATCGCCTGAATGACTTCGACCCGGTTTTTATGATTCTCCATGAGCCGGACCATCTCCAGAGTTTCCTGATCAGAGTCGGCAATCACCACGCCGTCCATGCCGATCAACGTCAGACGCATACCGGTCTCTTCACCCAGTTTTCTGACTTTTTCCTGCAGGCGTTCCGAAAATCCCTGCTGAAAAACTCCATCCAGGCTGCTGCGCATGATCACCGCAGAATCATGCAGCCGCTGTTGCACTTCCTCGACTACCTGAGATTGCTGACGGCCCGAAACAATCAGAACAAACACAATCGCAGACGCAATATTGAGACCGGCATAAACCAGAAACAGCTTCCAGAACAGACGCGAAGACCACATTGATACATCCACCTTGATGACTATCAGAGTATCCAACCAAACCGTAGCGCCCCTTCATACTCGATAATTGGGGCCGCATGGCTCTGAAAACGCTGCATTAAACCCGAAACCGGGCCAAAAAAGAATTCGACTATTGTGAACCCGATGGCTGTCTGTTCGCAAGGGCTGAACATCATTTTCAGCAATACTTCACTGGAACCGCAGAAAAATCGCGAAGCTGTCACTATGATTTTCTTCACAGAAAATAATTAACCACACGTGTCGCAATTCGTATTTCTCAAAATCAGCCGGACCTTTTCAGGTATCCGACAATCAATTATTCCCCTTGAAAACAAGACTCTTTTTCAGATTGACTCGGCACCGCCGTCCCATATACTGCGTTTCAGGAGTCGCGCGCGGGGGGGGAATGGTTTCATCACCTGTAAACAGATGGCACTCGTCGCTGCTCCGCTGGAAAAACATCCCGGTTTTGATACGCGATGACTGAGCAACCCTCGATCCACACCTTTATGCAGTCTGTTTTCAATCACTTTCGCACCAGTTTCACTCTGATTTCATCGAGGTTCATCTCGCCGTCATTTTAATTCACAAATCATAATTCTGATGCTCGGTGCTCATTCGCCCCCTGGGCTCTGTCAAACAAAGAAGACACCCCGGCGCAGCGTGCATCAGGAGACTTGTCCATTTTAAACGATCTTGCTTAGTACCACACAACGGAAATTCCAGCAGCAGGCAGATCTGAACGCGGTACGGCTGGGCGCAGCCCGAAGTGGTCCGTCATGCGCTCCGCAGACAGCGCGACAAAAGAGGCGACTGTCATCAGCACCAGCAATGAATCAGTCGGCGATTGAAGACACCAGCTCTTCAGAGACCGCTTCCAGTACATCTGAAGTGATCAGCGACAATTCGTCGGCGTATCCGACCAGCAGGCCCAGGTCACACAGGCGGTTGATTTTGCGCGGATTTCCCTGGGTCAGCTCGAACAGTGTCTGGAAGGCATCTTCTTCAAAAACCGGCTCGTTGCGACCGGCTACTTCCAGTCGGTGTTCAACATAACTGCGGGTCTCTTCCAGTGAAAACGGCTTCAGTAAACAGCGAACGGCGATCCGGTCATCAATTTGCGCAGAGCGCTGCAGATGGCTTAACAGCAGCTGATCACCGACCAGCAGCAGTGTAAAATCGATTTCGGAAGTCTGTTGAAAATTCAAGAGTTGATGCAGCGTTTCAAAAATCCGCTGATCCACAATCAAATGGGCTTCATCAATCACAATCACAGGCTTGTGCCCCTGCTCGCAGAGTAACAGCAACTGCCTGTGTAATGCCCGGATGATACGATCTTTGCCCGGAGCAACCGGTTCGATGCCGGCTTCCTCTGCGCCTAACTCGACGGCCAGATATGAAATCAATTCGATCGGCGACAACTGGGGAAAAACCAGCTGCACAAAAGGCTGATGAATTTCTGATAACTGGCTTTTCAGAACATGACAAAGATAAGATTTTCCAACGCCGGAACCACCCACAAGTAATCCAGCGCCCTTGCTGTTCTCAATCAGATATTGCAGCTTCAGCAAACCCGCCTGATGCGGAT
>CAXBFD010000076.1:0-32142 GCA_963974925.1 uncultured bacterium | reverse complement strand
TTAAAAGTCGGGGCGACACGATTCGAACGTGCGACCTCTGCGTCCCAAACGCAGCGCTCTAGCCAAGCTGAGCTACGCCCCGCAACTTAATCAGAGGCACAGTTTAGAGAGACATCCAGAACGCGTCAATGGTTCGGCGTACTCTCTTACTAAAATATGCCATGGTAATCCCTGACCCGGGTGTGGATCTGAGGATATTTAAGAGTTCATCAGCATTAAGCCAGGATTTCTTTAATCAAATTGCCATGTACGTCCGTCAGACGGCGATCAATGCCATTATTATAATAAGTCAATTTGTCGTGCTGAAATCCGAGCAGATGTAACGCGGTCGCATAAAAGTCCCAGACTGTGGTCGGATTCAACTCGGCCCGGCGGCCGAATTCGTCTGTCGCCCCGTAACTGGTGCCCCCTTTAATGCCGGCCCCCATCATCCAGCAGGTGAATCCGTCCGGATTATGATCGCGGCCCAGTGTGCCCGCCTGATGGGTGGGCATACGACCAAATTCGGTCGTCCACAAAATCAGGGTTTCATCCAGCAGACCGCGTTGCTTCAGATCGGTCAACAAGGCGGCCGTTGGCTGATCGAAAATCGGACAATGCCGTTCGTAGTCGGCTTTGAGCGTTTTGTGTGCGTCCCAGTTCAACAGCCCATCCACGCCGGAGGCCCGCGAAGAACAGTACAAATTCAAATAACGTACGCCCCGTTCCAGAAACCGTCGCGCGAGCAGACAGTTGCGTGCGTAAGCGGCTTTCAATTTGTTTGGGTCGCTGGTGCCATACTGTTCGTGAATCGATTTCGGCTCGGAAGCCAGATTCGAAACTTCGGGAGCCGAGAGCTGCATCCGCGCTGCCAGTTCGTAGGCTTCGATACGCGCCTGCAGATCGGAATTGCCGGGCCGCTGCTCGGCGTGCCTTTGATCGAGGAACTTTAAAAAGTCGCGCGTCGCCTGTTCTTCTTTCGGAGTGATGCCGTCGGGGATCCTCAGATTTCGAATGGGAGACTGCGCGTTCATGACAATCGCCTGATGCTGCGCGGGCAGATAACCATTACTCCAGTTGGCTTTGCCGTTCGGGGGTTCGCCGCGGATATCAGGGATCGCGATATACGCGGGCAGGTTTTCATTTTCGCTGCCTAACGCATAACCGAGCCACGCGCCGGCACTGGGATGACCTTCGGTATCGTGGCCTGTATTCATGAAAACACAGCCGGGGCCGTGTGTGTTGGTTTTCGTCGTCATCCCATGCAGAAAGGCGATATCGTCAACGTGCTGTGACATGTGCGGCAGTATGCTGGAACACATCTTGCCACTTTCGCCCGCCGGTTTGAAGGCCCACGGGCTTTTCATCAAATTCCCGTTTTTGCCCTGAAAGCTGAGGAAGTTCTCTTCGCCGGGAAGTGGCTTGCCATGATATTTCTCCAGACTCGGTTTGTGTTCCCACAAATCCATATGCGAGGCGGCACCGGGGCAGAAAATCTGCAGCACCCGTTTGGCTTTGGCAGGGAAATGCGTTGCGTTGACGCCGGGCTGCCAGTCTTTACTGTTCTTTGAATCGCTGATCTTCGTGGCGGCTGTGAGATCGTTGAGTAACAGACTTGTCAGACCGAGGCCCGCCATTCCTGTATAGACATTGGAAAAGAACGAACGTCTTGAATGCACCTGCTGCAACAAACGTCGGGTCGTATTATCAAATGGATTTAACATGCGTCTTCACCACTTCAATCAAGATAAATCAGTTCATTGGAATTAATCATCGCGCGACAAAAGGCGGACAGGCCGTTCGCTGCGATCAACTGCCGGGCCGCCTGTTGTTCCTGCGAAAGCGGAGGCCGGGCATACAGAAGACGAAATGCGCGATCAATCTGCTGATCGACGTTTTCGGCACCGGCATCACTTTTCAGACGTTCCGCCAGAAACCGGGAAAGGTCCAGGGTAAATTGATGATTCATTAACGTGAGTGCCTGTAACGGTGTGGTGGTCACATTCCGTTTGGAAGCGGCGAACGCATTATCGGGACAGTCGAAATCGGTCAGTAAATCGATGCCGGCAGCCCGCGCATTCTGATGATACACGCCGCGACGATACGTTTCCGGCCCGAATGCTTCGAGGGGGACATACGTGGCCACGTTATCCTGCAGGTATTCATACAATCGAAAACCGGGGCCTCCCATTTTGAGATCCAGTTTTCCGGAAACCGAAAGCAGGGTATCCCGGATTTCTTCCCCCGACAGACGCCGCGGCGGAAACCGCCAGAGGAAGCGAGAATCGGAATCAACGCGCGACGCTTCTTCGCGAAATGTACTGGCCTGCTGATACGTCTCGGAGAGCATGATCTGTTTCTGAATATCTTTGAGCCGCCAACCGTTTTCCTGAATTTGAACCGCGAGCCAGTCTAATAATTCAGGATGCGTCGGTCGCGTCCCCATGTAACCGAAGTCACTGGGCGTTGAAACAATGCCGGTGCCGAAATGGTAATGCCAGAGCCGATTCGCGATCACGCGCGGCGTAAGCGGATTCTCCTTCGCAATCAGCCAGCGTGCCAGAGCCAGGCGCCGCTCGCCCTGCGGCGAGGTTGCCTTCAGTTGATAACCGCCGGTCACGTTGCCGAGCGTGGACATGCTGGCGGGAACAACCTCGTCCCCTTTTCGCTGGGGATTCCCGCCGACGAAAATATGAAACGGGCCATCGACCTGTTTGTGATTGCCAACCCACCAGGAGGGTAACGACGGAATGGCGGCGAGTTCGCGGTCCGTCTTCGCGATTTTCGCATTAATTTGACTGAGCCGTTTATTTTCCTCGGGTGTCGCTTCCAGAATAAAGAAACGTTTGCGGCGATGATTGTCATTCACCGGTTTGCGGTTTTCCGAAGAAGCGACTTCCTGCCAGGTCTCGCCATCAGTAGAGACTTCGAGTTTGTATTCTGCCAGAAAAGTGGCTTTGTAATTACTCATCGCAGCGCCCGAGCGATCGCTGGAGAAAACGATTTTGTGGATCATCTCCGGCTGCGCGAGTTCAATTGTGAGATCCGGGCTGCCGGCAATCCAGCAGGCTCCAATTTTGCCATCTATCGTCAAGTTCACATCATATGCACCGGCAAAGTCACCGGCGGTGCGGCTGTTGGCTCCTTTGGCGGTGCCTCCGTTTGTTGCAAGTGCGACATTGCGCGAAGTCTCTCCGGCGGTCCAGACTTCGAATTCATCAACCCGATAACCGGTTTTAGCCCAGGGGTTTGTATCGAGCCCCAGCGCCGTCAGCCGTACAAACTTGGCGGAGATGGGTTCGAATGTATCTTCGATCCCGGTTCGACTGGCGGGTTCACGGCCCCACGGCTTTTCGTATTCCGCTGCTTTCATCTCCGCGCGTGCCTGTATGACGGATTCGATGTCTGATTTTTCTTTCGTCAGCGCGGCTTTGCGTGTATTCAGCGGTTCGAGCCGGGCGTTGCGGTTTTGTTGTTTTTCCTGCGAGGCAATCACTCGACTGCCGTGAAATACGCCGGAAAACGTGGCGTACAGACGGTAGTAATCCTTCTGCATTACAGGGTCAAATTTATGATTATGACAGCGACTGCAGCCGACCGTCAGCCCGAGAAAGGCTTCGCCAGTGGTGCGAATCATATCATCAATGGTATTCGCACGGATCTGATCCTGCTGTACCGGGTCTTGATTGCCGACGTTATCGTACGGGCCGCACACCAGGAACGTGGTGCCAACTTCAACGTTCGGATCCCCTTTGCCGATCACGTCGCCGGCCAGATGTTCGGTCACCAGCTGATCGAAAGGTTTGTCGTCGTTGAACGACTGAATCACGTAATCGCGGAACGGCCAGGCATTGTCGATAATCACGTTGCGTTCGAAGCCGTTACTCTCGCCGAAACGCACGACATCCAGCCAGTGGCGGCCCCACTGCTCTCCATAACGGGGCGAATCCAAAAGCCGATCGATCAGCTTTTCGTAGGCATCGGGTGAAGAATCCTGTTCAAAGGCGGTGACCTCTTCCGGTGTGGGTGGCAGGCCGGTCAGATTATAAGTGGCGCGGCGAATCAGGGTTCGTTTTGAGGCGCGGGGCGAAGGTAACAGATTTTTCTCCTGTAACTTCGCGGCGATGAACTGGTCGATCGGATGTTTCTGCCACGCAGCGGGCAGGCCATTTACTTTGGGTGGTTTGTTGTGAGCCAAAGGCTGCAGCGACCACCAGTTCAGATCTGCTTTGGATTTTTCCTGCAGTTTTAATTCCGCCGGCCATACGGCTCCCTGTTTAATCCAGTCAGTAAAGAGGGCCACTTCCTCTGGGGAGAGCGGTTTCTCCTCTTTGGGCATTTCTGCTTTGCCGGTTTCTGGATCGGCGTGAATCACTTCCAGCAGATAACTTTCATCCGGTTTACCCGGCGTGAGAAATCCCTTCTCTTTTAATGCCTGTATCGAAGTGAGCGAGAGTTCTCCTTTTTCGTTGCCCGGGTTATGGCAGCGAATGCAGTGTTCCACGATCAGCGGTGCGATCTCTTTTTCGAAATCAACTTTTGCACTGGCTTCCGGCGTTTTGTCTGCAGCCGACAAGAGCAGACTGAGACTGGCAAACAACATACTGGCCAGACAGATTCTGGAAATGAAACATCGCATTACAATTCGTATCTCCCATTTTCCCTGCAGCTTCTCGTTGAGATGATTCGATTCTCTATCTTTGCTGTTACGATTCCTGATGAAAAAGGTCGCGTGACAGTCCGATAGGTGTTTGCGCCAGATGGTCGTTCATCGCCTGGGCGGCTTTCTCTGCATCACCGGAGGACAGCGCCTGGACAATTTTCAGGTGCTCTGCGTTTTCATCCATGTGTTTGAAATCTTTCACATGCTGACGCTGACTGTGTCTGACCTGTCTTAAGGTTCGATACAACACTTTGTAACGGTTGATCTCATGAGCCAGACGCTCGCTGCCACAAGTACGATAAATCAGCTCGTGCAGGTAATCGTCCCATTCCTGTGTCGTTTCTGACCACTCCACGGTTCGTTTCGCAGTGGCCAGTTCGCTGAAAATTTTCTCGAGCCGCGATAACTCGTGCGGCGTAATGTGACCACAGGCACAACGGGTTGCTTCACTCTCCAGAATCCGCCGGACCTGACAGATTTCGCGTAATTCTTTAACTCCAAAATTTCGCAGGACCGCGCCGCGATTGGGATAAATTTCGACAATACCAATCCCTTCAAGTTCGACTAGCGCCTCGCGAACGGGGGTCGCACTCACATTCCATTCTTTCGCCAGCGACTGCACCGTCATCCGCTGATTCGGCTGGTACTCTCCCTGGAAAAACCTCACTAGAACCTGTTGTACCAGGGTCTGCCTGCGGGAACCGTGGATTAATTTTCTGGAGACAACTGCGGTCATTTCAGATCACTCATCTATGTGGAAATTCTATGTGGAAATTCAAAACTCAGAATATATAATACAATTGCATTAAATACAATGATACCATTTTTTCGGAATTCTCCTATTTTCTACGGTAAGAGTCATATTCATAGAGGGCCTGTTCCACTTCCGGGCGAATCACAATCGAAGGTCGAATTGTTCTGAGGTACTGTATTGCCGCTTCGGGAGCAGGCAAGATGTTTTCAGCCAGTAAATAAGCACCAACGACCGCGGCACTACGGGAATAGCCGATTTTACAATGAACATAAACCACTCCCTGCTTCGCATAGATCCGAATAAAAGCAATTGCTTTTTCGAGTTGTTCCATTGAGGGAGCCGTCAAATCGAGAACCTGTACATTCTGGTAAGCCAGATTTCGAAATGCAGTTGCTTCCGAAAACGCCACACTCAAATCGACAACTGCGGTGACCCCCTGAGTGATCGCGTACTCTGCTTCACGGTCTGTTAAACGACGACCGATCCAGACCGAGTCACTCACTTCATCCCAGGGCTGGCACTGCCTGCGATAATAAACCCAGGAGAGATATTGTCCCCACAACACCGGGCCGAGAATGATACGTGTGCTTAGCGGAAGCTGTCCGGCTGATTTTCGGAACACGCCCGGCCCCCAGTAGAAATAGCCGGCACAAACCAGGCCTGTGGCCATGGCTGGCCAGATCAGTAGCACGCCCCAGGAATAAGTAAAATAAGCGGCGAGACAGAGCAGCCCTGTTCCGACGCCGTAATACAGACCAGCACGATAGTTGCTCTGCACGGGTAATTTCAGCGGCGTTTCGCGAATGAGATAAAAGCAAAACGTGGCAAGAATAAATCCTCCCACGATATCAATCATGTGATGCTGATAAAGTAACAACGTGGAAAAACCAATCAGGCTGAACCAGAAGTGCGATGCTGCATTCGTCAGCCCGCGTGTATGTCGTCCATACAGATCCGCCAGGATGGTTCTCAACGCAATGTGCAATGAGGGGCAGAGATTGTACGGCAGATCCATGCCACTAAACCAGTTGTAGATGGCTCCCGTCCAGCCAACAGCAATTGGACGTTCCACCGCCAGCTTGAGCGGAAACAGAACAAAAAAGATCCCGGCAACAATAATCGCCAGGGCGATGCGTTTTGATAAAATTGCCAACTCGCGGCGTTCCGTACAAATAAAAGGAGCCGCGGCAAAAAACAGATCGACCGACATGTAGGGTACGATCATATAAGAAACGAATGGAATATATTGTTCCCAGGAAAAATAAAAGGACGGTACCTCTGTACGAATTGACGTGAAAAAATTCGTCGCGTTATAAATCACCAGAAATAGAACCGATAACCCCACCATCGCGACAGTGGCTTCTTTCCAACTGGGACGTTCTAAAGCGGGATCGAGGGGAATCGCGGTCGTCATTGATGCACACCAGAACAAAAGGGAGAACGCGGGCATTTCGAAATGTGTAGGCTGTATTAACCAAGACAGATTTGCATACTGTCTGAGACAAGAGGCGAATTTTGTGTACTGAACTCACGAAAATATTGAAAAAAATGTCGAAGATCAATCTTTCTCTCACTCCAATACGGTATCATTTTGGCAAGATTCTGTCGTCGCAGATCACTTTTATTTGATAAGAATGTAAAACATGGCAAGCATTTACGATTTAAAGCCGAAGTTCCAGGGTTTACTGCGACCGATCACCCGAAAGCTGGCAGTAAAACAGGTGACGGCAAATCAGGTCACTATTGCCGCCTTGCTGCTCTCGATTCTGGTCGGGTTGTGTATCGCTGTTTTTCCGACTGAGAAATGGCCCCTGTTGATTGTGCCTCTGTTTCTGTTTATTCGTATGGCTTTAAACGCCATCGATGGAATGCTGGCCCGCGAACACAACATGAAATCGGATCTCGGCCTGATCTTGAACGAAATCGGAGATGTTGTTGCCGACGCCGCCATCTACCTGCCGTTTGCGCTGGTGCCGGGCCTGCCTGCGGTTCCCATCGTGATCATTGTCCTGCTGGCGTTGATCAGTGAAATGATGGGAGTGGTCGCAGTGCAGATCGGTGTGCCCCGCCGCTACGAAGGGCCGATGGGTAAAAGTGACCGTGCGTTTCTGTTCGGTCTGTTGGGCTTACTCATCGGTTGCGGATTACACGTCGGCTCGTGGATCAACTATGTTTTGTATGTGATCATCCTCTTATTAATTCTCACGATTCTGAACCGCGCCCGTTTTGCATTGGCACTGAAAAACAGCAAGAATCTGGAAAATTGAAAATATAAATCAAACTCCGCGTGACATTTTTTTGCTGAATTCGCCTGATATTCTGTCAGAGTTGATTAAGTTTGAAATTCAACGAAACTGAATGTGAAGTACCTGTGCTAAATCCAATCTGTGAGAAAAGGCGGTATTGAGATGACCAAGACAGCAGCCCCCACATCAGCGACGAGGCGAGAAGCGACCGAACATCAGTTTGTCACCAGTGATGGAACCGCATTATTTTATCGTGCCTGGGCACCCCGCACGACCTCGACAAAAGCGATTATTTTTCTGCATCGCGGCCACGAGCATTCGGGACGCTGGCAGGACCTGATTGATCGCATCGATCTCGAAGACTACTGGTTCTTTGCCTGGGATGCCCGCGGTCACGGTCAATCGCCGGGAGAGCGCGGTTACGCAGAAAGCTTTGGACGAATGGTACGGGATGTGGATGAATTTGTCCGTCACGTCCAAGACACGTTCGATTTGTCAATTGAAAACATGGCAGTGGTCGCTCAGAGTGTCGGCGCCGTATTAGCGGCAGCCTGGGTTCACGATTATGCACCTCCGATCCGCGCGCTTGTTGTGGCGACGCCCGCTTTTAGGATTAAACTGTATGTCCCTTTCGCGATTCCCGGTCTACGGTTGTTGAATCAATTGACATCGAAATCGTTTATAAAAAGTTATGTCAAACCGGGCATGTTGACACACGATCGGGAGCAGGCCCGTGCGTATGCTGCTGACCCGCTGATATCACCACAGATTGCCACGAACATCCTGCTCGGCCTGCACGATACGGCGACACGCCTGGTTTCTGATGCCGGTGCGATTCAGACGCCGACGCTGACGTTGATTTCCGGCAAAGACTGGGTCGTCAAACGAAAACCACAGGACCAGTTTTTTGATCGGCTCTCTTCCCCCATCAAAGAGAAAGAAGTCTACCCGGACTTTTATCATTCCACATTCTGGGAACAGGAGCGGGATTTACCCATCGCCCGCACGCGCGAGTTCCTCATCCGCCAGTTTGAATCGGCCATCAATCCACCAGATCTGCTTGAAGAAGATCAACGCGGGTATTCCAAACAGATTTGTGATGAACTGGAACAGCGGCTGTCCCCCCTGTCGCCGAAACGGTTATGGTTCGCACTTCAGTCGGCGGGGATGAAAACGACGGGCCGACTCAGTCGCGGTATTCAAGTCGGCTGGAAGACCGGTTTCGATTCGGGTGAATCGCTGGATCATGTTTACCGCAATACGCCGGAAGGAGTAACGCCGCTGGGGCGTTTGATCGATCATTTTTATCTCAACTCGCCGGGCTGGTGTGGCATTCGTCAGCGTAAGGTCCATATGCAGATGATGCTGGATCGGGCGATTGATAAACTGCATGCCGCGGGAGAAGCAATCCGGATTCAAGACATCGCCTCTGGTCCGGGGCGCTATATTCTGGATACGATACGTAATCATCCGGAAACAGAGATCAGCGCGCTGATGTGTGACCGTGACCGGGGGGGATTAAAGGCCGGTCGCGCGTTAGCCAGACAGATGCAGATTGATAGTGTTCAGTACAAGGAAAGCGACGCCTTCGATGCGGCTGCGATCACCGGTCATCAGTTTCATCCGAATATTGCCATCGTTTCCGGACTGTATGAACTGTTCCCCGCGAACGCTCCGTTACAAGAATCTTTAAAAGGTCTTTCCGACGCGCTGGTTGAGGGAGGTTATCTGCTTTATACGAATCAACCCTGGCACCCGCAGCAGGAAATGATCGCCCGCGTTTTGCCCAATCGGGACGGCGATCCCTGGGTCATGCGATGCCGCACTCAACAGGAAATGGATCAACTGGTCTCATCCGCCGGCTTTCGCAAAGTCGACATGCTGATTGATGACGAAGGAATTTTCAGCGTTTCAATGGCGGTCAAAGCATAACGGGCTGAAAGCACTTTGGTTCGATTACGCCAATACATCTTTAATTACAGTGCCATGCACGTCGGTCAGGCGGCGTTCGAGGCCGTTGTGATAAAAGGTGAGTCGCTCGTGATTAAGCCCCAGCAGATGTAAAATCGTCGCGTGAAAATCATGCACGGTGGCGACATTCTCGACCGCTTTATAGCCGAATTCATCGGTGGCACCGTAGGTAAACGGTGCTTTGACGCCGGCGCCTGCCATCCAGCAGGTGAAACCTTCCGGGTTGTGGTCCCGTCCGCTGGCCCCTTTCTGGAAGGTGGGCATGCGACCGAATTCGGTACACCAGACAACCAGCGTGTCTTCCAGCAGACCGCGTTGTTTCAGATCTTTGATTAATGCAGCCGTCGGTTGATCGAGGACCGGACCATGCACGCTGTATTGATCGGCAATTTTTTTATGTCCGTCCCAGTTACTGACCCCTTCTCCACCGGTCTGATAGGCGCCGTTGAAAAGTTGCACGAAACGCACGCCTTTCTCGATGAGCCGCCGCGCCAGGAGACAGTTTTTCGCGTAGGATGCTTTCAGCTGATTTCTGGTATCGTCGATGCCGTACATGCTGAGCGTGGTCGCCGACTCCTTTGATAGATCGCTGATCTCGGGCACGCTGAGCTGCATGCGGGCCGCCAGTTCGTAACTGGAAATGCGGGCCGCCAGTTCGGTATCGCCGGGAAAACGTTCCAGATGTTGTGCGTTCAAACGCTGCAGGTAATCGCGGGTCGCCTGATCGGTTTTGGAAGCAACCGCAGTCGGACGATCGAGATTACGAATCGGTTGGGCTGCATTGAAATCGGTGCCTTGAAAGGCGGCCGGCAGAAATCCGGGGCCCCAGTTATTCACCGATGCCTGCGGCGTGCCGCGGGGATCGGGAATCGCCACATAAGCGGGGAGATTGCTGTTTTCGCTGCCCAGCGCATAACTGGTCCAGGCGCCCATGCTGGGAAAGCCGTCGAGGGTGAAGCCGGTTGACATGTAATTTTCACCCGGTCCGTGCGTGTTGGTTTTGCCTTTGATGGAATGTAAAAAACAGATGTCGTCTGCCAGTTCACCTAAATGGGGAACGAGATCAGAGATCATTTTCCCCGATTCGCCGCGCGGTTTGAATTTCCACGGACTCTGCGTGAGATTGCCCTGTTGCCCCTGAAAGGTGACGATCTTATCACCGCCGGGCAGCGGCTTGCCGTTCATTTTGATCAAGGCCGGTTTATAATCGAACGTATCGATATGGCTGCAGGCGCCCGAGCAGAAAATGACGAGTACGTTTTTCGCGGCTGCCGGAAAGTGAGTGTCGCGCGGGGCGAACGGGTTCCCGGCGTCGATCTGTGGTCGAATCGGTGTTTTTCCGCCGACCGTGCGGCCTGGATCTTTGCTGGCTGCCAGGAGTTGATGCTCTGCCAGCATAGCCGAGAGTGCGATGCTGCTGAGACCGGTGGCGGTCTGATTCAGAAAACTTCTGCGGTTCAGCAGATGGCGGCTTGCGGGAAATCCGGAGTGGGAACTGCTCATGATATTGACTCGTCGCGTTAATTCAGTTCGGATTATTGAAGAAACAGTAATTCATTGCTATTCAACAGTGCCCGGCAAAAGGCAGGGAGCTGGTATTGGGAGATAAATGCGATGGCTTCCGCCTGTTCGGCTTGCGTGGGTGGACGTGAGAAACAGAGTTCAAACGCGCGGTTCACTTGTGCGGGCAGATCGTTCGGTTTTTCAGTCTCGAGTCGCTTAGAGAACAGGTCTGCCTGTTGCAGCAGAAACGTACTGTTAAACAGATTCAACGCCTGCAGTGGTGTGGTCGAGCGGCTGCGTTTGGCGACGGTCGTAGCGGCATCGGGACAGTCGAACAGACCAAATACGGAATCCTGCTCCATGCGGACTTTGGTCATGTAAATCATGCGTCGCCAATCCTCGGGTCCGTATGACTTTTTCGGATGATAATGTCGCACGTTCTCAGCGTCGACTTCAAACGCGCTGAAACCAGGCCCCCCCTGTTTGAGATCAAGCACGCCGGTGACGGAGAGAATCGAATCGCGAATCGGCTCTGCTTCCAGTCGTCGTGGCGGAAAACGCCACCAGTATTGGGAAGCCGCATCAATCTGAATGGCTTTCGGATTGGGTTTGCCCGACTGCTGATAGGTGGCCGAATTCAAAATCAGACTGTGAATGTACTTTAACGACCAGTTGTGTGCCATCAGTTCCTGGGCGAGCCAGTCGAGCAGTTCCGGATGCGTAGGAGCGACGCCGGCAGCACCGAAATCGCTGGGCGTCGTCACCAGTCCCTGGCCGAAATGAAACTGCCAGATGCGATTGACCATCACGCGGGCCGTGAGCGGATTTTCCGACGAGGCAATCCATTCGGCCAGCCTTTGTCGGCGCTCGCGTTCGGAAGTGTCCGCTTTCAGATTAAAACTCGTAAAGATTTCCGGAGCATCGGGCAAAACCTGTTCCCGTTTGGCCAACGGTTCTCCCCGATACAGACGATGCGTGGGGCCGGGCTGTGTAAACAAACCGGCATAAACGGCAGGCGTCGACTGCAGCGCAGCCAGTTTTTGCTGCGCCGCCAAGAGTTCCGCAAGCAGTTGCTTTCCGGCTGCAGCCTGTGCGGGGGGCAGATGATCAAAGCGATATGCGATGGCCGCAGATTTTGAAACAGGCTGCGGCAGAAAGAAAGGCAGCCGATCGCTGGAACCGGCAATGGTTTCCCAGTCTGTTCCGTTGAGTGAGGATTCAATGACGTAATCGACGGCCAGACGGTCCGCGTATCTGCTTTCTCGATCGCGGCCCCACTCGATGCGATCAATGACCGTCGGCTGAGGCAGTTCAATCTGCACCCAGCCTTTGCTGATTTCGTGTGAAATCCAACTGTGTGAGTTCCCATATTTTCCGTCGTTGACATGTTTCAGTTGATGAATCGGATATCCAGGCAGTGCGCTGGAACAGGTGGCGACACTTCCCGCCTGTGCCAGCGCGACGTTCACGCCTGACGAAAAAATTTCCAGTTCATCCAGACAAGGGTGTCCGTCGTTGGTGGCACGAATTGTAAACCGTACGAACCTGGCTTCGAGGGGAGTAATCCGCTCTACATTATGTGTCGCACGCACGGGTTGTCGAAACGCCGGTTTGAGGGGGCTTTGATTAATCTGGGTCTGATCAACGGGTTCCCACAGCACCAGATCAGCGGTCACGGCAGAACCTGTTTTACCGCCGACTAATAACAGGCTTTCATTCGCCTCCAGCGTAAACACTCCCGCATGGTAAAAACCACTCCAGAGTGCCCTTTGCGTTGCGGGCGCGGCCCCGTCCGCAAATTTCTTCTGATCTACCAGCGCCACCTGCTCCCAGTCATCAGTGGTTTCCGGGTTGCCATCGTGGTCCAGAACGTAGCGTGCGTCGTCACTGTGCGTTTCAAAGCCGCAGCCCCAGGAAAGCCAGATGCGATACGCGCCCCGGACTCCCGGCTTCCAGGCAAAAACCGGTTTGCCTGGCTGATTTTTCCACCAGCTGTATTTGCCACCACTGAGGTTTGGCGAATGGGAATCGCTGCCGGGATCACTCTGTTCGCCGCGCGCGGTGCCGGCCGGATTCCTGCCTCGCCCTGCCAGCGGTTTCAGAATTTGCACTTGAGCGGAGTCATCATCAAGAAGTACGAACGGACGGGGCTCCGATTTCGCGAGGTATTTTTCGAGTTCCGTTTTCCGTTTTACAACTTCCGCCTGCCGGCGTTCCATTTCTCTCTGTTGTGAGTCCGAAACAGGAAGCTTGCGGGCACCATGTTTCACTCCGGCGAAGAGAGCCTGAAAAGAGTAGTAGTCTGCCTGAGTGATCGGATCAAACTTGTGATTGTGACAGCGGGCACAGCCCAGCGTCAAGCCGAGAAACGCCGTGCCCGTCGTGTTGATCATGTCGTCCAGTTCATTCTGCCTCTGCATTAACGTCAGATTAATGTCGGGGCTTTTGACAAGATCATAAGGTCCTGCGACGAGGTATCCGGTTCCGAGAGGATTTCCCAAACTGTCGCCGGCAATCTGTTCTTTGATAAACAGGTCGTAGGGTTTATCTTCATTGAAAGACTGAATGACATAATCGCGGTAAGGCCAGGCGCGAGGACGTTCCCGATTCGTTTCAAAACCATGCGTTTCCGCAAAGCGAACCAGATCGAGCCAGTGCCGCGCCCAGCGTTCCCCATAATGCGGGCTGGCCAGCGTGGCCTGTACGAGCCGTAGATACGCGTCGGGCGCATCATCGTTGAGAAACTGCCGCACCTGTGCGGGCGTGGGAGGTAAACCGAGCACATCAAGCGAGAGTCGGCGAATCAAAGTTCTCCGATCCGCTGACGGGTTATGCGGAAGCTGCTTTTCGCGGAGTTTTCTTAAAATGAACGCATCAATGCCATTGATGATCCAGTCTTCTTTGATGTCGGGGGGAGAGATCTTCTTCAGCGGTTGAAACGACCAGTGATCGGTCGACTGTATTTCCTTTCCGACCACACCATTCGGACCGGGCCACGGGGCGCCCTGATCAATCCAGGTTTCCAGCAGACGAATCTGTGTTTCTGAAAGTCGATCCTGTTCATCGGGAGGCATCAGATGCCCGGCTTCTGCTCCGCGGACCAGTTTGATTAAATGACTCTGCGCGCTTTGTCCTGATACAATCGCCGGTTCGCCCGAACCGCCGCCCCGCAGCAATGCCGCTTTCCGATCCAGACGGAATTTACTCTCCTGCGTATTCTCATCATGACAGTCAAAACAGTTCGCCTGAAAGATTGGCAGGATCTGTTTTTCAAAGTCGATGGGCTGCTTGGCCGGAGACTTTTTTTCTTCCGCCCCAGCGTACGTCTCAACCAGGAGCAGAGTCAGGAATCCCAGTGTTAATAAACGAGTGCTCATAATCAATGCTTTATGCGATCTTGAAATTTCGTTTTCGCTGACAGCGGGCTAAAACCCAGAACCTCATATCAGTCACATAAAAGTGTACCTGTTCAGTAATTCAACGAGAATCGTTTTTTTACCATAATAATATATAAACCTGTCTTAATTAATTATGCCCCACATCTTATCCTGATTTAATAGGATAGACAAAACCTATTCGTGCCCCAAAATTTTTCGATTTTCCAGAAAGTCAGGGATACCTGCGCGGTTTTCGGGGGTTTGTTTCAATACCAAGTGCTGTCGTTGCTGGTTTACCTGTAAAATAGGGTCTTTTGATGTCAACTATTGTGACTCGTGTTTTGACCGCAGTCTTTTTGCTCGGGATAGTCACATACCTGCTTCCAGAACGACAAGAGAACTCTACTGCTAAGCCCCCGCTTCAGAATGCCAAACGACCTCGCTCCGCCGTTGCTTCCTTTCCGAAAGATCTCAAAATTCTGGAAGATATTCCCTATCGGGAAGGAGACAGCAAAGCGTGGAAGCTGGACCTGGTGATGCTGCGTGAACAAGGGGAAACAAAGCGCCCGGCTCTGATTTTCGTGAACGGGAATGGGTGGTCCTCAGTCAATAAGAGCCGCGGCATCTTCAGCAGTGGTCCCGTCGAATATGCCCGCAAAGGTTATGTCTGTCTTCGCGTGAACTATCGTCAGACAGATGAAGCCCCCTTTCCCGCCAGCCTGGAAGATGTGAAGTGTGCGGTGCGCTGGTTACGCGCTCACGCCGATGAGTATCACGTCGACCCTCAGCGGATCGGCGGTTATGGATATTCTACCGGTGCGCATCTCGTGAGTCTGCTGGGTCTGGTGGACAGCGAATCAGACCGGGAGGGGGACGGCCCGTGGCAGGATCAATCAAGCATGCTGAATGCCGTCTGTGCGTCAGCAATCCCCACCAAATTCGTGAACTGGTCAGATGGTGTTGAAGAGAAACCGATCCCCTGCCAGTTACTGGAAACTCCCGATACCTGTCTGCAGGAACAGACCGCCAAAGCATCACCAGACAGTTCTGTTCATACGAATGCCCCGCCGTTCCTGTTGTTTCAAAGTACCAGAGATCGCAGGATTGATGCGAGTCAGGCAGATCGTTTTGTCGAAGGATTAAAGGCCGCCGGTGCGGAGGATGTCACCTACCATCGTTATGAGAAAACCGGTCATCGGGTCTTCTCTCAACATCGCGCGAAAAACCGGGCGCTCATGGAAGAATTTTTCGACCGAACGTTACTCCATCCTCCAGGCGATGAAGCACCGTAACGCAGCCGGTTTCACATCAACAGGCGCTGCGTTCTTAAGGGCGATTAGCGGACCGTCATCAGCGGTAGTTCTTCGCCGGTGATCGGATTCAGGCGGCGGGCTTTGGTGACTTTCCACTCGCCCCCCATTCGCTGCCACGTTAATTCCCAGCGCGTCGGCGTACGGCCGGAAATGCCGCCATAGGTTGCCGCTCCATTCACCCGAAAATGAGTGGTCGCGACGGAATCCTCTGATCGTAATTCTGTCTGCACGTCGGTAATTCTGAGTTCCCCGTCGATGGTCACCAGTGTTAACGCAGCCTGTACCATTTCCCGCAACGGTAGCGCTCTGGGACTGATGTAACTCAGGGTCGTTTCCACTTCTTTATTCTGAAAGGCGGTGGTCAGGCCGTAAAGATCGGCTTCCACCCGCTCGCGTGCAGTGACAATACTCAATTCCAGAAAATAAAAACCAATCACCAATGCGAGCATCACAATGCTGCCGGCCAGGTATTTGGTTTGACGCTTCAAATTCCATTGCACAATCAGGATGACGGCAAGCACGCTGCAAACAAGCATCGGCGGAATCGCTGTTTCGGTAATCCACATAGGTCTCTCCCTATAACGCAGGATGATTTTCGAGGACCGCCAGATTGTCGCGATGAATCACTTCAGAATAGGGCACAGCCCCTAAGATGGTGGAAATCTGATCCGAACGCCGCATCACAATTTTTGCCAGATCGCCGGAATTATAATTACTTAGACCACGGGCAAACTCTTCACCACTCGGGCTGACGAGCGTTACCGCTTCACCGCTTTCAAAAGTACCGCTTATCGACTGAATGCCAATTGCGAGCAGTGATTTTCCCCCTTCACGAATGGCTTTTGTCGCACCGGCGTCCAGATGGAATTTTCCTTTGGGCCGAATCGTATAACCAATCCAGCGTTTCCAGGCCGAGACCGAAGCCCCCTGCGCCAGAAACAGAGTGCCAACATCTTCCGCCTGGAGAATGCGATCCAGAATTCCTTCTTCCGTCCCGTTTGCAATGATCACATTTTCACCCACGGCTGTCGCAGACCGAACGGCCTGCAGCTTGGACTTCATGCCGCCGGTTCCCAGAGAGCTGCTTTGGTCGGTTGCCATCGCCAGTAATTCAGGTGTCCAGTCCTGCACCTGAGAGATACGGGTACTGGCCGGAGAACGGGGATCGCCGTTATACAGGCCATCCACGACAGACAAAATGACCAGTAGTGGTTTCTTTACCAGGCTGGTGACCATCGCCGCCAGATGATCGTTATCGCCGAATTTAATTTCCTGAATGCTGACCGTATCATTTTCATTCACGATCGGGACGGCACCATACTCGAACAGTGTATGGATGGTATTTCTCACGTTGAGATAGCGGGTACGATGCTTGAAGTCGTTTGCTGTCACCAGAAGCTGGGCCGCGTGATAACCGTGTTTCTGCAGACACCGATCATAGCGGCGGATTAAATGTGCCTGCCCCACTGCAGCAGATGCCTGCAGGTGGCTGAGATCCCGGGGACGTTCTTTCAATCCCAGAATCCCCATTCCCGCACCAATGGCACCACTGGATACGACGACCACCTTCCGCCCGGTGAGTTTCACCCGGTGAATCTGTTCTGCCAGCGATTCGATCCGCTCCGGGTTGAGAGTATCATCTTCGCAAGAGAGAACGTTTGTTCCAATTTTAATGACCAGCGTTTCCGCGGTTTCAATTACTTCACGTCTTGTAAGGCTCACCGTCGGCACTTTTTTAATGAATCACAAAAAAATCTCAAACAGGCACTCCCCACCGGGTCCCTATTTCTTAATATTTATATAATATAGTAGTCAGTGGCTGCCGCATAGAGATTCATGAGAGAGAGTTTGGCAGGAAACCCAGGTGATTTCCCATAAAAATCGTCACTTTTTCTCTGTAACTCCTCTGTTTCTGTTAGTCTTGATGACAGCCCGGAACAAATTATCGCATAGTTCACCCGGTTCACACAGATTTTGAAACCCTTATTCACGAACTAAGGCATTTTATGTCGGAACTATACCACGAATGTGGAGTTGCTGCCGTCTATCACCTTCCCAATCGAGACATCAGCCCTTTGGCGCCGATGGGGGATCCTGATAAGACATCACAACTTATCTCCCGGTTACTGCTGGATATCCAAAATCGCGGGCAACTGGCTGCCGGTATGACGACGTTTAACCCGGCGCGCAACCAGTTAATCGACACACACAAAGACGTGGGCACCGTTACCGAGGTATTTCAGCTCAATCATCAGGATACCTTTAACGAGTTGATGCGGAAATATCAGGGTCCTGCCGCCATCGGCCACGTTCGTTATGCCACCTGTGGTAAAGACGACCGCAGCTATGCCCAGCCGTTCGAACGACACCATATTCAGAAATCCAAGTGGTTCAGTTTCGGCTTTAACGGCCAGCTGGCCAACTATCAGCAACTCTGCCAGGAATTTCTAAATATGGACATCCTGGGAAATCTCAGCAAACGCCTGGATGGTGCCTACAATATCGTTTTTCTGGATGCGTTGGGGAACATGTTTGTTTCACGCGACCCGAACGGCATTCGCCCGCTGTGTTATGCTTTTGACGGTTCGCTGTTCGCAGCCGCCAGTGAAAGTGTCGCCCTTGCGAATATGGGCTTTGATGCGGATGAAATCTACAGCCTGCCCCCCGGCTCGGCTGTTCTGATTCAGAACGGACAACTCTCGATTCGCGAATACGCCAAACCGACACAGACTTCACATTGTTTCTTCGAATGGATCTACTTCGCCAATGTCTGCAGTACGCTCGACGACCAGAGTGTCTACATTACCCGCAAACGACTGGGTGAAGAACTGGCCGAGCAGGAAACCGTGACCATTGATGAAGACACCATCGTGGTCCCCGTTCCGGATACCGCGAAAGCTGCAGCCGACAGTATGGCCTATCATTTGAGCGTTCCCTGTCTGGAAGGCCTGATTCGAAACCGCTATATCGGCCGTACGTTTATCGAAGGTGCTAACCGCGGCGACAAGGTGCGTGCGAAATACACGCCACTTCCTGAAGTGCTTGAAGGTAAACGCGTGCTGCTGGTGGAAGACACCATTGTACGCTCCACCACCATGAAAGCCTTGATCAGCCAGCTGAAAGAGCGCGGCCGTGCCAGGGAAGTCCATGTGCGTGTGGCTTGCCCGCCGATCATCGGCCCCTGTTTCTACGGGATCGACATGTCAACCATCAACGAACTGTTCGCCCCCCGTTTCCTGAATGGAGGCGAGATGAGTCCGGAAGTCGAACAGGCCATGGCGGACGCCATCGGTGCCGACAGTTTGAAGTATCTGCCGAAAGCATCAATTGCCCGTGCGATCGGTCTGCCCGCCACATCTCTCTGTCAGGCCTGCATCGATACGACTTACCCCACGGAAGCAGGTCGCCAGATGTATCAGCTTGCTGTTGTGAATTCGAAGAACGATCAAGGCGACGACGATCCTCATCGGACCTACGACGTTTCGCTCACAACTCCGGTCCGTTCTTAATTCAAAAAAGGAATGCTCAGCATCATGTCTGCCTCGCATGAGATGGAAATTCGCGTCCGTTACAGTGAAACAGACGCGATGGGATTTCTGCATCATGGCAATTACTTCAGCTATTTTGAAATGGGCCGCACTGAACTCTTTCGTTCCCAGGGAGGCAACTACCGGGAGATGGAAGAAAAGGGGTTTCTGCTGGTCGTTGCCAAAATCGAGTGCCGTTACCGCCAGCCGGCCCGCTACGACGATGTGCTGACCCTCAAAACCACACTCTCAAAAGTTACCGGCGCCAAGCTCGAACACGATTACGAACTCTCGCGGGACGGCGTGTCGATCGCTGCCGCGCACAGCGTGATTGCCTGTGTGGATCGCGAAGGCAACATCCAGCGCATGCCTGCCGCGATGGAACACCTGGGTACGAATCTGTAAATCAGTCCCGACACGTATCGCCGCAGGGTGCGGATCACATTCAGGCCAGCAGACAGCGGCATGCGTCTGACACATACAAATTAGTGTTGTATCGTCTGCTGCTGCTTGGCGAAGTTGGGTTGCTTAACCGCAGACTCTTTGTCGTTCGGGGGAGGCGTCTTGATGACTTTCCAGGCCAGCCCCAGTTTTTCCAGAACGAGAATCGCACCGTAGGTCATATCGAGTTCCCACCATTTGTGCCCGTTTTTGGCCATGCGCTGGTACTTGTGATGGTTGTTGTGCCAGCCTTCGCCATAGGTCAAGAGGGCCACCCACCACAGGTTGCGGCTGTCGTCGGTCGTTTCGTAGTTGCGATAACCCCAGATGTGCGTGGCGGAGTTCACGAACCAGGTCGCATGCAGCACATAAAACAGTCGCACGAACATGCCGTACACGACCATGCTGATCGCGGTCTCCGTTCCACCCAGCCAGTAACCGATGCCATACAGGATTGCTCCGAGGCCGATATGCCAGAATAAAAAGGTGCTTTGCAGGAATCGCATGAAGGGGTCTTTGAGCAGATCAGGGGCGAAGCGTGCGTGCGTGGCCTGAACTTCTTCGGCACTGTGATATGGGACCAGCCAGAGAATGTGACTCCACCAGCGTCCCTCGCGGGGGGAATGCGGATCGCCGGGCTGGTCGCTGTGCAGATGATGTTTACGATGATTGGCCACCCATTGAATCGGCGGCCCCTGTCCTGCCAGCAGCCCGATCAGCCCGATCAACCGGAACATGAAACGAGAGGTCTGAAAGCTGCCATGCGTGAGCAGACGGTGGTATCCCAGGCAGATGCCGATGCTGCCGGTCAGCCAGCCCAGAATGAGACATGTCACCAGTCCCGGCCAGGTAAAATAAAAGGGAGCCGCCAGAATTCCCAGATGAATGATGGCCACCCACCCCAGCGTCCCCCAGTCCAGCCTCGCATACTTTCCTGATTGTGGCATCTCAGCCAGTTCACTCTCAGAGGTCACATTATCCGTTTCAACACGAGGCGCTGCTGTCTGCTGAGAATTCATTCAAGAGGACCGATGCTATCAATATTTGTGCGTAAGTATTTGTACGTATGTAAAAAGTCGCGTGATTTTAAGGGGATTGGCAGTTTGTGTCTATAGAAGTGGGGTTGGTTGGGAGAAATGTGCAGCTCCCGGCTCAAAAACCGGGAAAACCGCGATCAGACCTCTTTAGTCCGGTTGTGTTTTCGGCACGGTATTGAATTTCGGGTCATTCTGAGCCGAAGCTGCTTCCGGGCTGGAAAATTGCAGGTCGATAATTTTCTCGCGTGGGACAAAACGCGGCGGTCCTTCCCCCGAGTTCGGTCTGATTTCTACCCAATGCTGATAGACGGTCGCATGCACTTTTGCGTTGATTGTACTGCTCCTGCCTCGGGGAGAAAATGACCAGGAAGTATAGCCATCTATTTTATCTTTTTCCGTTTCCCAGTATACAAAAGTAACAGGGCCGCTATAAAACGCGTGACCCGGAAAGTTTTTGAGAAGAGCGATCATCAACACACAGCACAAAACAAATGAGAAAAAGCCAATGCCAAGTGCCACGATGAGGGAAACCTTTTGAAGCTTGCTGATCGTAGTCTCTCCTGCTTGATCTTCACCGTGCATATTCAGCATCTTAAAATCTGCGGCCCCTCAAATTCATCTCAAACTCACAATGCGGTTGAAAAACCAGCCAGCGTTATTTTTCACAGACGTCAAACCTGATGTGTTGAAATGCGGAACGTGCTTCTTCCGAAAGGGGAACCGGGCCTTTGATAGCGATGTCACACCATTTCAGTTTCGTCAGTCGGGGCATCGTGGCCAGCAGCGTCAATCGTTCGTCGGTCAGTGTTGTCGGGTCGTTAATTTCGATCTGTTCCACATTTGTCAGCCAAGGCAGCAGATGAGCCGACTCCCGGCCCAGCTCCAGAGAATCCACCTGCAGTTTATTCAGACTCGGCATTTGAGCCAGCTGCAACAGTGTTTCCTGATTCAGATTGAGGTCTTTACAGTAAAAGTACTGCAGCTGGCTGAGCCTGGTCAGTGGCTGCAGTGCCTTCGGTTCGGGCAATACAATTGGGACGTGGACTCGTTCCAGATTGGGAAAACAGGCCAGCAGGCTGAGTGCTTTCCGCGCCCGGTCGTCCTGCAGATGAACGCCACTCTCCCAGCCAATCGCCAACTCTCGCATATGAGGATGATTTTTTACCGCCTGTTCCAGCAGATAACTGATCTCGGCAGCCTTTCCGGAAGAGGCTCTGAGTACTTCCAGATTCGGTGCCAGCGACAACGCATTTGCTAACGCTTTGCCGGGGCACTCGGTAAAGATCTTCCAGGACCGCAGTTTTTGACGATCTCCGTCTTTCAGAAAATGGATCATCATTTCCTGGGTCATCCCGCCGCAGTTCACTTCCACGTCAACCAGATTCGTACAAGCGGTAAGTTTTTCCCAGAAACGGGTGATCTCATCCGGTTCCAGAGAAACAATCAACTTGAGATCTTCCAGGTCAGGTAATTGCGTCACCGATTCCAATGCTGCTGAGGAAATTTTTTTCTTTCCCAGGTTAATACTCAACCGACGCAGTTTTTTATTTTGTGTGATCTGTTCCAGCCCGGCATCATCCAGATTCGAATATAATATTTCCAGGTCGGTCAGTTCCGGTAAATTTCGCAGGGCGGTGTAACCACGCTCATTAAACCGGCAATAGGAAAATTTCACTGCGTTCAAATTGGAAATACCCGAGAGTACCTCAATGCATTCCCCCAGTTCGGGATTGGATTGATCCCGCGTTCCGTAAAACCAGATCTTGACGGGAAACGGCAACTGATTGATCAGGGGGATCGATTTTTTGAGGACTTCCGTATGTTGAAAGACTTTTTTTCCATCCACAACGGTCTGCGGATTCCCCACCCAGATGGCAAAATTTCTATTGCCGTGTGGGAACCGGATCGCCAGCCCCTGATCTCTGATCTGCTGATAAAGACTGTCCAAAGCCGGATTAAACCACGGTGCCTGTTCGAGCGGTGCCTGTTTCAAACCTCGCTCGGAAATCTGAGGAACACGACTGGCAAGAATAAGATTGATGTCCGTCAGACGTTGTTCTCGCTCTTTGACGACAGCGCCAGATTCCAGCTGAGAGTCGGCCTGTAGAGTGACTTCTTTTTCAGCAACCGCGTTCTGTGAATGTTCGGAAGTCATCAGAAAACCGCCGATGCCAGCCAAGGCAATCAAAACTACAGCAACCGGGCAAACAAATTGACGCAACATAAATATTCTCCCCACGTCTGTATCTGGCCCAAGATACACCGTGATCGCCATCGACTTAAAAACGCCTTATTGGCACCAATGATAAGATTGATACCAGTATTCATTCTACTATCTCATTGTACAGAACAAAACAGGTGTTGTCGCTTTACACTCCTTTTCGTTCGAAAGTCATCATTTTCCAATGCAGATATAATTGACCTATCTCCTTACCTTAATACCCCTTACAACTCAAGACGAACTCTTCATCCCGCTGTGCATGTCAAATTTTTCCTCATTTTTTGCTCCTCTGAAAAAAACGGTGTAACACCTCGAATTTTTTTTCGCTTGGTGATTCAGACACAGTTCATCCAGGTGATAAAAAAAAGAGGGGGCTGAAACATGGCGACCGTATACGACAGGGCATTAGATCAGGAACGCACTGCAGACTTGGAACAAAAGCTGCAACAGATGCTGAATCAGGGGGGATTGTCTCTGATGATATCGGTGGGTCATCGAGTGGGGTTATTTGATGTCATGGGAAACATGGACAGCGCCACCAGCCAGGAGATTGCAGAACGGAGCGGTCTGCGCGAACGTTGTGTGCGCGACTGGCTGTCGGCGATGGTTCACGGCGGCATTGTCGAGTATGAGACCATCATTAAAACGTATCGACTGCCATCAGAACATGCGGCGTTGTTTACGCGATCTGCAGGTTTAAACAACTACGCTTCAACCGCGCGCTGGATTTCGATTTTTGGAAAGATCGAAGACGATCTTGTAGAGTGTTTCCGGAAGGAGGGCAGCATACCTTGCACCGTTTTTTCCAGCCTTCAGTCAGAACTGGTGGCGGAAAATTCGGTATCCGTTGTGAACGGACTTTTCAGGCATGTACTGCCTCTGGCCCCCAGTCTGATTCTGGGGCTTTGTGAGGGACTTGACGTCCTGGACCTGGGTTGTGGCGCTGGTGCCACATTGATGGAACTCGCGGTCGCATTTCCGAAGAGTCGCTTTGTCGGCTACGATATGTCCGAAGAGGACATCAGGCGCGCCAGGCGATCAGCGGAGGCACGAGGCATTTCAAATATCACGTTCATCACACGGGATATCTCTCAGATTCATGCCATCTGTTCGTTCGATCTGATCACCGCATTCGACGTGATACACGACCAGGCGTATCCGTTTCAGATATTAGACGAAATACACACGGCTCTGCGACCGGCGGGAATTCTCTTAATGCAGAATCCTGTCGCATCTCACTCTTTTGAAAAACAGTCAGATCACCCCCTCAGCCCGCTGCTAAGTACGATTTCCTGCCTGCGAAGTATGGCGTTTCCTGCAGAACAGGATTTAGCCCCTGCCGTCACGGAATGGGGGGAAGAAAAGACCTGTCAAACATTAGAAGAGATCGGGTTCGAAAACGTCGCAATTCACCAACTGCCACACGACATGCTGAGCTATTTTTATGTGGCGATAAAGCAGGCTGAATAGAGAAATGCGCCGGAAACCGCTGACAGTCAGTGATTAATCGCGATTTCTGCAGCAACTCAGCATTACTTTTGAAACAACCGCTCGGCGAGAAGCTCGTAATATCGGTACTCACTTCCCGGGAATAAGCATCGAGAATCTCAGGATCAATAAAAATCATTGCAGGCTGATCGCCGTAGTTCTCCGAAGCCGCTTTCAGCAGATAATTAATATCCGTTCGACTCAAACGATGCGACTTACATAAATCATAGAACAACCCCTGAGGCGTATCGGCATCGGCTTTTCGACGCAACTGCAGGTTTTCCCACACATACAAGGTCAGCCAGATCAAACCGATAATCAGCGTGGCTGAAATGAACAGCCCGTTTTCTTCCAGAATACTGCGATTGCGAACTGCCCGTGAGATTTCATCGGTGCGTCCTGCCAGAATGAAATAGAAATCCATGTTCATTACATCAGCCTCCCATCAAGTCAGTTGCCAGGGTTCTCTGAATTTCCGTGTACCTTCAGGACCTTGAGTGCGATCTCCCGAATGCGCGTATTGCCATCGGTGATCAACGGAACCAAAGCCTGTCTGGCCGCGGGAACAGGAATGGTTACCAGTATTTCGGCGCTGGTTCTTCGCACCAGATCATCGGAATCTTCCACCAGCGCCGCCAGTGCCGGGATTAACTGGTTATGTAATTTGAGAGCAGACGCACAACGGGCCGCCTGAATTCGACGTTTCCTCAACGGATGAGCCATGGCACGGCTGAATTCCAGAATGCATTTGGGATTCAGCTTCTGTAACAGCTTACCGACGGCGGGATACACCAGGGGATTGAACTCTTCATAATGTTCGAGTACGTAATCCACATCGAAACTGGACAGTTCCCGACGTGCTGCCTCTCTGACTTCGTCCACCGGGCTGTCGATTTTATCGACCAGTAAGTTAATGGCATCCGGCACATGCAGAGCGCGCAACTGACAGGTTGCCCAGGCCTGCTGAACCGGATCTTTGGAATCAAGATTTTGCAGCACCATCTCGGTGACTTCCATCGAATCAAGATCCCTCAAAATTCCGATGGCCGCTTCTTTGGCTTCCGTCGTTCCATGCTGCAGCATCCATTTTTGAGCCTGCTTTTTACTTACAAGATCCAGCTCAAGCAGACTGATGAGTCTGATCACCGCCGTTTGCAGGGCTTGAGGAATCTTCCAGAAATCCTGCCTGTCGGCCCTCAGCCAGACTACTTTACCAACCTGTTTGAGATTGGCCTGCTGTACTTCTGAAGGCCTAGCGGGCAGCCAGCGCAGCAAATGTGCGATGAATTCGGGATCTTCTCGCTCCGCAATGGCTTCTAGTGCTTTGGGATTCGGATAACTCACTTCAGTAAAATCGCAGATCAACTGCATCACACCAATGTGTTTGCTCTCTTTCAGAACTTTTTCTACAAGCCGTCTGGCTTCATCATTGGAATGCCACATGATTTTTCTGATTGCGGGATCACTCACCTTTCCCAGAATCAGCAGGTTTTCGACCATCTCCTCCGGTCGTGCAGATTCCTGTAAATGTTCTGCCGCCGACGCCAGTGCGTTCAGATTATCCCGGCGGATCTGCTGCGCGTTTTTTAAAAACGAACGGGAATAAACGGAATCACTGGACGTATCCAGAAAATACTCGTACAGCCTGCCCACCAGATAACGCAGGGTCTGTGTTGCCAGATCCGGTTGATGATTCACCAGGCGGCCGTTTTCAAATAATGAAACCAGTGCAGGAATCTGTTTGAAATCGCTGGTAATCCGCACAAATTCCAGACCGCAATACTGCAATTCGCGGTTTCCATGCAGCAGGCACTGTCTGACGGCAGCATCTAATGCATTGGATTGCGTTTCCAGCAGCTTGCGAATTCCGGTCGTGTGCGTTGTATATCGGCGTACGACTTCCACCAGTCCCCGCGTGCTCTGCTGCTCCAGTAAAGCGGACACGGCCAGCTCTCTGACGACCGGATCATCGACGTCCAAAGCCAGAATCAGCGCATTCACGGCATGCGAATTTCGACTTTGTGCCAGGAGATCAAAGGTTTTGTTGATCGATGGAGACATACAGAATAGAGCTTGAAAAAAAAGTAGAAAGAAACACAGAATCAAGGCCGGAACCTGTCTGCGTAGTGCCAATTTTGTCTTCAACTCAAACGCGAAACCAAATTGGCTCTACATTCGAAGCCCTGTTCTCTATATCGTAAGCAGGCGAGGGGAGACTGAAATATTCCTGATCTAATCGCACTAAATCATACAATCAATACAATCCGAAAAAAAGCAGATAGACAATGCCGCCTGAACAGACTTCGAGAAATACGCTCCGTAACCAGTTCAGGCAGTTTCGCTTAAATCACGCAGAAACTGGAACGATTCCTGAAGCACGTCCGGTGCCATATGGCTGTGGCGACTCAATTCGACATGAACCCCGCCCGCATAATCGATCTGCCGCAGTCCAGACAGGACATCAGCGAAATCGATCTCCCCTTCACCGAACCGCAGATGATCGTGCGCTCCCTGAACCATATCTTCAATATGAATATTGAAGATGCGGTCTCCCCAGGGCTGGAGGTACTGGCTGATGGGAATTTCCCCCATACACTGCAAATGCCCGATGTCGACGGTCAGTCCGAAACAGGGATGATCAACACGCTGCCTTAACTCCTCAAAATCGCTGAGCGTTTCAATCAGCATGCCCGGCTCAGGCTCAAACGCCAGTTTCACCTGTTTCTCCGCCGCATATTCAATAACCTCCCGGCAGCCTGCCGCCAGCCGCGCCAATGCTGCTTCGCGGGGAAGCGCTTCTTTAAGCTGGCCTGCCCAGAAGGAGACGGCAGCGGATTCCAGAAACGCCGCTTCGTCGATACAGCGTTTTAAAAAATCAATGCGTCTGGCCCGGTGCTCCGCGGCTGCACTGACCAGAGTCGGCTCATGCTTGGCGCGCGGATTCAATAAAAACCGGGCCCCCGTCTCAATGACGGAAGATAGCTGATACTGTTCCAGCAACGTCCGCATCTCCTGCAACTCTCGCGGGAGATCGGCGGAAAATGGATTGAGACAGAAATGATCGACGGTAATCGCCACCGATTCGTAACCTGTTTCTGCAATCATTCGAATGGCATCATCCCAGCGATGGAAGGCCAGGCCATTGGTATTGTATCCCAGTTTCACTCGTCGGCTCTCTGCTGAATCAATTTGGGCTGAATCAATTTGGAAGAAAAAAGCCCTCCGTCAAAACGAGGAGGGCTCAGATTAATTCGTTCATGAATTGCCACTGCCGTCAGTCAGCCAGTGGTTTCACACGGATATTCTTGTAATAAACCACGCTTTTCGGATCGTGCGCCTGCAATGCGAAGCTCCCCTTTTCACCCAGCGAAGGATTACCGGTGGCGCCTTCCGGCTCAGTGTAATCTATCACGGTTTCGTCGTTAATTTTGACCACAACATGGCGACCTTTCACGGTGATCTGCTGCGTCCACCATTCATTGTCTTTCGCGGGAGTTTTGAACAGTTTCACACGGTTGTAAAGGCTGCCGGTTTTGACGGGGTCTTTATGTGTGACATTGACCTGCGCTTCATATCCCTGTGTCGGCCAGCCTTCTTCCTGAAATTTGGTGTGGAAGAAAATACCGGAATTGCTGCCGGGCGTGGTCATCACGTCTGCCTTGAACTCAAAGTTTTTGAATTCTTTTTCCGTAAAGAGGTGCGAGCGATTGCCTGTCACGACAATGGCGCCATCTTTGACTTCCCAGGGACCATCTTCAGCAATCCGCCAGCCGGTCAGATCTTTCCCGTTGAATAAACTGACCCACCCCTCTTCAGTCTCGGCATTTTTTTCGCCGGAATAAACGCTGCTCCCTAAAACGGACGTCACCAGCAATGCAGCCATCAGCCCCGTAAAGGTATTAAAACAATCGTGAGAGCGGAACATCTTCATCGTGTTGAAAACTCCTCAAAGTGAGTAGGATTATTTTGGAATCGAATCTCTTTCTATATGCTACGTAGTCAGTGTATTCGATAAAAGCAAACAGGGCACTTCCACGAAAAGATTTCCGGAAGTGCCCTGGCATGACTTAAAGATCTTAAGTAATTCAACCTCTCTTAGAGCTTGGGAAGCTTGATCTCTTTCCCGACTTTATCGTAATGCGGATTGCGGAAACCGTCCACAAAATGCATTCCAAATCCATGGCCTAATTCATATTGCGCCCGCTGTGCCCAGGGAGTCCCGGGATGTTCTTTGATGACCAGGTTGTACTGTGCCTCCGCCTTTTTCAATTGCTTATCCAGTTCTTCCACACTGACTTTGGTCAGTTTGACCTGTTCCGGATCAGGAGGCAGCATTGTTTTTCTACGTTGCACATTCCAGACATTGTTCTCTTTTTTCGTGAGTTCCGGCATGTTTTTCGCGTGCTGATCCATGGCCAGACAATACTGGAACAGGCGCACGCGATACGCGAGGCACTGTGCCAACGCTAAATCGTAGGCGGCGCGCCAGCGTGGTGATTTTTCCTGTGCCCGCAGAGGTTCGATTGATTCCAGAATTTCAACCGCTTTCTGCAACAGCCCCATGGCGCGAATGGCCTTGGGAACTTCTTTACTTCCGATCTCGTAGAATTCTTTCTGCTTGATCGGATAATAGATTTCTCTTACATTCAACTGCTTGTCCAGATGCGGATTGAGAGTGACAATCACTTTCCAGATCGCAGTACGAAACTTGCTGGCGCTGCGGGTGGCGTCATAATCTCGACGCGACAGGAGCAGGGGCTGATATTCTTTCATGTCCTGAAAACGGAACTGACGATCGGCGCTGCTGCCCGCTCCCGCCAGGTCACCCTCTTTGCCTGGTAACACGAAAAAGATACCCCCGGTCTCACGGGCAATTCGCACCTGTTCGTAAGGACCAAAGCCGGCAGAAAAGGCATCCCAGCGACCATGCAGACCATCGTACTGCAGCGCTTCGGGAAACGCGGTTTCCGGCCCCCGATTAATCTGAATCCAATGATTCAAACCATATACTTTGTCTTTCCAGATCTGACGGGCGTACGGATAACCGAACACCGATTCCCGACCCAGAATATAAATCGGTGTTTTCACACGCTTGGCGCGGGTAATGACTTCTTCCACGGCCGCACCATCGTCGCCCGATTCATCGGTCACAACAACGAGACACAGTCTGCGATCCGACTTTCGGGCCATGACAGCATATTTGTCGATCGTGGCCGAGACGGTCTGACACATGTTTTCCAGGCCGGTTTCATCCGTGGGAATTTTTGTAATCGCGTCCTGAACTTCTTTCAGGTCGGTCGTCGGTTTGTCGGTATGCACATGCACTGTGGCACCGTAACTGAGAATGGAAGTCAGCAGGGTCTGGTCGCGGGCACGGGTCTTGGCTTCCTGTTTGACGGCAATTCCCAGTTCGCCATAGATCTTATTGAAGTTGTCCCGAATTTCCTTCTGGTCGTCTTTCATACTGCCTGATTCATCAAACAGCCAGACCACCAGTATTTTTTCCTCACGCATGATGCGGATCAGTTCTTTGGAGATGCGGCTCATGGCGGTACCATAACCATCCACGACAGCTCCCACTTCACCGGTCACTTCACCGACGCCCAGATCTTCACCCAGAATATCATCGCCGGGAGCGGTAATTTCCCCCGCATTGATTTTGATTTCCGGTTCTTTCAGACTCTCTGACGTTTCGATCTTCTGCGAGGAAATCGCCGGGGCCGTCGAAGCCCCCACATTCGTGGAAACCATGCCTCCTGATGTGACACTCAGCGTTTCAGAAACCGTAAGATTCGTTTCCAGAACCTGTTCGAATTCTGCCTGATCCCGTTCATCGTCGAAGATCGTTTCGATCGCCACTTCGGGCTGGTTGTCGGCGAGATGATGATGAATCATGCCCATACCCAACAGAATCACCGCATGTACAATCAAAGAGGTAAAAAAAGCAGAATAGTCTCGCGCCTGAGCCATCAGTAATATCCCCCGTCATTTTCCCAGCGAAGACGCTAAGTAAAATGAGTGCCTGTTTTGTCTCAACATCAGAAATATGTCAAAACGATATTGATAAATTAAGATAAAAAAAGAACCTGGAAATGCGTCTGTTGATCAGAATATTCCCTTCATCAAACTGATAAACACCTGTGGTAAATTGAGAAACCCCCGTTCAGATTTTGAGCGGCTTACTGAGATCAATGCCCCGCTTTTTGAGGGCCTCTTTTTTCTTACGCTCATCTTCTTCAAATTGTGGGTTTGGTTTTCTGACTCGATTTCCCTGCGGGTCGAGATCCATTTTCATTTCCTCCCAGGCCCACCCCAGTGGTTTATCCAGCTCTTTGGCGGCTAAATAAGCCCAGGGAGTGCCGGGATGTTCATCGATGACTCCATTCAGCAGGTCAGTGGCCTGCTGCCCCAGTTTCCGTACAGACGGGCTGGAACGCACATCTTTGGCGGACACCAGTTTCCAGGCATTGTAGCCTTTCTTTTCGAATGCTTTCGGGGCACTTTTCATATCCGCCAATACGGTATTGTAGCCATGCGCCCGCACGCGGAGTGCCAGCACCCGGCCTAATGCCAGATCATAATTGGCACGCCACCGTGGTTCGGTAATTTTCTTACGGTCCTGCATCCCCTGCTCCAGCATGATCTGCAGTTCATTCAAACCGTAGTCCAGTTCCGACATCGGTTTTTGTGCTTCGGTAATTGCCTGTCGGAGCATCGTGTCATTGGCGGCAGGAAATTCTAAAGTGGGATTGGGGATACGGCGTTTTGAGTTCAGTGTGGCCATCGCTGTCCCGACCAGAACTTTTTTCGCCATATTCGTGCCGACTTTTTTCTCATAGTCGCGGATGGAAATATAATCGGGGTGATACCCCCGCATGTCGGCCGCTTCAAACTTGGGGCCGCCTTCCGTATCCTGAGTGATGAAATAAATCCCGTTTGTTTCCGCACACAGGCGGGTCAAACCATAGGGACCATAACCGGAAGAAAGCTGACGGATTTCATAACTGCTCTGCCCCCAGAAAGGCAACTTGATCCGCTCGGGCATCACGGTTTCCGGGCCGGTTTCGGAAACGGCGGGTATGTCATATCCGTCGACGTTAAAGGTGGTCATCACTTCGCGCTGGCCAAACGGAGACTCGTTTCCGACCACATAACATTTAATGCCGTTCCGCTTGGTCAGGAGGATGGTCTCTTCCAGATTTTGTACGGCGTCGGTGCCTGCTTCGTCGGTGACGACGATGATCATCATGTTGCGATGAGTCTGTCTTTTGTATTGGGCGTAACGTTTGGCAACCATGCTGACGGCTGCGAACACATTTTCGTCTCCCGTCGTGTCCTCTTTGATGGAACGAATCTGGGAAACCACTTCTTTGATATCACTGACAGGATCTTTCGTGACAAACTGTGTCGTCGCGCCAAAGGCGGCCACCGCTGTTTTCAGCGAGTTTTCCTCTTCCGCGGCTTCAAGAATGCCCAACTGTTTATAAACGTTTGCAAACCGGTCGGCGATTTCATTGCGTCGCTTGCTGACGGAAGGTGAAACATCAAACAGCCAGACCACCAGTAATTTCTTTTCTTTGGCAGCGGCGGCAATTTCGAGCGTCAGGCGGTCAATGGCGCCC
>CAXBFD010000075.1:0-32276 GCA_963974925.1 uncultured bacterium | reverse complement strand
ATTTGCATACGGGTTTCCGTTGGAAATATTGATCAGGCCAACGCCCCACTCGCGGAGCAGTCTGGCAACCTGCAGAGGTTCCGTCAGATCTTCTTTTAAATGGTCGTTGGGATCAGTGCCGAAGGCCGTCTGTAACGGGAGTTCGTGCGGACAAGGCGCACCCACAAAATCAGTGCCGGCTCCCTGATAGGGAATTCCATCGTAGCCGTTCATGCGCGTGCCGATGACCAGCTTCGGGCATTCTTCCCGGATCCGTTTCACCACATTCCGCACCAGTCGGGTCCGGTTCTCCAGAGAACCGCCATATTTCCCCGGACGATTTTTCGCAGCCAGTAATTCCGAAAGCAGATAACGATGACACTGCTTGATATCAACAAACTCGACGCCAATCGATTCCGCCAGTTTTGCAGCGGCGACATATTGATCTTCAATGCGTTTCAATTCGTCATCGGTCAGAACGGGATAACTGGCGTCGATAGGACGTCCCGTTGATTTATCAATCGTACGCGGATCGAGTACCTGATCGCGCGTAACGACGAGTGGTTTTTCGAAACTGAATCTGCCGGAATGGGTCAGCTGCAGGCCGATCACCAGTCCTGCAGTGGAGCCGAACACTTCGCTGTGCGCATTGCGGCAGCCGGCCAGCATGTCCTGTAATGCGGAAGCCGTCCGGTCGTTGATCATTAACTGGCGGGGATTCATCCGCGCTTCCGGACCAATGGCTGTCGCTTCGCCCCAGATGAGCGATGCCCCCCCTGCGCCGAATCGCTGATAACGACGGTAAGTCAATTCATCAGGAAATCCGTCCGTGGTACCATCACAGCCTTCCATCGGCTGAATACCCAGTCTGCTTTTGGCTTGCAGATGACCGATTTGAATCGGCTGATACAACGCATCAAACTGGTCCGACACTTGAATAGGGCAGCCCAGCCGTTCCGAATCTGCGACAACATCTTCGGGAGTTTTGTATTTGAAATATTTGGCCATGTGTGATGACTCTATGCTTGCAAATGGAATATGTGATCAGAGTTCGAGATACCACCTCTCCCGAGTTTACTCAAACGGGAAGTGAATTACCAATCAGCGGAACCAAACCGGCGCGTGTTGCGCTGCAGTTTATGGGGTACCTAACCGGGGACCGTTGACTGTTTTCCGTTGTCTCTGGCAGAAAGCTTTAACAGAAACGGCACCGCAGTTCCCGCCCATTCTTCCGCCGTCGGATAATGGTGAGCCTGTGCGCCAAAACAGCTTTGCAGCATTTCGGTATTGATAATCCCCGGGTTTAACGGAATCGCCGCCATGCCGCGCGGCAGTTCCTGTGCCAGTGCCTGCGTCAAACCTTCGATGGCCCATTTCGTCGCACAATATGTGGCCACTTCCGCTGAAGTGGAACGCCCCCAGCCGGAACTGAAATTCACAACAACACCAGTCTGCCGCTCGATCATCGCAGGCAGAAAATGGCGGATGGTGTTGGCAGTCCCTTTGATATTCACGTCAATAACGGCATCAAAGTCTTTCGCTGACACTTTCCAGAGCGACGCATTTTCATTGATCACAGCGGCGTTGTTCAGGAGCAGATCAGGCGGACCAAATCGATCAAGCGACTTTTCAGCCCAGAGTTTGACGGCGGCATCATCCGCCACATCAAGCGCGGAAAACTGATGTGCCGCACCAGACTGTTTTGACAGTTCTTCAATCCGACTCTGCGATCTGCCGCAGCCGATGACCGTATGGCCGGCAGCGATGAACCCGGCGGTCAAAGCGCGCCCCAGTCCCTGAGTCACGCCAGTTACCACAATCACTTTCGACATGCACAATTCCCGTACTTCACTTCATCAGGGCTTATTTGGATTCCTCTTTCGCAGCCGCAGCGGCTTTGGCATCTTCCTGCTTCGAAAGTTCCGGATTGGCGGGAACGGCTGCAGGCGCGTCGCCGCGAATCCATTTGATGGCTCCAATCACCGATTCCTGAAACGCAGGGTTCACCCAGGTTTCCGGATTGTGCCCCAGATTATTCACGAAAACCTTGCCCTGCCCCCACTCTTTGGCCCAGGCAACGGGAACCTGATACGGTTTTTTCGGATTGCACTTTTCCATATTCAGGCTCATCAGGACATGTACTTTTTCCGGCTGCCAGTTTTTGTACTGATAGATTTCGTCTTTAATCTGAAATTCTTTACCGAACGACTTCATCGCCGGGTGATCGGTATTATGCACGGTGATCGTCACCTTGTTGCCTGATCCCCAGGGGTGTCCGTTAAACGAACCACCGACCATATCCCAATACGGTTCGTAGGATTTATACGTATCTGTGGCGGAATGGAAACCGATGAAACCGTGGCCTTTCTGTTTCAGCCAGTCGTTCAGAAAATATTGCATGTCTGCTTCTTTAATGGGAAGCATGCCCGTCGTGTAGAACATTACGATATCATAGTTCTGCAGATTTTCTTTCGTGAAGTCAGCCGCCGCATCCTGGGTGCAGTCAACGGTAAATAATCCAGATTGCTTGCCCAACTGGACCAGCGCGATTTCCGCAGGAGCCAAATCGGTCTTGTCACGCTTCACAGAACCGTGCGTGTAACCTTTGCTCTGAGTCAGCATCAGAACGCGGGACTTCGCCGTTTCGGCCTGGGAAAACGCAGGTGTAAACAGCAGGGAAAACGTTAAAAGGCAAAGAGTCGACAGAAATCGGGATGGCATGGTGATCGCTCCACGGCAGGGTCTAAATAAGATACGTAATTTCAGTCTGTTTATTTTAAAGTTAACCTACACTCCAATGCAAAGCAAAACGCCTAATCTGTCAGTTTCTGCACACGGATATTGCGAAACTCGACTGCGTCCCCTTCAGATTGAATGCCAATGAAGCCGGCTTTAAGTTCACTCGGCTTGCAGGAGGCGACGGGTATGCCATTCAACACCGAAGTCAGTGCGCCATCCTTGCAGATCACTTCGATGGCATTCCATTCGCCGACCGGGCGTCTGGCGCTTTCTCTGGCAGCCTGATTATCGGTCACTTCCAGACTGATCTCTTTACTGTTTGATTTGATATGCGCCATCTCTGCAAATTTTCCCTGCACTTCCAGGCATTTCGGCCAGATGCGATTTTCTCCCGTGATGTAAATCAGGAAACCGGTATTCGGATTTTCGTTCTCCCCGGCTGATTCCAGGAAGCGATACTCCAGACGCAGTGAGCAGTTACCGAAACTCTCCAGCGAATACAGGTAACCGCGCGGGTTGCCCGTGCAGGCGATCACGCCCTCGTTTTCAGTCCAGGTGGGTCCTGATACCGGCTCTTTTGATTTCCCTTGAAACTCTTTGAAGTCTTTGAGGCTCAATAGCGTGAAACCCTCTTCTACATCAAATAATGAATTTAACGTTTTTTCGGGCAGATCAATTGCCGAAACCTCATTGAGGGCCAGATCTTTCTGGTTTTCTTTCGAGCCAGAATCACCGCAAGCCATCAGGAATAATGTCGGAAAAAGCAGCAGGAACAGCGTAAGCTGGTATCTCATAAGAAACTCTCTTTCATGAAAGTCAAATTATATTTTGATTTGAAGCAAATCTTAATCCGGTATTTATATTCTATCGTACAATATCCGCAAGACACACTAAAGCCTTGTGTCCTGACTTCTGCTCAAGACAGATATAATCGATACATCTTTCTCCGATGCAGCATATTTACTGATTTACCTCATCAAAACTTGCGGGAGATCCCGTAGCGTTTGCCGATAGATACTATGTACTCTCCTTTTACTGATTTGCTTCACAGGGAAAACGATTTCCTCTTTATTACCGGAGTATTCCCTTCCTGTGTTCAGAAGAATCGGCTAATGATTTCGGTGATCCACCGAGAAAGAAATGGGCCAGCATGCAGCAATTATTAATCTCCCCCCGCCAGAATTCATTGAATACTACCAATACTACCAGTGCTTCTCTGATTCAGAGACAGACGGCCGAGAGAGCTGACACCTCTCAGGGCTTAAGTATTTCCGTACTGGAGTGGTTGAATGCGGAGTTACGCAAAGAGGTAGAAAAGCAGGAAATTGTCGCACTGCGTGCAAACGTCAACATAATGGACCGTTTGCAGAACATGCTGAGCACAAACGCAACGGGCATCACCATCATGGTTGCGAGCTTTTTTTTAGTGTAAAGCAGATGCTTTCACTGGTGATCTCCGAGATCGCATTGATAAACTGTGATTCTGCTATGAATCTGAAAACTCGCGCATAGCAGAATCGGGAGCCCCATCTCTCAGACGATACCCGAACCGAAAGCATCGCCTTTAGAGCGCGGTTCGTTCTCGTGCGAGGAAACCTTGTCGGATTCCGGCTGGTCTGCTGCCGTGTGATGCGGTCGACTGGATTCCGGAGTGCGCTCGGCAGAATCTATTCTGAAGATCTGATTGTTCTTCCGGATGTGAGTGGATTCTGAACTGGCAGCTTCCAGCGGAGGCGTCCCTTCGAATTCTTCTTCATAAGGGCTCAGACGGGCATAATCTTCTTCGCCAAAATCGTCATAGCGGCAGACATAACCATCCTGCAGCGCGGAAATTTTTTCCTCCTGGTAGGCTTTGAGAACTTCTGACTGAATCAATTCACGACACTCAGAATTGATCGGATGTGCGATGTCGGCATAAAGACGCGCGCGTCCCGAGTCATCTTTCTCTGCTCGATTCTCATCAAGCCGCACACCGCACTGATTGCAAAACAGCGCCCGCAAGTGATTTTTCATGTGGCACTTGGGGCAACGATCCATGAGCTTGCGACTGGGCATCGCGACAAAAGCGCCCTTGGCCCCCTGAATAATCTTCAGATCCCGGATGACAAATGAAACATCGAAAGTAATTGAGCAAAAAGCAAGTAGTCTTTCGTGCGGGTCATTCATCAACTTGATGCGAACTTCACTGATATCCATGGCCTCACTCCATTTGTGCCAAAATTAAAATTGCTCATCTATAGTCGGTTCTGGACAACAAATACGTGTCCTTTGATCGTCGATCGTAAACGGGCCGCTATCTGACGTGCCTGGGCTCTGTTATGGCAGACCCCGAAATAGGCAGTGCCGCTACCACTCATCATATGCCCCAAAACAGATTGTTTTGAGAAGTAATCTTTCAAAATTAATATTTCGGAATTCAGTTTTTCAGCAGGCGCCTGCAGATCATTCAACATGTGGCTGGATAATGAATGAAATTGACCAGAAGTCAGATTGTCTACAAGTTGCCCTACCTGATCTGCTGAGTGATTTCCCACTCGACAGTGCCGATAAACGTCAGCCGTTGATAATCCCGAACGGGGACGCACAACCACAAAATGGAGACAATGGGGAACGGAAACAGGTTCTATAATTTCGCCTCTTCCACGACAGACGGCACTCGTGCTCTCTGTCAGAAAAAAAGGAATATCACTTCCCAGTTCCGCCGCCAAATCACGCAAGTCATTCAGCGACAATCCCAATTGCCAAAGTTTATTGGCAGCAAATAAGGTGGCAGCAGCATCGCTCGACCCCCCGCCTAACCCCGCTTCAGAAGGAATTCGTTTTGTTAACTGAATTCGAATTCCCCGGTGATGACCCGTGTTCGCTTGAAGTAATCTGATCGCTCGCACCACCAGATTGTCTTCTCCACACGGGATACACGTCTGGACCTGGGTTTGTTGGGGAAGAAGAGAATTTGCTTCGATAACCCGCAACTCAACTTCTGATGAAGGTTCCTCCGTGAAAACTAAAGTGTCGTATATTCCCACCGAAAGCATCAACGAGGTAATATCGTGAAAACCATCGGATCGCTTGTGATCGATGCTTAAAAACAAATTTAATTTTGCAGGAGCGTGTACTGTAATGGAGCGCGTATTGGAGTAAGAAAACAGCATCCGTCACATTTCCAAAATTCCCACTAAAACGATTTTGCAGTCGTTTATTTAACAGGTCCCCATTGATTGACTGATGGGAGATAAGAGCAGCTTGACCTGATTAAGATTCGATTTTTATACGACGAGGCAATATTAAGACTTCTGCCACAAGGGCTATCGTATCTGTTAAAACAAAAAACGTCAACATCTTTTCCCGGTTCGGTAAATTTACCGCTGTCAGGTGGTGACGGTTTGCAGACCGGCTGCCATTTAATTCACTGCACCTTCGCATGCAAAATTGTTTTAAAGGCTTTTACCTGAAGCTGTTTTTTATCTGTAAAACGAATCCGCGCCTGTTCTTTACCCTGAGCATCGGTTTTGATTTCGCGTTCGGCGCCAAGTTCCGCTATTTTACCCAGAGTAATCTTTTCCTGGGACGCCTGAAAGGTCACATCGACCCCTTCACGCCGTTTGGTGTGAACTGTCAAAAATGGTTTTTTCTTCCCGACGTTTATAAATTTCACTAACGATTTATTCTCCCACTGGATTTCGGAATCAGGATATGACTCTTCCAGCAACTCGAACAGCGCTTCCAGCAGTGCGGCATCCCAGGCGACCCGTTTATGATTCGGAAACCCTTTTCGGGAGAGATGCCATTTTTTCTTGAGCACTTTCCAGGGCAAAATATCTTCGGGTTTGATCTGATCGTGATGAATTAATCCGAGATACGACGTACAGGCGGCTTCCAGAAACTCACCAAATGCAGGCGTGTTGACTTCTTTCGCCCAGTGAATCGTCAGACTGACTTCCTGCCACGGTCCTTTCAGGTTTTTCACGCGCACCCGGTTGGAGCGGCCGTAGATGGGTAGTTCGTCCAGGTCATCCAGCGACTCCAGCCCCAGTTGTTCGCGTAGTGCATCCTGCTGGAACGTATTCCGCTTCACCCGGAAACTGAGTCTGAGCAGCCACTCGTCTCCGGTATTCGCATGCAGAAACCAGCCCTGCTTCTTCACCGGACCGTTCACTTCAACAATGCTGCGATGGTTCCAGTTGATATCGCCAAAGCCTGCTTTGTTTTCGACAACATCAATCACCGTTTCCAGAGCCGCCCCTTCCCACTGACAGGCAGCCCCTGATATCGAAACGTGATCCTGCGTGTGCCAGCGTTTGCCATCCTTTTGCCACGGCATCTTTGCGTCGCGGCCGATATGCTTCAGGTCGATATCGCCGGCCTGTTTTTTACTCAGGCTTTGCGCATCAAATACTTCACGCTCCACCCGTGTTCCGGACGAAAGAATGGGTTTCAGGATTTCTCCGGTATACGATCTTAACAGCGGCGTCTGTTTTGCTTTTCGCGCGCGGGTGACGCTGGTCTGCTTCTGGTAGCGGTCTGCATGTTCCACAATTTTTTCCGGTGTCCCGGCGGCAATGATCTGACCGCCGCCACTTCCCGCTTCCGGTCCGACGTCAACCAGCCAGTCGGCTGTTTTAATGACATCCAGATTATGCTCGATGACAATCACCGTATTCCCCAGTTCGACGAGACTGTTGAGCACCTTCAGCAGTTTGGCAATGTCATCAAAATGCAGGCCCGTCGTCGGTTCATCCAGCAGATACAATGTCTTCCCCGTGCTGGGACGGGCCAGTTCCGCAGCCAGTTTCACGCGCTGCGATTCCCCGCCCGATAATGTCGGCGCGGACTGTCCCAGCGTCAGATAGTCCAGACCAATCGCGCAGAGCGTTTCCATCGTGCGTCGAATGGCGGGAATATTTTTAAACAACTCGGCCACGTCTCCGATCGACATCTCCAGCACATCGGCGATCGAGTTCCCCTTGTATTTAACAGACAACGTTTCCTGGTTATAACGTTTTCCATTACAGGTTTCGCAGGTCACCCACACATCGGGCAAAAAGTGCATTTCGATACAACGCTGGCCATTCCCTTCGCAATCATCACAGCGTCCGCCGGAACGATTAAAACTGAATCGCCCGGGCTGATAACCACGCACTTTGGAATCGGGCAGACGTGAAAACAGTTCCCGGATCTGGTCAAATACGCCGGTATACGTCGCCGGGTTCGAGGCGGGTGTATTTCCGAGCGGCTTCTGGTCCACGATGATGGCTTTATTAATCTGCTCCAGCCCCAGCAGCGCATCGTGCGGACCGGGGGCATCCTGCGAACGGTGCAGTTTTTTAGTCACGGCCCGTGCCAGTGTCTCTTCAATCAGCGAACTTTTGCCAGAGCCACTTACACCGGTGATACAGGTAAATGATCCCAGCGGAATCGCAAGATCCACCGACTGCAGATTGTTTTGCCGGGCTCCCTTTAACTCCAGCCAGTGACCGGTGGGAGAAACCGCGACTTCTGCTATTCCCTGTTTTTCATAGATTACGCGACGCGCTTTGGGGAGCGGGATCGTTAGCTGATCCGAGAGATATTGCCCGGTGAGTGATTTTTTCTTGCGTTTTAACTGTTTAGGAGAACCCTGGCCGACAACCGTGCCGCCGAAACGCCCCGCGCCCGGACCGAAATCATAGAGAGCGTCAGAAGCCTCGAGCACTTCTCGATCATGTTCGACCATCACAATTGTATTGCCGATGTCTCTCAGTTTTTTCAGTGTATTAATCAGACGCGTGTTATCGCGCGGATGCAAACCGATGGTCGGTTCATCCAGAACGTAAAGGATACCCGTTAAGGAGCGTCCCACCTGGCCGGCCAGCCGAATCCGCTGACTCTCTCCGCCGGAAAGCGTGGGCAATGGACGGCTCAGGGTCAAATACTCCAGACCCACATCGACCAGAAACTGCAGACGGCTGCTCGCCTCTTTGATCAATTCGCCGGCGATCTGTTTTTCCCGTTTTTCGAGTTTTGCTTTTTTGATAAACGACAGCGCATCTTTCAAAGGGAGATCACAAAACTGGCCAATCGTTTTCCCCTGAAACCGCACAGCGGCGGCATCGGTGCGCAACCGGCTCCCGTTGCAAACCGAACAGGGAACTTCGCCCGTCAATTCCTGCAGTCGGCTGCGAAACGCGAATGACAGCCGCGAGGCTTCTTCCATCGCGGGATAGAGGCCCTTGTATTGAAAATGCATTTTCCCGGACTCGTCGAGGGGAATCCAGCGTTCTCCCTCTCCGTACAGCACCAGTCGCTGCTGTTTCACGCTAAGCTGATTATAAGGCACATCGAGCGGAATCCGAAACTGCTTCGCAATCGCCGCCAGCACCTGCCTGAATTCCGGATTCGTCCGCGGATCAGGCCAGGCAGCGACAGCCGCGTCCTGCAGACAGCGATTGGGATCGGGAATCAACTCAGCCAGATTCGTGCCTAGTTCGGTTCCCAGACCTTCACAGTATTCACACCAGCCCAGCGGACTGTTGAAGGAATAATTGTGAGGCGTCAATTCTTCAAAGCTTAACCCGCACTGTTCGCAAAAATAAAACAGGCTGAACGTTTCGAAATCCCACTCGTTTTCCGGAATCGAATCATCGCAATAACAGGCATACATCAGACCTTGTCCGAATGCCAGAGCCGACTCAACCGAATCGGCGATCCGCGAACGGTTTTTAGCAGCCACGGTAATCCGATCGATGACGACTTCCACTTCGTGACGGCGGCGGCGGTCTATCTGAGGTACATCCTCCAGACGATGCGTGATGCCATCAATGCGGACGCGCAGAAAACCCTGTGCCCGTAATTTTTCCCAGAGTGTTTCATATTCCTGACCGACGTTGATTTCGACCGGAGCCAGAATCAGAAGTTTTGTGCCGGCTTCGAGAGACAGAATGCGTTCAATCACTTCATCAGTGGTCTGCGTTTCCACGGGGATATCGCAGTCCGGGCAATACATGGTTCCCAGTCGGGCAAACAGCACACGCAGGTAATCATAAATTTCGGTTACGGTGCCCACCGTGGAACGCGGCGAATGACCGGTTGTTTTTTGTTCGATGGCAATCGCCGGCGAAAGGCCGTGAATGTGTTCGAATTTCGGTTTGGGCATCTGGCCGAGAAACTGCCGGGCGTACGCAGACAGCGATTCCACATATCGTCGCTGCCCTTCCGCATATAGCGTGTCCATCGCCAGCGAACTTTTGCCACTGCCACTCGGGCCACAGAACACATTCATCTGATTGCGGGGAATCGTCAGATCGAGATTCTGCAGATTATGTTGACCGGCCCCGCGCACGACGATTTCCGTGCTGTCCCCTCTGGGATTGCCGTTTGTTTTTCTGTGCGTCGTCTGCCAGTGCAGATGCGGATTCGTCAGTTTTAACGCTTTCGCTTTTTTACTGCCCTTCGCCGATTTCGCAGGCACGAGTTCTGTTTGTTCTTTCAAAGCCAGACCGGTATAGGAATAGGGACAGCCGGCGACTTCTTCCGGCGTCCCTTCGACCAGAATCGTACCTCCCCCTTCGCCCCCTTCGGGACCGAGATCGATTACCCAGTCGGCGGTTTTAATCACATCGAGATGATGTTCGACAACCAGCACCGTGTTCCCGGCGTCAACCAGATGATGCAGCACTTTCAGCAGCAACTTGACATCCGCAAAATGCAGGCCGGTAGTCGGCTCATCTAAAAGATAAAATGTGCTGCCCGTCGAGCGTTTGCCCAGTTCGCGTGCGAGTTTTACACGCTGTGCTTCGCCGCCGGACAGTGTAGGCGACGGTTGACCCAGTTTGAGATAATCCAGGCCGACCGCGTGTAATGATTCCAGCAGTTTCAATATTTTGGGAACGTTCTGAAAATGCTCAATCGCCTGCTGTATATCCATCTCGAGAACTTCGGCGATGTTGGCGCCTTTGTAACGAATCTCCAATGTTTCATGATTAAAACGTCGCCCTTCACAGACCGGACAGGGGACCCAGACATCCGCGAGAAAGTCCATCTCCAGTTTGTTCGCGCCATGCCCTTCACAGGCTTCGCAGCGGCCGCTCGCAACATTGAAACTGAATCGCCCGGCTTTATACCCTCGCATACGGGACTCCGGGAGTTTCGTATAGAGATCGCGGATCAGATCGAAGACTTTCACATACGTCGCCGGATTCGAACGGGGTGTGCGTCCGATCGGAGACTGATCAATGTCAATCGCTTTGTCGATGAATTCGAGGCCAGTGACTTTGAGATGTTCGCCCGGGTTACCTTTACCTTTGTTGGCTTTTTTATTCAAAACCGGCCAGAGAATATCATTCACGAGTGAACTCTTGCCGGAACCGCTCACACCCGTCACACAGATAAAGCCTTTTGTCGGGATGACCGCGTCAATGTTTTTCAGGTTGTGATGCTTGGCGCCTTTGATCGTGATCGATTCTTTTTTGATCAATGGGCGGCGTGTTTCCGGGATTTCAATTCTTTCCTTACCGGACAGAAACCGTGCCGTCACACTGTGTTTTGCTTTCAGCACATTCTCATAAGTACCTTCGGCGACAATCTGGCCTCCCCGCACACCGGGGCCCGGTCCAAAGTCGACGATATGATCGGCGGCGCGCATCGTCTCTTCATCATGTTCGACGACGATAACCGTATTCCCCTGATCGCGCAGGTCACACAGACTTTCCAGCAGCATTGTATTATCGCGGGGATGCAGGCCGATCGAAGGTTCATCGAGAATGTAAACGACGCCAACAAGACCGCAGCCAATCTGGCCGGCCAGACGAATCCGCTGACTTTCGCCCCCTGAGAGCGTGGGAGCCGTCCGGTCCAGCGTTAAATAATTCAGGCCGCAACGCAGGAGAAAACCGAGCCGCCCGCGAATTTCCTTCATGACTTCGTCTGCAATCAGCAGGCCCGTTGCATCCAGGTCCAGCGATTCAAAAAATGCGGCCGCCTGCTCGATACTGAAAGCACAAACTTCAGGCAACGTTTTTTCGACGCTTTTGGAACTGCCGCTGGCTGAGAAACTGTTCGAAGACACCCGCACATGGCGGGCTTGTGTATTCAGTCGTGTGCCGTGACAACTGGAACACTGCACGAAGTCCATATACTTTTCAAGTTGTTTTCGCCGCATGGGGTTGCTGGTTTTGCGATAGCTGTCCAGCAGTTCCTCGACATAACCTTCCCAGGTACCGCCATGTTTCCAGACACCACCAGAATGTCGCCAGCTGTATGTGATATTGCGATCGCCGGTGCCGTACAGAAACTGATGCTGTGCCGCCTCGGGCAATTGGTTCCAGGGCGTTTTCAGAAAACTGTCTTCGGCGAGTTTTAAATCTTTTTCGATCGAACGGGCGACCCCGTTGTAGATGTGCCGTCGCCATTTGCCGACTTTACTTAACAGACCCAGCAGTTCGAAGGCCCCTTTTTGAATGGAAAGAGTCTCTTTGGAAAGTAACGCGTCCAGCGGAAAATCGTACCGCATGCCCAGGCCATTGCATTCCGTACACATTCCCAGCGGACTATTGAAACTGAATAACTGAGGACTGGGGGGTTCATAACTGATGCCGCAATCGGAACAGGCATAACGCGAGCTGTATATTTTTTCCTGATGTGTGTCTGCGTGTTCTTTATCGGGATGCCCGGCTGAAAGCTCTTCGACAACAATCAGTGTCCCATTCGACATTTTCAAAGCCAGTTCGACCGACTCTGCCAGACGGGAGCGACTGAGTTTCCCTGCAACCAGACGGTCGACGACGACTTCAATCGTGTGTCTCATCTGTCGATCAAGCTGCAGTTGATCGGAAAGCTGGACGATGCGACCATCGACGCGGGCTCTCAAAAAGCCCTGTTTCGAAAGATCCTCGAATAGATCTTTATACTCGCCTTTCTGCTGCTGGATTAAGGGGGCCAGAATCGAAAACCGGGTTTTTGCCGGCAGCAGGGAAATGGAATCGATAATCCGTTCGCTGCTTTGAGAGCTGATGGGTTTGCCGCAGTTTTCGCAGGAGCCCTGCCCGATCCGCGCGAATAACACGCGCAGATAATCATAGATTTCCGTAATGGTGCCGACGGTGCTGCGCGGATTGCGGCCGCTCATTTTCTGCTGTATGGAAATCGACGGCGCGAGACCGGAGATCGAATCGACTTCCGGTTTTGGCATCTGCCCCAGAAACTGCCGTGCATAACTCGAAAGCGATTCGACGTAACGTCGTTGACCTTCTGCATACAGCGTATCAAACGCGAGCGAACTTTTTCCGGAACCACTGACTCCGGTCATAACGATCAGCTGATTGCGGGGAAGTTGAACACTGACGTTTTGCAGATTGTGCTCGCGAGCACCGGTAATAATAATATCTGTTTGTGACATATACCGCGTTATACCAATCGGCTGATGCCGAGATAAAATACTCAAATTAAATCGTGATCAAATCGAACGCATCGATTTCAAAAGGTTCAGAGCAGTCCGCCTCCGAAACTCTCTTCTTCGTCGTCGTCCTGATTCGGTGCCGGAAGGATCTTGGGCTCCGGCGCGCCTGCATGTGGCTTTTCGGCAGTCTCAGTAGAAACTTCCAGCGATTGCTCTTCTGTGACTACGACTTCTTCTATTGTTTCCGTTTCTACCATTTCGTCAATCGAGCGTGCTGCAGCTGCAGCCCGTTCTGAGGAAGACTGCTCGTCTGCCGGCAGTTCATAATAATCAAAATGATAGGGATCACGGTACAGACTGCGTTTTTCTTCGAGGAGCTGCATGAAGACCGTTTTTCCATCCACCTGCGTTGATTTTGAGACGACATCGCCGCTCAATCGAATCGTCTGCCCTGTTTGAGGGCACTTCCAGAGTCGCCTGACATCCAGGTCCAGCTTCAGTCCAGGGCCTTTCATCGTGTTTCCTCTTTACTATCAGGGGGCCAGAAATCAACGCTTTTCAGAAACGCTTCACTCGATTACACTCTGCTTCTTTATGCAACATACCTGATCCTGTATCCTCTGTTCAATTGCTGGCGTCGAAATAATTGAACCGAAGGTCTTTTTGTTCATTAAATCAAGGTTGATTGATGTCTGATTCAGAACAGTCCGTTTCCGAGCCTGCTCCCAAATTTCCCGCCAGAAGCGACCTGATTCAGATAGGCCGGGGACTCCTGATGGGAGGAGCCGACATCATCCCAGGCGTTTCCGGGGGAACCGTCGCGCTGATTCTGGGAATTTATCAGCGACTGATTACCGCCATCAGTCACTGTGATGCCCGGCTCCTTCAATTACTGATTCAGCGAAAATGGTCAGAAGCTGCCCGACATCTGGATCTGCGTTTTGTCATTCCTTTAGGTGTGGGAATTCTGTCGGGGGTGGTCAGCCTGGCGAGTCTGATGCATTATCTGCTGGATTTTCATCTACAACTGACGATGTCGCTCTTTTTTGGCTTGATCCTGGCCTCCAGTTTTCTGGTCGCACAAATGGTAGATCGCTGGACGATTCCAAATGTGATCGCCTTGCTGGTCTCGCTGGCGGGTATCTACATTCTGGTTGGAGAACATTCCGTCAAGCCGCCGGAAGGAAACCTGTATGTTTTTATCTGCGGGATGATCGCGATCTGTGCGATGATTCTACCGGGTATCAGCGGTGCGCTGATTCTGGTTCTACTCGGAAAATATCACGATATCACGGGGTTACTGAAAACCATTCCCAAAGAATTACTCAAAGGACACATCGACTGGAGTGGTCTGCTGACGGTCTGTGTGTTTGTGCTGGGATGTCTGCTGGGACTGATCCTGTTCAGCAAAGTCTTGCGCTGGTTACTGCACAATTTTCATACTCTGACGATGGCGGTCCTCTGCGGTCTGATGATCGGCTCTTTACGGAAAATCTGGCCATTCAAGATCGACGTCACTCCGTACACGAACGACCAGACACCAGAGACGGTCCCCTTCAAACATCGCATTTATGAAAATATCTGGCCGGCTGCTTTCGATGGCATGTTCTGGGCTTCGCTCGCGCTGATTATCGGAGCCGCGTTCCTGGTATGGGGCCTGGACCGGTTATCGCAAAAATACGCGATGCATGACACAACGAACCTTTAAGGCTTTTTAGGTTCCGGTTTGCCATCATCCTGCGGGTAAAGCAGAACGCGATCGTGACATAAAAGTATCAGATCCTTCCGTTTGTCGCCGGTGACGTCAGCAATCAGTGCTTCGCGGGGATTGACGCCGCTACGGTTCGACCGGGAAAATGTTTTCTCTTCAAAGACTTTGAAGTTGAGCGCGTGTCGCAGTCCCTGCTTCTCGCCGAAATTCAGAATTTCAACGTGATTGGTCCGCGTATCGAGAATCACGACATCCGACTGCCCGTCTCCGTTCAGGTCGCCGGCAACAGAATCCGTAAAATACGCTTGCGGCAGTTTGGATTCAAACGAGGCGACGTCTTTCAACGTGGGCGGAGTCTGACCCGAATAGAGTATGCCGAACTGACCGCGTCCGAAGAGAAACAGGTCGGGACGCTGATCGCCGTTCAGATCGGCTACGTGAGCCGAGAGAAACGGGAACTCGCCGATCTCGACTTCTTTCCAGGGGCGATACACGTTCGCTTCCTTGCGTAGAATGCGAAGTTTTTCGACTCCCAGATCGACCAGTACAATTTCGTCTCCCGGTTCGCCATCGAGATTGATATTCACGGCTCCCACGACCCGGGCTTTGCTCTCCGGTGCGTTGAACTGGTCAACGACCTGCCATTGGCCGGCTGAGTTCAAAGTCAGTCTGCGGGCGAAATTATTCTGGGCCGTCAAAACCCAGTCCCGTTTTTCGCCGCCAATGAAAATCGATTCCGGTTTGATTTCATCCAGATTAATGCCGCCAGAAGGCGTGATTAATTTAGGCGTCTGCTTGGGGGGTAACGAAATCATTTTGGGCGCACGCGACAGGCCGTAAAATGCCATCAGCTCAAACACCCCGTCTCCATTGGCGTCCAGTTTGATTAAAGACTTTGGGGAATCCAGACCGGGAGGAGAACTCGGAAACGGATAATCGCTCCAGGTTCCATCCGGATTCAGACGCAGCGCGTGCAGTTCAAACGTGCTGGATCCTTTGGACGGGTTCTTTGCCACATAAATCAATTCGGGGGTCTGATTCCCGTCCAGGTCAGCCAGTTCAAATGCGACAGGTTCACCTTTGATGGGCAGAATTTTGGGGAAAGATAAGCGTTGATTTTTGAATGCACTGACGCCGATAATTTTTTCCCGTTCGCTCAATACAAACACTTCACCCAGTCCATCCCCGTCGATATCCTGAACGCGTAATTGTTCCACGCCCTGCAAACCGGGATATGTCTGTCCCAGATCAAGCCCCTGATCTTTTGTCTGCAGATAGACCAGCATTTGCGCTGTTTCCGGATCGGAGACAACGGCATCACTGAAACCGTCGCCATTAATGTCTCCCAGATCAAAACCGCGGTTGCGGCTCGATCCTTCGTCGCCGAACCCGTATAACGTCATACGCTTGGAGAGATTTCCATTCTGATTTTGCGAATTTTCCAGCTGCTGGATTTTCAGCCGACCTGTTTGTGAATCGATGGTCAGGATTTCCGAACCCGGTTTTCCATCAATGTTGGACAGAGTGACGGAACGCGGATTGGAAAGCTCGAATCGGATTTCTGGTCCCAGTGTGCCATCCTGTTTTTGCAGCCGGGCGCAGAGAATCTGGTTTTTTCCATCACGGGTGGCATATGTAAAATCATTTCGCCCATCGCCATCGAGGTCGGCAATGGCGGCAAGCCCCAGCTTGGGTGACGTATTCAGAATCGATTGTGGGGAACTCAGTTCCCCTTTCGAGTCCTGCAGAATCACGTACGTATGATTGGTGCCCAACACAATCAAATCGGTCTTGTTGTCAAAATTCAGATCGCCGGCGGCGATGGTCCACTGAGTTGGCTGCAGGTCGGCTAAGCGAATGCGTGTTCTTTCGGTCCAGTCTCCTTTTTCCGATTGATAACGGATAATCAGACGATCCGGTAAGGCCAGGTAAGCCAGATCTTTGCGGCCATCGCCATTGAAATCGCCGACTGTCAATGCCGTCACGGAAACGTCGACCGGAATTTTGACGTGTTTAAATCGCCTGTCATTGGAAATGAAGTTGACCTCTTCGGTCGATTCTTCATCCGCCTGATCTTCTTTCCCGGTCCGCTGCATCAGGACATCAATACGACTGTTGCTGTTATCGATGAGCACAAGATCATTCTGACCATCGGCGTTGAGATCTTCCGCCAGCATATTGGTGGACCGCTCCGACAGTTTGAAGATTTCCAGCGGCTTAAAGCCATAATATTCGTCCAGGCTGACTTTCTCATCAGCGAATGTCGGCGTCGATGTTCCCCCGACCAGCAGAGCAGCCAGAATTCCGAAGCATAAACTTCCCACAGTTTTTCGAAAGCCGTTAAACATCCTGTCTCCTCGCCATTTCATTTTTGCTCGGGCCCTCAGAATCAGACTGAGAGATTGTTCAGAAAGAGTCGTTCCGTAAGAAATCCCGCTCTAATTCACACGAATATCAAAAGGCATTACCGTCAGCGTTTTTTCCCGCGAGAGCAGATTGATCACATCCAGTTTCTGCAGATGCTGCGACAACACGGGAGAGAGGAGATTCAGCATTTCCGAAAACTGCTGACTTACACGCGCATCCGCATCCGCAGATCCGAACAGCTGTTCGAAAGGGCTCGTCGGACGGGGGAGAATTAATTTTTCAAATTTCTGATCTTTCGGAATCTTACCGAGATCCCGGGCATGCTCGATGGCATCATCCAGCGTCCCCAGTTGATCCACCAGACCGATTTTGAGGGCCATCGCCCCTGTGTAAACACGGCCGCGGGCCAGTTTCTCCAGAGCGGCATAATCCATTTTTCGTCCCGTGGCTGCTTTTTCCGTAAACTGTTTATAGACCGCATAGAGCAACTTTGTGACAGCGGTCCGTTCCGTATCCGTAAAACCGGTCATCGGGCTGAAGGTTCCGCTGTTGTCGCCGCGAGAAATGACGCTGGTTGTAATTCCCATTTTTTTATACAGGCCTTCCACGGCAATTTTTCCGCCCACGACACCAATTGATCCGGTCAGTGTGCCGGGTTCTGCGAAAATTCTTTCGGCGCCCATCGAAATATAATAACCGCCGCTGGCAGCCACGTCCCCCATGCTGACCACGATCGGTTTGCCAGCTTTTTCCAGCGCACGCCACATCAGGTCACTGGCCAGGGCACTTCCGCCGGGACTGTCGACGCGTAACACAATGGCTTTCACCTGATCATCGTCGACTGCTTTCTCGACGGCTTTGATGAAGGTATCAGAGCCCAGGACATGCCCACCCAGCAATCCCCCTTGAGAACTCGAGCCGGACATGATGGCGCCTGTGGCGTAAATCACAGCGATCCGTGGTCCTGAGCCGGTGCGTTGTGAAGAATCGATGCCCGCTAACAGGTCCATCAGTTTGATGAGACCGGCGATGCCTGAGAAGTCGGTATCGAGTCGTTTTTTCGCATACTTGTGGATGACTTTGACTTCGGTTTTCTTATTACCACCCGTGATCAGTTCGGGAAGCTGATCTTCGTAGGCAACGTGATCAATCAGTCCCAGCTTTTTGGCATCGACGGCCATGTAGGGTCCGCCGTTGATCGCCGCTTCCACCTGCTCGGCAGTTAAACTTCTTGATTTGGAAATCATCTCTTTAATCTGACGGAAATAGTCATCCAGCAGCGCTTCCATTTCTTCGCGAAATGCCGGGCTCATTTCCGTGCGCGTATAAGGTTCGGCAGCCGACTTGTATTCTCCAACCCGTAAGACGTCCGGTTTGACCTCCAGCCAGTCGAATAAGTTTTTATAGAAGCTGACTTCCGCCCGCAAACCGAGCAGAATCAGCGAGGCGGATTCCGGCATGACAATCTGATCACAGGCACTGGCAATCAGGTAATCCTTGGTCATGCCCGACTCAATCCAGGCATAAACTTTTTTATTGTGTTTGCGAACATTCAAAATCGCTTCGCGCAATTCATTCAGTTTTGCCCAGCCAAGTTCCGTTCCCTTCAAATGCAGAATGACGCCGGTCAACGACTTATCTTCAGCCGCTTTTTCCAGCCGCTCGATTGCCTTCGCAAGCGACTCGGTGACATCACCAAACAGACCGGGCATCTGCGGCCCTTCCGGGTAATCCCCCTTGATGATAATGTGTCCCCAGTTTTCGCGGGTGGGCTTGGCCTCTTCTTCTGCAGCAGCGGTTTCGGTTATCAAATTGAGACAACACCCTAAAACCAGCGCGAAAGGTAACCATCGACATTTCAGAATTGGGATCGACATCAAAAATCTCCAGTACAGGGACGGATGTATTGTTGAAAGAGCGGGAACAGTGGAAACGTCTGGCTCTGTCAGTCAGTAACAAATTGAAAAACGTTAAAACCGCGATAATTCCTACAAGCAGTCTAAGGCAGACTGCAGGCTACGGTCAAGAAAGAGTTGACTGATGCTCCCGTTATACGCTCTGAAAACCACTCGCTTGGGAAAATTCCTGTCGGAAAAACCAAAAAGTGTTGTCAGGGCATGCCTCTTTTGTCACACTGGGGTCTGAAGTTTTGCAGTTACAAACTGTGTCTGATCAATTCATTTAACGGCTCTGGTTTTCAAAACATGTCTGTCCGATCATTATTTCTCGTTTTTTTCGGTCTCCTTTCCTGTTCGAGTTCGCTCTGTGCGCAAGGGCTCATCTGGGAACTGCCTCCCGATGGTTCGTGGGTCAGATTTGAAGGGACTTATGAAAAAGAGATGCCAGGCCCCGAATCCAATGATTTGAATGTGAAGCTGAAATGGACGCGGCATCTGGTGATCAGCTCCGTCGGTTCCGAAATGGCGGAATTCGAAGGTGCGCAAACCGCCTGTCGCTGGCTGGAGTTCAAATGCGTCACCGGCAAGGAATCCGAATCGGGAGTCGCTCCTGGCGTAACCGGCCCGCGGATCTATAAAGTGTTAATCCCGGAACAGGTCATCACCGGCCAGATTGTTGACAAAGGTCAGATTCCGGTCACTTTTTTCCCGATCATCCGTGGTTATCGAAAAATTGGTGACAGGCCCGTTGAGCCTCTGCAGACAAATGTATTGCGGTTTTATCCGATGATCACGATGCTCGATTATTACCCGAAATGGGACTCTGAGGGAGAACCGGCCAGCGTGGAAATCCCCACAGGCGCCGTCTCAGCCCGCGAATATAAAGGCACCTTTTTGAGCGAAAGTCCCACGACCCGTTCCAAAAACGAAGGGACAATCTGGCGAACGAGCGAGATCCCTTTCGGCGTGGCGAAGTGGACTGTTGAGATCACACGCGATACCAAAGGGGGCACTCAGCCCCGGTCAGAATTCAAAATGACCTCGCGCATCCATGTCGCCATGTCGGCCCATGAAGTGGGCAAAAATGCAGAGAGCGAGCTGCCCGCATCCAAATAAGGGGCACTTTTTCTCTGAAAATGCAGACTCCCCGGGAGCCAGAGTGCGACGAAGCTAAGGTGCAGTTTTGATTTACGAACCTAGCAGCGACACCTTCTCACCCCGTTTTTCCCGGGAATCCTGCTCGATTTCCAAACAAAGGCATCGGAGACTTGACGCTGCCGGCGCAGGTGAAAAGAATCGTGTGTTTTCGAACATATCTGATTCCCGCGTGTCATGACCGGGGAATCATTCCGGGCTGATGGTGTATGTCAGTCCCTGAAGTTTTTATTACTTAAGCCTACAAAGATCACGATTATGTCGATGCAGCTCTCCGCTACAGTCCAGAAACTAAAACCCTCTGCCACCATTGCCGCTGCAGCGAAAGCGAAAGCCTTAAAAAGTACCGGTGTCACAGTTTATGATTTCACACTGGGAGAGCCTGATTTTAATACCCCCGCCCATATCTGCCAGGCGGGTAAAGACGCCATGGATGCCGGCCAGACCCATTACACGCCGGCAGCAGGCACGCTGGAAGTCAAGCAGGCGATCTGCGATGCCTACCAGCGCGACTATGGATTAAGTTATCGGCCGAATCAGGTTGTGGTTTCAAATGGTGCCAAACACTCCATTCATAATGCACTGACGGCTCTGTGCGGCCCCGGCGATGAAGTCATCATTCCTACGCCATACTGGGTGAGTTATAGCGCGCTGGTCGAATTGACGGGGGCCACGCCCGTGCTGGTGGAAACAACTGAGGAAAGCGGCTTCTGTCTGAACGCCGAACAGTTCGCGCAGGCGATCACGTCAAAAACCAAACTGCTGATGCTCAACAACCCCTGTAATCCGACCGGTGCCGCTTATCCGATTGAAACTCTGGAAGCGCTGGCACGGGTGGCGGTCGAAAAAGATATCGCCGTGCTTTCCGATGAGATCTACGAAAAACTGATTTACGAAGGTTCCGAATTTCGCTGTTTTGCCTCCTTCGGACCGGATGTCGCTGCAAGAACCATTATTGTGAGCGGCGTCAGTAAAGCATACGCGATGACCGGCTGGCGGATTGGCTGGACGATTGCCCCGGTCGAAGTAACCGCCGCGATGACCAAGCTACAGAGCCAGGAGACATCCAACCCCTGCAGCATCAGCCAGGCTGCGACGATTGCCGCGTTGAGTGGCCCTCAGGAGAGTGTGACGGCGATGCTGGAAGCCTTCAAAGAACGTCGGGCCTATGTACTCGAACGACTGCGAAAATTCCCGGAGATCAGTTTTGCCGAACCGGGGGGCGCGTTTTACGCCTTTTTCAATGTAAGCGCCCACTTCAATCAACCACTGGGAGGCGGCAAGGTGGTCAATGACTCCAGTGAATTCTGTACGGCATTACTGGAAGAAGCCCATGTGGCTCTCGTATCTGGCGCCGACTTTGGTGCACCGGGGTACGTCAGGCTTTCCTTTGCGACGGATCTGAAAACTCTGGAAGCAGGCCTTGATGCGATCGAAAAGTTTCTGTCACCCGCTTAACGAACTGAACGGACCAGTTGAAGTCGATAAAAAAACACCATCCTGATTTGATTCAGGATGGTGTATTTGTTTTTTAAAGACCGTCAGGTCAGGTCCACTGCGGACTCTTAGAATTGTCCCCAGCCGAAGGGCAGTTCGCCTGCGCCACCCCCAAGAGGGACACCGTTTGCATCGTTAGGCGTGGTAACGAACGGGTTGTTATCCAAGGAGAAGATTCCGAGATCCCCAGTACTGTCAAGACGGAAGGTACTGGCCCCCGTACCAGAGTAGAAGAAGGTACCTGCACCAGGATCATTCAGGTTAGCAATACGAGCTGCCTGACGTTGTGCATTACGACTTCGTCCAATATCTGAAAATGGTCCGTCGAACGGAGGACTGGTTGTATTCAGACGCGATTTGAATGCATCATCGTTGTTGTAGAATGCACCCGAATTGTTGACATCAGCCGAGTTAGTCGTGTTGTTATCCCAGTTTAAGTCCAGTCGAGCCAATGGATCGCTCACGAAAGCTGTGATGACAGTCGGGTCGGTGGTGGCCCCCCAGGTTCCAGTGGTAGTCGTCACAGGAACTGTGGAAACGAAGGACTCGAAGTAGGCATCGGAACCGAAGTTACCCGTTAAGATATTGTTGGTCACATCCATAATCACACCCGAATCGGTAAATACACCCGCTCCATTGCTGGCAAATCCACCTGTGTTGCTCGTGAAATCGGTACTTCCATGCGATGTACCAACACGAACCACCAGGCCTGTTGTGGTGAAGGCTGTGGCAGATCCGTTTGCCAGAATCTGGTTCGAATCCATACTCATTCTCAACCGCAGATCACGAAAGAGTCCACCATCGGCCTCGAGAGTCGTACTATTGGAATCTTGAGTTTGGGTTGCCGAGGACGTATAAACCACATAAACCCCTTCCCTCGCATTCGCATTGACGAAGTTTCTGTTGAAATTCACGGTCATAAGTGTAGTCAAGTCGTTACCACCGGATTTGGCTAAGAGATCAAATCCACGACCCTGGTTGAAGTCGATGATGTTGTCTTCGATCGTCAAAGTGTAGCTGGGGCCGGAATTCACATTCGTAAACTCAATACCATCTCCGTTATTCAAGGTAATATCGTTATTGGTGATGGTAATGTTATTCGTGCCTACCAGATCCATGTCGATCCCGTGCATTGTGTTCATGGCGATCAGGTTATTATTCAGAGTGACAGATCCGGCTCCTGAGATGTCTACACCATCGACACCGTTACTCTGGATGATATTACGATCGGCTCCGGCACCGCCGATCACCAGACCATTGGATCTCCCTGCGAGCTGGATACCATTGGCCCCGTTGCCGGTGATGGTGTTAGCAACCCAGGTTCCTGATACTCTACGATTATCGGAGGCGTCACCCGTCATTTCTGATGTTCGAATACCGTTCTGTGTATTACCGGTAATTGTGTTACGAGCCATGTTTGCCTGCAGACCGGCATCTGCCTGCACACTGATATCAATACCGTTCTGTGTATTCCCGGTGATCGTGTTATCGTTAATCGTATAAGTATCCACGATATCTGCATTGGCTGCTGTCAAGCTGATTCCGTGAATCGTATTTCCTGTCAGGGTGTTAAATTGAGCCGTAAAGTTGTTGAGCACACCGTTGGCAGTTCGAATGACTTCTAAACCGCTGCCCCCGTTCCCGGTGAATATATTTCCAAAGGGAGCGGTTCCCCCCCCTACGACCACATTGTTGATTTGAGCAAAATCAGCCCCGTTGTTTCCGGTCACACTAAAGAACAGACCGGAGTCGGCGTTATCCTGAAACGTGTTACGTTGGATTGTTCCTGTAAAGGTGGCGGTATCTCTCATGATGAAACCGACCCCCTGGCCGCTGAACTCCGTATTCACAGTAGTATCCGTTGTCGTGTTAAAGATGTGCTGATCAATGTCTACCTGGCTGGTTGTATTTCCTTCGAGGACCAACCCGATGTGGGCATCGCCGTTATTGGAAAATGTATTGACGAGCGAATTGTCAATCGAAGCCAGGCTTCCGAATGCCAGAGTCACACCACCGTTACCACCAACGGTGGTTGTTCCGCCGACCGTACCACCAACACCAGGACCGGCACCGGCATCAGGCAGATTCGGAGCACGTCCCACAAAGGTGTTGCGTGTAATCGTTGCCGTCGTTCGCACGTCGCTGGAACCAAACTCGATACCATATGTGCCGAGAGTCGTTCGGTTGAAGTTGTTGGAATCGATACTGCCCAGCGTATTCACGGCCGTGTTTGCACCGCCCAGAGCGGCTCCACCGAGGAACAGGCCCGATTCAGTGTTATTGCTGAAATTGTTATTGGAAATCAAAGCTGTGGTAAAGGCACCACCATTATTATTCACGATACTCATACCGTGACGGGTATTTCCGGTGAAGCTGTTACTCCCGATGGAAGGAGAGCCGTACGCGGTTAAATCGACAGTACCGGTCGTCAGCGTGATCGCTAAACCGTCCTGAGTATTTCCGATCGCCGAGTTATTGACAATACTTCCGCCGATCGTACCGGAATTAAGTGTATTCAGGCTGATCCCGTTTTGACCGTTGTTGTTAAAGATGTTCGTTGTCGCGTTCGCATTACCAATATTCAGATTGATTGTGGACCCGACACCGTCGGCGGTTGCCACAAAACCATCTATGGTATTACTGCTGGCATTGATGCTGGTCATCCCCAGATCGAGCGCGCCATTTCCATTGAGATCTTCACCCGGATCCAATACTCCGTTCTGGTTCAAGTCTTCAGAAAGGGCTGAAATCGTACCGCCGGCTGTCGCATCAAAGGCAATCCCCAAGCCGGTATTGCCGGTCGCTGTGATTGTACTAAAGCTGCGGAACGTTACAGAACCACCATTCGAATTCACATGCAGACCGGTATTGGGATTGATGTTATTATTGAATGTATTATTGGAGAAATCGGTATCGATAATTCCCCCATTCTCGGTCAGAATCATACCGGTCCCGTTACTGTTGGCAGTGTTCCCGGTAATCCCGAGAGTCGTGACGCCATCGGCGGCAGTCCCGACGCCATCGATGGTCGTCCCTGCATTGGCAATGATTTCAAAGCCAGTCCCGGTTCCCGGGGGCACGACACCAAGATTATTGGTAGCCGAGTTATTGTGGAAAGCCATCTCAAGCGTACCCACATTTTGTGTGATTCGGGCACCATGTAGAGAATTGGCCCCATCACCCGAGAATGTATTACTAGACACGATACCAATGCCATTAGCAGTATTCGTAACATCAACACCGCGGTTATAGAGTACAAAAGAGTTGTTGTTGATATTAAATCCGCGCGTTCCAGCCGAGTAGATGCCGGCGTTATGCGGAAGCACTCCACCCGTTCTGGCACCGCTGATATTGAAGCCGGATACTTCCCAGGCTCCCCCCTGTCCGACCACAACAGCCCCTGCAGCGCCACCAGCGCCGGCCGAGTTGCTGAGTGTCGGAGTACTCGCAGCCGGGTTATAACCAGGCAGATTTAATGTGACCGTACCACCGCTTAAATCAAAAGTTTTGAATGTATGCTGAATCGATTCACTTAACAGACGTTGTCCCGTGACGCCACCAATTCCACCCCCATTATCCAGCAGTGTGATCTGGCCATCCAGATTTGATGCATTTCCATCCTGCACAAAGATAATATCCGTCATGGAAGTAGGAGGCGAAGCGTTATATGCGGCTACAGAGCCAAAAGGAGTTTCAAAAGTACCATTACCAGCAGCACCAAAATCGGGATCGATATGAGCCACTGTGTAAGGCATATTATCATCGGGGTTGATCGCGATTTCAGAGTTAATCGTCTCTTTCACATGCGCGACAACGCGGTAGTTACGATTCATCGGTTGATACATCCGCTGCTGGATCGTCTTCGGACGCATCCATTTATTGGATCTGCCTTCAGGAATGGCCAGCGTCACGTTCATCCATGCGTTCGAGCCGAATACGTCATCTTTGGCATAACTCACGCTCATTTGCCACCAGTCGTTAATATTGGCTTCCGCACGAAACTTGACACCGGCTGCACTTTTGTCATCGTTCGAGTTATAATAATACCCGCCGACATAAGCGTCGATTCCAAATTTCCCCAACACAGGCAGCGGACCGCCGACTTCTGCATCCACACCGCCATAAGAAGATTCTGAAAGTCGAGCACGGTTCAAGTAGATTCGATTTGATTCATAGTAGGCACCGCCCGTCAGATTGTTTGAAACAACAACCTCATTGTTATTGATGGGAAAATAGCCATTGATCCGTGAAGTCAGATACTGGCCGATTACTTCACCGCTCAAACCAAGTTGATTGTAAGCCTGAGCATGGCCGTCGTCATAATCATACCAGCCAGCGACTGTGAAAATCTTATCCAGATTTTCGTTGTAAGCACGCCAACCGGCACCCAGGTTGACACCGCCGGCCCCCTGGTCAGTCACCATCGCTCTCAAATCAAGGAACAGCATGCTCTGTTCCGGATTGATTGTAAACGGAAGCAGAACACCCAGGTTCGAATAACCATCGTCATAACCGATTCCACCGCCAATTCCTTTATCCAGGCGGAAGATGGGCTGAAAAGGATCTGGTCCGAGAGGCTGATATCCGACACCGTTATCGATGTATTCATTGACCACCATTGTTTGTGGATCTGGATATTTATAGGGTGGATAGCCTTGTGGAACATCCTGGTAACTTACATCCTTCATCGAAGTAAAACCGGGAACGTCGTTTCTCTGCACATTGTTCTCAGGAATAAACTCATGCCTGAAAACGCCGGAAGAAACATTTCCGACAATGGCTGCACCTTCTTGTTCGCCCAGAGTAGCATGCCCCTCCGATTGCGCGCTCTCAGTTTGATCCGGATCTGCATAAACAGATACCAGTATATACTGAGATGCTAAAAAGAAGCAGGCCAGGCTGACACGTAATATGTTCATCGAAAGCTCCAACGTCGATGTTAAACTCGTCTCTAACGATTCCAGACGATCAACTCCGTTCCTCAGAGGCCTGCCAGATCTGATTCCGCGGGACACTGCGTCCTCGAATCCTGACCTGGTCGACCTGAATGGCAGTGGCTCTGTAAACCGCCGCCAAACTTCCCTTGTCTCCAGTGCGGATGTAAAACTATTCCGATTATCCGGATACAAGCGGTTATTCTGATCTTTCGGAATAATCGTGTTGAGAAGTTGAGACGAAATATGCTAATCGTAGGGGCGTCAAGCTGATGCGAATCGACATGTCTGAAATCCGGCCGTAATTTCAGAGCCGTATCTCTTTTGGCAGAAGCATATTACGATTTTCAAGCACAGTTCAATTCATGGCAGATTCGCTTCGGAATCGATCGGAAAATTCTTCGAAAATTTTCCCGTGAAATGGGCTTGAAAAAGACCGCCGGGAGTGCACAAAAAAACATACACCTTCAGTAAAGATGAATCTTTTTGTGATGATACGGTAAAATGGATGAATCGGCAGTTTCAGGAAAACTATTCAAACCAGATGGTATCTGCTTCCCATTTTCCGTTCACGGGGACCAGCGTGGTTAAAGTCCGACCATTTTTCATTTTGATTTTGGCCTGAAGCTGGTCTCCCACTTCGCTGACCTTAACCGAGTCAACCAGCGACTCTGGAGTCTCGGAAGCTGCCTGCTGTTTTGCCTGTTTTAACGAGTCGGCAGTAATCAAATTGCGCACGCGTTCAGTAAAGTACGGCTTCATCGCTGCCACATCCAGATCCTGGATATGCTGAAGCTGCAGTTTGATAATCTCTCTGGATTTGATCGTTAACTGCTCTTCCAGGCTTTTTATTTCCGCTGTCGTCAACTTGGCATCTTCGGCATGCGCGACCACCAGTTTTGCCGATTGCAGCGTTTTAATCCATTGCGCGCGTGCCTCTTCACTCAGAGGCGTTTTCCGGCTGACATAGGCAAGTCGATGCATGTCTCGCTTTCCTTTAACCAGTCTGGATATTTCATGTTGCGCTGGAGTCTGCTCCTTTTTTGCCACACGCCATTCAAAAAGAATATCATTCTCGCCATCCTGGATCACCTTCCACTCTTCGATTTGATGCGTTTTTTCCAGTGTGCCTTTCATATTGTTCATCATCTCTCTGGCAGAGACCTGCTCTCCCAGTTTGAACAATCTCTGAGTCGAGAACATTTGCAGGTAGTTCTGCACCGTTTCTTCCGCAGCGACATATTCGGTTAACGCGTTGGTCGCGGACATGATCCGGTAGCCCTCTTTCCACCAGGGATCAAGCTTGAATTCCATCGTATTCACGGCTCTGGTGAGTTCCGGGGTCAAACCGCGCGTATCAACCAGTGCAAACAGCCTGGCGTTGCGAAAATTGATCCACATAAAACCGTAGGTCAATTGTGATTCACCGTTCTGATCGTGTTGCCGATCCGGCTCCCCCAGTACTTTGAGAACTTCCACTTCCGGAGTCCCCACATTCAATAGACCTTTACGATCGAAAAAACTCCAGATCCGCATGAAATCTTTGGCGGCCCGCTGATTGTTCTGGTCCAGTAAAACCGCTTTCCGAAATTCCACCCAGCCTTTGCTGGCTTCGGAATTCTCCAGATAACTGACGCCGAGCAGATAATGTAAAACACTATGATTCGGCTGCAATTCGACCGCTTTTTCAAATTCTGACGCCGCATCTTTCCAGTATTTCTGCTTGAGAAACGCCTGTCCCTTCCGGGCATGCTCTAACGCTTTCTCTTTTTTTTCCTGTGTTGAAAGTGCCCCCGGTTCTGTTTTTTCATCCTGTGCCAACGCGCTGTTTCCCGGAACGGAAATCAACGAAACCAGGCAGAACAGAAACAGCAAAAAACGTGACGGCAGGCTCCACTTCATCTTGGTATATCCAATCAAATATTGAGGAAAGAGGTCTCTCTCAATGTGTCGTATTACTGGTGAAAATCTTATTCGACCCGTTCCGGTTTCAAGAGTGACTGTAGCTCCAGCCGGCCGGTATGCCACATATAATTCGGTCCAAAACCGGCACCCTGACCCCATTGATTTTTAACCGCTTTCTGCAGATACTCTCGCGCGGCTGTTTTTCGTCCGTGCAGCGATTCATTCAAACCGATATAGAGGTAGGCATAAAACAACCGTTTGGAAAGTTCTTCTTCGTTCAGATCTGCTGACTGAATATTCTCCAGAATTTTCTCGGGAGTGATTTTGCCTTCAAATAAACGATAGATATCGGGAAAAGGTTCGCGATCATCTTTTTCATACTTCAGCAAACCCTGCTGCGCTGCGTCCGCCCCTTTGGCCTGATATTGTGAAAAAAAACGCCAGATCCCGTTTTCGCGGTCCACATTATCGAAGCTATGATAGGTTTCAAACTGCTTCGCCGCTTCCGCATACTGCCTGGCGTAATAACAGGCAATGCCCCGTCGCCAGTGCGAGGCTTTGATCGTCGGGTTCAATTCCACCATTTTATCATAGTCGGCAACGGCTGCCTTGAACTGCCCTCGAAAGAAATAAGCGTCCCCTCGACGCGAATACAAGGACGTCTCGTTCGGCGTCTCTTTGATCTTCGCTGTCAACTCGGCGATCAACTGGTCCAGCTTGAGATCACGCGCAACATCCGCTTGAGACCGGTCTGGCGGGACAGTGTCTGCTGCATTCACCTGCATCCCAGAGGAGAACGCAAAAAACAGAGCCGTCAAAAGCAGACAAAAGTCTCGATAACATTTCATAAGAGACAACTTTCGTAGTGGATGTAATTTCATTGATTCGATTATAAAAAGAACCAAATTGTACTTATAGGGTCATCAAATGGCGGAACAGGGTAAAAAGAATAGAAATTTCTCTCCCTCACCGACTTGGCGTACACAAATAATTTCGTATAATGGCCGAAAGAGTGCTACAAGTGACTGTATTAGCTGATCTTAGCTAACTATGTTCCTGATTCACCCATTGCCTGATAGTGTAACGGTAGCACGAGTGACTCTGACTCACTTAGTCTAGGTTCGAATCCTAGTCGGGCAATTTAAAGAAGTCCTATACCATTCGTGGTTTAGGACTTTTTTTGTTGATCGATGACGTACGTTCTCCTGAAAAAGACCGGAACCGGAATTCTCGCTTATCACAAGACATTCCAAAACCTTACTTTAGCTCGCACAGTTGCAGTCTCGATTTTCTTCATTGAAGATCGAAATTGTCGAAAAATATCCGGCAGTGCTTTTCACAGATCATCAGAGAAGACTTCAGGCACATCGATCACTTCTGCTGGGAGATAATAATCAGTTTCCATCGAATATCGCCCAGCTTCTCGGCGTGCTGGTGGTGGTTCTGTGGGGGGAACGGGTTATCTTTGTTCGAGGCGATCTCATCGCCGCACGCTTCACAACGATAGATGCCAGAGTGCGGACAGTTTTCGCCCGGTTTGTGTAGCGTATCGAACTCCGGCTGATCGGCTTTTACGAGATACTTGTCATACTTATAAAGAGCCATGTGAACTCCTCCCTGGTCAAAGAAGAATGAATTCTGCAGGCAATTCCTCTGTCCCGTTGCAAATCCGGAAATGCAACCAGTCATTGGCAGCTCTGCAAAAATATCGGGATTGTTAGTTTTAGCTTAACTGTAATTTTTAGCTCTTCAACGTGAATATTGGATAAAACCGCTTTCTGTGCAGTCAATCCCCTTCTAATGAGCTTGAGTCAGATGATTACTCCCTGCCGGATAGAAGGCAGACAGTGAAAAGACGCGAAACAATTGCATCCTCAATCTGTAGCCTTTGATTGACAACTCCGAATTCGTCGTTGATGATAAAGAGTCCAAACGTCTGCCTTTCTCTTGTTCGAATGATTTTTTTGATAAAGAGCTTTCTCCATGAATCGCACTTTCATTGCGCTCGCCCTTATTGGTTTCATTCCGTTCCACAAGTCGATGGTTCTGGAAGCAGCCGATCAACTACCGAATATTTTGTGGATCATTGCCGAAGACATGGGGCCGGAGCTGGGCTGTTATGGCACTCCCGAAGTCAAAACGCCGACGCTGGATCGTCTGGCAGCGAACGGGATGTTATTCAAGAATGCATTTACGGTGACGCCCGTCTGTTCTACCAGTCGCTCTTCCTTCATGACGGGCATGTATGCGATGTCGATTGACGCGCACAATCATCGTTCGCACCGTGAGGGAACCAATCCGCTGCCGGACGGCGTGCGCGTGATCACCGACTGGCTGCGTCCCGCCGGTTACACAACGAGCAACATTAAAACTCTGACCAATGATCGCAGACTGGCCAAATTCTATAAAGGAACCGGCAAGACCGACTGGAATTTCACCTACCCCAAAGGCAAACAGCCGTTCGATGTCAAAGACTGGGACGGACTGAAGACTCATCAGCCCTTTTATGCCCAGATCAACTTTTCGGAAACGCATCGCGGAGGTGCCTGGAATACATCCCACGAACATCTCGGTTATCAGGCCGATCCGGCCAAGGTGCAGATCCCCCCTTATTATCCCGATCATGCCGTCACCCGGGGAGTCTGGGCACAATATTTAAACGCCGTCATGGCCGTCGATAAAAAAGTCGCTTTCATTCTGGAACTGTTGAAACGGGACCAGCTCGACAAGAATACGATTGTCATTTTCCTCGGCGATCACGGCCGCGCGATGCCCCGCGGCAAACAATGGCCGTATGACAGCGGGCTGCACATACCGCTTATCATTTACTGGCCTGAAGGAAATGCGTCACTCCCGGCACCCGCACACTTCACACGCGGCGAACAAAGCGAACAGCTGATTGCGTCGATCGATTTGAGCGCCACGACACTCGCCTTAGCCGGCGTCACCAAACCGGAAAAAATGCAGGGGCAGGTTTTTCTGGGAAGCCAATCGGAACCGCCACGCACGTATCTGTTTGGCGGCCGCGACCGGGGAGACGAAACCGTCTTCCACATTCGCACGGTGCGCGACAAACGTTATCGTTACCTGCGCAACAAATATCCGGAGCACCCTTTTCTGCAGATCAATCGTTATAAAGAAACGTCGTATCCGATTATCGGCTTGCTGCGTCATCTGCATGCGGAAGGGAAATTGACCGGCCCCCCTTTGGCGCTGATGGCCGAGTACCGCCCTCCAGAAGAACTGTATGACCTGCAGAATGATCCCTGGGAAATCAACAACCTGGCGGATTCACCCGAACAGCAGGCAACAAAACAAAGACTGTCGTCGGCTTTGGATCAGTGGATGGTGGAAATTGACGATAAAGGCCGCATTCCCGAACCCCCCTCAATCCCGAAGTTCTGGGATGAACGCTCGATCCGCGTGTATGAAAAACGCCTGCAGGAACGCCCGGTAGACTGGTTTCTGACCGATCCCGCACTGGGACCGTATAAGATTGAGAAGAACAAAACAGAATAAGTTCTCCTACCCGATACTTTTCGTGAGTTTAGTCGTAGCAAAATTCCTGTAAGATCACGTTCTCCGATCAACAGGAAAAGTAGGGGTAGCCCCTGTGTCTACCCGCAGTGAGTGCGTCGTTTGCATGATTACCTGCGATTGCTTGAACTGGTTCCATTCTCAACGTGTTAAAAAATCGAATACGGCAAGGCGGGCGGACA
>CAXBFD010000074.1:0-32465 GCA_963974925.1 uncultured bacterium | reverse complement strand
CTCTGACTGGTAAGTTCAGATATTTTCCCAATTCGGTGAATTCAGCAATTTCGTCCACTTTTGATTCAATCTCTGCAGCTGTTAAGCCCAGTAAGCGTCCCCGTAAAAGGATATTTTCGTAACCGGTTGCTTCCTGTTCAAAACCGAGAGTAATATTGAGTGTTGAAAGTATTCGCCCCTGAATGATTACCTCTCCCTCTGTGGGATGATAAATTCCAGCCAGTACTTTCAACAAGGTTGATTTACCAGCCCCGTTATGTCCCACCAGGCCCAGACGATCACCATCTTTCAAGTTTAAGTTGATATTTTCCAGTCCCGTGACCAGCATCGTGCCGCTGCCCTTGGTGATTTTACCGCCTGTGGCAAAATGCAAGAGTGAATTTTTTGCGGAACGATCGCCTGCACCGATGATCGGAAAATGTAACGTGACATTGTTTACATTAATGCTAGCCATTTTAAATCCAGTAAACGATTCTTTCCCGTTTGTAAGCGTAAAGGAAAAATGTACCAGCAAAACCAAACACGCAGATGACACTGGATATAATCCAGGCACTCATCAGCGGGCTTTCATTCAAAGCAGGCGAACGAGTCAGATCGAGAAAATAGGCAATCGGGTTTAAGCGGATGACCCAACTGTTTGAGCCCACGAGTTTGGGAAGCCAAGTGATGGGGGAGATAAAGAATAAAACCTGGACCAGACTGATGATGATCGGAGCCAGGTCGCGATAGCGCGCCCCTAAGATTCCAAGAATCAGCATCATCCAGAATAAATTCAGTAAAACTAGTGCCAGACCGGGGATCAGGAAAACCAATTGCCATTGTGGCCAGATTTGAAAGTAAAAGTTGACACAGGCAATGAAGACGGCATTATGTAAAAAAATGATAAAGTTCCGGGCCAGCGCGCGAACAATCAGAACTAGGAGATTGATCTTCATATCTTTGAGATATGCTGCATTGTCAACAAAGATCGTAGGAGATTCACTTATCACTGTTGCAAACATCATCCAGAATAAATAACCAGTTGCCAGATTGGGCAGGTACTCTTCTGCCGACATGTTGAACAGTTTGGAGTAGACAGTCCCGAGCGCTACAATAAAAATTGCCATGCTGATCGTGATCCAGAAGGGACCAATTTTTGATCTTCGATAGCGAATACGAATATCAAACCACGCCAGAAAGAAACATAACTGGAAAGATTTGAAAACGTCAATGAAATCGTTTAATGCAAGCTGGCATCGGTTTTTCATCAGGAACTAATTTATTGAACTTAAGAAGTCAACAATCCGTTTACTCGCCTGGCCATCGCCGTAAGGATTGTGGGCTTGAGACATAGATTGATAATAAGAATCAGAGTCGAGTAACGCTGAAGCTTCATAGACGATTTTTTCGTAATTGGTTCCGACCAGTTTTACCGTACCTGCCTCAACGGCTTCTGGTCGCTCTGTCGTTTCTCGCATGACCAGGACGGGTTTACCCAAAGAAGGGGCTTCTTCCTGAATGCCTCCAGAATCAGTCAGAATCAAGTAGGATTGATTCATCAAATACACAAATGGTAAATAATCTAGAGGCTTGATCAGCAGGATATTTTTGTAATTGTTAAGTAACCGATTGACGGGTTCCTGTACATGCGGATTAAGATGAACTGGATATATGATTTGTATATCCGGGTATTTTGAAGCCAGTGCAGCCAGTGCTTTACAGATTTCCTCAAAACCGCTTCCGAAATTTTCGCGGCGATGTCCGGTGACTAGAATCAGGCGTTTGCCGGCGTCTATCTCAGGAAGTAATTGCTGAACTTTTCGGGCTAATGAATTATCCGATTTAATTTTTTCCAGAACATGCAATAACGCATCGATGACCGTATTACCCGTAACCTGGATCTTTTCCACAGGCACATTTTCCCGCAGTAAATTTTCCCTGGCTGCATTCGTCGGCGCAAAATTGTAATCTGTTAATACACTGGTTAGTTTCCGGTTTGCTTCTTCAGGCCAGGGAGAGTAAATGTTATTGGTTCTCAGGCCCGCTTCGACATGACCTAATTTGATCCTCTGGTAATAAGCGGCAAGGCTCGCAGCGAACGTGGTGCTGGTGTCTCCGTGGACGAGCACGGTCTCTGGCTGGAAACTTTTCAGGATGGGTTCCAAGCCAGTGAGAATGCGGGAGGTAATGGTTGTCAGCGATTGATTAGGCGACATCACATCCAGATCATAATCCGGGGTGATGTCAAATAGCTGCAAAACCTGATCCAGCATCTCGCGATGCTGCGCAGTGACGCAAACTCTCGTCTCCATGTCTGGGCGAGCAGAGAGTTCCTTGACGAGAGACGACATCTTGATCGCCTCTGGCCTGGTCCCAAAAACAACAAGTATTTTCATCCTGGAACTTGTTTAACCTGAAAAATGAGTTGGGAAATATTGTTAAAATTTACCACTAAGAGTAAATGAGCTGGTTGACTAGAGTGGATAGAATTGAAGTATAGTAGTTTTGAAAAGAATAATGCAATATTAAATCAGGTTACTTTCCTTAACTGAATTGGATCTACAGATTTAAGGATGAAATGAGGCCAAACGGGAATGGTCGACATTGGAGCTTTTTTTAACATGCAATGCTTCCTTTCGATCAACTTTCGGAGCAGGAGAGCAAAATATGCCTTGCTCCAAATGAGTAAAAAATCAGTAGCGGAACAATCAATTTGGAGATTTTGCGCTGTATTCAACTGGGTTATTGATTCCTCTGTACATTGGGAATTAAGAACTTCAGGCGCTTTCTTCATTTAAGGTGACCTCAGTTAAAAGGCGAAAACAAAGTGAATCCACTGGGCCGCTCAAGTGCCATTGATCAAATTGGCCGAGTGTCTTGGATCTTCTGCTCAGGTTAAAAAATGCATCGTTTTTTATCTGCCCAGGGAGGTTGATCCGAATCTACTCTCAACAATGACATCGTTTCAAATGCATCCTTAAGATCTTTTCGTTCGTCGAAGCTGAGTCGGATGACGACCTGATTATCCCGATTTAAGTGAAATGGCTGATCGGTATATGACTGGGATAAATGAGACCATGGGGAAATGTGGAGGCTTTTTCTTACTAAGCTTTCTCCTTCAAAAATAGACAGCTCTGCTTTGGAATGGTCATTCAGTGCTGCTTGAGTCGGAACAAATGATAAAACATATCTACCAGTTTGAAGCTGGTCGGTTTTAAAATAAAACCCATCAGCATCGGTCTCCCAGTCATCATGTTTCATTGTGACCATTTGAGATTTTGTCAGGCTTTTATAATAGCAGTTGTTTTTTGTATCCTGCTCGTGAATCGCAATCACATTCATCAGCCTGGAGTTCATCGGTTTGTTAATTTTGTTGTAATTGTCAGCCAGATATAAATGATAACCTCTTTCAGTCAGCCACTCTTGTAGACCGGCGTCTGCACCATTCATTTCCAGTATCAATGCCGGATGATGGGAGTTGAGAGTGTTGAGAAACCCTATTTAGGCTTCTTGCTCGGCTCCTTCAATATCCATCTTAACGACTGAGGGTGATGATCCGATCGCATCGACAATATCATCAAGCATCACGGTTTCAGCAAGGTGATCGGGTTTAACTTTGCCAAAATCAGCATGATCTTTCATCACAGTATCTGCATAATGCGCTCCGCCAAAGTACAGCGGAATTAGTTCCCCGGAAGTGTTCCAGGCCGCCTTGGGGACAATAAAAACATTGTTAGATGCCCAGTGATCCAGGTTTGAAATTAATTGCGGGATGATGCGCGGACTGACTTCAAATGATATTACCTTGCCGAAGTCGGCCGCACGACGATCCTGGATGGCTGGGGCATTCACTGGATTTTTCGTGGCGGCTGGGTCTGGAACCTCTGGGGACGCGACTGTGTCGTACTTGAACTCCGCAAAGGCACGTTACGCGTTGGTACCGACGACGCCGAAAACCTGGCTGCGTTTATTCAAAGCCGGATTTTAATAAACGATGAATCATGAAATCAGATTCGTTTATTGAAACAAACCCTGGGAGCATGTGAATTCGGGGTTCAAGCAGGTAGCACCGCCGCATCTGCGCGAAGAGGATTTTCAGCATCGGGAGCAGCAGCTAGTTTTCCCGCTGGGATTCGTAGTCCTTGATGGTGGTTTTGAGCAGTTCCAGTAATAGCCGACCGTCTTCACCCGTCATTTCAATGAACTGTTCGCGCACCGGCTGACTTGCCTGACGGAATGCTTCGCGTTGCTCGGGTGTGAGTTCTGTGATGATCTTCAGTTTGGGTTTGTTCTTGCGAATTAATGCCAGTCGTTCCTGATTGAACCGTTTCTGTACATCGAGGATGTAGTCATTCAATTCGCCGACAACTTCTGTGACCAGTTGTTGCCGTTCCGGGGGGAGTGAATTGAAAAAGTCGAGGTTGGTCACCGAAGTCGTAATGAAAGGCGCGTGCCGGGCGAAGATCATCCAGTTGGTGACTTCATAAAAACTCATTTCCTGAATGGCAAAGACTGGATTTTCCTGGCCGTCGATCATATTCAGTTGCAGCGCCGAATAGACTTCGGAATAAGGCAAAGGAGTCGGGCTGGCACCATAGCCCTGATAGGCGGCGAGCAGTAAAGGTGACGTCATGACGCGCATTTTTACGCCTTTGAAGTCAGCGGGAGTCTGAATTGCTTTTTTGGTAGTCCAGACCTGCCAGCCTTCCGAAAAAATAGACAGCAACTTGAAATTCTTCCGGGCATAGAGTTCGTTGAATGCCTGCCGCAGTTGCGGGGCTTCATTCAGAACCTGATTATTGATTTCATCATCATCCGAAAAGAGAAAATGCAAGAGAAAGACCTGGACTTCCGGAATCATCTTGCCCAGATGTCCCGGGGAAGCCATGGCAAATTGAATTACGCCCATGTCGATCTGTTCGGTGATCTGTTCCGATGTTCCCAGCGTGCCGTATGGGTAAATCGTCACAACAATTTGACCGTCAGACCGCGCTTCGACAAGTTCCTTGAATTTCAGAGCGTACTGGTGCTGCACGCTCCCCACGGTTTCTTCAATCGCAAACCGCCACTGAGTGGGTTTGCTGGACAACACTGTTTCCTGTGGATTACATGCAGACAACACGGCAAGGCAGGCTATGATCCCTGAAGCGATCAACGGTTTGTGTCGATGAAAAATACTCATAATCAAAACCACTTCGATCAACCAAAGGCAAGATTGCGCAGAAACAGTGAAATGCCGGGAAATGCAATCAGCAGTACGGCTGCCAGCAGAAGAATGGCAATAAACGGTGGTGTGCCTCGAATGACTTCCAGATAGGGGCGGCGGAAGACGGCGATTGCGGTGAAGATATCACAGCCAAACGGAGGCGTGGCAGATCCAATGGCGACTTGCAGCGTGACAACAATTCCGACCAGTACGGGATCAATGCCGGCAGCGGTGGCGACGGGGTGGAAGATGGGGGTCAGAATCAGAATCACCACAATCGGGTCAACAAACATGCATCCGATAAAGTACGCTATGGCAATGGTCAGCATGATCGTCCAGTAGCCGGAAGCAGCGGAGAGCCCCAACCAGTCGTTGATGAGCGCGTCGGGCAGTTGTGCGAATGAGATCACCCAGCTGAAGGCGGCACCGGATCCGACAAGAATAAAAACGACGGCTGTCACCAGACCGGTCGAGAGCGCAATCTCCGGAATATCTTTCAGCGAAAGTTCATTGAAAAACAGAATTTCCAGAATCGCAGCATAGAGTACCGAGACGGCGGCTGCTTCGATGGGGCTGAAAATTCCGGAATAGATGCCACCAATAATGATGACCGGGAACCCGAGCGGCAGCAGGGCGCGTTTCGCGGCCGTTTTGCGCGTGGCGGAATCGGCCTTCGGTTGGCGCGGGATCTGCATGCGAATTGAGGCGAACCAGCAATAAACACAAAACAGGAACAGAACCAGCAGGCCGGGACCGATGCCGGCAATGAACAGCTCGCCAATCGAAGTACCGGAAACGACGCCATACACAATCATTCCGATGCTGGGGGGAATCAACAGCGCAATATCACTGGCATTAATAATCAGTGCCAGTGCAAAGGAATCGGGATAACCGGCTTTGAGCAGTTGCGGTCGCAGTGGGCCACCGATGGCCACAACGGTGGCTTGTGTTGATCCTGACATGGCGCCGAACAGGGTGCAGCTGATCGCACTGGCAATCGGTAAGCCGCCGCGCAGATGTCCGACAAAAGCGGTTACCAGATCCAGCAGTCGATTGGCAGAATTACCACGGGTCATGATGTCAGCGGCGAAAATAAACATCGGGACCGCAATCAAAGCGGCCGGCTTGATACCGCCGATCATCTGTTGAATGAGGACTGCAGGGGTGACGTCAGGATGGAAGCCAAGCAGAACGACAAACGCTGCTACGATGAGGGGGACCTTCATCGGAAACCCTGACATCAGCAGGGTCAGCATCACTCCGATGATGAGAAACGCTTCCACGAATTTACCCCTTTTCGGCCAAGTTCAATTTATATATCTCCGATGACAGGCGTTTCATATTCGTCTTTTTGAGTGAACGAAATATAAACGTCAGGAGAAGTCACGTTACGTACTACTGTCAGGATGTATTGGATGGCAGACAATACAAACCCCAGCGGGACGAATAAGTAAACCAGATAAAGGGGAACCTGTAACACGGGAGAGACCGTCTTCAGGAAATAGACGGTTGAAATATAGTCAAATGAGTACCAGGTTAATACCAGCATTAACAGTGCAGTGAATCCGCTGATAAAGATCATTAAAAGTTTTCGCCAGCGCTTATTGAGCTGATCGTAAATCGCAGTCATGCGAATGTGTCTGCCGCGGCTGGCCGCATAACTCAGCCCGATAAATGTCACGATAATAATTAGGAATTGTGACAGTTCGCCGGTGAATGCCAGACTGTAACCGAGTGTCGCCCGACCAATGACATTACCGATCGAAAGCGCGGCAATCGCGATGATCGACCAGGCGAGCAGAAATGCCTCGATGCGTTGAATAAGGCGAAACAGCTGGTTCATCAAAACGACTTTTGCTCATTTGCGAGATTTGGTTATTGCGTATCGTTGATTCAGGCGTCGGTCGCAGCCGCGGCCGGGTAAGCTCCATTTTCGTCGTGAACCTCCTGACCGGTAACCGGAGGATTGAAAACACAGATCATGCGTAATTGTGATTTTGCTCTTAACAGATGACGGTCATTCTCATTCAGCGCATACATCATTCCGGGAGAAATGGGATAGGTCGGACCATCCGGAATCAGTTCAATTTCCCCTTCGCCTTCAATGCAATAGACGGATTCCAGATGATTCTGATACCAGATTTCCGTTTCCGTTCCCGGATGAATAATGGTGTCGTGCAGAGAAAACCCCATGTTTTCACCCGCCAGTAATAACCGTCGACTATTCCAGGTTTTGGCGTGGATGTCGCGGTCGGTTCCAATGATGTCATCAAGTTGACGTACTATCATAATCTTGCTCTCTCTTTGTGTGCTGTGCAAATCAGTCTGCGGAAACCAGACCGAGTTCTTTTAATACGCGATCGTCATTGAGTACTGCTTCAAAACAGTCGTTGATAATGTCAAGACCCTGCAGCAGTTGATCGTCTTCGATTGTTAACGGGGGAAGCAGTTTCAGAACGTGACTGTCGGTGCCACTCGTTTCGATGATCAATCCACGTTCAAACGCAGCAGCCGAGATTTTTTCTGGTAACGCAGGACATTCCTGGCAGGCCAGTCCCCAGATCATACCGGTACCACGCACTTCCAGTTCCACGTCGCTCACTTTTTCTGCAATCTGCTCCAGACGATTCTTTATCAAAGCGCCTTTTCGCAATATTTCGCGAGCGAATTGATAATCGCTCCAGTACATTTCGATCGCTTCGGCAGCCGAGACGAATGCCAGATTGTTGCCGCGAAAAGTGCCGTTGTGCTCACCTGGTTCCCATTGATCAAGTTCTGATTTCATCAATACCAGCGACATGGGTAAACCATAAGCGCTCAGTGATTTGGAAAGCGTAACAATATCAGGCACAATTCCTGCTTTTTCGAAGCTGAAGAAATTTCCCGTACGTCCACAACCGACTTGAATGTCGTCAATAATTAACAGCATGCCATATTCCTGGCACAACGTTTCAAGCTGCTGCAGCCATTCCAGACTGGCAACATTCACGCCTCCTTCGCCTTGAACAGTTTCGGCGATCACGGCAGCAGGCAGGTCTAAACCACTGCTGTTGTCTTTTAAAATGGCTTCAAAGTATTCCAGAGTATCCATGTGGTCGCCCAGGTAACCATGATAGGGCATGAAGGTCACATTATTCAGAGGAGTTCCCGCCGCATTGCGAAAGTGGCTGTTACCCGTAGCGGCGACAGAGCCCAGGCTCACGCCATGAAACCCGTTGGTGAACGAGACGACATTCGTGCGTCCTGTTACCTTACGGGCCAGTTTCAATGCCGCTTCCACTGCGTTCGTGCCGGTCGGGCCGGTGAACTGGACTTTGTAATCGAGTTCCAGTGGTGACAGAATTCGTTTTTCAAAAACTTCCAGAAAGCGAGCTTTGGCATCCGTTTGCATATCGAGGCCATGCAGCAGCCCATCACGTTCCAGGAACTCAATGAGTTTCCCTTTCAGTTTGGGGTTATTATGACCGTAGTTTAAAGTGCCTGCGCCTGCGAGAAAATCGATAAATTCTTCTCCAGCTTCGTTGTACAGACTGGCGTTCCGGGCTTTCGTAAATGTAGTAGGGAATGAGCGACAATAACCGCGAACGTTAGATTCGATTCGGTTGAATATGGTCATGATATTGGTTGTTTCTCTTCATAAATGGGTTTTAACGAAAAGGGGCCGAGTTGATAGAGTTCTTCAGTTTCATGCGTATTTGCTTCACCAAATAATTCCGAAGAAAATCCACCACACGTGCGGCATTCGGTCTTTAAACGTTTCGCAAGTGAGCGAAACAGCTTTTGAGACGATTGGTTAGAGGGGGTAATCGTCGTTTCCAGATAATTCACATCCTGATCCACCAGACGCGATAGCAGAGCATCAAGCATCCGCGATGCCACGCCACAGGAACGCAGGCTGCTGTCAACAGCGGCTTGCCAGATGAAAATCGTATTGGCTTGTTTCGGGGGATGATAAGCAGAAAGGAAACCAACTACCTTTGAGTCATGCTCCGCAATGACACAGGTGTCGTGAAAATCACGGCAGAGCAGTAAGGAGAGGTAATGAGAATTGACGTCCAGCGGAGGACAACTCTGTACCAGATCAGAAATCGCGAGCGCATCAGTCAATTGGGGCTCACGAAAAATCAGTTGGCTGGCCTGGTACATAGGTTTATGTAAATCAGTTTCCAATAAAGGAATATTTTAAAGTAAATTACTTAGTGCACTATAAATAAATGGGTGCTGTTATTCAGGGGATGTGATGATTCTCGGGAAATCATCAGTATGTTGTTAAGTTTAGCATTACCAGCATGTAATGAAATTATGCTGCGGGCAGATTATCGTCTGTTGTGGACAAAATGATCGTAAATATGCTTTGTGTACGATAGTTTGTACCCGAAGTAATAGAGAGTGTCAAGCCTCATGTATTTAAATACACTTGAGAACCACTCCTGATAAGCGGCTGAATGGGACTCCGGGGCACAGCAGATTTTTGAATGAAGCGCGTCCCCGAAAAATCGATTGAGCCGTTTTTTGCCGATATGATGAGGCGGGAGAAGTGCCTTGCGCGCAATCGGTTTGTGAAGGCTGGCAAGTGAGTGCAGTAGCAGCGGGTTCGAGTCAGTATGAGACCGCGTAGATGATTTCCGCTTATTCTTTCAGGTAAGCGGCGTTCTCAGCGTCCGTGGTCGGCATGACTTCGCCTGCCGACAGCACGGGCGAGGCATCCAGGTTTTCCGCGTCCATCAGTGAAGCGATCCGTTGCAAAGTTGACAGTATCTGGGTCTGCTCCCATTCTCGTAACTTCAGTAACTCGCGACGAAATCGGTCTTGCAGCAGAGAAGGAGCGTTCTTCAGAACGGCCTGGCCTTCTGCAGTGAGCTCGACGACTACGGTACGTTTATCTGTCCCTCTCCGGGATCTCGAGACGAACTTTCTGGCTTCCAGCCGGCTCAGAATCCCGGTCATTGTAGCCTGACTCAGATGAATTGACTTGGCGAGCCCACCCACTGTGATCGGCTGCATTTTTGCGATGGTTTGCATTGATGCGAGCTGGGGGGCAGTCAGACCGATTTCCTGCATCAATTCCCGGGAATGCAAATCAATGGCTCGCGTAATTCGTCGCAATGCGACAAGGACTTGATCCTCCAGACTGAGAGGCGACATAGAATTCTCGATATACTTTCAGAAAAAAGAATAAGCGCAAATAAACCCAAACGACTGATTATGCACACTAAGGAGTGAATTACAACCTGATTGTCGACCAATCGCAGTGCAGATTGTATTGGGCGTCTGAAAAGCGATCTCGGGAAAAGAGTACGATTCGACGTTGTTACTTGCGGTCGGCGTCCTGATTGTGCTGTTTGAGAAACGTCCGCAATTCCAGAGGATAATCGGTCAGAATCGCATCCATGCCTGCCGCAGTCGCGCGCTGCCAGTTTTCAGGCACGTTTCCACTTACAGTGACGCCCGCAATGAACGCCCGCTTTCCGGCGGCGTGCACACGTTCCGTTTCTGCGTTTGACGGAAGATATCTCACATACACCCAGTCGGCATTGGCGTCTGCCAGAGCCGCCGGAAATTCTGTTGGGTCATTCGCGACTACTGCGGTTTCAGCCTTGGTGGAAGTTGCTTTGATGTTGGCGCGCACTTTCGGTTCCTGAATGGTCCTGCCGATGAAAATCAGTCGACTCAAAATATTATGTTTTTCCGACAGACGCACGACCTCCTGTTCCACGTCTGCGCCTTTGAAATCGACGGCGATTAAAATCGGATGATGTTTGTACGTGGCGGCTAACCGCAGAACTTCCTCGATCGTTGGTACCTTTTCTCCGGCAAATCGGCTGTCAAACCAGCTGCCTGCATCGAGCTGTTTTACTTCAGATAGCGTCAGATCAGAAACATTACCAGTACCGTTTGTGGTGCGGTCGACCGTGCCGTCATGCATACAAACCAGATGCCCGTCTTTCGTACGCTGCACATCAAACTCAAATCCGAGTCGCAATTCAAGACACGCCCGAAAATTCGCCAGCGTATTTTCCGGCGATACACGCAATAATCCTCGATGCGCAACGATTAAGGGCTGTACTGCAGCGGCAGGACGAACGTTTACAGGTAAGCAGAGGACAGTAATCATCAGAATCAAAAACTCGAAATGTCGTTTCATGCCAGAGTGCTTTCAATGTCTACTGTCATCTGTTATTTCGGTGAGGTGAATTCAATCAGAGTACTGGCACAGACTCGGTAGTTCAATCATTGACTGGGTAAATCAGATCTTGTGGAATGAGTAATCGAAAGGGATCTGATATTTTGAGGTCATTGATTGTCTCCCGGCCAGTGCTGTCTAAAATGGGGCAAGAATGCGTTCAATGATAGAGTGTCAGCAACTTTTATGTCATATCAGGCAGGGAATAGTCGATAGGAAATAAGGAGTGTTTTAGTTGGGAACTTTTCATATGTTCAGTTTTGAGGCCTCTGCAAACAACTGGGCATACGATATCATTTGTACTATTCCATCCCCATTTCTTGGAGCACTGGCTCGTTCTATTGATGAGTCAAAGTCATTACATCCTTAATAAATAATTACTTACGAACAGACAATGTCTACATCACCACCTGAGAATGCGGATAATTCAGCAGACGCTGATGCGAAATCGGTACAAACCGATATCAAAGCAGCTGCCTGGCTGTTTGAGCATCTGGCCGTTGATGATGGCCATTCGGCTGATCGGTCACGAGTTCGGCGTGCACTGATCGAAGCAGCGTCTGCACGAACATCGGAAACAGACGATGACTGGTGGAATTGGTTAGTCGAAGCGAGTCGAAGCTTAGAGCTCAAATACAAAGTGATGGACTGTACCTTCCATGAACTGGTTGCAATCACCAGTGAGGGGGGGCGAATCATTACGCGTATCGGTGATGATCATCGCTGGACTGCGATCCTCTCAACAAAGCGCAGACGGTTCCAGATTCTGCAACCGCAGCGGGATCATACCCGGATCTGGATCAGCGCTCGCAGGATGCGGTCGGCATTAGAGGTTACAAGTCGCGAGGATGTGGTACGGTGTCTGGTCGTCGAGCCTGCACTCGCAGCAGCGCATTCTGTTCCCGCTGATGCCCACACTCATCGCCCACTTGATCGTGTGTTGCAATTGTTGAAACCAGAGTTTTCTGATATCTGGATCATTATGGTTTTCGCGCTGGTTACAGGATTACTGACACTGGCGACACCTCTGGCTGTTGAGACGCTGGTCAATACGGTAGCCTTCGGTCGGTTGCTTCAACCTGTGATCATTCTGGCATTAATGCTGCTGGCCTTTCTTTCCTTCTCCGCGGCTTTGCTGGGATTGCAGATCTATGTTGCAGAAATTATCCAACGACGCCTGTTCGCGCGCGTGTCTGCAGATCTTTCATTTCGACTGCCACGCGTGGTTCCTGCTGCTCTCGATGGTAAGTCGGGGCGAGAACTGGTCAACCGCTTTTTTGATGTCCTGACAGTTCAAAAAGCGACAGCCTCACTTCTGCTGGACGGGATTTCTCTGGTGCTGAGCACCTTGATCGGTATGACCGTTCTGGCATTTTATCATCCCTGGTTGCTGGGTTTCGATATTGTGCTGCTGGCGTTGATTGCCTTTGGGATCTTCGTTCTGGGACGGGGGGCCGTTAACAGCAGTATTAAAGAGTCCAAGGCAAAGTACAAAGTCGCAGCCTGGCTGGAAGATCTGATCAGTTGCGGAACAGCCTTTCGTTATCGGGGGGCAGCCGAGTTTGCACTGGATCAGGCAGACCATTTAACATTTGAATACCTCAGTGCGCGTAAGAAACATTTCCGAATTGTAATGCGACAGATTATTTTTGCGCTGGGGATGCAGGCTGTTGCCAGTACGGCATTGCTGGGTTTAGGGGGCTGGCTTGTTATTTCAGGGCAATTAACGCTCGGGCAGCTGGTGGCAGCTGAGCTGATCGTGACAGTCATCGTGGGATCGTTTGCCAAGTTGGGCAAACACTTGCAGAGCTATTATGATCTGCTGGCCTCGGTTGACAAACTGGGGATTTTGTTTGATCTGCCTATGGAACGTCAGGATGGACTGCTCAAAATACCGCATCATCAACCAGCTGAAGTGAGTGTCAGCAATGTCAGTTGTGCGACGCACCAGCATGCCTCGCATACTGAGCCAATCAGTCTGACAGCGGAAAGTGGTGCGCGATTAATGTTGATGGGCCCCAGTGGAACCGGCAAGAGTCAGCTGCTGGAGCTGTTATTCGGATCACGAGCGCCTGCCGAGGGACATGTTTCCATTAACGGAATTGATCCTCGTGATCTGCGCCCCGACGCGCTCAGGAAACATGTGGCGCTGGTGAGAGACATCGAAATATTTTCCGGATCGCTGGAAGAGAACGTCCATCTGGAACGTACCCATGTTTCCACGAGTGATGTACGGGAAGCGCTGGAACTCGTCGGGTTGACTGACGAAATCCTGCGGCTCCCCGATGCACTGAATACCCATCTTGTGGAGACCGGATACCCGTTGACACCCAATCAGGCACGCAAATTGATGCTGGCCCGCGCTATCGTCGGCCGTCCCCGATTATTACTGATTGACGGGTTGATTGATGCATTGCCCGATCGTGAAGCAGAGCAGTTGATGCAAATGCTGGTTGATCCTGATCGACTCTGGACATTGATCATGGTCACTGGGCGACTCAGTCTGGCAGAAGCTGGAACGTCGATTCACGAATTGGGAGAACATGCTGTCAGTTCTGCAGAAGGAGGAAGCCATGCCAGCTAAACAGCAACTAGATCTGCCTGCATCCCAGACGGAGCATCAACGCTGGTCCATGCTGGTTCCTGTGGCTTACAGTGAATCGAGTATGCCGGCATTACGGCTGGCAAGATCATCACGGACGGTGCGTAAGATCGCCCGGTTTCTGTTTGTGACTCTGCTGTTAACGATTGTCCTGATGGCGTTTGCTCCCTGGCAGCAATCTGTGACGGGGACGGGTAATGTACTGGCTTACGCACCGGATCAGCGTCAACAGGTCATTCAGGCACCGATTAAAGGACGGATTGCCCGCTGGGGGGATAAAATATTTGAAAATGCCCGCGTCGATAAGGGACAGGTGATTGCCCAGATCAGTGATTTGGATGAATCGTATGCAGCGCGTCTGGATTTGCAGTTGATGAACAGCCAGCAGTCAGTGACAGCAGCCGGTCAGCAACTGGAAGCGGGGCAACGCGCACTGGAAGCGGCGAAGACGATCGTAGAATCGTATCAGGCACAGGTTCAGGCTTATGAAACGGTCAAACGCGAGACGATTGCCGCCCAGGATGCCTATATCGAAATGGCTGTAAAGAAAGTCAAAGCCGAGAACCAGAAACTGGTGGAATATGAAGCCGCATTACCGCAATTGCAGGCTGAGTATAATCGAATGAAAACACTCCAGGCTGAGAACAATATCTCGCTTCAGAAATTACAGGAAGTGAATCGGAAGCTGAAAGAAGCAAGCAGTAAAGCCAAGGGGGCCGAATTTTACTACGGGGCCGCCCAGGATGAATTGTCCGGCAAGCAGAGTGAGCGAAAAGCAAAAATTGAAAAAGCGCAGGCCGATATCGACAAAACCAGGGCGATGCTGCGAAAAGCAAACGGGGATGTCTCCAAAGCCGAAAGCGATGTCGCCAAAGCGCAACAGGGGCTGAATAAAGCCGAAAAAGAACTACTCGATATGCGCGTCAAAGTGGCACGCCAGGAGACCCAGGTGATCAAAGCCCCCTTTGATGGCTACATCGTTCAGATTACCCCGAATCTGGGCACCGGGATCCTGAAAGAGGGGGACCCGATTTGTACGATCGTGCCTTATACGACTGAACGTTCTGTTCAAGTCTGGCTCGATGGGAATGACGCACCACTGGTTGAACCGGGACGAACTGTGAGGCTGCAGTTTGAAGGATGGCCGGCAGTCCAGTTTGCCGGTTGGCCTTCGGTGGCCGTCGGAACCTTTGGTGGAACGGTTGTATCCGTTGATGCCACCGACAACGGAAACGGAAAGTTTCGTATCCTGGTTCGTCCCGATTCGGCAGATGAACCCTGGCCTCAGGACCGGTTTCTCAGGCAGGGCGTACGTGCGAACGCCTGGGTTCTGCTGAATCGTGTTCCTCTCTGGTATGAAGTCTGGCGAAAACTCAATGGCTTCCCACCTGTCGTCTCAATCGACGAGCCAGGGCAGAAAAGCAACAAGAGCAAGCCTCCCAAGCTGCCTAAGTGAGAATGGGAAGTCTGGGTTCAGTTTGCGGTTTTCGTTGTTTGTTGCGGAAAAATAGAGATTTTCTGTGATAACGCTTAGAGAGTTATGACTCTCAATCAATGCCCCGTCCGCTTATGCCGAATTCTAAAACAGAGCGCTTTGTACGGATTATAGTACTTGTATTTATAATTCAGGTTGCTGGCGAAGCAGGCCAGTAGAGTGATTTCCGCGATGTTTAGAGCTTTGGTCCCCTTAATTTCCGCATCAATGGCAGTCGGATGTGCTGGCACACAACAGAATGTGTCACAGTCTGAAGTGCCATCTGCTATCGCACGCATCACGGTTGAGTCCGCTCCGCCTGAAACCGTTGATCCGTCGCAACTTCAATCGGCTTTATATCGCGACGAGAAAGAAGAGAATCCAGACGAAAAGCAGAATCAACCTGCGACGACCTCTGAGCAAGTGTCGCTTGTTTCCTCTGAAACGATCAATGAAGAAACATTTGCCATTCCCAGCATTCCTCCGTTGCCAGGTGAAAACTTTGAGCCCACCCGGAATGGGCTGGTTTTAGAAGACGTGATCAACTCGGTTTATCAAAGCTACCCCTTGCTGGATGCTGCGATTTATTCACGCGAAGTTGCTTCCGGCGAGCGTTTGCAAACATTAGGAGAATTTGACCATAAATTCAAAGCAGCTACTGAAAATGGACCGATGGGGTATTACAAAACGTATCGCCAGAATATCGGTCTGGCGAAGCCCTTGTATCAGGGGGGGGAACTCTTTGCCGGTTATAAATTGGGGCGTGGAAATTTCCAGCCCTGGTATAAGGAACGGCAGACAAATGAAGCGGGGGAGTTTAAAGCAGGTTATTCGGTACCACTCTCCAGAAATCGCGATATTGATGCACGACGGGCTGCGTTATGGCGCGCGACGTTTGGGGTAGATGCTGTTGAGCCGGATATCCAGGCACAACTTATCGGCTTCGTTCAGGAAGGCACTTATGCTTATTGGGATTGGGTCGCGGCGGGAGCCAGGCTTGCCATCGCAGATCAAATTCTCAATCTGGCTGAATCGCGGACTGATCGTATTCGCAGTCAGGTTGAAAATGGATTTCTCGATCCACCGGAGTTAACCGATAACTTGCGATTGGTAGCCGAACGCTCGGGGAAGCGCGCTTTTGCTGAACGAAAACTGCAACAGGCAGCAGTCAAACTTTCATTGTATTATCGCGATGCCAATGGTGAGCCGCTGATTCCGGGGCCTGATCAGATTCCCGTTTTTCCGGAATTGATGAAGATTGATGCGGAACAGGTTGAGTACGATACCGGATTGGCATTGGAACGACGGCCGGAAATTTACGCACTCGAATTATTACGGCGCCAGTTGGACATTGATCACTCTGAGGCGATGAATGATACTCTTCCAGAGGTGGATTTAGTGATGGCGGCCGCTCAGGATATTGGTTATCGAACCGATCCCAAGAATGATAAAGGTCCTTTTCAACTCGATGCAATGCTCTATGTTGAAGTTCCCATTGAACGTCGTAAAGCCCGCGGGAAAATTCAGACGGTGAGCGGCAAGATCTCGCAGTTGAATGCCAAGCGGAAATTAACTGAAGAGAAAATTATTGCTGATGTCGAGTACGCCTACGCCGGGTTGACCGGAGCTTACAAACAGGCTCAACAGGCCGAGCTGGCCGTGGGTTATGCAGAAGACCTGGCACGTCGCGAACGCCGCAACTTCGAAGAAGGATTGTCTGATCTGTTAAAAGTGACTTTGCGCGAACAATACGCCGTTGAGTCTGCAGAAAAAGCCGTCGATGCGAAACTGCAGTATTTCAAAGAACAGGCAGACTACCGGGCAGCGCTGGCAGAAGATCAGCTTCCCGTCTCTCAAGGCGAGTGAGCGTCTCTGACTTGCTGTTGGCAGACAATACCATTTTCAATGAAAGAATCAGCAGAGAGCCACCACGATGAACAGACATCGAATTCACAGCCTGCTCTGCCTGTTGACAATTTGCGCGATGATTTGCTGTCCCTGTTTTTTGTTTGCAGACAGCGAACTAATCCTGTTTGAGCAGAGCCAGCTGGGAACAGCACTGGCAGAGACGGGAGAGGAGCAAGGTCAAATCTGCGTTCGCAAGGGACTTTTCTTTTCCCCCGAGTGTGGCACGCTCTTCCAGTGGAGTGAGGGGACCCGTTGTTCCGGTGGTCCTCAACTGGATCAACCACTGGTGACGGACCGCCCTAATTTTACTTCCACCTCGGTGACCGTAGGGAAAGGGGTGACGCAGCTCGAATTCGGATACACGTACGCCGATGACAGCGCGGCCGGCCTGGATGTCAGTTATCAGTCCTTTGGTGAGTTTCTGTATCGACGGGGGATTCTGGCAGACTGGCTGGAATTTCGCATCGCGTTTTCTCCCCTGCAGCAAGACACATCAGCAGGCACGTTTCAGAATACGACCTTTGGAACGGAAGACCTGGATCTCGCGTTCCAGTTTGCGCTGACACCACAGGCGGGTTTCCTCCCGCAATCGGCACTCATTGTGCAGATGAGTGTTCCGACGGGGAGTACAGCGTTTACATCGAATCAAATCGAGCCGGGGGTGGACTGGATTTATGCCTGGAAGCTCAATGATTTCATTTCCATTTCGGGATCGACACAGGGCAATCGCAGTTTCGATGATAACCATCGTTCCTATCTGGAAATGGCGCAGTCATGGAACCTGAACTATACACTGACCAGACAGCTGAGCGCGTTTACCGAATGGTTTGCACTCATCCCCTGTGTTGTGAATACCGAACAGACAGAACAATACTTTGACGCCGGTTTTACGTATCTGATCAACAACAACCTGCAGCTCGATCTCAGCGCGGGCGTGGGTTTAAATGAGGCGGCCATTGATTATTTTGTCGGCGCGGGCTGCTCAATTCGTTTCCCCTGAAAAGACGACAGGGGATTCAGCGTTTGATTCCTTCAATGATGCTGAGTTCCGATTCGGTCGGTAGAATGCGTGTCAGTTCGAAGCCCGCCTGTTCAAAAAGTGCTTCATATTCTTCAGCCGTACGTTCCTTGCCGCCGGGAATCATCAGCATCACCAGGTCCAGGAACTTGCCGGGAAAAGGATCGTTCCCCGGGGGGATCACGCTTTCCACAACCAGCAGTCTGCTGTTCTCTGACATCACGGCATGGCAATGACGCAGGATTGTAAGTGATTTCTCATCATCCCAGTCATGGATGATGTGTCGCAGGAAAATGGCATCAGCGCCTGCGGGGACGGATTCAAAGAAGCTGCCTCCGATTAACTGGCAGCGGTCTGTCAAACCCGCCTGTTCGATATGAGGCTCTGCCCGTTCAACGACCTGCGGTAAGTCGAACAGGATCCCTTTCATCTCCGGGTAGTTCTGCAGAAGATTGACGATGTTGGAGCCGTTTCCCCCGCCGACATCCATCAGGGTTTGAATTCCGGAGAAATCATAGGCGTTCATGATATCGCCGGTTTCCCTGCCATGAATGCCCGTCATTGCCTGGTCAAAAATCTTACCTTTATCCGGATTGTCTGCCAGGTATTGAAAGATGGGTTTTTCAAATACTTTATCGAATGACGTTTTTCCGGTCTGGATGCTGTACATGATCTCGCTCCAGGCGTGGAACTGTTCATCACCACTCATCAACGCCAGTGCGCGTTTGGAACCGGGAATGTCACTTCGCAGAAATTCAGCCATGGGGGTCAATGCGAATTCACGTTGTTCGTTCTCAGCAAAAATACCGACACTCGCCAGGGCCCGTAACAGGCGATACAAAGCGCTGCTGTTCGTATTAGTGGCTTCAGCCAGTAGTTCGGCTGTTTGAGGGCCGGCAACCAGTAGATCGGCAATTCCCAGTTTCGCGGCGGCATAAATACTTTGGGAGACCCAGTAGCCGGTAATCATCTGGTCGAGTTGTTGCGGGAGTGCATTTTCTTTCATTGGTTTTATCTTTAAAAAATGAGGTTATTTTTTTCCGACCGGTGGCGGCTGAGGGCGGGAGAATGTCAATTTGGCGGACGTCGATTCATCCGCTTGAAATTCATAACCGTCCAGATTGAAATCGCTCAGTTGATCGGGCTGGTCAATCCGATTTTGAATGATCCAGGCCGCCATCCGTCCCCGGGCCTGTTTCGCGAATAAGGCGATGGTTCGCGATTTGCCATCCTTGATTTCTTTGAAAACAGGTGTGATGACCGGGCCTGGCAGCAGTCGGGGTCTCACCGATTTGAAGTATTCATTTGACGCCAGGTTGATCAGTTCCTGATGTTGGTGTGTTTCCAGTTCTCGATGGAGGGAACGTGTGATTTTCTCCCCCCAGAAGTCATACAGGGAATTCCCGCTGCGGGTGGAGAGGCTGGTTCCCATTTCGAGACGATAGGCCTGCATCAGGTCCAATGGGCGCAGTACGCCATAGAGTCCCGAAAGTATCCGCAGATGATCCTGGGCAAAGGCGAGATCGCGGGCTTTGAACTGTTCCGCCTGTAAACCCTGGTAAACGTCACCATTAAACATCAGGGCCACCTGTTTGGCATTCTCTGTGGAGAAGGGGCGTGCCCATTGATTGAAGCGTTCGTGATTCAACGCCGCCAGATCCTCACTGATCCCCATCAGTTCCCGCAACGACTTCTTCGACATCCGTCGCAGTTTTTTAACGAGTGTCTCCGCTTCATCCAGAAATTCAGGAGTCGAGAATTTAGATGTCTGCTTTTGCGGTTCCAGATTCAGTGATTTGGCAGGTGAGAGAACAGTCAGCATGGTCGCGATATATCCTTAAGCATTGTGAGGGGGGATTCGTTCCGGTTATAGATCGCGCCTTTCAGATTGTCAACGAATACAAATCCCCTCCCCTATGGTTTGATCGCACGATAGTACTCGATCATCGCATTCACCTTATCGGTTTGCGGGTGCAGTGAACCCCAGCGAAAAACCATCACGCCGGTCGCAGGCGGCCGCGTGCCGTGATCTAACACTGAATGCACCTGTCCCACGGGCACTGATTCGCCCCAGTCCGAAAGCTGGACGATCGGCCAGATTTTAAGCCGTTCTCCCGGTTCCCCTTTCATTCCCATGTGTTTGCCGAGCCAGGCGGTCTGGCGCGAGATCCAGGCCGGATCTTGCGGGTGATTGAAGCGCGCGTGATAAGGCATAATACTGAAAACATCCAGGTACTTCGCCTGCGCTTTGAGATCGATGGCGAGTTTGTTTTTGAGTGCGCCATTGAAATCAGTGTCGGACCAGGGACAGTGAAACGTTCCCAATAGCGCCTGGGGGCGCGTTTCGTTGAGGATCGAACGGAATTCGCGAACCCAGTCGGTAAAGACATCGCAGCGCCACGTTACCCAGGCGGCTTTCCGTGTTCCCAACAGAACCTGTGAGAGTTCAGAGGTGGGGGCTTCAGGCAGTGAAACTTTGGTTTCCCGCTGGAACTGTTTCCGACAGCGCTCACAAAAACAGGTATCGGGCAGGTCGGGGACCGCGCGTTCCCAACTGGCGTGGCTGTGATGATAATCGAGCCAGATGCCGTCGATTTCGAATTCCTTGAGCACTCTGCGGAACTCGTCCATCCGATACTTGCGATAGCCGGGATGTGTCGGGCAGATCCCCTGCCAGCCCTGCGGAGCCGGACAGACTTTTCCATCGACGCCAATCGGACTGGCGTCCGGATGGTCTTTGAGATAACTGGCGACGTGCATCGTATTAAATTCAGCGAAGACCTTTGCGCCCTGCTGTTTCAACAACGCAACCCGCTCCTGCGTCAAACTTCCTGACCCTGTAAATACTGCGTTTACACCTTGTTCGGACAGTCTCTTTTTCTGTTCCAGTAATTGTGTCGGCGCGCCGCCATAGATGCCACGTATTTGAATATGGGGGCGTTTTTGCTCCTGGGCATCAACGGTTGCGATCGACAAGATCACTGAAGTGAAGAACACTGTGTGTGAAAACAGGGTCCGCGGAAGTTGATGCGCCATTTGTTTTTCTCCTCAGTCGCAATGAAAGTGTGTACTTCAATCTATCGTACCGCGTTGCTTTGATCAACGATCATCGGTTTTTGAGTTGATCTGCCAGCCATTGGCGGGCATCGGCGATGTCCGGGAGAGGAATTCCGTTGCGTTCAGGGGCTCGGTTGTCATTACTGTTTCAATTTCAAAATCGCAAACACGGGACAGTGGTCCGAGGCCATCGGCTCTGCAATGACTTTTGTTTCGATCAATTCGAATTGAGGCGCGGGGCGATAGAAAATGTAATCGATACGCGATCTCGGTCTGGTGGACGGCGCGCTTGGTGACGCCTCGTCATCAATGGCATTGATCCATTGTTTCAGTAATTCGCTGATCGGTTCGGAGTCCGGTGTGGCGTTCATGTCGCCTGCCAGAATCGTGGGGATTTCGCTATTTGCAGTAAAATGTTGGTTGATGGCTTTGGCTTCTGCCAGCCGGTCTGCGGGGACATTGTGCTGGAAGTGTGTGCTGATGAATCGCAGCGGTTTGTTACCAGGGCCGCGCACGGTGACGACAATGGCGCCGCGGGGATAAGTCACCAGTTGTGGCGTGCTTTCGGTATAGGGGAGTGGCTGAATCAGGACATCGAGGATTGGTAACCGGGTCAGAACGGCGTTTCCGAACAGGCCCCCTTCGTAATGCTGTGTGGGACCGAAGCGGACCGCCATACCGGTGAGTTCTCCCAGACGTTGCGCTTCATGGACACGACCGGAGCGTTTGACGCCGACGTCGACTTCCTGCAGCGCGACTAAATCCGGTTTCAATCGTTCAATGACTTTAGCCAGACGTTCGACATCATATTTCCCGTCCATTCCCTGACCGTAATGAATGTTGTAACAGAGAATGCGGAGCGTGTCCGTTTTTTGATCGGCTCCTTCGACGAACGCTGAGAACAGACAGAGCATGCAGAAAGCACTTACCCGGGGCAGTGTGTGAAACAGGATACTCGTCGGGAGCAGGTAACGTTTCTGCATGGTGGTAAACTCCTGAGCGTAAAAGTCTGGTTGTCGTTTTGCTCTGTCCTGGGAAGCCAGAGCGGTAAGTACGCACTTTTACTATGAGAAAACGGTTTCCGTACGTCAATCCAAGACGCGTGTTTCGTCACATGAAACCGGCTGCAAACTGTGCACGAGATTTATGGGGTTGGATCGCGGACCGACCATGCCCAGAGGCCAGCCTCAGGCGCAGATCAGTATCAATTGAATCAGGCCTCTTCTGCTTCTGGCTTTGGCGTTGTGTGAAGAGTTTTAAATACCGTTGTTTAGTGATTCCTGGCTCGTTCAAAAATGGTTTCGCTTGGTTCAAACAAGTATTCTTTTTTCCGTCATGTGATTTTCATAATTCGCCAGTATTCTCTGACTGACTTCGAATCACGAATGAATTCGGTCATTTTTCGGATCTTATATGCACTTGAACAGTGTTGTCGGCAACTTCATATAAAATCTCTTCCATGGGTGTTGTGCCGGCTCCATGGAACGTAATATAAATCAACTGAGGCAAAAATTCTGGTTTACTGAACAGAGGAAAAATAAATGAGTCGATCATCGCTAATGAAATTGGGACTAACCTTACTTCTCATCATTTCCTATCAGGAAATCGGTCAGGCAGAGTCGAAAACAGAGCAGACAGCCACCGGTTATGTATTTCATGATGCGAATAACAATCGTAAGCGGGACGCCGGGGAAAAAGCGTTGCCGGGGGTCCGCGTTTCGAATGGCGTTGAGATCGTCAGTACGGACGAAAACGGTTTGTATCAACTGCCGGTTACGGATGATACGATTCTGTTTGTGATCAAACCACAGGGATGGCGGACGCCGCTGAGCAAGAATCTGACGCCGGAATTCTATTATATCCACAAGCCGAACGGCTCGCCAAAAACCAAATACGCGGGTGTCAAGCCAACCGGCCCGCTGCCTGCTTCGGTGGATTTTCCGCTGTATCCGCAGAAAGAACCTGCGGAATTCCGGGCGATATTTTTCGGTGATCCGCAGCCCCGCGATCAAAAGGAAATCGATTATATTGCGCATGATGTCATCGAAGATCTGATCGGAACCGACGCTTCGTTTGGCGTGACTCTGGGAGATATTCTGTTTAACGATCTTTCACTGTTCCAGTCACAGGCGCGCGGCATCGCGCTGCTGGGCATTCCCTGGTATAACGTGATCGGCAACCACGACATCAACTTTGATGCCCCGAATGACAAGCTGAGCGACGAAACGTTCGAACGCGAGTATGGTCCGGCGTATTATTCATTCGATTATGGGACCGTGCATTTTATTACCCTTGATGATGTCGAATGGACTGTTTCGGAAAAAGACAAGAAAGGAAGATATGAAGGCGGACTTGGTAAAGAACAGATGGAATTTATCAGGAACGATCTGAAACAGATTCCCGAAGATCAACTGGTGGTACTGATGATGCATATTCCGCTGGTGGACATCAAAGATCGACAGGAGTTGTACCGGTTGATTGAACAACGCCCGTTCTGTATGTCGATTTCCGGTCACACACATCATCACGAGCATCGCTTCATCACCAAAGCGGACGGCTGGCGTGGCCCGAAACCGCATCATCATGTCATCAATGTGACGGTCAGTGGCAGCTGGTGGTCTGGCACTCCTGATGAGCGGGGCATTCCGCATACCGTGATGGCCGACGGCGCGCCGAACGGCTATTCCATCATCCGTTTCGACGGCAGGGAATATAATCTGGACTTTCGGGCGGCAGGCCGCTCTGACAAGTATCAGATGAATATCATGGCTCCGGAAGAAGTCGCCGCCAACCAGTTGGCCGAGACGGAGGTGGTTGTCAACGTGTTCAATGGTTCGGAACGTTCCCAGGTTGAAATGCTGATCGGAGCGGACGGAACCTGGGTTCCGATGGAATTTCAGCCGGGCATCGATCCGGGCTTCAAGAAACTGTCTGAGACAGAGAACGGAGCGAAAGAGAAAAGCTACCGTGATCTGCCGAAAGCCAAAAAGTCCACACATCTCTGGCATGCGAAACTGCCCGCCGGTTTGAAGCCGGGCACGCATCTGCTACGGGTTCGCACGGTGGAAATGGATGGCGACAAGCATCAGAGCGGTCGCGTGATTCGCGTCGTTCCCGCCAAACCAGACGAGAAAACCGCTGCTGCGGGAGTGACTGAAAAGTAATCCCGGCACCTGGTTCTAAATCGAACAGGGGCATGCGAGTGGATTTCGCGTGCCCCTGTTTTCTGATTGTCGAGTGAACAACAATCGCTTAGCGTTCGGAAATCAGAACTTTGTTGACTTTCTTATGACAGGCGATGCAGGTCATCGTCAAATGCAGGTAACTGAGAGAGGCGCCGTCGATGTTTTTCTCTTTGGCGAACTTGATCACCTGCCTGGCGGCGGACCGGAACTCTTCACTCTGTCGCGCAAAAATGGGGCCTTCAATTACCTGCCATTCCGTGGCATTGCTCATCTCGATCATTTTCTGGGCACCCTTTTGCATCATGCCGTAATCCTCAACCATGAGCCCTTCCAGCACGAGTTGCGAACTGGTCAGTTTCTCGCGCATGAATCTGCTGAGGTTTTTGTCGCCGTTGTTGTCCTCATCTTTTGCTTTGGGTTTACTCTCGCTGTTACCAGGATCGACAGCATGGGCAAACTGAGATTCTTCACTCCCGCCCCAAAATCCAGAAAGCAGAACACCGCAAATCAAAACGCAAAAGGTTTTTCGCATGGAATCGTCCTTATCTTAGTCAGATGATGGGAAAATCTGGTTTCAATACCATAATAGGACATTAATGTCCTTAATTATAGGATCAGCCGACTCAAAAAATCAATCCCGGTTATGGATTGTATTGAGAATGTAAGGAAACCTTATCTTTGCGGGAAAAGAATGATGCGTTTCGAGTCTTAATCAGGCAGTGTGATTTCCATCGGAAGTAGTGTGAGATTTTTGTTCTGGGGAATGAAATACGGAATCGATTCGGCCATCAGCCTGTTTTGCAGTCTCTCAAACATTTGTTTCCGGGCTGCCTCTTCCGTTGCATCACGCAAAGCAATGAAACGAGGATTGACCAGTGCTTCTTTGGACCAGAGTGTTTTATTTGTTGCTTTTTCGATCCAGGAAAGTTTAAAGACAGCAGCCGTTGCCTGTAATGTTTCTCCAGTCGGCGTTCGCCCCAGAGGATTTCCGGGGGTTGGTTGACCGCGTTTCGTCATCTGCAGTTTATTCCCATCCTGTTCCTGATAATCGATTTTGAATACAATCGGTTGATCCGCAGCGACTTCAAATCCGTCTAATTCCAATCGTTTCTGGATCACATCGGCGAGAATCGTTTTGACTTCATCTGAATTTCCGAACTTCAGATTTCCTGTGTCGACTTCGATACTGACTTCCTGACCATCCCTGCCTACGAGTGCCTCGTTTTCGCTTTCATATGCTGCCAGACTTTCTGCAACTTTCGTGACGGGGAGTTCCCATGCAACCAGTTTTGGCTTTCTGTTTAATCGGACGCGGCCCTTTGCATCAGACAATGCCGATTCTGTCTCAACAAGCAGGTAATGGGGGGTGAGAATCACTTCATCACGCATCATGACATGAGGCACTGGTTTCAGGTTCCAGAGAACTTCTTTCCGCAGGCGATCTACCAGACAGGCACCATAGAGTAACCAGCTTTCGCCGTTCGGGTTCCAGGCCAGATGATTTCCTTTATAACTCGGTTCGTCCAAAACCTCACTCAGAGTGCCGGGAACTTCATAACCGAGCGCGACACTCCCTTGAGCGAGATCCAATATCCAGACGGAGGTGACATCCATGCCTTCCGTAAGTAAACCAAGTTCTTTACCATCGGGCGAAAACTCTATGGTGTTGACAATCAGAAACTTATAGGCGTCCGGCAGCATTTCTTTGAAGTCAATCTGATAAATTCGATCCAGGGAGGAAAGATCAAAAACATTCAGCTTGCCGGAATTATTGGAGATGAGGTATTTTCCACCCGGACTGATTTTGGAGTGCACACTGGAAAACTCACTCCCTGGAATTTCTTTTTCTTTCAATAATTTTCCGGACGTCAGATCCCATGTTTTCAAAATCGTTTGAAACTGAGTTCCATTTTTTCGCAGGATTTTTGCGAACGCTTGTCTCGCCCCGATAATTTCATAATCGGTCATGTTTCCATTGGGTATGTCCGCTTCCCACTCTGCGAGTTTTTCGCCAGTCGAGACGTCCCAGGTCGCGAGCAAAGGTGTCTTGGTGTCTCTGGTCAGGAACGACATCATGTAGTATTTTCCATCAGTGCTTAAACAGAAGTCTTGCTTAATGATCATCCTGTTTTTTTCGATGGGGATCGTGATTTCCCCTGTTTTTTCAGCGGTTGTCAGATTCCAGACTTCAATTCGATAAGGATCTGCTCCCTTGTGTCGAAATCCCATAAAGGGACTGTATGAACTGGGGGTGATTTTCTTGTCCTCCATGTCTTCTAAATCAATCTTCAGTTTGGAACGTTCCGGCCATTTTGTAGTGACAAGCGGGGGATCGACGAGTGACCTCCATACCTGTTTTTCGGCAGCAGGTTTGTTCCCGTTTTGGGCAGCGCGAGCCGCTTTTCTCTGATCTGACAGAACCTTCATCCGGGCCTGGGTCAATTTCATTTTTTCAAATATGGCTCGTTTTTCTGCATCCGTCGTCGCGGCTTTACCAGCTTTAAGATACTCCCCCATTTTTTTTCTGAGTTGTGCCAACTCATCACTAGAGGACAAACCGCTTGATTGAGTGGAGGCATTGCTGGTCGTTGTCTCGGCTGTCGAATTCCTGTCTGGTGTGGTAGTCGTGCTTTTCGCCTCATTTTGAACAATGGCCGGGGGAACTGGTTCCGCTTCTTTCTCTTTATTTCCCATAAGCCCTTTGACAAAATTAGAAGACAAATAAAAGGCAACTGCAAATGAAATCACACCCACAATTATGGTGACGGGGGCGTTCGATTTTTTCGCGGAACCTTTCTTCTTTTTGGAATCGCTGTTTGAGCCACCTGGCGTTTTCTTTTTTCTGACAGTTTGTGACGAGGCTGCGAAATCATCGTACACATCATCTTCGCCTGAGGGGACGCGCATCTTGTGACCGCACGATTTGCACTTCAGGGTCTGTCCTGCCCGGTCATCACGTACTTTATATTCCTGAAAACACGTATCACATTCGAATTTGATCATGGCGGAGCCCCTGGGACATGATAAATGAAGAAATGAATTCGAGAGAGAAAGAATTCTCATTCAAAATGATGTAGTACTTTGTACAGAATCGCAAGCAGAAAATTCTGTTTTTCACTGTTTCAACCCAGTAACGTTTTGATTCCCGGCGATCAGAATCGGCGTGATGCCCACACTACTGGCGCTGTCGAAAGAGAGTTGATCGGCGAAAAATATCTCGGAAACCGGGGTTGCGGAGTTTATCGTAAAACGATAAAAGTTCGCCGTCTTAAAACAAACCCCTGGAAAGGAATCCCTAAGATGGCTCAAAAAGATCGTACACGTCTCGTGTGTCAGTTTCTGTATTATCTGAGTGTGCTTTCGCTCGTGATGATGCCCGTATTACTCGTGGTGGTCTGGTTATATGCAGATCGCATTGTGGCTGCGAACGGGATGATCCCGGCAGCTGCGATTCAATTTCCGTTGAGTCTCTCCTTGAAATGTTTTCTGGTCCTGTTGACGGCGATCGTGGGAGCGCCCACGTATTGGGGCCTGTTCTCATTACGCCGTTTTCTGAAAGCCTGTTGCGCCGAAGATTATCTGGGGGCCCGGAACAGCCGTTATTTAAAACGCTTTGCCTGTGGCTTGATCGGGTCGGCCCTGCTGTCTCCGATTTCGGGCGCGATATTGAGCGTGCTGCTCACAATGCACAATCCTCCCGGCAAGAAAATGCTGGCGATCAGTATCAGCTCCCATCAGATGACACTGGCAGCAGTCGGCGGTTTACTGTTTGTGCTGGCCAATCTGCTGCAGCGGGCCAGTCTGATCGCGGACGAAAATGCCCAGATTATCTGAGGCGCTGGTCGAGGTGCTGCGATTCTACTATAGTACATTTCCAGAATGGAAATCCTTCTGCTGAATTGATAAGGACATCATGAGAATTTGTATTACACTGGATGTGATGCTGGCCAGACGCAAAGTGACCTCGCGCGATCTGGCCCGTCACGTGGGAATCACCGAGCAGAATCTTTCTCTGTTGAAATCGGGAAAAGTCAAGGGGATTCGGTTTGCCACTCTGGAAAAAATCTGTGAGTTTCTGGAATGTCAGCCCGGTGATATTCTAGAGTATGGAATCGAATCACAAAATCAGGCAGCCTGAGCGGGAGTGGAAACAGTGAAAGTGCATGGCGTATTGGAAACAGCGATTTATGTCGATGATCTGCAACTGGCGGTTGACTTTTATCAAAGGTTGTTTGAGTTTGAGATCATGGCGGAAGACCAGAGGTTTTGCGCCATGAATGCAGGAGACCGGAGTGTGTTCCTCATCTTCAAACGGGGCGCGACTCACACGGCCGCCCATCTGGAAGGGGGCGTGATTCCGCCGCACGACGGATCGGGGCCCGTGCATTTCGCGTTCGCGATTGAACGCGACGATTTACAGCAATGGGAAAAACGTCTGGTCGCAGACGGCGTGGAAATCGAAAGCCGCGTCAGCTGGCCTCGCGGCGGCGAAAGCCTCTACTTCCGCGACCCCGACAACCACGTCCTCGAACTCGCCACCCCCGGCATCTGGCCCATTTATTAAGATGAGTGAGATTTATAAAAGTTGTCTATGAACAGTAATCAAATTTTGACAGCTAGGATTGAATGAAATCGTTCTCGAATCTCACGTTCCTGTTTTTCAATTTTTCCATCTGCTGTAGCGACTCTATCCAGACATTTCTTAATTGCTTCTTGCTGTCGAGGATCTGTGATTTGCTGTAGCTCCATACAGGTTTCATTTAATACTGCTTCAAAACTATCATTTTTAGCGCGTATCATAAATTCACGCATAAGTTGATCTATCCGTGTTTCATCCCACTGGGATTTTATTCGTATCATGATATCAGTGATTTTTTTGCGTTCTTCTATTGAAGCTTTACGGTCAGCTAACATCATGCAACACAGAGAGTTGAGAATGATATGAAATCTTTGTTCTGATCGCTTTTTACGCTTAGCAACTGCTTCAGATCGACGCGCTTCTGCAATTTTTCTGGTTGGTTTTTGTGCAAGTTGTTGCATATTGGAAAAACTGTCAGGGACATTATCAGAGACGCTTTGATTACTGGCATATAATGACAAATCTATACCAGCGCCTTCTAATTTGAGTATGCCATATTTCATTTCCGGGATTTTTACATTATTGTTGAATCGTTTGTCTGGAGATCCATCATTGTTTACAAATCTCCACGTTTGACCGACAACGTTAGCGTCATGGGTTTTGGTCACGAGGCCTTGTGCTTGTAGAATTTCTGAATCAGTCGAAAATGCTAAATTAGCATAACTGATGCCTCCGGCCTGTGCTCCCTGGAAGACCAGTATATGATCTGGCATAAAATAAAAGTCTTTTTGAAATGCGTGCATATGCCAAACATTAAAGTCTAAGTCTAACAGCGGAGGTGAACTTAATGAAAATGTGACTTCGGCAAAATCTGGTTGGTTCTTAGCACCACCCGAATAACGGGAGTCTTCGAAGTGTCGACGCCCCTTATAGAGTAAGACTGCTCCACACATATTAAGTTGTGAAATAGACTCGTTGATAAAGTTAAAAGCGGTTTCTCCCTTTCCCTGTATACGATATGAAAACTGTACATGTCTTCTTGAATGGTCTAATCGCGAGACGTTGACTAAAATGAAGATACTTCCTGGTATGAGGAATAATCCAGTGAAAATCATTAACACTACAGGGTAAGCCGCATAAAACGGAATTGTGAGCCAAAGCAAAAACAGAAATGAAACAAATCCCATCGCCCAAGGCATAAATGGCTTGTTTTGCTTTCGCAGATCAATGTCTCTAAGAATTGCCATCAAGTCTGTATCAAAGCAGACTTCATCATGTTCCACCATTTCAAATTTGCTGATATTCGATTGCCCACGAGCTCGTTTTGAACCGTCAAGTGAAGCACCTGTTTCCTTATTCTGCTTTTCTTCAAAAGAGATTGCTTTAATTTTCTTCTCTGATGCGAGGTCAAGATACGAAAATCCCTCGTCAGTGATCCCGATTTCATAAGAACTTGAATCATCTTCAACAAAGTTGAAATGGTCTAAAAAAGAGAAGAAGGCATTGTTTGAATTTGTGGGTTTAGTCATTGCTGAACTTTATTAAATGGAGTCACTTTTTTCAGAATTACATTTTCTACATAATATCTGGAGATTTTCCGTTGATGTCGATCCCCCCTTCGATAAAGGTATAATGTGATCAAATTCAAGATAATCATCAGCATTGCAAAACACACAGCGTCCTCCATCCCGATACCAAACTTCACTTCGTATTTCGTCGGGAATATAACGACTGTCTCGGGAGCTCTTTTTTTCCAGTCTTCTTGACTTGCGAATTAAAAACAGAATTGCTTCCTGCAATTCGAACAAAATACCCGGGTCAAATTTACCCTGTAGTAGATAGTCTCCACCACCTTTCCCAGATGAAACAGAAAGAGATAGTTTTGGTGTTCGTAGATATTGAAATTTGATATCAAAAACATTTTTGTAGCGTACCTCATGCGACTTGTGTAATCCAATAAAACGAAGACGGGCACTACCAACGTATAACGTCCCATTTAACTTCTTCAGTTTTTTACCATCTCGTTGTTGATAAATTATGGGGAGTGAATAGTGAAGTATTTCACCAGGCTGAAGTATGAAATCTTTGGTATCGACTGTGGGTAGATTTCCCTTACGAATTTCAAAAATGCGGGAATATAATTCCAAGTCCATTAAGCAGGCTTTTAGGAGATCTTGAGCATTGAGAAAGTTTGCCAGAGATCTAATGTGTTCTTCATCTCCTTCTCCTATCTCCCCGCGGGCTTTTATTGCACCTAAAGCGCTTGCAAGAACCTCTTTTTTGTTGGGGACAGAGAGCTTCTTCAAATCTTTTTGTGTAAGTCCAAAGCGGTTGGCTACTAGTGCGAGTTTGGACATTTCATCTTGAGTGAGTAGATCGTCGTTTAAAGAATTGGCTAAAAGAAAAGAGTAAAAAGAAAGTGCCTGTTTTGAGATCGCTTTGTTAATGTCTCTTTTTTTGAGATCGAAGAAACGGGAAGTCTTCTCAAGAAATTTCTGCTCTTCTTCAGTGAGTTCTCCATCTGAGACTGCTTCACGAAATGCTCTTTTATAAATTGTCAAACCTATCTCATAATCAAGCTCTACAATAAGTGCATCGTCCAAATCTAATAATTTGACAACGTGTTCCAGAAGAGTGGACTCCTTGGGAGTGATTTCAAGATCTTTCGCGCAGCGATAATAAATTTCGCGATAGATTGCTGAAGCAGCTTGTCTGTAAGCCTCATTCGAGAAGGCATATTTTTCTAAAAGCTGTTTAAGAAAACGATCAGGTTCTAAATCAAGATTTTTGGATCCACGCAAGGCTACGTAAATCATTTTCTGGACTTGTGATGCTCCAATGTGTTTGTTCTTTTGAGGTTCTGCTAAGTCTTTCATAGTACCTACAACTTAGATTGGACGATAAAGAATTTATCCCAGTGTATCTTTGTGTATAGGTGTGTGCAAGCTGGGGGTGTATGGATCAATTCTGATCACAATTACCGGTACCACCGAAAGTTTGCCCTAAGAATCCAACATTGGCTCACTTAGGGGACAAATGGTCTCGACTGCGTTTGGTGATTCTGTTATTTCGCGGTTCCGAATAGCGTTCTTTAATTCGAGCCCGATCATTTCCGGAGTCAGATCATGATGAAGCTGTTACTCGTTTTCTGTTTCTGCTGTTGCACATGCTCGGCTGTTGTTGCCGACGATGTTTTGAAAAGAGTTTACGAGTTGGATTCATTCGAGACCCCTGTTTCGATCACCGTGTTAGATACTCTGGTTAAACCTGATG
>CAXBFD010000073.1:0-32501 GCA_963974925.1 uncultured bacterium | reverse complement strand
TGATTTACGCCAACGCGACCATTCTGGGGGGCGATACCGTGATTGGGCAGGACGCCGTCATCGGCGCGAGTGTTTCGCTGATGAAAAGCGTTCTGCCGAATACGATTGTCACCATCGAAAAACCGTCGCTGCGGTTTCGAGAAGCCTCCTGATTCGCCAGGCGGGCTGCAGACAACGGGCCGGTTGCCACTGCTGCGGAATTCAAACGCTTCACAATATGGTGAAGCGGCTGAACCGCTGAATCAAGCCTGCTACGGGAACGCCGCATATTCCACCCTCGCCGCCCGTTCCATACCAGGCGGTCCAGAGGTTTCGGGAGCCACCACAGGAAACCTGGAGTCAGGCTGAGATGCTTCACTCCCGGAGCCCTGATGAATTCCGCGAGACAGGTTCCGCAACTCAGGCGCAATAAAAAATCCTGTGTGAGAACGGCTGAACGAACTCACACAGGATGCGGTGGCAAAAGAATTATTTCAGGCAATCGCGCGTTGCGATCCCCCCTCTTCTTTCTTGATTGATTCCACATGATTCAGTGTGCGATCAAGCTGAGAAGCCAGTTTTTCCTGGGTTTCCAGCAGGGAAGCGGCAGCGACTTCATACTGTTTTTCGCGGCTGGTGAGCTGGTCGGCCCGCTGCTGCAGTACGGCAGAAAACTGCGTCAGCTCTTCCATCATGGTTTCCAGATCCGCCAGCAACTCTAACTGTTCCTGATCAGACAGAATTTCCTGATCTTCAAGCTGCTCGTCCTGCTCTTCTTTCATCTGATGAATGTGCGACAGTAAGGCGGCTGCTCCCTGTTCCCTTCGTGATTCATAATTTTCGATCAAGTGGAAGTCCTGCTCTATCAGATCGACAAGTTCAGAAGCAGACAGGTCCTTAAGCGTAGTTTCATTCGTCATAGAGTGATCTCTTTTATCTGGGGTGATATGAGCGCTCGTCTGAAGCGGCGAGCCAGATAATGGTGTGGCGGAAATGCTCGTGGCTGTTTGTGGACAGGTCTGACGAAATACGAATTCGATAGGCCCGATTGTAATGAAATCGCCATCAGACAGACTTGATGTGCGAACCGGTATTCCATTGAGTAATAATTTTGGTTGAGGAGATATCGCCTCGATTTTGACTTCCCCCTGTTCGATCTGGATGACGGTATGCAGAATCGGCATGTCACGCCCGCCTAACTGCAGACCACAACGGGATCCTGCCCCAATCGTCAGGCGGTCATCCTGAACGGGTCGAACGGGAAATTCTGTTTTCCCTTTGATGATTTCCAGAGAATACTGGTGGGAAGATTTTACGACCACAGACTTATCAACCTCATGTTGAAACAGGAACTTCGGGATTCCTTCGGGCTCTCTTTCAGCGCCACACAATACTGAATCGACCGTCTCTTAAGGCAAGCATGAGAAAACGTTTCAGTTACTAATTCATCAAAAATGACTGATGATTCAGCCTCCGCTTTCCAGCAGACTCTGTAACAGTCAGTCAAAATAGGGACCCACCTGCAACGCCTTAAATATACAAACTGGGAAAAATAAAGAAACATTTCCCGTCAGAGGCTTTGTAGATCCTTGTTAATAAAGGAAACACCTCAGCCCGATCCGGAACAGGCTTTTTCCGGTATGAGGGAACAGATTGGACGAGCGGTATTAATGCGTTCATCGACTGCCGACACCGGGTTAGACCCGCTTCGAATGTCCATGCGGAAAGGTGGCTGTACCACTCAGTCAATCTTACTGCCGGGCAGCTTTCGCTGTGTCGGCGGGGGAAGATCGGGGGGTTCGGGTTTGGGTCCCGCCGGCGGTGGGGTATAACCTTCGCAGGTCAGCTTGAGATTGCCTCCCAGCGGAACCCGAAAATCAGAACCGGCATCCAGGGCAGACCATCCCGCGAGCACCCCGCGCTGATCTGCATATTCCCGCGCCACAAGATACACATCGTAACTGTCTGACCAGACACGAAAGTCCAGATAAAACAGACGGGGATTTATTTTCAGTAGTTCCTGCCGAAACAGGGCCGATGGTTTTCGGAGCCGTTCGGAAGTATCCCCGCGCCCTTTTCGTAACTCCAGCACAAGGTAAGGCACTCCCCCCACCGGCTTGAGTTTAATTCTCCAGTCCCGGTTCCCGACGTTCCGATTTTCAAATAACTTCACCAGCTTGTCGCAGTCCACAGCCTGTTCCGGTGCGGTCACCAGGCGGCTTTGCGCGATCGCTGTCAGGGCAAGTGCCTGCAGTTGAGGAATCTCCACGCGCAAAATGTGGCCGTCGCGGCAGATATATTCGATCGGTTTTGCCCCCTGGGGCGCATCCCGGGGGTTGGGCAGATTCACAATCTTCGCATCCGGAGTCGGTCCCGGATCGGGAGTTTTGGCCAGTTTTGCTTTGATGTCTGCTAATTCGGTCTCTTTCTCCACAATCGATTTTTCGATCGTTTTGACTTTTTCATCCCGCTCGGCAACCTGTTTCTTCAATTCGACGATGTTGACCTGAATCTCTTTCAGCTTCTCCAGCTCTTTTTTCAGTTTCTCTATCAACGCTTTCTGCTCGCTGATATTGACCGGTTTTTTCTGCTGCGTCAGTTCTTTCACGGTCTGCAGCTGTTCTTTTTCCTGCTTGATCAGCGACTCCAGTTCGCTTTTCTGCTCTTTGGAACGCTCCATATCTTCGTCGGTAATTTCCGGCAGGGCTCTTTTGATACGTTCCACCGCTTCGCCGACACCCAGCTGTGTCACCGTTAACATAATGACCAGAATCCCAACCACATTGGTCATCGTATCCAGCAGCGAATCGAGGCTGGCGCCATTCGAGGAACTTCTTTTGCGTTTCATTGGTCGATCGGAATTCTGTCACAGAAATTCGAGTTACGTTTACTGCTCATCAGTCACTGCGTTCCGGAAGGCGATTTCGGTCGCAGCCTCGGATGCAGTTTACACGCGCTTTTGTATAATGATAAAAGCGAAACAGCCCTGATCGCAAGCAGGGACCTGCGGTTGTTACAGAAAAGTGACAAGATGTCAGCACCAATCAGGAAACTATTGTGGACGTTTTTCCATCAACTCTCCCCGGATTAACCATTGTGGGCACCGATACGGGTGTCGGCAAGACCTATATTTCCTGCGCGATTGCCAGACAACTTCTCTCGGAAGGAACGCGGACCGGCGCTTATAAACCGGCCTGCAGCGGCAGTCTTCTCGATAATGACACGGGAGCTGCTGTCTGGGAGGATGTGGAACTGCTGGCCCGGGCACTGGACGGACAGTTCCCCTCCGAGCGGATCTGCCCCCAGAGATTTCATGCCCCGCTGGCCCCGCCGATGGCTGCCCACGAGGAGGGAAAACAGGTAAACGAATCACTTTTGTCTCAAGGCGCGCTCTGGTGGCAGGATCAGGCTGATTTTTTGCTGGTGGAAGGGGTGGGAGGCGTTCTCTGCCCGCTCTCGGAAAATCTGCTGGTCGTCGACTTGGCCGCCGCGTTAAATTATCCCGTGGTGATTGTGGCGCGGGCCGGACTGGGAACCATCAATCACAGCCTGCTGACAATCGAAGTCTTGCAGAAACGGGGGTTAGCAATCGCCGGGCTGATCCTGAACGATGTCGATCCGCGGCTCAGTGACGCATCGCGAAATTCCAACGCCGCTCAAATTCAACAATGGACGAGCGTTCCGGTTTTGTCTTTTGTCACCTTTGGATGGCAGTCGAACTTGCTTCACTACCAGAGTCAGGACAGAATAGACTGGATACAGTTAGCCCGGGAATGCACCTGAACCCAGGCAAAAAGAAGTTCATGACAGCCTGTCAACCGGGCCGCCCATAATGAGGTTCCAACCAGTCGTCCCGCCTCAGGCACTCAATTAACTATCGTGCGAAAGTAATAAAGCGGAGAAATGGATGAGTATTGAAGTCGTCTGCCCTGCATGCGAGGGTTCCATCCAAATCGAAGATGTATCAGAAGTTGTTGCCTGCCCGCTCTGCGAGAAGCATCTGCAACTCGATCCTGACACGAATGTCGCGGTTCTCGTTCCGGAAGAGGCAGAAGACGAGATCACTGCCGAAACCGATGAGCATGACGCGACCTCAATTCCCGAAATCAACGCCAACACGGAATCGGTGCCTGCCGTTTCGCCTCCGCCAGACGCCGCGACCGGCGATTCCGACCTGACTGATTCCGAAACAAAACCGGCCTCACCGTTTGCCTTTCTTCCCGGCGGTAATTCACCCGACACGAAAAAAAAAGAGCCCGTACGGCCGAAGACTAACTTTTCGTTTCTCCCCGGGGGAAACAATGATTCTGAGGAAGTGACAACGGAAGACGAGGCGACTCCCGAAGCAGAACCAGAAACGGTCGCAGAGGAAACCATGGCAGAAGAGAAGCCGGCTGCGGAAGATGCGGGTCCGGAATCGGTACCTGCCTTTTCGTACCCGCAAGATGAATCGACAGACGCGATTGCCCTGACCGACGCCGCATCGGAGACGGTTTCACAGTTCGGCTTTGCTCCCCTGATGAGCAGCGATTCTAAAACGCCCGCAGCGGAAACGGAAGAAGAACAGACGCCGGCAGAACCAGTCTCCGCCGACGTCGCAGAATCCGAGACGGAAGGGGAGACCCCGGAAACGCCGACTGAGGAACACAGTACATCAGCCGAAACGGTCGCAGAGGAAACGAGGGCGGAGCCCGAAAGCCCGGCCGTTCCCGCTCCCCAGAACTACCGCAAACAAAAAGTCGTCCCCCAACGATTATTCACGCTGACTCTGACGTATGCGGTCGCCGCCACCATTCTGGTAGCGATGCTGCTCTACGCGAAGTATCTCGGCGATCCGCATCAGCTCGAAAGTCTGCCCGATCTGAAACCGCCGGTGAAAAATGACGAAATCGCGCTGCAACTGGTTCCCGAAAACGCAACGTTACCCGCCGGCCATACGCTGAAACTGGGTGAACCCGGACGGCGTTTTGGAAACGTGCTCGTCACTCCGCTGCGCGTGACACGCGGCCCGCTGGAGTTCGAACATTACACGGGCGACGCCACGCGAACCCGGACTCCCTCGGCGGATGTCCTGAAACTGCACCTGCGATTTGAAAATGTCTCGGATGACCAGACGTTTGAACCTCTCGACCAGAAACTGCTGTTAACCCGCGTGGGCGGCAAAACATCCGAGTCTCCCATGCGGGCGAATAACTTTGTCAGCCGCGTTGATCAGAAACAGACCGACGGCGAACGCGTGCTGATTTATGATATGCCCCCCTCCTGGGAATGGAACCTCAAAGGCCAGAACATCAACCAGGAAGCGCAGCCGCAAAATCTGAAACCCGGCGAAAGTTTCGAAACCTACGTCGCCACCAACGAGCAGGGCATCAACTCGCTGAAAGGCGACCTTGTCTGGCGGCTGCAGTTGCGCAAAGGTTACAACCCCAAATCCTACCGCGGGGTCACCACCCTGATTGAGGTCCTGTTTAACAGTGACCAGATCCAGGCGGAAAACAGTTCCGAGCAGAAAACCTCATTGCCGACGACCTGATCCCGGTGACCGACGGTCGCCTGTTTCGCCTTTCGCCGGGGAATGCTTCCAGCTGCGAGCGCATCAAAAAACGCCTCGGCAGTATTCCAGGAATACCACCGAGACGTTACGCGGAACCGCATACGATGCGGTGAGGAATTTCTATGAGGCCAGATCTTTCCGCTGCTGGTGTCGGCACAAGCCTCCTGTGACAGAGACTTGCACCGATCACACCTTTCAGGAGAGTACGTTCCTGAAGTTACTTATGAACCACGACAAAGCGGGCACCACTGTGATTTCTCACCAGCAGTAAGACACTCTTCTGATCTTTGGCTTCTTTCAGGCCTAGATTGAAATGATCCATGGTAGAGACTTCCGTTGTACCGATCTTTTCAATAATCATGCCTTTCATCAGACCGGCTTCTTCCGCAGGACTTCCTGCTTCGACAGACGTGATCACAACTCCCTGAACATCGTCTGCATAACCTAACTGATGACCCAGTTCTTCCGTCAAAGGCTGAACTTCAATTTTCAGCTCATTCACGCTGGTTTTCTGTTTCTCCTTTTTCGTTTCTTCCTGTGGTTTTTCATCTTTTGCGACCGAGAAGCTCTTCGGCATTTCCTTCATGGTGATATTCTGGTTGACGTGTTTTCCGTCTCGCAAAAGTTCCATCACGTAAGTCTTGCCAACTTCCAGCTGCTCCACGATTCCCTGCAGGTTACGAGGTCCTGTGACATCCTTATCTGCAAATTTCAGAATGATGTCTCCGGTTTTCAAACCCGCTGCTGCAGCCGGTGAATCTTCCATCACCTGAGTCACAATCGCACCCTGGCTGACTTTAATCTCGAAGGATTTCGCCAGTTCATTGCTGATGGGCTGGATGCCGACGCCCAGGAATGAACGTTTCACCTGACCATGATCAATTAACTGACCGGAAACCCAGCGTGCCATGTTCACGGGAATCGCAAAACCAACTCCGTCATATCCGCCGCTGCGGCTGGAGATGGCTGTATTGATGCCGATCACTTCACCTCGCAGGTTCAACAGTGGACCACCGCTGTTACCCGGATTGATGGCAGCATCTGTCTGCAGGTAGTCTTCCCGATCGTTGATTCCCGGGCCGCGACCTTTCGCACTGATGATACCGTTGGTCACACTCATGCCGATACCAAACGGATTTCCAATCGCCAGCACCCAGTCGCCCATTTCCATTTTGGTACTGTCGCCTAAAGGAATCGCCTGCAGGTTGGGGGCATCAATTTTAATGACGGCGACGTCGGAACGGGGATCCATCCGGATATCCGTTGCCGTAAATTCGCGACCATCATTCAAAATCACCTTAACCACATCAGCCCCGTTCACGACATGCGAGTTCGTCATGATCAGACCGGATTTATTGATCACAAAACCGGAGCCGCTTCCCATCCGACGGGGAGACTGTCGCTTCTGACGAGGCTGATTTTGAAATTGCTTGAACATCTCTTTGAACCGGGGATCATTTTCAAACAGATCCTGAAAGGGGGAATGATCACCAAAAGGCGAGACATTCACGTCAGAAATTTCGGACGTCTTACTGACTGTTTCAATGGCGACAATCGCAGGCATTGCCTTCCGACTGATTTCGCGGAATACATTTGAAAGATCCTGTACGGTCGCTGCAGCGGGCATCTCAGGCGTGGTGTCTTTTTGAGCCACTCCTACCGCCGCGCCGACCAGACACGCGCTACCAACGATAGCGAACATCCAGTTTCGATTTCCTGTTAAAGCTTTCATCTAAAATACCCTCCTACATTCAATGGCTTGAAGTTCCGCCTCAGTCCATCATTTTTATGGAATTAACCTGTATTAAGAACGTGACTTAACTCTCCCAATTGTCTCCGACAAACGCTGTCTCACAAATCAAATCAGTAAAGCGCAGACCACCCGGAACAAAACAACTGAACCTGAGTGTGTGCACATCTTTACGCTTCCGCTGAATTCATGAAGCGGGTTGGACTGAGTATTACTACGGGTTAACACGCGGGATATGTTGGGAACGCTTGCAAAAATTTTCGGTTTTCTGGTCTCAAATTTTCCCCGGCAAACGAATGGATGGGGAGAAGATACCTGTAAGAATGAATATTTTTTGTCCAAGTTCCATGAAACATCCCATTTTTTATTTTCTTCAGATCTTTGCTAATGTTAACATTAGCAATTACTTAGGGAAGTATCTCAGAGTTCCCTGCGGGCCATTATTGTTGAATGAATCTATTGAATACTTAATGTCCCACACGACATGAAGCCAGGGGAGACGTGTATGCTCTACGATCTCGGCCCCGCGGAGATCGATCAACTCCTTGAGGAGTGTCAGGAGAATCTGGGCTATTCCTTTACTGATATGGAGTTGCTGAAGTGTTGTCTGACTCACACTTCGGCTGCCAAAACTCGCATGGATTCGAACGAACGTTTAGAATTCCTGGGGGATGCCATTCTCGGATCGATCGTCTGTGAACAACTCTTTCACCAATTTCCAAATGCCCCTGAAGGGGAACTGACACGCGTTAAATCGGCGGTCGTCAGCAGGAATACCTGTACCAGACTGGCACGCGAAATCGGATTGGATCGATTTATTTTCGTTGGCAAGGGACTGGCAATGACCGAATCTCTGCCGGAATCTTTGCTGGCAGGTATCTTTGAAGCGATCATCGCCGGAATTTATCTGGATGGTGGCATCGAACCGGTGCATACTTTTTTAGACCCGATGATTGAACGGGAAAACGCGAAAGCATCGCGGTCGGTGCACGGTTTCAACTACAAAAGTCTGCTGCAGCAATACTCGCAAAAGAAATTCTCACAGACCCCCGTTTATGAACTGCTGGAGGAAAAAGGCCCCGACCATTCCAAATTTTTCAAAGTCACTGCGATCATCGGCGATCATCAGTACGAACCCGCCTGGGGTTCCACTAAAAAAGAAGCGGAGCAACGGGCGGCCTTCAACGCATTGCGTGAAAATGAAAGTGATGAAGAATGGGAGCTTCCCGCGATACCGGACCGGGTTTGATTTGAACCGATCGAAGTTTCTGACTCCACTAGAATGATCAGCCAGCGTCCAGGTTTGCTGTCGCGTCTCCAGGACCGTTTGGACCGAGTATCAAGGAATGAGCAACGCTATGGTTAAATGCGATGTGCTCGAGCATGAGCCGCCAGGTTGAAACGCGCTGCGCTCCAGATGTCCGTTTTTCTCGTCTGTAAATAGAAAGGGCCGAGAGAATACGGGAATTCTCTCGGCTCTAAGATGGGGATGATGTTTTGGTGTGGCCCAGGGTGGGCAGACCCGCCTCCACGGGTCGGTGGGATTGTCTCTTCTCTCTTGAAAATTAGAGTCTCTCAACTCTCTAAAATTCGATGGGTCTCTCTCTTTACCCACTGAACTCATAATGCAGTAACTGTGCCAATCGGTGCGAAATATCATTCCCTTTCTGATTCCGCATACTTAAACGCTTTAAAAAAAGGGATTAAAATCATCCCGCCTCAGGGAGATTTTTTCGCCGACAAACGCGATTGCAAGATTTGCAAAGCAAAATCCATCGAATTGCACCGTGTAATGTAAGACTTACAAAGTCGGCGGGTGTCTCTGGTCGAAATGGCTCCCGTTTATGGCGCAGCTTTTGGCGCGAAATCGGTCACTTCAATCGAAAGTTTTCCGACCGCCTGTAGCAGAGGCAGAAACAGGGACAATGGGGCTGGCGCGTTCTCGGCCAGACTGGAATCGCCCAGCTTGATGTGCCCTGCGCCAATCCCCCCTTTTCCCAGAGTGGCATCCAGGGGGATCCAGCGATGGTCCAGAAACACCTCAGTCCACATATGGCCGCCAAAGCTGGAACGGCTGGGAATGTAAACCAGGCCGACCACCACGCGGGACGGCAGGTTCCGGGCACGCAACATCGCCGCCAGTAAGACCGCGTGTTCCGTGCAATCCCCTTCCAGATTTTCTGCCACTTCAGACGCAGACGCCAATGCCGTCGAGAAATTTTTTTTCTTCAGGTTCTGGTAAACATAACGTTCCATCAATGTTGCCATTTTCCAGGGGTTTTTCTCGGACTGGACCGCCTCGGCGGCATACTTCACAATCCGCGGGTCATCAGACTGCAGAAATGTCGTCGGCTGTATATACTCGGCTTCTATTTTGCTTTCGGGAAATTCCGTGGGCGCAGGCACCTTTACCACGGTCAACTCGACACTCCGCTCATCCAGCTGCTTCAGCTGCTGGCCCGCGCCGGGGACCAGAAATTTCGCGGGATCATCGTCGGGTAGCATGACTTTATAAACGACCTGACTGGTTTCATGGGCCCGCGGAATCGGAGAGACTTTAATCAGTGTCTGCACCGCGAGATCCAACTCTTCGCCGGCAATCTCTTCCAGCGCCACTTCTTTACTGACCGTATAAGTCAGCATCGAGGAACCCAGAAAATCAGCCGCCGCCTTGGGGATTTCGCCAGACTCCGTCACATACAAATCGACCCGCATTCCCGGCAGTAAAGACTGCTCCATCTCCACATGCAGGCACTTCTGGCGGCTGCCGTCACGCAGCTCCACCTCTTCGTAACCCAGGGCATTCAGGTTCACTTCGGTGATTTTGTTGTACTCCGGAAGCAGCATGGAGAATGATTTCTTTTCTCCCGGCTGCAGGGGAGACGTTTTGAATACGCGTTCCATATAACTCGGTGAATGGAAGGAAGACTCCCATTTCAGTTGAGACTGCCTGGGCTGATTCGCAATTTTTGTTTCAATTTTTAACGCCCCCTTCTCGACCACCCCTGTGGAAACCGTGGAGGCGGCAGGCGGATTGTTTAATTCAAATTTGTACGACAGCAGCGCACCGGCTTCATTTTCTACGGTCTGTAAATGCCTCTCCAGATTTAATTCCTGGCCGAATCGCTTCAGTTTCATGAAAGAATTGCTCTGGTTGCGAATCACTCTGATGCCTGCCCGGTCTTCAACACGCGTTTGCATATAGGCGTAACCGATGCGCTGATTGTTCACATACATCACCTGCCAGATCTCTTCGTCCTGTAATTCCGCCCGGGGTGTCGCCGCTGTGACAGGCTCGATGGCAGGGTTTTGAGAACAGCCGCAAATTCCAGTGAAACAGATCATCATACTCAGGCCAATGAGCGTGAACCGTATCCGTCCTGGTCTGCCTTGATTGAAAAAAGACTGCATGATCCAAACCATTCTCTGCGCAAAAGAAAAATCCCCATCATTCAAACCGGAATCATGGGGATCATTTTAATTTGTTTTGTGATGCCTGAGAACTCGAACTCAGTCAAGATCTTCTTCTTCCTCTTCTTCTTCCTCTTCGAGGTCGTCTGAATCGTCGATTTCGTCGATCTCATCAACTTCATCTTCTTCTACGACATCTGCTTCCTCATCGTCGACTTTAGGCAATGTTTCTTCATCCAGGTCTGCTTCGTCGACGGGAATTTTTGCCACGGCAACTTCACCATCCACGGGCTCTTTAATGGGCTGAATGAAGTACAATTTCTTCGCATTTTTGAGTCGCAACTGTTCGATGCGTTCTTCGGCAGCATCGCGCTGGTCATAGGGAAAACGAGATTCTTCCTTTAAGCTCCCGGTAAACACGCCCCACATCAACCGCCGCCGGACTTCTGCTTTGGCCGATTTTTTCTTGCGAGTCGCCTTTTTCCGTTTTGTGGCTGCTTTTTTCTTAGGAGATGTTTTCGCTACCGATTCGGCGGCTTCGGCCTGACGGCGCATTTCCAGACGACTGGGAGACTTTCGAGCCATTGTTTATTCTTTAGTAAAATAGAACTTTAGAGATTAGTTGATTCGGGCATACCCTGAAGGGCTAGCATAACATTTCATTTCTGTAATGACTACGGACACGGAAGCCCTCTGTGGATGAAGAAGGCATTTTTTTGTATTTCAAAGCTGAAAATGATCGTAATTCGGCGTCATGGGAGAAACACGGCCCCCGGTTCCTGATTCCGGCCCGCAGCGTCGACAGAGCATATGTATATAATATTGTGAGTCATTTTCGCAGGCTTTTCACGGGCCACTTCAAAATCTCGGAAGATCCCTGAAATAGCGTTTTCGCCGTATCCTGTTTAAAATATACCACTTACATCGTTTTCCGCCTTTTTTTTCCAAGAACATTTAACCAATTTCTTCGAAACAATCAGAATAACTTATTTAACCGGACCTTGATGACCGATCAATCAGGATAGCAATCTAATAGTTTCGTTTGCGCAGCAGGAATGACACACCGTGCAAATCTGACGAATAGATATAGCTCTGATGTAATGGACGAAAACACACAAACTCAATTGGGAACGGAGTTGTTCATGAAACGGTATCGTAAGTGGGTCTTGACGCTGGGGATCATGGCGGTGACTCCCGGTATCACAATGGCCGGACCCTTCGATTTCTTAAGTAAGAAATCAGAACAGTCAAGTTCGACCGCTGTATCGGGTAGTACTACCAACAATCAGAAGGTCGCGAATGAAATCGCTGACACTCTGAGACAAGCCCGTCTGACCGGTTACAACATGGAAATCGAATTCAGTAAAGGGGTTGCTGTACTCTCGGGAAAAATTCCGACCGCAGCACAAAAAGCTCAGGCGACCCGATTACTTTCGAGAATCGAAGGGGTAACCCGCGTTGACAACCGTCTGGAAGTCACCGAAGTTAAGACAACTCAGGTGCCTACTTTGGGTGCGGAGCCTAAGAAACCAGGTATGAATCCTTTCCGCAAGCCGGGAGATATCACACAGGTTTCCGGGACGGATCCGTTCCTGAATGGGTCTCTCAAACAGGCTCAATTTGAACGACCTGCTGATCAACGGACTTCAAACGTCCAAACCATCGCCTATCAGGCTCCGGCAACTCAGGCTTCCCCCTCTCGAGGCCCTGCAGTCAATAACCAGCAGATGGCGGAACAGATTGCGAAAGCTCTGGGACCTGTCCTGGCTTCCGCTCACGACGTGGAAATCCGCTTCAAAAATGGGACTGCAACACTGCAGGGAGCCATCGGCACCGCTCAGGAACAACAGATGGCAACCCAAATTGCCCAACGTGTTCCCGGAGTACAACAGGTCGATAATCGCCTGCAGGTATTACAGCCCGCTCCTCAACAGCGAGCTTCGATGATTCAGCCTACTAATTACATGAACTACCAGGCCCCTCATCCGGGACAGGCCGGACCTCCCGGAATGGCTCCTCACCCTGGCATGGGACACCCTGGCATGGGTCACCCGGGTATGGCTCCACAACCTGGCATGGGTCCTGCAAACAATGTCTACAACAGTCCTCACTTGCCAGAAACGGCCTGGCCGACTTATGCAAACTATCCAAACTACGCACAGGTCTCTTATCCAAGCGAATACAGTGCGAGTGCCTTCCCTTACATCGGACCTTTCTACCCTTATCCTCAGGTTCCACTGGGATGGCGGGAAGCTCAGCTGGAATGGGACGACGGATCATGGAAACTGAACTTCAGACCACGCACAGAACGCTGGTGGTGGTTCATGAATCCCAAAAACTGGTAATCATGACCGTTCAAAACAGACTCTGAAAAATGCCTTCCGGAAAGACCTCTTTCCTGGAAGGCTTTTTTCAATCGCGGAAGTGCTTCCACAAGCAATCAGCGACCAGCCAAATAAAACTACGGACGTTTTATCCTTTAAATCGTCAAAATCGTCAAAATCCTACAAGATTATCGAACCAACAGTCCGATAAGAAGAATATGGGATCATGTTCTTACGAAAACAGGCAGGAAGCCTAATGACAGAACATGAATATTTCCTGACCTGAGCCAGATGCTCACTAACACTGATAACGAAGTTCTCCTCTTAAACAACTTCGTTTAAATCACCCGGAGGAAGAAGGATGTTCAAAATCGGGAAGCAATTCCGCCGTGCTTTGCTTTTGGGCTGTGCCTGCTTATTTACCCTGAATACCAGTGGCTGCACGCTGCTTAAAGGGTTTATAGAAGTGACATATGCCGGCTCAGTTTTCTGGCGTACCACTCCCTTAATCCCTGTGACCGCCTACTGGTCACAATTGATTGAGGACACGTACTGGGAAGAAGAACGCTATTCCAAGGTTCCGATTCTGGACCCTGTGGAAGGCGAACACGCTCCCCTGTTCTGCCTCGATCCTCCCAGTCCTGACGAAGTCATTCGTGCCCTGCCGGATAAAACAGGGGGCGGCGTCTGGTTCCTGGCTGAAACGACACGCAACAACGTACGCATGGTTGTGGAACCCATCGTGGACCGCATCGGCGAATGCCGCTTCTTTCCCATGGTCGGCCCTGCCCGTCAACACCACTGCCACTATAAGTGCACCGTGTATTACGACAAAACCATTCGATCAGACTGGCCGGTTCCTTTCTCAAACAGCGATCAGACAAAAGAAGTGGTTTACATTGACCACGACCACCTGATCCGTTGTGCCGGACCACCATCTGAATAAGACGACCAATACTCAACCTGCCCACCAGCAAAGCCGATGATTCTTACCGGGTGAAAGAATCATCGGTTTTTGCATGCGCGGTGGCTAATACTCTGACACACCTTTAATTAAAGGCCCGTCATATACACCTATGTACACAAATCGCTTTTTTTGCAGAATTCAATCAACCAACCACACATATTTTCCATTTTTACTCGGCTTTGCGCAGTAAAATTGCGGAAAAGCCCCGTTTAACCGATACTGAGAAAAAACTCTTACTCAAGCGATATACGATGTTAATAGAATTTCGAGTTGAAAACTACCGGTCACTGCGGGATGAACAAGCATTAACCCTTGAAGTCCAACGGGTGGGAGATTCTACCGACACACGTCCCCGCGATGTAACAGGGCATAATGCGAAACTACTTCCCGCAACCGTAATCTACGGTGCAAATGCCAGTGGGAAAAGTAATGTCCTTACAGCCCTTGCCTTCATGCGAGAAGCCGTCATTTATTCGCACCGTGAATGGGAGCCCGAAGGCGGTATTCCTCGAACTCCATTTGCATGGGGTGACAAACGTAACGCTCCTTCAATGTTTGAAACTACTTTCCTGATTGAAGGGACAAAATATGTGTATGGGTTTGTTGTCGATGACGAGGTTGTGTTAGAGGAGTGGCTCTTCGCCTGGCCAAATAATCATAAACAAATCTGGTTTGAACGGGATGGTGATGTTTACAAATATAGTGAGAAACTAAAAGGCCCTAACGAAGCAGCCGAAGAAGTCACTCGTTCAAATTCGCTTTTCCTGTCAACAGCAGTTCAGCAAAGCCATAAACAGCTTATTCCAATTTACAGTTGGTTTCGAAGAATTCTAACTATGAATACACCAGAAAGTAGATACCCTTTTTGGACTCGACGTATTGCATCAAAAAAACTCTTCAGCTCGGGACTAGTCCAGCGTACTCTCTTTCCAGAATTAGTCGATAACGATGATAAATTGATCGAACAAATACGGCAATTACTTAAATTGTCAGATCTTGGTATAGTCGATATAAAAACGATTGATGCTGAGGAAGAACATAGAGGTCGATTATTTCAGCGACAGCAACTTCTTTTACAACACCAAGCAGGTGATGATAACTCGTGGCTGGAATTGAGCGAGGAGTCAGCCGGCACAAAAACATTTTATCAAATGGCGCCTTTAGTTTTCCACGTTTTAAACTCCGGAGGACTTTTCTTAATTGATGAATTGGAATCCAGCCTTCACCCTTTACTGGGATTGGCGATCCTGAATTTATTTAACTCTCCCGAATCAAATCCGAGAAATGCACAGATTTTGTTTACGACGCATGACACAAATCTGTTGGGAACAACCCTTGGCGCGCCACCACTCCGACGTGATCAGATTTGGTTTACCGAGAAGAATAAAGAGGGTGCATCACAGCTCTACCCATTAACGGATTATAAACCTCGCAAGGCAGAAAATCTGGAACGAGGATACCTGCAGGGAAGATATGGAGCTATTCCATTTTTGGCTGACATCACACAAATACCGGAGTAATTTTTGATGTCACAAAAAAGAAGATATCAAACTCGTCGACCAGCCAGACGCGAATCTTTTAAAGAAACAAAGCCGTTGATCCTAGTCGTAACCGAAGGCATGGTAACCGAACCTGAATATCTAAATGGACTCATATCCCAAACAAGGAACCCAAGAGTTCGGGTGGAAGTAGTCGGTGATGCAGGTGTTCCAAAAACGATTGTTGAATATGCAAAAGACCGTAAGAAAGAAGCTATAACGAAAGCTCGTCGAGAAAAAGATGACAACCTTCTATTTGACGAAGTCTGGTGTGACTTCGACATTGACGAACACCCAAATATCCCAGACGCGAAACAAATGGCTCAAGCAAATGATATTAAACTTGCGATTTCTAATCCCTGTATTGAACTTTGGCTGTGGCCTCATTTTGCTGAACAACCAGGAATGCGGCACCGACATGAGATGCAGGATATGATGAAACAACATATCCCTAACTATGACAAACATGTGAACTATACAGATCTTGATTCAGGATATAAGGAAGCTGCCAAGCGAGCCAAGAAATTGGATGAACAAGCTCAATTAGATAATGACGAAGGAAGAAACCCAACTACTGGATTTTGGAAATTGACTTCGAAAATTTGTTCGGGTACTTAATACTCACCAGATTTTTACTTTCAGATGGGATATTTCTTTTTGAAATGAGCAATGATAAATTGTTTAGAAATTTTTTCTGATCGAATATCCGCTTCAAAAATACATTAGCGGCTCATCCTATTATTTCCTGCACCACGTTGCCGTGCACGTCAGTCAGCCGATAGTCGCGGCCGGCGTGCCGAAATGTGAGCCGTTCGTGGTCGATTCCCAGCTGATGCAGAATCGTCGCATGGAAATCATGCACATGCACGCGGTTTTGCCCCACGTCAATTCCCAACTCGTCCGAGGCTCCGTAAGCCATCCCCCCTTTAATGCCACCGCCGGCGAGCCAGGACGAAAAAACCTGATGATGGTGTTCGCGTCCTGCATGGTCGGCCTTTTCATGATAGGGGGTCCGTCCGAATTCCGTAGTCCAGACAACAAGCGTGTCGTCCAGCATTCCCCGTTGTTTGAGATCCGTGATCAAGGCGGCGATCGGCTGATCCACGTTTTGCGCTAACGGCGCATGCGTTGCCATATCGCCATGCGCGTCCCAGTTATTCGACGAACCTACATCAATCAGTTCGATAAACCGCACACCCCGTTCGGCCAGCCGGCGTGCCACCAGACACTGCCAGCCGAAACCCGTTTTTTGTCCTGCAGACAGCCCGTACATCTTCAACGTCGCTTCCGTCTCCCCCGACAGGTCCAACGCCTCCGGTGCCTCGCGCTGCATACCAAACGCGGTTTCGAACGAACGGATTCTTGCTTCGAGCGCGTTGTCAGCCGGACGCTGTGCCAGATGTTCCCGGTTTGCTTTGGCCAGGTGTTCCAGTTCCAGTTCCTGTAACTTCGATGTCGCGACCTGACGGCGAATGTTGGGAATCGGGTCATCGCCGGGAATCATTTGTGTTCCCTGATGTGAGCCTGGCAGAAAATCGCTCCCCCAGGTTTGCGCGCCCGCATAAGGCGCCTGCGGTGCCACCACCACGAACGAAGGCAGGTTCCGGTTGACGGTTCCCAAACCGTAACTGACCCACGACCCGATGCTCGGCCGCGCGAACGTCCATGAACCGCAATGCATGCCCAGCGTACTTTCATAATGATTCGTATGATCCGACTTCATCGATCGGATCACACATAAGTCATCGACCACACCACGAACATGCGGGAACAGATCACTGATCTGTACGCCGCTCTCACCCCCCGGCCGAAACTCCCAGTTGGGTTTCTTAAGGTAACGGGTAAATTCACCGACCTTCCCCTGCCAGTTATCGACGGTAATTTTCTTGCCGTGGTTCGCGATCAGTTCCGGCTTATGATCAAACGAATCCACGTGCGAAACGCCCCCCGTCATATACAGGAAGATCACACGCTTCGCTTTCGGCGGATGATGCGGTTGCTTCGGCGCCAACGGATTGGATTCGCCCTCCGCTGCTGACGTCTCCTCTGCCAGCATAGAACTCAACGCCAACGCACCGAAACCGCCGGCAAAACGCTGCAGGAATTCCCGCCGCGCCGGTAATGCATTCCGCAATGATGCTGCTGTCCTGTCCGTCATGACTCACACCTTCTACTGGATTTCACAAATGAAAACCTGTCCGTTAATCTACAAACAAAAATTCATTGCACGTTAATAAGGTTCTCGCGAAGGCGCTCCACACCATCAACTCGCGTGCCTCGACTGCAACGCCACTCTCATCCAATGCGGCCGTGTAACCTTTGATAAACTCGCTATTTTCAGCGAACTGCTCCGCCGTCGGCGCACGGCCCACCGATGTCTGCCAGGCCAGTTCCATGCGGGTTCGCGGATCGCTGGTCGCTTCGATCAGTTTCCGAGCCAGAATCTCCGCCTGCTGATGCACGAACGGACTGTTCATCAGATACAGGGCCTGCGTAGGCACGGTGGTCAATTCACGTCGTGCGGTACTGACATTCGTGTCTGCTCCATCAAAGAGTGCCAGGAACGGATGCCGCTTCAGTCGCTGCTGCATTAAATAGACACTGCGGCGGTTCGTCGGATACACGGCATAAAAAGGGGCGTGCTGTGAAAACCCCCAGGTTTCGACCGGCGGAAACGGATGCGCGCCCCCGGGCGTCGGATCCAGATTCCCGCTCACCAGCAGCATCGCATCCCGAATCTCTTCGGCACTCAGCCGACGACGATTGAAACGCCAGAGAAAACGCGCGTCCGGATCGCGCTCGGCTGCCACGGCATCAAAGTCGCTCGACTGCTGATACGCGGCACTATTCATCATCAGTCGATGCAGGGCCTTGATCGACCATCCACTCTGTTTAAATCGTGTCGCCAGCCAGTCGAGCAGTTCCGGATGCGTAGGTAACTCACCTCGATTACCAAAATCGTTTTCGCTTCCCACCAGACCGCGCCCGAAGTGCTGCTGCCAGATGCGATTCACCATCACCCGCGCAAACAGCGGATTCTCCTCTGCCGTCAGCCATTCCGCGAGTTGCAAGCGACCACTGCCGACAGCAGACGGAAGTCGATCACTGCCCAGGATCTCCAGATTTCGTCGTACCGCAACCTCTCCGAGCTTTGTCTCATTTCCGCGAAGATGAATTTTGGCATCAGCCGGTTGATCACCGTCAATGGCCCCATAATACTGATCTTCATCCGAGAACGGTCCGGCCTGTTTGAAGACATCCCGCGTTGCAGTCAACTTGTCCAGAGTCTGCTTCAGTTCCCCGCGGTGCTGCAGTGTTTCGGACAGCTTGCGTATTTCCGCCGCAAGCAAGCCGGCATTCTCGATCGATTCCTCAGCGTGCAACAGCGGCTGCACACTGACGGCAAGATTATCAATCTCATGCGCCGGCGTTGCCCCCGAACCCGGCCCATACTTATCCACAAACGTCGTGTCAATCACGCCGCTCCAGCCGGCAGTGAACGCTTTTCCTTCAAAGGCAACAGAATGACCAGTGCCCGTGAACACGCCGGAATAGATTTTCTTCTGCAAATCTAGCTTGACCCACAGATTACACCACTGTCCCAGTTTCACCTCGCACAGCGGCTCGTATTTGTCTCCATTTTTGACGAAAAACGTGTTGGCGCTCACTCCGATTTCGATCGCTGCCGAATGACCGGGCCCCTGCCCCAGATAGATGCGATATGCACCATTGCCCTCGCCGGCGATGCCGGTATTGCGAAAATCCAGATTGAAATACAACACAGGTGCAGTGTCGGGCGTGTGAGTCGTCGGCAGCGTGCGGACAATCGCATTATTTTGCGCATCACCGGGAAAAGCGATGCCCCGCGTCCCCACCGGAAATACATTGACATAAGGACTTTGGGCTGCTGCGGAAATCGTCGCAGAGGCAACTGATCTATAAGGCTTCATGGGAGATCCGCCGAGCAGCTCTTTCTCAAAACCACAGAATTCATTCGACGGTAAAACCGCGCTGATCTGATCGTCCAGTCCCTTCAACGCTGCTGCTTTTTCGGCGAGCTCTTTCTCATACACGGCCAGTTGAGCCTCGAACTTCGATTTCTTCTCCGCCTCTAATGGAGGTGAGAGCGCCGAGAATGTATCGTAAGGTCGTTTCTTCTCCTCGGAACCGGGAAACGAATAACGGCTGCTGTTGAAAATCCCATACCAGGCATAGTAGTCCGACATATTAATCGGGTCATACTTGTGATCGTGACAGCGGGCACAGCCGAGCGTCAAACCCAGCACAGCCTGCCCGATTGTATCCAGCGTATCCTGAATCGTGAGATGATGATAATTCTCCACATCAAAACCAAACCGTCGCGAGATGGCGATGAAGCCGGTCGCGACATGCATTTTTTGATAGCGCGCTTCATCCTCTGCCGACAGCCGTTTGTCTGATGGTTTGAGCTGCTGCCGTGCCAGAATATCGCCGGCGATCTGCTGACGCACAAATTCGTCATAAGGCATATCCTGATGAATGGAATCAATCACCCAGTTACGATATTGATAAGCCAGCGGTGCCGGGTAATCAGCGGTCTCCCCGGCTGTGTCGGCATAACGCACGACATCCAGCCAGTGCCGCCCCCAGCGTTCTCCGTACGATCTGCTCTGCAGCAAACGGTCAACGACTTTCGAAAACGCTTGCGGCGAATCATCGTTCAAAAACGACTGCATTTCCGCTTGCGTTGGCGGCAGTCCCGTCAGGTCAAACGTCGCCCGGCGCAGTAAGGTCCGTTTCTCCGCCGCGCGAGACATCGCCAGATTTTCCCTGATCAGTTTCGCATGAATAAACCGGTCAATGTCATTAGAAACCGGCAAAGACGCCTCGACTGCCGGGGGTGCAGGATCCTGAATTGGCTGGAACGACCAGAAACTTCGTTCTTGTTCCGTAATCGGTCCGCCACGCAACTCGGGTCCGGTACCCAGCTTTATCCCTTCCGGCCAGATTGCCCCCGCCTTGACCCAGCGCGTCACCGCGGCGATTTTGCCGGCGTCAAGCTGCTTTTCCGGCGGCATTTCCAACCCATCGGTGTGGTGGAGCGCCTGGATCAGTAAACTGCTTTCCGGTTTCCCCGGAATGATCGCCGGACCTGTATCCCCGCCTTTGAGCATCGTGGCGCCCTGATCCAGGCGGAGGCCGGCTTCTGACTTCTGTGGGCCATGACATGAGATACAATGTTCAATCAACAACGGCCGCACTTCATTTTCGAATAACGCCAGCGCAGCACGGTCATCCGCAAAGATCCTCTCACAAACCGGGAAGTCGGAAAGTAGAGTCAGCAGACAAGCGCAGACCAACCACAAAATCCTGGCACTGAGAAGACCGGCAGAATATGTCGAACAGACTTCGTTTCTCATGGATCGCTTCATCTCTGATTCGGTAATGATGGAATCCCCCTCTAAGTGCGTCGCAGTCAAGCCTCGGCTTCCCGTTCTGTTTCGAGTACAAGCCAGTTCTGTAACGAAGAGGTGTGCTCGGACATCGCATTCCCCGCGACATCCGGGTCCCCCGTTTTCAAAGCCGACAGTAATAATTGATGACCGGCAACTGTCTCTTCCCCGGTGCGGGCCGTCACGTCACTATGTCGGCGGTGTACTCCCGCCAGCCACAACTCCAACTGAGGACGCAACACACGCCACGCAGCGACGAGTCGCGAATTGCCGGAGGCGTGTATGATCGCTTCATGAAAGGCAATGTCGAGAAACGTCAGCTTGAGCAGATTCGATTCCCGTTCTGTCTGACGGATATTTTCTTCCAGGGTCGCAATCGTGTCGTTCGTCAGACGCGTACAAGCCAGCCTGATGGCCGCCAGCTCGAGCACCTGTCGAAACTCCACGATTTCATGCGCATCCGACAGCGTCAGACTGCGAACCGTCGCCGTACCGCGATCGTCAAATTCCAGCAGCCCTTCATTCATTAATTGAAACTTGGCCTGGCGAATCGAAGCCCGACTCACCCCCAGCTGCGCCCCGAGACGGGCTTCCGCCAGCGATTCCCCCGGCGCCAAAGCCCCCGATAAAATCGCAGCGCGCAACTGACTTTCCACATCATCCGTTACGGATTGCTTTTGAATCTTGCGAAACGGAACTTCGGTTTTCGTCTTCAGAGTCGTTTGAGTTTTCATCCCCCCAGACTACACAGTCGACGGTCGACCGTCAACCAGAAAAAGAAAAAGCCGGGAGAAATGACCCTATTTTCATTCAGAGAGCATCAAGCGCTGCGTGATTCTTCCACGGGGATCAGTTTCGGAATCGGCACCTGCAGGCCGACGACGCCGCCGTGTTTTTTCTGCAGCGTGGAGAAGCGGCACTTTAGAAAGGAAAAGAGTGCCTCTGGCGGATTGAGTTTCAGATACTGATCGACCAGGACCGCCATGTGTGCGTCGTATTCTTTCTGGCTGTGTGAGTGCACGTGGTAGTGTCCATCCAGGCGGCGGATATCGCCGTCAAAGGCCGGGCTGATGTGATACAGTTCGTGTACGACGGTGATCAGTTTTTCCCGGAGCGAATGATTCAGAAAACGGGGCAGGTAAAATGTCAGGATATACAACATCTCCCGCTGATCCTGGTAGATTCGCTGGACGGTCCATTTGCGGCCGTAACGTGTTGTCTGCAGGGCGCCCTGCTCAAAACGGAGCGGCGTTAACTTGGCCTGCATGCCATAAGGCACATTGCGGCGGGCTTGTGCGAAAGCAACCGCGATCCGGTCCATGTCCACGTGCTGGAATTCCGGCAGCCGACGTGAGATGTCACGACACAGATCATACATCGCGTGACTGAAGTTAAAAGGCGTATTCATTGACATGCTGTGCCAGCCTGTATCCAGATTTAACGTAGCGTCTTCAGAACAGTTTGGATCGACTCTGACTGTGCGAACGCAGCTCTGATGAACCAGACCGTAGTTCCGCTACCACTTCAGATCAATGCCAACCCGAATCCCTGATCAAAATCACAAGCCGTAAAAAAAGCTAAGAGCATTTCATAATCCTGAAATACTCTTAGCTTGTAAATATTAGCGGCAACACCTGATTCAGGATAGCCCGAATTCCACCTCGGGGCTTAAGCCTCTTTTTCTTCTGTTTCCGTATCCCCGGCTTCTGTCGATTCAGCTTGCGATTCTGCGACTTCGCTTTCGGCAGCGTCTTCAACGACTTCTTCTTCGGTGGCTGCGGGAGCACTGGAATCGAGTGTCGCACTGCGTTTCTTCGGTTTCACGCGATCGCGTTCGCCCACAAATTCGATGATCGCCTGCGCGCCGGCATCACCCAGACGAACGGTGGCCAATCGGACAATGCGGGTGTAACCGCCGGTACGTTCTTCGAATCGATCGGCAAGTTCATCAAACAGAATGTCGACCGCTTCGTTATCACGCAGTTCAGCAAACGCCCGTCGACGGAAACTCAATGCGGGAGCCAGAGCCTGGTTCCACTTGTTCCACTGCTCAGATTCACGCCAGGCTTTCCACTCGCTCGTATTTTTTTCAGCGGTGGTGCCAAACTGAACGGCGTTTTCCGTGTGCGGCTTGGCCTTTTTTGCCATGGTGATCAGTTTTTCCATGAACGGACGAAGTTCCTTGGCCTTGGGAACGGTCGTCGTAATCCGGCCGGGAACCTTGGGAGCATTTTCTGCATCCTCATCAATCCGGACCGTCTTAATGAGGCTCACGGCCATATTCTTGAACATGGCTTTACGGTGTGATGCGTTGCGGCCAAGTTTTCGGCCTCTCATTCTATGTCGCATGACTTAACTCTGAATTCTTCTGATTGCTAAGAGTAAAATTACTCGTTGATTGTATTCTAACCGTGCGGAAATCAATCAAGATTAACGCGTTTGCGATGAGGAGTTAGGAATCTTCATTCCCAGCCGCAGACCGATCTGACTCAGTCGTTCGCGCACTTCCACCAGAGTGGTTTCCCCGAAATTACGCACATGTAATAAATGATCTTCCGACTTGCCAACCAGATCGCGGACAGTATTGATGCCTTCTGATTCGAGGCAGTTGGTCGCACGTACTGAGAGATTCAGCTCGGCCAGACTCTGGTTCAGTTTTTCTTCCAGCTCCAGATCGATGGGTGCATAACCGGTCGTATCCAGCATGCCTTTGAGTCCGCCTTCCGGTGGCATTTCCGGACCGGGTTCCCGATAGGTAATAAAGGGATTGAGGTGCTTTCGCAGGATCTTGGAAGCTTCCACCAGAGCCATGTCCGGTTTGACGGTTCCGTTGGTCCAGATTTCCAGATTCAGCTTGTCGTAGTTTGTTCGCTGACCGACGCGTGTGTCTTCAATCTTGTAACGCACGCGGACCACGGGAGAAAAGGTCGCATCCAGTGGAATCACGCCGACTTCCATATCATGCTGTGCATGTTCGGAAGCGGGAGAATATCCACGGCCATTTTCAACCGTAATTTCCATGTGAAGCGGAACATCGTCAGTCATGGTCGCAATGACCAGATCTTTATTGATCACATCAACCTGGTCGTCGGTGATGACATCAGCGCCGGTCACGACTCCGCGTTCATGCTTTTCGATGCGAAGCGTTTTGGAAGTGGAGCTGGAGTTTTTGACAATCAGCGACTTCAGGTTGAGACAGATTTCAGTAATGTCTTCCACAACGCCGGGAATCGTTGAGAATTCGTGCTGCACACCTTGAATTTTCACGCGTGTCACGGAACTGCCTTCCAGACTGGAAAGCAGAATGCGTCGCAAACTGTTGGCAATGGTTGCACCGAATCCACGTTCAAATGGTTCGGCCACAAACATACCATAGGTAGATGTCATTGTTTCCCGATCAGGGATGACACGGCTTGGTAATTCCAGTCCTCGCCAACGGATTCGCATTGAACTAATCTCCAAAGAACACAGCCAGAAGAATATGATAGTCAAACCATATATCTTGTTTATTTTTAATCCTGCACTTTCTGCGTACGCATCAAATGCATCACATCGTCACAAGCCGGTGGACGATTCAGACTCTTCGTTTTTTCGGTGGTCGACAGCCATTGTGTGGCAGTGGGGTAATATCTTCGATGGCGCGGATGGTAATGCCGGCCGACTGTAAACCAGTGATGGCACTTTCCCGTCCGGAACCTGGTCCCTTGACGCGAATTTCCATCTCTTTCACACCAAACTTGGCCGCTTTTTCGGCACAGGTTTCAGCGGCACGCTGTGCGGCGAAAGGTGTGCTCTTGCGACTTCCTTTGAAACCGGAGGTTCCCGCTGTTGCCCAGCAGAGGACGTCGCCGTTCAAATCGGTCACGGTCACAGTGGTGTTGTTAAACGTTGCTTTAATGTAAGCAATCGCTTTTGTGATGTGACGTTTCACTTTTTTTCGTTTGACTTTAGCCACTCTGAAACTCCTGATGTTTCTGCCGTAAGGGACTCAGAAACTGAAACTTATATTTGGACTATTTTATAACCGCAGCCGCTAAACTCGTAACGACCAATTCTGATTCATTTGACTCTGATCAACCCACAGGCCAGCGATGACTGGCAGCTGAGACTGATTAGCGTGCGTCTTTAACACCCTTTTTACCGGCGACGGTTTTCTTACCACCTTTGCGGGTACGGGCATTGGTCTGTGTATTCTGTCCGCGAACGGGAAGACCGCGACGATGACGAATTCCACGGTATGACTGAATATCGCGTAATCGGGCAATGTCCTGCTGGACGGCGCGACGCAACTGTCCTTCCACGGAATATTCTGTATCTAACAGGTTCACAATCCGACTCAACTCGTCATCAGTCAGGTCTTTTGCTTTTAACTGTGGATTGATGCTTAACTTGTGACAGATATCTATGGCCGTCACTTTTCCGATGCCATACAAATAGGTCAACGAAACATAGACAGGTTTATCATTCGGAATATCAACACCGAGGATACGAGGCATTTTATTTCACTCCGCTGGACGTAAAAACTGAAAACATAAAATCATGAAAACACAACTCGAGACGATTAACCTTGTCGTTGCTTATGGCGCGGGTTAGAAGAGCAGATCACATACACGCGCCCTTTCCGCCTGATGACTTTACAGTTTTCACAAATCCGCTTGACACTGGCTCGGACTTTCATCGTACTACGATTTCTCTATAACTTTGGTTCACGATATTTGAGAAGACATCAAACAGCGATCAAACCACTGTCTGGTGTAACTCGTGTAAATTTCATTGATTGCGCTCGTAAAATGAGCATGCCCCCATACCGCAACATACGTATACAGTACCCGGAGCGGAGTGATTCAGGAAATTATAAACTGCTCAAACGCCAATCGACAAGCGAAACACCCCTTTTTTGATGATTTTCGCCACGACTCGCCAGTTTATCGTTTAAAGATCACTGTCAAGTAGTCCTGAATAGTTCCGCATTACCAGATGACTGTCAATTTTATTGACCAGATCCAGCACCACGGAAACGACAATTAGTAAACCGGTTCCACCGTAAAAACTCGCCACCAGAAAATCGACCCCCAACCAGGTCGAAACCAGAGTCGGAATAATCGCCACAAGTGACAGGAACGCTGCACCCACATAGGTGATGCGAACCATGACCTGTTCCAGATAAGCGGCAGTTCTGGCCCCAGGCCGATAGCCGGGAATAAAAGAACCGTAATCTTTCAGGTTTTCCGCCATGTCTTTCGGGTTGAATGTAATCGCCGTCCAGAAATAACAGAAGAAGTAAATCAGTACCACGTAGGACATGGTGTAAACAAAACCACGACTCATCGGCTGGAACGCTTCGTCCAGCATCGACAGAAACGCGGAATCAGTCATGTATTGGCTGAGAGCGTGAAACAGAAAGTAAGGGAACATCAGCAGGCTGGATGCAAAAATGATGGGCATCACTCCCGCCTGGTTGACTCTTAAAGGAAGCGACTGACGCTGTCCCCCTGAAACCCGTCTGCCACGCACGTGTTTGGCACTTTGAATCGGAATCCGTCTTTGTCCCTGCGTAATCGCAATCACCCAGACCACCACAAAGACAAACACCAGTGCCAGTATCAGTAACCGGTCAATACCGGTATCCGTTCCTAAAGCAATTCCTTTTTCGAATGCGGGTTCAATCAGGCTCCAGCCTGCCTGAGGCATTCTGGCCAGAATCCCCGCCATAATCAGCAGGCTGATTCCGTTTCCAATGCCGTAGGCATCGATCTGTTCGCCGATCCACATCAGAAACACGGTGCCCGCGGTCATGGTGATCGTCGCGACCATCTGATAATAAAAGCCGTCATAGCCGCTTAAAATCAGGCTGGTTCCAGACCCGAAACCGCCGGAGAGCGTACGAATCCAGAAATAACTCTGAACCAGACAAATGATGACGGTCGCGTACCGTGTATATTCATTGATTTTCTTTCGGCCCGCTTCACCTTCTTTCTGAAGGCGTTCCAGGGGAGGGTAAACCGTACCCATCAACTGAAAGATAATGGAGGCAGAGATATAAGGCATGATGCCCAGGCCAAAGATCGTGCTCTGGCCGATATTGGAAGCGGAGAACAGGGAGATCACCTGCATGACCTGCCCCAGACCACCTGACTGGGTAGACAGATCTTTCAGTGTTTCCGCAAGCTGTGCCTGATTCACAAAAGGCAGCGCGATCCAGAACCCCATCCGGTAGATTGCCAAAAGTCCCAGAGTCAGCAGGATTTTATTGCGTAGCTCGGGAATTTTGAAAAGTACTAATAATTTACCGAGCATGGGTAGCGGTCCTTTGTGTCATAACTCAGCAGAAGCTTCACTAAAATTATTGTCAGGTGAAATGGCCTGACAGAGAAAGTTCGAATCTTACAGCTAACTGCTGAAATCAAGTCCTTGAATATCACACTTATGACAGAATCTGACTGACAGAACCCCCGGCAGCCTGAATCTTCGTTTCAGCTGACTGGGAAAACAAATGTGCGGTCACAGACAACTTTTTGCTGAGATCGCCATTACCTAAAATCTTTACTTGATCGAAACGCCCTTTTGCCAGACCTTTGGCAGCCAGGGTTTCCGGGGTGATTTCATCACCGTTTTCAAACGCCAGTTCCAAAGCAGCGACATTCACGACTGCGATTTTCTTGGCGAACTGTTTATTGTTAAATCCACGCTTGGCGACCCGCATGGCGAGGGGAGTCTGTCCCCCTTCAAAGCTTGTGCGTCGAGAAGAACCCGAACGGCTGCCGTAACCGTTTTCACCACGGCTGGAAGTTTTGCCATGGCCTGAGCCCGGACCACGACCAACGCGTTTGCGTTTTTTATGTTTCTGTATACCGCGATGGACATCATCAATAATCATTAGACTTCAACTCCTCTCAAACGAGCAACATCATCCCGGGTTCGCAATTTTGAGAGTCCATCGATAGTGGCCTTCACAACATTGATTGGATTCTTTGAACCACGACTCTTTGTATAAATATCTGTAATGCCGGCTGCTTCAACCACAGCACGCACACCAGCACCGGCGATAATCCCAGTACCAGGAGGAGCCGGCAGCAGCAGAATTCTGGCCGAACCAAAACGACCCACGACTTCGTGCGGTACGGTTTGATTGATCACCTGCACGGGAACCATGCTGCGGTTCGCCTGCTTGACGGCTTTATCGACTGCCAGAGGCACTTCGATGGCTTTACCATATCCCCAGCCAACACGACCCGCTTTGTCTCCGACAACAACCAGAGCCGTAAAACTGAATCGACGCCCCCCCTTGACCACACAGGCACAGCGGCGGATTTGAATAACTGTTTCTGGCGTTTGCTTCGAACCATCTTTTGACACGGTATCTTCTCCAACCCGTATTGAGGGATATCTCTATTAAAAATCTAATCCTGCTTGCCGGGCTGAATCAGCCAGGGCAGCAACTCGCCCGTGATATCGAAAAGGTCCACGATCGAAGGCGACTTCTTTAATCCCCTTGGCAATGGCCCGTTCCCCAATCAATTTCCCCACCTTCTCGGCAGCGGCAATGTTACCGCCGTTTTCGATTTCGCCGGCAAGACTTTTGTCTTTCGTGCTGGCCGAGACCAGTGTCACACCAGCCGTATCGTCGATCAGCTGGGCGTAGATATGATTGTTGCTTCGATAAACAGATAAGCGATAACGACCGGCGTTTCGCACCACGTTACGAATACGGAACGAACGTCGTTTCTTCTGCTTTTTCAGGGTTTTTTGTAATTTCATTTCACCGTCATCTTTTAAAAAACAGTTCAGCCCGCCAGACAGCCCGTTATCAGACTGCCTGAATTAAGCAGTGCCAAACACTTACTTCGCAAAGGCCTTACCAGCTTTACGCCGTACATATTCACCTTCATAACGAATCCCCTTACCTTTGTAAGGTTCAGGAGGACGGACGCTACGAATATTCGCTGCAAACTGACCCACCGCGTGTTTGTCTGCCCCGCTCAGATGAATCCTGGTATTGTTAGGCAGTACGCAACTCACCCCTTCCGGAACATCGAGAACGATGGTATTGGCAAATCCGACCTGCAGGCTCAACTTTTGACCATTCAAAGTGGCTTGATAACCAACGCCCTGAATTTCCAGTTTTTTCGTAAACGGCTCATTCACGCCCTGGACCATATTGGCAATCAATGCACGAGTCAGGCCGTGCAACGCACGACTCTGGCGGGCATCATCGGGCCGGACCACATTAACGACATTGGCTTCCGAATCAAATTCAACCGTCATAGAAGGGTGGAATGCAAAGGACAGCTCACCATGTTTTCCTTTGACAGAAAACGATTTGCCATCAACTTTCACTTCCACTCCGCTGGGAACGGGAACTGGTTTTTTACCGATTCGAGACATAAGTTCAAATTCCAGTTAAATAAAAACGCTGCAGCTCTTTCGAGTCAGCCTGTATACACTTCAATATTACCAGATGGTACAAAGTAACTCGCCGCCCACGCCTTCTTTTTTTGCTTCACGATTGCTGAGCACGCCTTTGCTGGTAGAGAGAATACTGATTCCCAATCCCTGCAGCACTTCCGGCATTGATCGTAAATCCTGATAAGAACGACGACCGGGTGTACTCTCGCGAACGATCTTCTGAATAACGCGTTCCCCATTGGGACCGTATTTCAGGTTCACCCGCAGGATGTTTTGAGGACTGTTTTCAATGACCTCAAAGTCCCAGATAAATCCTTCCCGCTGTAAAGCACCCGCAATGGACTGCTTGATTTTGGAAGCAGGAATATCTACAAAAGGCCGTTCAATCTGCAGTGCATTACGAATTCGTGTCAGCATATCTGCAATAGGGTCTGTCATCATTAGCTGGCTACCCTCACTGTTATTCTCCGACAATCTACTTATTTATGGTTTGTATTAAATGAGTCTCGCGACCAGTCAGTCGGCTATTTGCGAAACGGCATGCCGAACTCGGTCAACAGCAGAAGTCCTTCTGCATTGTTGGGAGCACTGGTCACAATAGTTATATTCATACCCTGTGTATAATGCACGGAATCCGGATCAATTTCCAGGAACACGGATTGTTCATTCAAACCCAGGCTGTAATTACCCGCACCATCGAAACCTTTGGGGTTAATTCCCCGAAAGTCGCGAACACGAGGCAAGGCAAGTGAAATCAGGCGGTCCAGAAATTCGTACATCCGGGTTCCACGCAGTGTCACGCGGCAACCAATTTCCTGGCCTTCACGCAGCTTGAAACCAGCCACAGATTTACGAGCTCGTGTGATCTGGGCTTTTTGACCGGCCAACTGTGTCAGATGGTCCGTTGCTTCCGTGAGTCGCTTCCGATCCTGGCTGGCAGCACCAATCCCCATGCTGACTACCACTTTTTCAATTTGTGGCAGCGAATGCACATTGGTTCGCCCTAACTTCTCTTTCAGGACAGGAACAATTTCTTCACGATATTGTTTTAATAATGTTGGTATTGCCATAGCCTTGATTCAGATTGACCGGACCCCGGAACAATCTTCCTTACTGAAAACTACAAAATCTGATTATTGTTTCTGATATTTCGCTTTTGCAGGACTGATCGTACCTACGGAAGCACTACAGGATCTGCAGAATCGTTCTTTACTTCCATCATCGGTATAACGGTAACCAATGCGTGTCTTTGAGTTGCATGCTTCGCAGTAAAATTGCACGTTGGAAGCATCGATCGGCATTTCCACTTCCAGTCGTCCCCCTTGAGGACTCTTGGGATGCCCGCGTTTCACGTGTTTGAATACACGATTCACAGCTTCCACTGTCAATTTTTTACCACCATCGACAACCTTCAGCACACGCCTGGGTGTATCGCCTGCATCTGCTCCGGTGATCACGATTACTGAATCGCCACGTCGTATCTTCATTGCTCAGACCACCTCGTTTGCCAGGCTAATAATTTTCATATAGCGGCGATCCCGAAGTTCTCGGGCAACGGCGCCAAATATACGTGTTCCCCGGGGATTTCCATCCCCATCAATGAGAACCATTGCATTACTGTCAAATCTCACATAGCTACCATCGTCGCGGCGACAAGGATACTTTGTACGTACAATCACGCCACGTAATACCTGACCCTTTTTGATATTACTGCCGGCCAGCGTCTTCTGAATACTGACGACAATCACGTCGCCTACTGCAGCAGTTCGACGCCCCGTACCACCCAGCACTTTAATGCAGCGGGCGACTTTGGCTCCCGAATTATCACATACATCCAGATCGGTTTGCATCTGAATCATGGCTTTGCCTGTTCCTTATCAACCTAAAGATGAGGTAAACCTAATCTTTGTTACAACTTTAAAGAGACCCAATCGCAGTCAGAAAAGATTCTAGTCTTGCTTCTTCTGTACAATTCGGATCAGATCCCAACGTTTTGTTTTAGAACGCGGACGACTTTCGATAATCTCGACAGTGTCCCCTTCCTGTGCTTCATTTTTTTCATCATGAACGTGACACACGGTTCGTCCACGAATAATCTTCCCGTACATGGGATGACGATATCGTCGTTGAATTTCGACTCGTAATGTTTTATCCATTTTGGCACTGGCTACGGTGCCCGTCATTATTTTTCGCATTTTCTTACCTCAACGAGCCTGATATTAAGCATTCTTTGTCTGACTTAATTCACGTTCACGACGGAGTGTCTGAATACGAGCAATCTCACGTCTTAACCGCTTAATATTACTCGGTGCATCAAGCCTTTCAGTTGCCGCTTGAAATCGCAACTGAAACAACTCTTTTTGTGTTTCCTGCAGAGCAAATGACAATTGCTCGTCATTCATCTCGCGTAATTCACTCGCTTTGGTCATCAGTAAAACCCAATGATTGTTTTTTAGCCTGGCCGAACAAAGCAGTCAGAACTAAAGTGATAAAAAAGTCATTAACTTATGTTTGAACCAGATCAGATGGAGGGTCGACGTTCGACCAACCGTACATTCACTGGCAACTTGTGTGCTACACGTGCGAAACAGCGTTTGGCCGCTTCGTGTGAAACCCCTGCTAACTCGAACAACACAGTTCCCGGCTTGATGACGGCCACCCAGTGATCCGGCTCCCCTTTTCCTTTACCCATTCGGGTTTCCAGAGGACGGGATGTAACCGACTTCTGAGGAAAGATGCGGATATAAAGTTTACCTTCACCTCGAACATATTGTGTCGCTGCAATCCGGCATGCTTCAATGGTTTGTGCTGTTATGTGCCCAGGGTCCAGAGATTGTAAGCCCCATTCACCAAAGGCAACAGTGTTACCACGTGTCGCATTACCTTTTATGCGTCCTCTTTGGCTTTTGCGGTGCTTGACCCGCTTTGGCATTAGCGCCATCGCGATTCTCCTCATCTGAATAATCACCAAGGTCAATCCAAACTTTCACTCCGATAACTCCGAAGGTGGTGTGTGCCTCGCGGAATCCGTAGTCAACATGTCGTTGCAAAGTCGAGAGTGGAATTGAGCCACGGCTGGCTTTTTCACGCCGTGACATTTCAGCTCCACCCAATCGACCGGAAAGTTCGATTTTAATTCC